>JAWZDV010000056.1:0-1617 GCA_034142505.1 Bacteroides thetaiotaomicron
ACAGCCTGCAAATAAAAAGTCAATAGGAAAATGAAAAATTTTCAAGATTTATTGTTGATTGAATTTCAGGTACACCAAATAGACCACCGTTATCCGCTAGTCTGAAAGGATGTGGTATTCCTTATTCCGGAAGGGACATAAGATATTCTTTTACTCTTCCGTAATAGATACGCAGAAACTTGTTAGCACCTGCGGTCATATAGACGTAATAAGGCTTTCCCTGAGCACGTTTCTTATCTATAAATGCATATACAGGGTCATCCTGCGGCTTTGTCTTGATGAGACAGTCCATGACCTGAAATAAGGTTTTTCTAAGGGAAGATGAGCCGCGTTTGGAAGTTGGAACACTCTTTTGTTCATAAGTTCCTGATTCATTGACACCCGGATCTACACCAGCAAATGCAGTGATAGCACCTTTGTGAGTAAAACGTGTGACATCTCCAATCTCAGCCATAAGCTGAGGTCCGAGAGACGGGCCGACACCCTTCATTCCCATAACAACGGGATATTCCGGCAGTTTGGCGGCTGTCTCGTTCATCAGGGTACGGAGTTCTTCCACGGTCTTGGAAGCCGTGTTTAATTGTTCTATGGCCTGATTTACGATCAGCTTGGTTAGGTCATCTTTTGGAAGCACAGGAACAAGTTCCTTGGCAGCTCCATAGATTTCTTCAGCTTTGTCTTTGCTGAAGTTGTACTTCCTGCGTTTGCACCATTTCTGATAATGGTCGACAAATGCGTTGAATGACATGTTACGAACACAGTCCACATGCCAGTATGTAGTGGCGAAATCAACCCACTTCTGGCTGCCGTCCTCACGGGCAGGGCTGTCAAAGTAAGTATTTACACCAGGGTAAGTCTGATCGAGAATGCCGATGAGGTTATTCTTCATAGCTGTTTTGTGTTTCATGTAGAAGCTAAACTGACGGTTCATAGTCTTTAACTGATTGCGTATTTCATCCATAAGACTATATTGTTTCAATTCTGTCCAACTGTCAAGTGTATAACGGGCTATTTTTACAGCATCAGCTTTATCAGACTTTACTTTGCGGAGAGAGTTATCTCCGAAGTCTTTAATGAGCTTGGGATTTACGGCAGTTACAAAAAGACCTGCCAGAGAAAGCTCACGGGCCAGTGGTTCGTAGTAACGGCCAGTGTGTTCCATAACGATGCGGGATTCACCTTGGATCGATCTGATCTGCGCTATCAAGGATCGGATGTTACTGGAAGTGTGTTTGATTTCAAAGGGAGAAGAAACGATTTCTCCATAAGGCCGGAGAATGGCGACCATACTTTTCCCTTTGGAAACATCAATACCAACTGCGTTCATGTTCATAAATTTGTCACTCCTTAAGATTATTGCAATAGATAAGTACCAGTTTTACTCATTGCCTATTCAATCTACTGTGGTGTGACACGAACGTACCGAAGGCAGTTCAACCTGCATAAAACGAACGCTGCAAATGAGGAGCTGGTTATCAGTCTGTTGAACGGACGCGAAGTCCAAGAAAGGAAACCGATATACCGATTGCTCCAACATTATAACAGCTTAAGCAACAAGATGGATAATTCCTTACTGGCTGTAAGGGTTATTAACCATAAATATATTGTAGTAGAAAG
>JAWZDV010000057.1:0-18064 GCA_034142505.1 Bacteroides thetaiotaomicron
ATTTATAAAACTGGATTCTTGCGCTACAAATTGGAATCTCAGGTTGCAATTCATCCTAATGATAAAATATTTCTTAATATTTACTATAAATCAATATTAATTTATTGAAAAACAATAAAAATATATTGAAAAATAGAAATTGTTGTGATATAGTTCTTTTACAGATATGGAAAAATTTGTGTGATTTAGGAGGTAGTTATGAACAATGGGCTGGTGAGATTTACAAAGCGGCTGCTGGATCTGATGTTTTATGCAGGAATATTTTTGACGGCAATGATTCCAGTTGCATTTCATTATGTGGGATTCTATATTGAGGTGTTTCGGAAATATTATATTTCTCAGTGTGTGATCTATATGATATCCGGGGTGTTTTGTATCAGGATTGTGTATGAACTGAGGAAAATGTTTATAACTGTGTTGAATGAAGATGCTTTTGTGGATAGTAATGTAGCTTCTTTAAAGATAATGAGCAAATGCGCTTTTCTGATAGGAGCGATGTCGGTAGTGCGGCTTCCTTTGTCTCCTACTCCGTCTACGATTGTGATTTTGATTGTATTTTGCATTGCAGGGTTGTTCAGTATTGTGCTGGCCCAGGTGTTTGGTGAGGCGATTCGGTATAAGGAAGAGAATGACTTGACGATATAGGAGGTGGGCTGTGGGGATTATTGTTAATTTGGACGTCATGATGGCGAAGAGAAAGATGGGATTGACGGAGTTGTCAAATGAGGTGGATATCACTATGGCGAACTTATCAATTTTAAAGAATAATAAAGCAAAGGCAATTCGGTTTTCCACATTGGAGTCTATCTGCAAAGTGCTGGACTGTCAGCCGGGGGATATTCTGCAATACGTGGATGATGGAGAGGAGGATTCAAAATGAGTGATCAGATGAACGATGATATGCAAAATGTAGTACCGGAACCGGTCAAAGAAGAAGAGGGGGCTGAACGACTTGTGAATGAACAGGAACAGCCTATGAATGAGCAGAAACGGCCAATGAGCGAACAGGAACAAAGAATTTATCAGCAGAAGCTTGCCAGGCAGGCGGAGATGGCGGCTATCAAACAGGAGAACGACAGACAGGAAGCCTGTGTAAAGGTGATTGGGGATCAGTTTGGTTATTATGGGCTGCTCAGTTTTGCTTTCGGTGTGCTTTATTCTCTTTGTCTCTATAAGAACACATCGGGGATTTTGGTGCCGGTGTTTACTGCTGTCAGCTATGGGATTGCATATCTTGTTTTGAAGAAGATGAACGTGGAAGTGAAGCGATGGTCCTATTACCTGGCAGGTACCTCACTATTAATCAGTATTTCAACCTGTCGGACGGCCAATTATTTCTTTTTGTTTTTTAACAAACAGGCGGTGTTGCTGCTCTGGTGGGTGTTCTGGCTGCATCAGTTTTATCACGATGACTCCTGGAATATAGGAAAATACTTCTGTTCGATTATCCAGTTTATATTCCGGGCAGTCTGTGCTTTGGGGTATCCATTTCAGCACTGTGCAGCATATGTGAAGTCTTTGAAGAGCCAGAAGAGCCGGAACCTGGTAATGGTGCTTTTGGGAGTTGCGGTTGCAATTCCGCTGGTGTCTCTGCTTACGGTTCTGTTATCTGAGGCGGATATGGTGTTTCAGGATATTCTTACCACGTTTTTAGATACGTTCCTGAAGCCGGGAACTGTGATTGGCGTGATCTGCAAGACACTGTTTGGTATGATTGTATGTTACTGCATCATCTGTGAGGTGAGCAGAAAGGGAATCAGTGAAACATCGGAGGACCGGAGAAAACAGGAACCGATAGTGGCAATTACGGCTATGGGACTTGTAGGTTTGTTGTATGTAATGTTCTGTGGAATCCAGATTGTGTATCTGTTTATGGGGAAAGGGGTTCTGCCGGACAATATGACATATTCGGAGTATGCGAGGCAGGGATTCTTCCAGTTGGTTTTTGTGTCGGTTTTAAATCTGGTGCTTGTGCTGCTATGTTTAAAGTATTTCAGGAAAAGCAGGATATTAAATGGAGTACTGACTGTTATCAGTCTTTGTACTTACGTGATGATGGCTTCGGCAGCTTACCGGATGATTCTGTATATATCAGAATATCATCTGACACTGCTTCGGATTTTGGTGCTTTGGTTTTTAGTAGTACTGGCAATTTTGATGGCGGGTGTGCTTTTAATCATATATAGAAATACATTTCCACTGTTTCGATATTGTCTTGTGGTAATATCAATGGCTTATATGGTACTTAGCTGGTCAAAACCAGATTTTATCATAGCAAAATATAACTGCCGCTATGTGGATGAATGGGGTTATCAGGATATTTATTATATTACTCACCTGTCGGCCGACGCGGCGCCGGAGGTAGCGAAACTGAAAGGGATCTCTATAGATGAACATGATTATGTAAATAGGTTCTTTGGAAGTAATGATAAGAAAATGTCCTGGAGGACCTATAATTTCACTTACGCAAAAGCAAAAAAATATCAATAACAGGAAAATCCCTTTTGTCTGTGTTAATGACGAAAGGGATTTTCCTGTTAGGAATGGAATTATTAATGTCTTGCGAGAATCGTTTCAAGCTGCTGCTCGGAGATAACGCCTACGGACTGGTCTACCAGCTGGCCGCCTTTGAAGATCAGCAGTGTCGGTACGGTCATAATTCGATAACGCTCAGCCAGAGACATGTCAGCGTCGATATCTACTTTGTAGAAATGAACGTCCGGAAGTTTCTGGGCGGCGCTTTCCAGAATTGGGGTAAACATCTTACATGGTCCGCACCAGGTTGCGAAGAAGTCTACAACGGTAAAGCCGTCATGAGACTGGATGGTTGTGTCAAAGTTCCCTTGATTTAAATGTTCTAATGCCATATGATTTTCCTCCATATATTCCTGATTTTAAGTTCTGCTATTAGCTTTCTCAACTTCTGGTATAACTATAACACATTGGGTAATGTAATTTCTGTGACTAAGTTACACAAGATGAAATGAATGTTTTGACGAACCTCTTTTCTTTGTGCTACAATGGCAGATAGAAAAGAGGAGAGCATTGATGGTTAAGGATTCCGGGCTGTTGGAGCGTTTAAAAGAATATGGAAAATCTGATTATTATCCGTTTCATATGCCGGGGCATAAGAGACAGATTGGCGGGATGTTTGCACGGGAATTTCCGAATCCGTTTTCGATTGATATTACGGAGATCGACGGGTTTGATAATCTGCACCACCCGGAGGGGATTCTGAGAGAATCTATGGAGTGGGCGGCTCGTGTTTATGGGGCGGACAGAACGTATTATCTGGTGAATGGAAGCAGCTGCGGGATTTTGAGCGCCATCTGTGGGACGACAAACAATTCAGACACAATTTTGATGAGCAGGAATTCCCACAAATCGGCATATCACGGGGTTTTCCTCAATCATTTGCAGGCAATGTACATTTATCCACATTTGTTGACGAATACCTGTGTACAAGGTGGATTACTTCCTGACGAAATTGAGGATATGTTGAAAACTAATGTGGAAATCTCCACAGTTTTTGTCGTTTCTCCTACTTATGATGGAATTGTATCGGATATTAAAACTATTGCAAATATTTGTCATAATTACAAAATTCCATTGATTGTGGATGAGGCGCATGGAGCGCATTTCCGGTATGGGAAGGATCTGCCGGTTTCCGCGCTGGAGCTTGGGGCGGATGTGGTGATCCAGAGTGTACATAAGACACTGCCATCTTTGACGCAGACGGCATTGCTTCACGTGAAAGAGGGGTATGTGGATGTGGAGAAGATTGAACGGTATCTGCATATCTATCAGAGCAGCAGTCCTTCTTATGTGTTGATGGCTGGGATTGAGAACTGTATCCGGTATATGGAAGGTTCAGGGAAGCAGGCGGAGCAGACCGAGAGAATGCAGGCCGAGTTGAGCGGACGAGAGCGGATGGAAATGCTGCTTGAAAAGGTGAAGAAGCTGCGGGCTGAATTATCACAGATGAAGAATCTGTCGATTCTGGGGCCGGAAGTGATTGGGGAGGCCGGGGTTTATGATTTGGATCTCACAAAGCTGATAATCTTAACGGGTGGTACTGATTTGACTGGGGCAAGGCTGGAAAGAATTTTGAGAGAACGGTATCATTTGGAGATGGAGATGTGCACGGACAATTATGTGACGGCAATTCTGTCGGTTATGGATACGGATGAGGGAATTGGGCGGCTGAGAGATGCCCTGTTGGAAATTGACGGGGAATTGTGTGGACAGAAAAGCACGGAGGGAAGACTGGACACGGCGGCATTTCTCCCGGATATCAGGATGACAATTTATGAGGCAGTCAATAAAGAGAAAGAGACGGTGGCTTTGGCGGACAGTGCGGGAAGAATCTCGGGGGAGTATGTTTATATTTATCCGCCGGGAATTCCGATTGCTGCTCCGGGCGAGGTGTTGAAGCAGGAAATCATTGACACGGTTTTAAGATACCGTGAGATGGGACTGGCGGTTCAGGGATTGAAGGATGAGAGTCTTAGGACCATAGACGTGATAGAGGAGAGAAAACCATGGGAAAAGTAATTGTGATTGAGGGCAGTGACGGAAGTGGAAAGGCGACGCAGACGGAGCTGTTATATGAGTATTTGTTGAAGGCTGGGAAGCAGGTGCAAAAGGTGTCCTATCCTAATTATGACAGTCCGTCTTCCTCTTTAGTAAAAATGTATCTGGGGAAGGAATTTGGGGATGACGCGTTTGCGGTAAATGCGTATGTGGCGTCTTCTTTTTATGCAGTGGACCGGTTTGCATCTTATATCAAGGACTGGAAAGATTTTTATGAGGCGGACGAGAATCATATTGTGATCTGCGACCGTTATGTGACCAGCAATATGCTGCATCAGACGGCCAAGATCGAGGGGCTGGAGGAGAAGCTTCGGTTCTTGGACTGGGAGTATGATTTTGAGTTTGTGAAGGGGGGGCTTCCGGTGCCGGATCAGGTATTTTTCCTGGATGTGAATCCGGATACCACATTCCGGTTGATGAAGGACCGGGAGAATAAGTTTACCCATGAGACGGAAAAGGATATTCATGAGTCCAATCAGGAGTTTTTGACTAAGTCTTATGAGAACAGTCTTCTGCTGGGAGAGAAGTACGGGTGGGAGCGGATTCCGTGTTGTGATAAAGAGGGGCGGATGAAGTCTATTGAGGCGATTCATGAGATGATTTGCCAGCATTTAGATTTATAGTTTTTCTATACAGAGTTTTGATAATGTGATATACTTAACAGGTATAGGTAAAATCAGGAGGACATACCATGCTTGTTTTTCAGGATATTTTAGGACATGAGATGATTAAAGAGCATTTCCAAAAGGCGATAGAGGCCCAGAAGGTTTCTCATGCATACATCCTGTCAGGGGAAGCCGGTATGGGACGGAAGTCTCTGGCGAATGCATTTGCCCTGACGCTGTTGTGTGAGAAGGGGAAGAGCCAGCCATGTATGGAGTGCCATGCCTGTAAACAGGTGCTGTCGGGCAACCATCCCGATTTAATCTATGTGCATCATGACAAGCCGGCCAGTATCGGTGTGGATGATATCAGGGAGCAGATCAATGATACCATTATGATACGGCCTTACAGCAGTTATTATAAAATCTATATTGTGGATGAGGCGGAGAAGATGACGGTGCAGGCGCAGAATGCGCTGTTAAAAACCATTGAGGAGCCGCCGTCTTATGCGGTGATTATTCTGCTGACCACCAACCCGGAGGCATTTCTTCCGACGATTTTATCCAGGTGTGTGCAGTTGAAACTGAGGCCGCTTCCGGACCATGTGATTAAGGGTTATCTGACAGGCAATATGGGGGTATCGGACAGCAATGCGGAACTTTATGCGGCATTTTCCAGGGGGAACTTGGGAAAGGCAATCAAGCTGGCCAGCTCGGAGGAATTCCGGGTGTTGTATGACTCGGTGCTGTTTTTGCTGAAGCATGTGAAGGTTATGGATATCTCGGAGCTTTTGGAGTATATCCGCAAGCTGAAGGATGAGAATCTGGATATTTATGAATGTCTTGATTTTATGCAGATCTGGTATCGGGACGCCTTGATGTTTAAGGTGACGAAGGACGCTAATCTGCTGATTTTTAAAGATGAATATACGATTATTAATGAGATGAGCAAGAATACCGGCTATGACGGTTTTGAGAATATATTACAGGCCATTGACAAGGCGAGAGTCCGGCTGGATGCGAATGTGAATTTTGAATTAGCCATGGAGTTGATGCTGCTGGCTATGAAGGAGAACTAGATACATGACGAAAGTAATTGGTGTGAGATTTAGAAATGCGGGCAAGATTTATTATTTTTCGCCTGGGAAGTTTGATATTAAATCGGGCGACCATGTGATTGTGGAGACGGCCCGGGGGATTGAATATGGATTTGTTGTTCTGGGAAGCCGGGAGGTGGAGGACAGCAAGGTGGTTTTGCCGTTAAAGTCGGTGATCCGTATGGCGAATGCGGAAGACGAGGCTACGGAGAGTAACAATAAGAAGAAAGAGAAAGAGGCTTTTAAGGTATGTCTGGAGAAGATCAGGAAGCATAATCTGGAGATGAAGCTGATTGACGTGGAGTATACCTTTGACAATAATAAGGTGCTGTTTTATTTTACGGCGGATGGAAGAATTGACTTCCGGGAGCTGGTGAAGGATTTAGCGGCGGTGTTTAAGACGAGAATCGAGCTGCGCCAGGTTGGAGTCAGGGATGAAACGAAGATTGTAGGCGGTGTCGGAGTGTGCGGGCGCGCGTTGTGCTGCCATTCTTATTTATCGGAGTTTATTCCGGTTTCCATCAAGATGGCGAAGGAGCAGAATCTCTCGCTGAATCCGACAAAGATCTCGGGTGTGTGCGGAAGACTGATGTGCTGTCTGAAGAATGAGGAAGAGACTTATGAGTACTTAAACAGCAAGCTTCCGGGAATCGGTGATTATGTGACTACGGATGACGGGCTGAAAGGAGAGGTTCACGGTGTGAATGTGCTTCGACAGCTGGTGAAGGTGGTTGTGACGGTGGACCGGGATGAGAAAGAGATCCGGGAGTACAAAGTAGAGCAGCTGAAATTCAAGCCGAGACGTAAGAAGGAAAAGGTCCGTGTGGACGATGAACTTAAGAAGCTGGAAGCGCTTGAGAAAAAGGAAGGAAAGTCTAAGTTAGATGACAATTAATCTAAAGGACGGGGAACGCTTTGATGATCTTCAGCGGAACGGGTACCGGATTATCCAGAAGAAAAACGGGTTTTGTTTTGGGATGGACGCGGTGCTGTTATCGGGATTTGCCAATGTGAGAGACGGGGAACGGGCGCTGGACTTAGGGACAGGGACGGGGATTATCCCGATTTTGCTGGAGGCGAAGACGGACGGGAAGCATTTTACCGGGTTGGAGATTCAGGAAGAGATGGCGGAAATGGCCGCGAGAAGTGTTCTCTGCAATCATCAGGAAGAGAAAATTGAGATTGTGACAGGCGATATCAAAGAAGCCAGCCGACTGTTTGGCATGGCTTCTTTTGATGTGGTAACGTCAAATCCGCCTTATATGAATGATGCCCATGGACTCAAGAATCCGGATGCCCAGAAGGCGATTTCCAGGCATGAGGTGCTGTGTACGCTGGAGGATGTGGTGCGGGAGGCATCGAAGGTGTTGAAGCCTGGCGGGAGATTTTATATGGTGCACAGGCCCCACCGGCTGATTGAGATTGTGGCGGCGCTTACGAAGTATAAGCTGGAACCGAAGCGGATGAAGCTGGTGCATCCGTTTGTGGACAAAGAGGCCAATATGGTGTTGATTGAGTCGGTGCGCGGCGGGCGGTCTATGATTAAGGTGGAGGCGCCGGTTATCGTGTTCAAGGAGCCTGGGGTTTATACGGATGAGATCTGTGATGTTTATGGATATTGATGGTGGCGGTAAGCGATAGAAGAGAGAAGATTATAGATAGAGGCCGGGCTTGTTGTGAGTGGTGCGGCCGACAGTGAAAGTGGGTTTGGAACGTGGGAGATGCAGGAAAGTTATATTTGTGTGCAACGCCGATTGGGAATCTGGATGATATTACGCTTCGGGTGTTGAAGACCTTGAACGAAGTGGATTTGATTGCGGCGGAGGATACGAGACATAGTATTAAGCTGTTGAATCATTTTGAGATTAAGACTCCGATGACCAGTTATCATGAGTTTAATAAGATTGATAAGGCCAAATATCTGGTGGAGCAGTTACTGGCAGGGGTGAATATTGCGCTGGTGACGGATGCGGGGACACCGGGGATCTCGGACCCGGGGGAAGAACTGGTGAAGCAGTGTTATGAGGCTGGGGTGGAAGTGACATCTCTGCCGGGGCCGGCGGCCTGTATCACGGCGTTGACAATCTCCGGGATGTCTACCAGGAGATTCTGCTTTGAGGCCTTTCTGCCGGTGGATAAGAAGGAGAGACAGTGGATACTGGAAGAGTTGAAACGGGAGACCAGAACGGTGATTGTCTATGAAGCGCCTCACCGGCTGGTAAGGACGCTGGAGGAGCTTTTAAAGGCTCTAGGCAACCGCAGGATCACCATATGCCGGGAATTGACTAAACGGTATGAGGAGGCGTATCGGACCACGTTTCAGGATGCGCTGGAGCGGTATGAAAGAGAGGAACCGAAGGGGGAGTGCGTGATTGTCATCGAAGGACTCAGCATTTCAAAGCTTCGGGAAGAGCAGGAGAAATCCTGGGAGGAGATGTCGATTGAGGATCATATGGAGCAGTATGAGAGCCAGGGAATTGACCGAAAGGAAGCTATGCGGATGGTAGCAAAAGACAGAGGCATCAGCAAACGAGATGTCTATCAATATTTAATGTGTAAGCCGGATTGATTTGGCTTACACATTTTTTATATCAGATACCATTTTTTGTAAAAAGTTTTTGCAAATGTTCTAACTGTTCAACTCCACTGTTTTTGATTATGATTATGTCAGAAACAAAAACAGACAGGAGAGGTTGAAGCATGGGCAGATTGTTGAGTGAAAATTGTATTGTGTTTGACATTGATGCGACTGAGAAGAATGACGTTCTGATGACTTTGGTGAGGGAACTTCATGTGGCTGGAAAAATAACGGATGTGAAGGAATTTTATGAGGATGTGCTGGCAAGAGAGGCAATTGCGCCGACGTTTGTGGGATTTGATATGGGACTGCCTCATGGGAAGACGGATCATGTGCTGGAAGCATCGGTGTGCTTTGGACGCACGAAAAATCCGGTGGTTTGGAATGAGGACGGCAGGGATACGGTGGACCTGGTGATCATGATTGCGGTTCCGGTTTCTGAGGCGGGAGATACCCATATGAAGATTCTTGCAAACCTGTCAAGGAAACTGATGCATGAAGAGTTTAGAGAATCCTTGAGAAACAGCAGCAAAGAAGAGGTCTATCAAATTTTATCAGAAGTGTTGGAGGGGTAAGTGATGAAAGAGTATATTAAGACGCTGAAGAAACATATTTTGACAGGTACATCCCACATGATTCCGTTTATTGTGGCCGGTGGTATTCTGTTTTCTATCTCAGTTATGTTGAATCCGGCAGGTGCGGCGACACCGGAGACCGGCTGGCTGGCAGGTCTCGCACAGATTGGTCTTGGCGGACTCACATTGTTTGTACCGGTATTAGGCGGCTATATTGCTTACTCAATTGCGGATAAACCTGGTCTTGCACCTGGTATGATTGGCGCTTATCTGGCCAATACCATGGGAGCCGGATTCCTGGGCGGTATGGCGGCTGGTTTGATTGCCGGTGTTGTAGTAAAGCAGTTAAAGAAGATTAACCTTCCGATTTCGTTAAAAACACTTGGATCAATCTTCATTTATCCTTTGGTTGGAACCTTTATCACGGGCGGTATTATTGTATGGCTGATCGGCGCTCCAATTGCTTACATTATGCAGTCTCTGACATCCTGGCTGTCTGGCCTTGGAGATGTGGGCAAGGTTCCGCTGGCTTCAATCTTAGGCGCTATGACGGCATTTGATATGGGAGGTCCTATCAATAAGGTGGCAACGTTATTTGCACAGACACAGGTAGATACGCTTCCATATCTGATGGGCGGAGTTGGAGTTGCGATTTGTACTCCTCCGATTGGTATGGGAATTGCAACACTGTTAGCTCCTAAAAAGTATAATGCGGAAGAAAAAGAAGCAGGAAAAGCGGCAATTTTGATGGGCTGTGTTGGTATCACTGAGGGAGCGATTCCGTTTGCAGCCAATGACCCTCTGAGAGTTATTCCTTCTTTGATCGTTGGCGCGGTAGTTGGAAATATTATCCCGTTTTTGGCAGGTGTCTTGAACCATGCACCGTGGGGAGGTCTGATTGTGCTTCCGGTGGTTGAGGGACGGATCTGGTATATCATATCTGTACTGGCAGGTGGATTAGTGACTGCAATTATGGTAAACTTATTAAAGAAGAATAATATGGATGACAGCCCGGTAAAAGCAGTGGAAGATGACGGGATGGATGAAATTAGTTTTGAAGATTTATAAGTTTAGATTTCGAATGAAATAACAAGTTGATAGCAAATTTTATGAGGAGGTATTATAATGAAAGTAGTTGGAATTACATCTTGTCCATCGGGAGTAGCACATACTTATATGGCTGCTGAGGCGTTGAAGCTGTCCGGCCAGAAACTGGGGATTGAGGTTCTCATTGAGACACAGGGCGGCGCAGGTGTGGAAAACAGATTGAATCAGAAGGATATTGATGAGGCGGCCTGCGTGATTCTGGTGAATGATGTGGCATTAGAGGGAATTGAGCGGTTTGCAGGGAAGAAGGTACTGAAGATGGGTGTTTCTGACTTAATTAAGAAATCAGACGCGGTTATGAAGAAGATTCAGGATACTTTTCAGTAAATAACGGGTATGGCTGGATATTTTTGAGGGGAATTTCAAGGGTATATTTATTGCGGAAAGAGAAGATGGGGAGATAGTCTTCTCTTTCTGGTTTTGGGAGAATGGTATGTTTAATGGGCGAATGATGAGTATTATCCGTTATCTGAAGTTACACCGGAATGCCACTTATAAAGAAATAGCGGCGGATTTAAAGGTGGCGGAGCGGAGCATCCGGTATGATGTGGATCGAATTAATGATATTCTTTCTTTGAATCGGCAGCCGGTGATTGAAAAACATTCCAAAGGCGTGCTTGTGTTTCCGGAAGGCCTTAATCTGGAGGAGCTGGAGGAAGAGTCTGATGTGATTTATACCAGCAAGGAGCGGATTCAGGTTCTGCTCCTCATTTTGCTGCTTAAAAATGAAGAATTGAAATTAAATCAGCTGAGTCTGCAGTTCAAGGTATCCCGGTCAACGATTAAAAATGATATGGATATGCTGGATGCACAGCTGGCTAAGGATGGGCTGAGTATTGGTTATAATGGCCACTTTTTTCTGGAGGGGCCCAGGCGGAAGAGAATTACTCTGTTAAACCAGGAGTTTAAAAAATATATTAATTACCTGATTAACCCATTTACGAATTATAATTCCTATGAGTTTTACTGCATTCATATTATCCATATGGCTTTCGAGGGGATCTCGATTCCCAGTGTTGTGCTGGCGGTGGATGAACTGCTGGAGGATTTGCACTGCACGCTGACTAATACTTCTTATGGCTGGTATATGTCCAATATCATGGTGCTGATCTGGTTTATCATCCATGATAAGGAGTATCCGCTGGATGTGCAGATTGTGCCGGAGTTTGACAGGGAAAAGTTTGGGAGATTTTCCGGGAAGCTGGCTGGTATCATTAACCGGCCGGTGACGGAGGATCATATCTGTCTGATGGCGAAGCTTTTTGATTTTACTAATAAATTTGCGGGAATGAATGAGAAGGTGGACCCGGTACATGCGGAGGCGGTTACATATTCCCTGATTTCGGAAATGTCGAAGCAGCTGAGTCTGCCGTTTGACAAAGATAAAATGCTGGTGGAGGGATTGTTGAATCACATGATTCCGCTGATCCAGCGGATTCAGGACGGGATCGAAATTAAGGATAATATGATCTCGCTTCTGGGACCGGATGAGTTGAAGCTGTATGGGCTGATGACGCAGGTGTGCGGGGAAGTGGATACTCTGAAAGAGATCACCAATGAGGATGAGATTGTCTATCTGACCGTGTGCTTCATGGCCAGTATCAGAAGAATGAAAAATACGCCTTATAAGCGGGTGCTTCTGGTATGTGGACATGGATATGGAACGACTACCATGTTGAAGGAATCTCTGCTCAGTGAGTATCAGATTCATATTAAGGATACCATTCCTCTCTATAAAATTTCTTCTTATCAGGATTGGGCGGGGATTGATTATGTTTTTTCAACGATTCCATTTAACAACCGTCTGCCCAGGCCGTGTATTGTGGTGAATCCGATTCTGCAGGGAAAGGACCGGGCGGCGATTGAGGAGCTGGGGGTTGCCAGAAAGACTATATTGTCCAGTTACTATGCAATTGAAGAGAGGCTTACGTTTCTGGATGAGAAGACGCGGGCCCGGGTCATGGATGTGATTGAGAAAGAACTGGGGTATCAGACGGTGAAGCCGGTTCATAATCCCAAGAGTTTCAGCAGTTTTTTGAAGTTCGACTGTATCGCGCTGACGGATCAGAGATACAGCTGGCAGCAGGCGGTGGAAAAGAGCGCTTCCCTCCTTTTAAAACGAGGTTTTATTGAGCGGAGTTATGTGGATGGGATGTTGGAATTTATTGAGGAACAGGGATTTTATTCGGTGACGGATGGTTCTTTTGCGCTTCTCCATGGTAAGGGGAGCGGGGGAATCGAGAAGACCAGCCTCAGCCTGCTGGTGAACCACCAGCAGGTTGAGTTTGGTGAAAAGAAAGTAAAGGTGATCTTCTGTCTGGCCAGCAAGGACGCCAAGGAACATATTCCGGCCGTGGTGACACTGATTCGGATGGTGAAGACCACCTCTTTGATTCAGAACCTGGAGCAGTGCAAATCGGAGGAGGAAATTTACCAGACGATCTTGAACTGTGAGTTTGAGGTGTTATAGCTTACAGTAGACGGCTAATGCATCTCTTAAAAACTCCGCACCGCCGGCGACGATCTTGTCGTAATAGGCTCTGAAGCGGGGATCGGCCACGTAGCCCTCGGCCAGTGCTAAGTGGCCTTCTTTTGTGTAGGTGTTGTCCGGCCAGAACATGGTGAGCCAGGTTTTGTGCGTCTCACACAGTTCCCGGGCAATGGGGGACGAGGGATCGCCTGTTTGGATGGCCTGAGTGAGCAGCCTGCTTATGGTCTCTTCCAGCTGTTTGGCTTCCTCCCACTGAGCCTGGGTCATGCCGGCCAGTTTTGCATTGGAGGCGTTGATGGTTTCCTCGCCGTAGCGGCTCCGAATCTCGTGACCGTAGGTTTCTTCGTTTTCTTTTATCAAATCTCTTTTAAAACCTTCAAATTTTTCTGTATTGTTCATGACAGTTTCTCCTTTCATGGAGGCAATGGTTTTCTTCACATTTTGAATCAGAAGTTCCATCTGCTGTCGGCGGTCTTCCAGCATGACTAAGTGGTCAGCCAGTGCCTGTTCACGGTCGAACTCCGGGGCTGTGACGATGGATTTGATATCTTCCAGGCAGAAGTCCAAATCCCGGTAGAAGAGAATCTGCTGCAGCAGGTCAATCTGTTCGTCCCCATAAATCCGGTAGCCGTTGGAGCTGATCCGTAATGGCTTTAATAACCCAATCTTGTCATAATACCGCAGAGTGCGCGTGGATACGCCGGACAATTTTGCTAAATGGTTCACTGTGTATTCCATGTCTCTTACCTCCTGAAACCTAGGATAAACTATGACATCGGGTCAATGTCAACCGATTTTATGAAAGTTTTTTGCCATCTTTATCAAAATGTTTCCTGAGTGCCTTTTCTGTAAAGAAAACAGGCAGGATTAAAAAGAAAATCTGGACGGCAGATATGATTCCGGCATAGATGGATGCCATATCATCATCCTTGCCGAGGGCTGTCAGCATAAAGACTACCGTAAAGCCCATAAGTCCCCATCCGGTCTGCCACCACATGGTTCCGCAGTAGTGATGGGCAAATTCCCAGGTTTCTCTGTTTTTCATGGACATAGTGGTCCGGTAGCCGTAGATGGAGTTGATTTCCTTTGGAGCATGTGACCGGAAGGATCTGCCAAATCCGATCATCGTTACAGGTATTAACAGGTTCATAATAAAAAGAAAGATCCAAAATCCCATGTTGTTATCACCGTTCCTTTCCATAAAGACTGCCCATGAAATAAAAAATATATTCTTTATCTCATGGGCAGTTGTTTTACCGGCTCATTTCCAGCAGTTTCTGTTTTAATTCCCCTTCCATACGCGCCAGTTCCAGCTCTGCGGCCCGGCGTTTCTCGCGGCCTTCCGTCTGAATCTTAACGACCTCATCCAAAGTGGTGATCAGGGACTGGTTGGTAGTCTTTAAGGTTTCAATATCAACGATACCGCGTTCCGATTCCCTCGCAGTCTCGATGGTAGCTGTTTTAAGCACCTCTGCATTCTTGCGAAGCAGTTCATTGGTCATATCGGTGACTTCTCTCTGGGCTTTGGCGGCCTGGCTGGAATGGTTGACACCGACGGCCAGCACCATCTGGCTCTTCCACAGAGGAATCGTGTTGACGATGGTAGACTGGATCTTCTCGGAGATCAGCGTGTCATTGCTCTGCACCAGACGGATCTGGGGCGCCATCTGGAGGGAGACCATACGGGTCAGCTCCAAGTCATGAATCTTCTTCTCAAACCGTCCGCAAAGGGAAGCCATATCATTGGCTGCCTGGGCGTCCTCTGGCTGTCCGGTCTGCTCGGCTTTGCGGGCCAAGGCCGGCAATTCTACTGTCTGTGCCTGCTCCAGCCGTTTCTTGCCTGCCAGTATATACATGGACAGTTCCTTAAAGTAATTGGTATTTAATTCATACATCTTGTCCAGCACGGCGATATCTTTTAGAAGCTGAATCTGATGATTTTCCAACACCTTGCAGATCCGGTCAACGTTTGTTTTAGCTTTATCATATTTGGCTCTCATATTGTCCAGCTTGTCAGAGCTTCGTTTGAAGAGACCGAAGAAGCCTTTGTTTTCCTCCTCCGGTTCAAAACTTTTTAACTCTCTCACCACGCCGGTCAGCATATCGCCGATCTCACCTAAATCCTTGGTTTTTACATGGTTTAACGCGCCTTCGGAAAAGTCCGCGATTTTTTTCTGGGCGCCCGCGCCGTATTGAAGCACCATGTTGGAGTCTTTCAAATCAATCTGCGCGGCAAAATCATCGACCATTTTCTGTTCTTCAGGAGTCAGAACCACGGTTGGTTCCGGTACTCCGTTGTTCGTCTGCTGAATCTGGGTGTCCTGTGTTGTGCCGGCGGCAGCTGCCCAGAGATCGATATCCGGCGCCTGAGGTTCTTTCACGAGTGCCTCCTGGCTGTTCGCAGTCTCCTCTTTAAATGGCTCCAATGTAAGTACCGGGGTAGTTTGATTGCTGTTATCCTGATTCATGATTCTTCCCTCCTGTCAAAATCGCTGTTTCCTAATCCATCTTTTTTTAACATCGTCTGAAGCACGGTGGCATCGGTGCTGATGTCAAAGGCTTCGTCCTGATACAAACCGTCAAGCAGCTGTTCAAAGGCCTGGTTGATGGTGTCAAGTGTCTCCTCTACCTCTGTTTTTGCCATGGAAATGTTCTCTCCGTCTATTCCCACCCGGTCGAAATCCCGGTATGCGTTGACCAGCTTTACAGTGGTGGGGAGATAGTATTCCATAAAACGTTCCAGATCATCCAACTGCTCCGGATGGCGCTGGATCACATCAAAAATCTTCTCAATAATGGTCTCCAGCCTGTCCAGCTTGGAGGAAATCACCTCGCCGGGGATAGCCTCATTGGCTTCCCGAAGAGCTTTTAAGTAGGCCTGCCCTTCCGCAGTTACCTTACTCATCTGGTCGTCGGGGTGATCGGCCGGGGAAGCATTCTTCTGGCTGTCAATCTGTTTCTTTTGTGTTTCCTGGGTGCGGATTTTTAAGGATTCCATTGACTGGAGGTACTGCTCATAAGTCTTATCATCCAGCATCAGGCAGGTATTTTTCTCATCTAAATGTGCATGTGGTAAAATGCCGTCTTTTATCATCTTCTTTAAATCCTTGATGACAAATTTCTCAGGTTTTCCGGTACAGCCAACCAGCTCCCGGATCGAGCAGTAAGTCTTGTTGTCTGCTTCTTTTAAATACAGTTTCAGACGGGCCAGACGGCCGCGGATGGAATTGCCGCTGCCAATCATCGTGCCGAAGATTCCTATTAAAATAAGCAGAACTATGATCAGTCCCCAGGTTGCCTGCCACACCGTGCTGGAAAATAAGGAGATTAAAAATACGGCCAGCAGACCCGCCGAGGTCAGTCCCAGTCCAATTCCGCCAAATACGGTCAGCAGAATCCCTTTCACCCGGCTTGGGGGATGAATCCGGAGGTTGTTTGTTATTTTTCTGGGTTTCTGTGCGGATGCTGCCTTTGATACAGGGGCGGTTTTCTGCACGGGCGC
The DNA here is from genome assembly GCA_034142505.1 of Bacteroides thetaiotaomicron. Classification (GTDB taxonomy): domain Bacteria; phylum Bacillota; class Clostridia; order Lachnospirales; family Lachnospiraceae; genus Hungatella_A. Next base: position 16,546 of record JAWZDV010000057.1, read on the forward strand.
CGTTTTACGCGTATCATGGACGGTGTCCCGGCTTCTGTCGCGTTCGTACCGTGGCCGGTAGGTTGTCTGGCTGCTTCCTGTGAACTGCCGGCGGACTTTTCTAATGTGCGATAAAGAAGTAATAGAAGTGTAAAAAATTTTGCCGTTCCTATCCAGCACTTGCGCATTGCGCCGGATAGGTCGGGCGGTCATTCGGGCAGGTCTACCTTGCCAACGAAAGAGTAGTAAATATCAATGTCCTGTCTGCGTGTGCCGTTCTCGTCATAGCTGCACTCATGCACAACGATTTTCTCCACAAACTCACGCAAGAGGGTAGGGGTAAGTTCTTCAAAGCTGGTGTACTTGCGGACAACATTCATAAACTTTTCAGCGTTTACCGTGGCTTCCTGCGCTTTGGAAAGCTCTGCCCGCAAAGCGGCAGCTCTCTCTTTCAGTTCTTTCTGCTCGGCTTCATAGTCTGCCGACAGCTCCGTGAAACGCTCGTCTGAAATGCGCCCGGTCACGCTGTCCTCATACAGCCGCTTGAAGATAGCAGATAACTCGCTGATACGCTTCTCGGCGGCTTCCAGCTCCTTTTTCTTTGCGGCGTTCCTGCGCTTGCCCCCGTCCTCGTTCTGCTCGATCAGCAGCTTCATAAACCGGGCTTCATGCTTCGCCGCATAGCTGGTAACTTTCCGCAGATTGTCGGTCACTCCGGCGGTCAACAGGTCGGTGCGGATAAAGTGCGCCGTACAGTCACGGGTACGCTTCTTGTAGCTCCCGCAGATGTAACAATCCTGCTTGCGGGTGGCGTTCTGGTAACGCTGCTGGTAAAGGACGCTGCCGCAGTCGGCACAAAAGAGTATGCCGGAGAATAAGCCCACTTCATCATAGCGGTTCGGGCGTTTGCGCTGCTTGCGTAACTCCTGCACACGCTCCCACATCTGGGTGTCAATGATAGGCTCGTGGTGGTTCTCGAAAATCGCCTGTTTCTCAATGGGGTTCTCTACGCTGTGCTTGGTCTTGTAGGACGGTTTTTCCGTTTTGAAGTTTACCAGACAGCCCGTGTACTCCCTGTTTTCAAGGATATGTACCACGGTATTGGTCGCCCACTTGCACTCATAGCCGGGGTGGTAGCGGCGGATGCTTCCCGTCCGACGGTATTCCAGCGTTCCCGGCGTGGGGATTTCCTGCTCTGTGAGCATACGGGCTATCTTGGTCGGCCCGTTCCCGGCAAGGCACAAGCTGTAAATCTGCCGCACGACAGGGGCGGCTTCCCCGTCAATGATGAAATTTTCGTCCTCGTCCATAAGGTAGCCGTATACGGGTTTGCTCGTGACGGGCTTCCCGCTCATACCCTTGGACCGTTTTACTGCTTTGATTTTCTTGCTCGTATCTCTCACCAGCCATTCGTTAAAAATGTTCCGCAGAGGGGCAAAATCATTGTCGCCCTGTGCGCTGTCCACTCCGTCATTGATAGCGATAAAGCGGACGCCTTTCTGTGGGAAAATCATTTCACTATTATAGACAAGAGCACAAA
>JAWZDV010000058.1:0-12003 GCA_034142505.1 Bacteroides thetaiotaomicron
CTGCATATTCACTTGTCCGAAATCTTGGGTACGGAATTTCGGATTACAATTGAGGTTTTTTATACCAAATAGCCTTTCATCATCTCCGCGATAGCTTCCTCATCCCCATTCGCGGCGTCAATCTCTAAAGACCAATCCAGGCCGCGGTATTTCTCACAAGAACTGTCATGTTCAATAAACTCGATCATTTCATCTACCATGGCCTTGTGCCATACCGTACTGTCGATCTCTGCCGCGGTATAAGTTCCCTTTTCCAGCATAGCAAATCCAAAGATATCCTTTGCATGAGATTTCTCGGCACTGTTGACCAGTTCCTCTACAAGATGTGCCGGTATAAAGAGGATACCGCTTGTTGTTCCCATAACGATATCGCCTGGCATGCAGACAGCATTTCCAATCTTTGCAGGACCATTGTAACTGGTCATCAGGCACTCGCGAATCGGTGTAGGATCTGTTCCACGGTAATATACCTGTGTATCAATCTTCTGCATCTGTTCAATATCACGCACACCACCCCAGATGACAGCGCCTCCTGTTTTCGTCCGTACGTTAATCGCTGTTGTTAAATTGCCTCCTACAAACGTTCCGTTCCATACCTTATCGTACATATCGGCAACTACCACATCTCCATCTTCCAGATGATCAACCACCCATTGGTTGCAGGTTCCCAGATAACCTCGTGTATCACCTTCTGCCTTTACCGCTTTCATAAGGTCTGGTCTGGTCGGCATAAAAACAGCTGTTACGGCTCTTCCTACCAGTTTTTTCTCATGATGAAGTTTTTTTAACTCACCTTCAAATTGGAACTTATAATCCTTCAAATATAAAGGAAGCCAGATTTCCTCTATCGTCATAGTTCTTAACTTTTCAAGAAGATAGTCAGGAACCTTTGGTCTCCCATCCTCAAGTCTCTCACCGGTCCACTCGCTTGTCAGTTCCATAATCTGCTCTCTTGTATAATAAATCATAGGTTGCTCCTTTCACTCTATTATGACCACGTTCTGTCATGTGAATAATCATGATTCCATTCATCTGTTGATTCCCACATCTCCGGGTAATCCGGATGCAGATGCTGTTTTATGATCTCATCTTCCAGGTTTTCGATGCCAAGCCCCGGTGTATCCGGAACCATGATATAACCATTCTGCACAATTGGTTTTGGTAATCCGGAAACCAAATCAGACCACCATGGAACATCGACCGAATGAAATTCAAGGGCCAGGAAATTCTCCGTTGCGGCAACGCTATGTACTGCCGCCATACATGCAATCGGACTCTCCGCCATATGAACCGCCATCGCGACACCATAATCCTGTGCCATATCTCCAATCTTTTTATTCTCCAAAATACCTCCGCTGGTAAGAATATCCGGATGAATGACAGAAACTCCGCCCTTTTCAAGCAATGGCTTAAAGTTTTCCTTCAGATAAATATCTTCTCCCGTACATACCGGAACCGTGGTGGAATTTCTCAGTCTGACATACTGGTCTGTCAGCTGCCAGGGAATCATGTCTTCCATCCACGCAATATTATATTTCTCAATCCGCTTTGCCAGCTTGATACAGGATTCCACGCCAATATGCCCAAAGTGATCAATCGCAAGCGGAATTTCATATCCGATGACATCCCTGACATCCTTCACATATTGCTCGAGAATATCATAACCGTATTCTGTAACCTGCACGCCTGTAAATGGATGTGCAATATTTTGATGATCATAAAACGCGTTTCGCATGATTGTTTGTTCTGTACTCAAATTTCTGCTAACCGCTTCATATTCTCTGGCAGATGTGCTTAGTTCTTTTACAAAACCAAGCGGTGCGCAAAGAGCTCCCGGAATATCATACAAAAGGTCAATTCCCAAATCCATTTTCAAGAATGTAAAACCTTTTTCCATTCGTTTCTTTAACGCTTCCCCCATCTCCTTACCAGTGTGTTTTCCTTCTACATCCGTATCACAGTACACCCGGATGTTATCCCGGAATTTACCCCCAAGCATCTGATAAACCGGCACACCATAAGCTTTTCCAGCCAAATCCCACAATGCAATTTCCAGTCCGCAGACGCCGCCGCCCTGTCTGGCCGGTCCGCCAAACTGTTTGATTCTCCGAAAAATCTTATCAATATTGCAAGGGTTTTCACCGATAATTCTGCTCTTTAAAGCTAAAATATAGTTTCTGGAGCCCCCGTCTCTCACTTCACCATACCCTACCAGACCTTGATTGGTATAGACCTTAACCAGAGTACAATGCATAGGTGCACCTACAATATCCGCAACTCTGATATCCGTAATTTTCAATTCGCCTGGTCTGGAATTTGTATTTACATGATCTAAAAGTTCATCATATATCTTGTCCATAATTGCTCCTCTCTCTTTATGTTATTTGACGCTGCCTTCATACTTTCCTGAGATCAGCATACTTTGTGCCACGATATAGAGTAATGTAACCGGAAGAGAACACACCACGGATGCACTCATAATCCTTCCCCAAATTGCGGAATCCGCAAATTTGAATCCCGAAATCGCAACCGTTGCCGTCTTTTGTGCATTGCTTGTTGTCATAATCATGGCATATAGGTATTCATTCCAGGCCATCGTGAATGCAAAGGTTGCAACCACGGCAATTCCAGGCAATGCAATTGGAACGATAATATGCCATAATGTCTGCAGCCTGTTGCATCCGTCAATCAACGCCGCCTCTTCTAACGCATAGGGAATTGCTTTAAAATAACTCATCAGCATATAACAGCAATACGGCACAACAAAGGTCGGATAAATAATCAACAATGCATACTTATTGTCATAAAAACCCATTCCGCTTACAAATACATACATCGGAACAAACAATACTGCCGTCGGCATCAAATAGGAAATAATAATACTGTTTTTAAATATATTCCTGCCCGGATATTTCAACCTGGTCATGGCATAGGACCCCAGAATACCTAACACAAGACATACAACCGTTGTAATCCCTGCAATCACGAAGCTGTTCCAAATACTGCGCATAAATGTCGTGTTAAAAAACAGGTCAATATAATGATCGAACGTAATTGTCCGCGAAAATAATGGTGGTCTTGCCACATACATTTCCGAATTAATCGTAAGAGATGACTTAATCATCCAATAAATGGGAAATATCGTCCATACTAACGCCAGCATTAAAATCGCGTAAGTTACCGCCAGCATCATTTTTCTCTTTTTCTTGTTTACTGCCACGATGTCTCATCTCCTTCCTATTCACTTCTATCCCCGTTGATTACCTTCTGTGACAGAAGAATTAAAATTATCATCAACGGGATCACGGAAACTGCCACCGCAAGCGCTCTGCCAAAAGAATTTTGTATAAAGGCAAGGTCATAGGTGTAGGTTGATATGACGCTCGATGAGTAAACCGGTCCACCTCCAGTGATTAAAAAAACATTCTCGAAATCATTAAATGTCCAGATCGTAGAAAGCAGCGTTGATATTCCTAACACATTGGAAATACCAGGAAGCGTAATATGCCAAAATCGTTTAAAAATACCTGCCCCATCCACATATGCTGCTTCAAACACTTGATGATCCAGTGTCTGCAACGCTCCCAGCAAACTGAACATAAAAAACGGAATGCCTCTCCACACGTTAACTATCATAGTACTAAAAAGTGTAATATTCGGATCGCTCAACCATGGAATCGGTAAATCGATCATCCCCGCTTTCAAGAGCATGCTGTTGATAATTCCATAGGTGCTATCATACATCCATCTCCAAGTAGTCGCGGCAACCATACCCGGCAATGCCCAGGGAATCAACAAAACGGTCCTAAAAAACCCTTTCCCTCTAAAACTCTGGTTCAATAATACTGCCAGCAAAAGCCCCAGCAAAAGTTTTGCCCCAATACAGCCTGCCGTGTAAATAATTGTATTGTTCAAAGATTTCCAATATACTTTATCCCGAAATAGTGATAAATAATTTTCAAATCCAATGAACTGCTCCTGCATACCAACTACTTTATCCGTAAAGCTTAGATATAATGCCCTGATAAATGGTATTCCGGTTATCCCAAATATAATCATTACAATAGGGACCATGAGAAGCAAGCCGAGGCAACGGTCTATCTTCTGCTGGGAGTGTGCTCTTTTTGTAACTGTTCGCTTATGATCCATCCTATTACCTCCCCGGTGAATCTCATTGCACTGCACTAGTTATAAATTTTTTTAAATTCTGCTTCTAAATTGTCAAGCGCCGCCTGTGGGTCCTCTTTGTTTACCACGATCTGCTGAACCGCTTTTACGCATAACTGGCTTGTAAATGAAACTGTCGCGCGTTCATCAGATGGAGCCGGATAGTAGGTCTTATAAGTGTTCTTTGAGTTTGCAAGCCAACCCGCGTTAACAGGATCTTTCCAGAAATCGGTATCATCCACGCCATTCACGACCGGCTGCCACATGGCGCCCATAGCCTCTATCATAGCATTATAATTTTCTAAATCAGCAAAATAATATTGAACAAATTCCTTGGCTGTTTCTGTATTTTTCCCTGTCTCAAAGATACCAAATACATTCGCGCCGCCGAGAGTAAATGCCTCTCCGGTTGGTCCTGCCGGATATGCAATAATCTGTGTATTTGCCAAAAGTTCCGGATTTTCTTCTTTCATATTGGAAACAACAGAACCGGAATTCGTTATAACACCTACCGTACCTGCCAGATAAGCATTGTTATTCCAGCTGTCATCACCGGTCACCGCATCCGGGGGCACCAGTCCTTCTTCATATAAACTGGCAATATACTTCAATGCTTCCAGTGTTTCAGGGGAATTAATGGTTACATTTCCGTTTTCGTCAACCGGAACGCCGCCCCAGTCTAAAATGATTGTTCTGCAAAAACCTTCCGCGTCCCCACCGCCGGATGCTCCCATAGCAAATCCCATGCCATAAAATCCATTTGCGGGATCATTGATGATTTTTGCGCCTTCCTTCAGTTCTTCCCATGTTGTTGGAATATCCATTCCTGTCTCCGCCCATTTATCCGTTCTTAAATACATGCCTGGCGCGGTAAATGCAAGCGGAACCAAATATTCTTTTCCATTAAATGTACCTAATACTTTTGCATTGTCTGTAAAATCAACTGCTTCAAAAATATCAGAGCAGTCAGCAATCTGCTGCATTGATACAAACTGGCCTACCAGAGTGTCATCTCCCACAATCAAATCCGGTGTGTTTCCCGCTTCAATCGCCGCCATCAATTTCTGCTTCATATCTGCCGCCGGGATCACAACATAGTCAACCTCCACATTATTTTCAGCCGCAAATTCATTTACCTTTGCCTGCATCATGGTATTATATCCTTCTACATACTCTGATTTATCCCAAAATGTCAGTTTTCTTTTTTCCGTTTTACCATCTTCAGTCTGAGCCGCCTGCGTGGTTGTTTCCGCCGCCGCCGCTGTTGTCACATTCTCTGAGGACTGCACCGAACACCCGGATATCACGGACATCATCATTCCTAAGCCAAGTGTCAAAGAAACCATCTTTCTAAATCTTTGTCTCATTCTTTCTTCCTCCTTGTTTGTTTCGGTTTCGAAGTGGAACTTTTCACACACAATTTCAAATCAACCAATTCTGATTCAAAGGGACTGTCTTCCTCAATCAATTTGACCAGCTTTCTCATAGCCATTCTGGTTACCTTTTCTGTCTTCGCCTCAACGCGGGTAAAATCCCGGTACTCGTTATTCAATTGAGATTCTTTATAGTATTCCAGTATAACAACCGATAACTCTTCTGGTATCTTTATTCCATATCCTCTGACTACATCCATAAACTGCGGCATAAAACAACTAATAACGCCAATTGCCGTCGGCCGGTTGCTGGGATTTAACAGTTCATTGAACAGCAATTTAATATCCGGAACATTCTCATTCTGGTTAATCCTGATATAAGAATAGTCTAACTGTTCTTTATCCGATATAAATTCCGTAAATGCCTTTTTTCTAACGATGTCTACTACACTGGAAGCCTTTCCCTCTGTTATAATTGCTGCTTTTTTATGACCAAGCTCATGGAAATACTCCAGCACTTCTTTTAATACCTTTCCATGATTAGAAGCCACATAATTATAATCCTCAACACCTGCAACTTTTCCCACGCAGACATATGGGATACCCGCTTTTTCGAACTCTTTAAACGGCTGGCTTCCTTCTTCCAGATCATAAAACAGTAATCCGTCAACCAGGGAAAACGAAAGACTTTTTAAATAGTCAATATCTTTATTTACATCGTCCGAATCCATGGAATAAATCAATGTATTATAATCAAACTTCTTTGCTTCTTCACCTATTGACGCAAAAACAACCGGATAATACATGGTATCATTAATGTGTGAAATATTCCTAGGTATTGCCAGACAAACCGTCTTGCTATGTTTCTTGGCCGAAAGCCTTCTTGCACTCAGACTTGGTGTATACCCCAGGTCCTCTACCGCTTTCTTAATCTTGCCTTTTGTCTCGTCAGACATTCTTTCAAAGTTTCCATTCAGATAATTCGATATCGTGGATTTAGAAACTCCGGAAACTTTTGCCACATCGGAAATCGTTACGCTTTTCATACTTGCACCTCACCAATTATAGTCTTAAAAGTATCTTACCATAACTTAACAAAAAACAGTAACACTTTTGTAAATGCGGCTGGTGGAACGGTTTAGTAAAGCGGTTTACTAATTGCTTAAAAAAATAAGTTTTTTCCTTGGTGGAACGGTTTATCTTTTTCCTAGTAGATACAATATATCACCCCTTGTGCATTATGTCAATATTATTCTGATTTTTGGTATTTCTTTTTTGCATTTTTCTGTGTTTCTAATATCAAATTTAACGTAACCGTTCAGACAGCGGGAAAAATTAGTGCAAAAAGGTGTGTCAAGCTTGCTTTCAATCGCCTTTTTGCACTAATTTTGCATCGGTCTTTTCTTATTTTGATCTATTTAAATCCTTAAATCTTATAAGGTAAATTGCATAATAAGCCCGATTATTTGCTGACCTGTATATCTTTGCATCCAGAAGTACTTGCGCAGCTTTGCAATCACTTTTTGCAGTTTCTATTCTGTATCGCACTAAATCTTCTTTTGTACCTTTGTCATGAAGTTGTTCCAAATAACTTCACTCCTTCCCGGGCTACATTGGTATAAAATGGGTATACATCCAGCCACTCTTCAAAATGCTTTTCACTTTTTGCAATTGGCTTTATATCCATATCATGATCCATATTAAAATCATAAGTCAGGTAAGACAGCAGATGGCGATAATTTTTTATCTCCATATCTGGCAGATCCAGAAGAATCATAATGTCAATATCCGAATCATTCTGATAATCGCCTCTTGCATAAGAACCATACAAAATAACAGACTTCAGATGACTGCCATAGATTGTTTTTAAGTCTTCTGTATACTGTTTTAGCAACGCTTGTATTGATACTGACATACTGTTTTCCCTCCTTATTTCAAGCTTAAATCTCCTATCCCAATTATATCTTCCAGTCTATCATTATTCAAGTGAAATATACTCATCTCGCTATAACTCCTATAACTTAACCGATACAAATGTTCCATCCTTCGCTTCCACATGGACGATCTCCAGGCCTTTGTTCTCTGCCAGGATATCCTGGCATTCGTTTAGGATCATGCTGATGTACTCTTTGGTCACCAGGCAGGCATAAGGGGCCGGGGTGTGGGCTCTTAGGTCATCGAAGATTTTTTCCGGGAGGAGTTTTGTGACGAAGCCGACCATGGAGACAGGTACGGGCATGGAGAAGCTGACATCTTTCGTCCTGATTTTTACTTTCATGTGGCGGTCCTCTTTTTATTGGTATTATTTGTCAACGAAGACGCGGACGGTGGTTCCGTCGGCGGCGGCCACGTTGACAAAGTCGCCCTCGATCTCGTCATCCAGGCACTCGGAGATGGCATCCATCATGCTGGTGAGATCGACTCCCTGTAAATCCTTTTCCGGGATGGGGAGTTTTCCGGTTACCTTTAATATCTTTTTCACGGCGCCGACCGGGAACTGGATGTTGACTTTGTCACCGGCAACGCTGTCCACGATGACACGAAACATCTTTTTGTCATAGCTGGTTTTTGTGATGGCGGTCTGGGGTTCGGGTGCGTCTACTTTCATGGCTTCCATCAATTCAGCAGCCTGCTCGGCGGTGATGGTGCCCTCTTCTACCATTTTTAAAATTCTTAATTTTTCATCCATGATTGAACTCTCCTTTTGTTCTGTTTTTTCTGTGATGGTTTTGGGATTTACTTTAGCTGGGCGATGGCCTGCTCGGCGGTAATCTCCCCGTTTTCCAAAGCTTTTAGGATCTCCTCCCGCTTCACGGTCTGTTCATCCGGCCCGGCATCGTAGCCCAGCTTTTTGATCACTGCATCCAGCTTGGAACGGACTGTGGGGTAGGATATGCCAAGTTCCTTCTCCACCTCCTTGATATTGCCCCTGCACCGGATAAAGGTCTCCGTGAAGTATAGTTCCTCGTCTGAGAGATAGTCAAACTTGCTGAGCCTGAAGTTATTCTCAATCACGGTATCACAGGAATCACATCTCAGTCTTGCCACAGTCAGCTCCCCGTTACAGACCGGACAGCGGCTGATTACTTTTTTCATATTGCTACTCCCTTCTTTTCCTTTTCATCTCTTTTATTGCTTATCATCACTATAACGTATATTTTAATAAATGTCAATTATAATATTAATATATTTAATCAAAATATTGATATTATTAATTTATTTATTCATTTTTTGATTTAGCTCATTAAAAAAATCGTTTCGGCCTCTGCTGATATCAAGGCTGAAACGATTTTCTCTATTACGGGCTCAATCAAAATGGAAACTCTCCTGTTCATACTCGGCACGCTTTGCGAGCAATACCGGGACCTGGGACAGATAGGTTTTGGTTTTCTCGTCATCGGTGAGCCAGGGCATTAATTCCTGCTGCTCCAGGATCAGCGGCATTCTGTCATGGGTGGATTTCATGGAGGCATTGGCCTGCGTGGTCAGGATCACGAAGTGAGGGCCGTCCTCATACTGGTTGTAAAATCCGGCCATATAGAGAACCGGCGCATCTCCCCGCAAAAAGGTAATCTTCTCCTTCGCCCGGTTCCACTCGTAAAACCAGCGGGCCGGAACAACAACACGGCGGTGGAGAACGCCGTCCTGGAACATTCGTTTCTCCAGCGCGGTCTCGGAGCGGGCGTTGAAAATCACGCCGCCTTTTGTAAAACCGGGCAGGCCCCAGCGCTGCCATTCCAAGTGCAGACCGGAAGCATTTCCCGTGATCACGGGAGCCAGCTCGCTGGGGTGAATATCCCCGCCCGGCCGCCCGGGTCTTCGGGACGCGTCAATCTGCTGCACCAGTCGTTCTATCGCCCTTGCCAATTCATCATCAATATAATACCGTCCGCACATCACAGACCTCCTTTTTGGAACATACGGCTGACAGGCGGCATATTCCATCTATTCTGGTTCCTTGATTCCTTCTCAGTAGACCATCACCCACCTGCATGCTTCAATATAAAAAATCAGCTTGAATTCATGAAGCAGGCCTCCGATGATGGCTCTGCATTTGTATTCTTTAGACGGAATCCCGGAGTAATTCTTGTCCTCACTGCTGATGATCTCTGCGATTGCCACACTCTGCATCATTCCGTCATCCCCCTCGTATTTAAAAGACAGCGGCCTTGGCGACCCGGTGCTGGTAAACCAGGTCTTGCAGGCAATATCGATCTGCCGCCCCCTCACTTCCCCGCTGTCCACTTCTCTCACGTTAGTCCCTATTCCAAATGCCGACATGTTATCCCTCTTCTCATATCATGCTTCAAATCTTCACTCTGCATTCCGGCTATCCCTGGCTGCCATCTCTGCTTCAATTCCGTCTTACTCCACACGCTCCCGGCTGTAATCCACACTCCTTTTTTCTCTGGAAATGCCGCCGTTCATATGGTCGATGGCCGATCCCAGAAACGCTGCCCGCATTACGGCGTCATTGCCAAACCGTTTTCGTATGGCGTCCACCATCTCATCCATCCGCTCCTTCTTCTCATAATCCATTGTATCAAACAGACCCAGCTGCCGGTTCTGATCCCGCGACACTCCCATGGTGTGAATGCCCAGATGGCGGATGGATATCCCGTCCCAGGATTCATCAAATGCCCGGCAGGCGCACTGCCAGATTTCGTCGGTAATGTCGGTGGGCGTATGCAGCGTGATCTGGTGTCCGTAAGTCTCCAGCATAAAATTTCGGATACTCACCGCCACCACCCGGATCTTCACCCCGTCAGCCCGCAGTCTGGCCGCCACCGTCTCCGCCAGGGACAAAAGCACATGCTTTGCCGTCTCCCGGTCCGTCACATCAAAGGGAATAGTCGTACTGTTGCCGTATCCCTTGTTTGGCTCCGGCTCCGCCAGCACTTCCCCGGTATCAATCCCGTTGGCAAATGCCCAGATCACCTCCCCGTGCTTGTGCAGATGGCTCCTCAGCAGCTGGGGATCTGCCTGCGCCAGCTGCCCGATGGTGGTAATCCCCAGCCCATGCAGCTTTCCGCAGGTAGCCCGCCCCACATAAAACAGCTCGCTGACCGGCAGCGGCCAAAGCTTCGTGGGAATCTCCTCCCGAAAAAGAGTGTGAGTCCGGTCCGGTTTTCGAAACTCCGACGCCATTTTCGCCGTCAGCTTATTGTTCCCCACGCCGATATTGACCGTAAAGCCCAGTTCCTCCCGGATTCTGGTCCTGATCTCATCCGCTGCCTTCGCCGGCTCTCCAAACAGCCCCGCCGTTCCGCTCATATCCATATACGCCTCATCCACGGAATACTGTTCCACCTTCGGCCCATATTCCCGCAGCAATTCCATAAATGCTTCCGAAGACCGTTGGTATAAATTATAATTCGGCGGCACCAGATAAAGCCCCGGACACTGTCTCACCGCCTCCGGCACCGACTGCCCCGTATGAATCCCATACTTCTTCGCCGGAATCGACTTGGCCAGAATAATCCCATGCCGCTTCGCCACATCCCCGCCCACCGCCGAAGGAATCGTCCGCAGATCCAGCTTCGCCCCCAGATGCTTCAGCCGGTATACCGCCTCCCAGCTCAAAAATGCGGAATTCACATCCACATGAAAGACCACCGGCTCCTCTATCTTCAATTTGTCACCTCCATCGAAACAGAACATATGTTCTAACTCGAATTATAGCAAGGTGAACCGCTGGTGTCAATGGTAATAACTGGAAGGGGAATGATCCCCTATCCCTTTTAAATTCTCTATTTGCCACAACCGTTCATTGACAGCATCCCCCTCTTTGATAACCGGATGATCCATATCATCGTACTCAATTACTTCCAAGATATGCATTGCCAGCAAAAGAGCATATTTGCATAATGTCACCTGAGAAGATTTCTCATATTCCTCATCCAATATTCTTCGAAGTTTTGTATCATCTGAAATTTTAATTTTCGTTCTGGTCCCCATACATCCCTCGCTCTCAAAAAATCCTAACTTCCCGAGTGCACCTGATCCAGTCATATTCGTTTTTATCATGCCAGCCGCAGTAAATCTGGAAATCTCCCCACGGAACAAGTGAACATTCTTCTGATGAAATAATACGGCATCATTTCACTTCGTTATACAGTATACCACAGCTTTGCTGCATCGTAATCATCAATTTACTGTTTAAAGACACACCAACAACGTAAAAATGTGTTTTCCCCATAAAAAGACAGCTTTACCAACCAAGGTCAAGGTTCTTTCTGAGTTTTAGGTAGATGGGAAGGTTATGGAGGAAAGATGCGGGAGGTAAGGTGCATTCGTTCGTGAGGGAAATGGGGCTGGGGGAGGCGAACGCTGGCTTCGGAGGGGGAATCACTAAGGCCGCGGGAAACGGCTTTGGACAAGATTCAGGAGACCAAACTCGCGCCCAGATTTCATCAGGAATATTGGTACTGAGCTCAAACATGGTCACCTGAATCTTAAAGCC
>JAWZDV010000059.1:0-44586 GCA_034142505.1 Bacteroides thetaiotaomicron
TCCTTACTGGCTGTAAGGGTTATTAACCATAAATATATTGTAGTAGAAAGAAAAGTTTTTTCCGAACCTGTGTCAACCGCAGCTTTGTCAGTTATCACTTAGAATGCCGGGAAGATTATCAATTGGGCGATAAAATCGAATTTCATGATGAGGTACTGGTGGTAGCCCAAAAATATGCGGTGTTGGACCATGGGATGATGGAATTCCAATATGAACTGGGACGGGAAGAACTGTTTGCATTACATCCCTGCGATCATTTCGCAATATGTGGATTATCCCTGACCGGGACAGTTTTGGATACCAGGAGTGAGAAAGTAAAGGTTCAGCTGGATCTAGACCAGGAAGCTGTTTCCAATATCGGAACGCTCCATGAATATGATTATGTTCCCATAACTGGTACTCTGCTTTACTCCATGCCGGAAAAAGGGGCTAAAGTAACGGTTTATTTTCCGTCTGCAGATGAGACTTCGGGGATTGTGACAGGAACTGCTGTCGAGGAGACCGCATATCCCGGTCATGAAAACAAATGTATGAGAACGGATCATGGAAAATGTCTGGAAATGGGGCCTCACCAGCTGAAATACAGCAGTCTGCGGGACCGCCAGTGTTTTCAACTGCTAGACCGGAGTGGAATCGAGTTTTTATCAAATAAGGCCGTCCGTATATCAGCGGGTAAACGGTTATTTATTCAATCGGACAGTCAGGTAGAATCAGATGCACAGACCGGTTTTCACTTTGAGAACAGGACAAGCGCCGACAGTATGGATATATCAGGAACAGAGATTGTCATGACAACGGAACGTGCCGTAACCGGAGGAGTGCCTCATGAACTGGGGCATAAACCGGATATTCCCAAAACTGAACCGGGAATTGACCCGCAGGGGGCTATGGCCCCATATGTACTGGGTGGAATTGCCCAGGGAAGCGCAGAAGGACTGGGAGGAACCGTGATGGCTGGAATTCCAGCGTATGGAAGTCCCGCGAAGGAACAGGATGTCGCCGGATTTATTTCCATTTGCCGCAGCCGTTAAATAAAATGAACGGAGAAGTATCGTGAAATATCTGGATAAAGAAATCGTACGATTAAGAAACGAACAGAAGAAAAGCCGGTATATCGATACGTTTACTGGAATGTATGCGGGAAATGTACTGCTTATGTTTGAGAAAACTGAGATTTTCCCGGGCATTATCGCCAGGCTTCCGGAAGGGTTTGCTCCTATGGAGCCAGACATGGCGGCTAAGAAATATCCATCGGAGAAACGTCCCCAGGTGATCAGAACGGATGAGAATGGAGAAGTAAATTTCACATTTAATCTGTTCCATGAAACCATCAGCAGTGACCAGATGGAAGGAACTCTGGATCAGTTTAAAATATTGATCCAGATGGCGCAGCCGGCTAACCAGTTTATGGACGGCGGAACATTAAAAGGGGGGACGGTCAGTGGCAGCTGGATGGATTTTAAAAGCTATTCTCTGGATGGACCGTTATATAACCTTGTATCAATTACCGGCTTTAACGATAGCTTTGTGATGGGAATGTTTAATGTCCCATATGGAAATTGGGTAAGATGGAAACCAATTGTACTGGAAGTGTTAAAAACAATCTGTTTGGAGGGGGAGATCGATGAAAGCAGTGAATATAAGGATTCAGCCATTTAATTTTACGAGCATTGTGGAGTGCCATATATCACGGTGTGTCAATGAACATATTGTGGCGGAGATAGCAGGATATATCACGGATGATCATGATGTGTTAAAACTGGCGCCTGATGATGAAGTCTCCATCCATGCAATAGATGATGACGGGAGCGAAGAATGCGTATTTCGTGGGCTGATTCAGGAGATATCGATTGGTTACGAAGGTGATTTGAAGATACTCCGGGTGAAAGCACAATCCAGAACCAGCCTTCTGGATATTGGCGTTCATACCAGGGCATTTCAGAAAACTGGGAGAACCTATAAAGAAATTGCCAAGTATGTCGTTGGAGCCAATCCAGGAACCTATGCAATCTATGGAAAAGAAAGTAATCAGACCTGCGGGGTCAGAATTCAGTACAGAGAAAGCGACTGGGAATTCTTAAAACGAATGGCTGGGGAACTACATACCTTAGTCGTACCGGATTGTACGAACAGTCATATTTGTTTCTATTTTGGAGTGCCGGAGAAGGCGAAACGGCGGGTGCTTGCAGAAACATCGTATTGCTTGTCAGGAGGAAGTGTATGGGAGTACCAGGTGGAATCAAGAGAAATTCTAAATCTGTGTGATCCAGTCACATTTCTTGGACGAAATCTACTGGTATATAAAGCAGTCACAAAGCTTTCTGGCAGTGAATTGACCAACATATACTATCTAAGAGATCAGAAAGGGATGGAGACAGAACTATATTCAAATAGCCTGATTACAGGCGCGTCACTTCCTGCAAAAGTAACAGATGTTAAGGATAAAGTCGTTAGAATCAAGATTGACTGCGAGTATGATGAGGCAAGTGGAAAAGGGAAATGGTATTCGTTTGCCTCCGTTTATTCATCACCAGGCGGTACGGGATGGTACTGCATGCCGGAAAAGGGAGACCGGATGAGACTTTATTTTCCGGATGAAGCGGAAGATCATGCATATGTGGTCAGCGCTGTTCATGTGGATGATGAACAGGGACTTCGCCAAAAACCGGATGAAAAGTCATTTCGGACCATCCATGACAAAGAGATTCGATTTACACCCGATCGAATTATCATTACTAACCATAAAGGGAATTCTGTGGTATTGGATGATCGGAAGGGGATCTCCATCACAAGTGACGCGTCGGTTAAAATCACGGCTTCCGAGTCCGTAGAGATCACCAGCGAGGGGGATGTCAGCGTTTTGGCCAACACAGGAATCGTACTGAGACAAAATGAGAATTCCCTGGTGATATCAGAGGGGATCAGCCAGAGGGGACTGTCCATTCAATACCGCTGAGAGGAGACCAGATATGGATTATTTTCGCATCAGGCAGGATCAACGTTACGTTCATCCGCCGGTGATTACCAATTTAAATGATATCATTCAGAGGCGGGCCCAGCTTTCAGAAGAAGAGGCCGGGGAGGTCGCTGACATCAATGTGGCATTCGCCATGCCGGAAGAAACACTGGATTTTGTGGATGTCCTGGACAGCCAGATGTTCCTGGTGGGAGAGCAGGTCCGGGAGGTGTTTCACATCTACGAACCGTCATTGGATTATAAAGCAGTATGCATTTTAAATAATCTGACAGGAGATTACCGAAATTATTACGCACCGGTGTTTCGGGCTGTGGACTGTTATTCTGAAAAAAGCGAGACCAACCGGAATCGGAGTGTGGTGGAAAAACTGGTGCTTAGAGAATCGGAGATTAGGGATTTTGGGGTTTTTAAGGTGAAGGACGTTGAGACGGATTTAGTGGTGATCCGTCTGGATGTGGCGGAAAGTCTACTGCGAAGAGGAGTCCGCCAGTTTCGGATGGAGAGAATTCAACTGGAGAGGAGTTAAGGGATGAGTGATAATATACTGGGAAAAAAGGGGCCAAATTTTGCCTTGGATTCCTCTTTTGTGATGTGTTCCTGCGCGAAGGAAGTACCGAATAAGGCAAATAAGCTGGCGACAGAGAATTTTGAGTGTTATCGGTTATTAAGGGCCACAGATGAGAACAATGGAGTCTTTGGAAATGACAGTCCAATCTTGAAAGACAATGACTGCGTACCCTATGTAAACATGGACCCATTCCAATGCTGCCAGGCAGATCACTATGTGGAAACGTTGCAGGCACTAGAAGTTAATGCGATACAAAGGCAAAATCAATATAGTGAAAACAGCGCTCAGTATCAAAATTTACAGAGCAGATACCAATTATATAAAGATTATTCAGCCGATGCTATCAATCAGGGACATCAGAATGTTAGTGACAAAACACTACGTAATTACACGTGCGTTTTAGAACTGCTTGATAGTTGGTTTAATGTTGATGATAAAACCTTAATTAGTAATAAAATGATGCAAATTTGTAAAATGAAGTCTAAACAGGCTGATGTGGCAAGAGAATTAAATAAAAAAGTATCTGACATATGGAAGAAGCTTAATCAAGTGCTGAATAATACAGAGGATTGGCCTTATTTCGAGAATTCGGTAGATATACAGGATCAAAAAGTTTCAGGTGATTTTGCAAAAGAATTCGAAAAGAATAGAAAGAAAGCTGAACAAAAAAGTAGATTAAAGACGGATATAAATACGATTAGTGAAATAAAAAATGTGATTCAAGTATACATTGGAAAGATACAAAAATGGGCAGGCAGTGCAACTCCGGCCTATAAAGCACAGGTAGATGAAAGACACAAAGCATCTATGACGGCTATTGGAAGTGATCTTCTTGATAATTACTATTTAGATGATATTGATATGATAATAAGCGAAACCACGCAGATTCAACAGGACACTGAAACAGCAGTTAATAAAATAAAATCCTATCAGAACCTCGCTGATCAATATGGGATAGGTGGAGAAGTGTCTAAGCTGTTTTTATGCCTGATGGAAGCCAAAGGAGATATTACACAACTATTATCAGAAATTCAGAACTTAAAAAGTGATATTTATGAAAGACCAGCTCTGACAGAAGACTCTTTTTTAGTATGCCGATGTGGTGGGATTATTCGTATTGTACAAAACGGGGATTGGCAGATAACAAATATAAAACGATTAAAAATTAATATTATGGGAGTTCTTTATCATATAGAAACAAAGTTATATGGAATGCTAAATCCTAATCTACCTACAATTAATCAATTTTCAATAATAAAAGCTTTTAATATGGTGCATGCAATGCTACTTAATATTGGTGAAGGGGTTGGAAGTAATTATGAGTATATACATAATGAAGAGTGCGAGAAATCAGGTAAGCCAGGTACAACGATGGAAATTATCATAAGACCAGCTGAAGAAGTTTTAAAACAGGCAAGGCTCCAAAGGGCTCTTATGAATGTTGGGAGTTTATTGGGGGGAAAGGCAACGTTTTTTGGAGTGGGGTTTTCGATTTTATTATCAATAGATACTTTTAAAGATGAAAACTCTACTATTTTAGAGAAAGGTGAAGCTGCATATGGTGTAGGAGAACCAATAGTTAAAAAATTAATTACGAGTGGGAAGCTATCAGTTCTAAATCCAGTTATGAAAAGGACAGGAAATATTCTTAAAGCAAAGACAATTGTAAGCGTGATAGAAGATTTGTTATATAATTCGTATGCAAACTTTGTAGGTAGGATTACAATAAGAACCTGTTCGTTTCTTGAAAAATTTGAATGTTCGTGTAATTACAATATAGAAGGTTATAGAGAAAGCGAGTATAGTTTTACCCAATGTATGCTACCGACCCCTGTTACAGGTAGTGATTATGTTAAAAAAAATAATGCTTGTATTGATTATAAAATATATGAAGAAGGGCAATATGTTTCAGGAAAAGATGATTTGATGTAAGGAAAGGTATAATGTGATGTTTTTTTGTTGGATTTTATGTATCGTATTTTTGGGTATTTTTATTTATTCTATATCTCTATTCTATCAGAGTAAAAAATGTACTTGTAAAACAATTGGGAATATTATAGATATTAAAAAAAAGAAACATAATGGTAGGAATAGTTGTATTGTATCTTATCATGCGATTTATCGATATATGGTAAATGGAATAATTTATGAGAAACCATCTGCTTTTGATTTAGATAATCCTAATCAATATAGCGTAGGACAAGAAGTACTAATATATTATGAAGAAAACAATCCGGACAATTTTTTTGTGGATTATGATATAAAACTTATACCAGAAAATATTCAATTATGTGCCTGGATATTTGTTATAACTTTCGTATTAGCGATATGCGTAACATTTTTTGATTGATGTATATATTAATCGTTTAAAAATTCATCAAATCATCGTCTTAGCTGGTGTGTGGTCTTCTTTGGTACCACCCATTTGCAGATTTTATTGTTCAAATAAAAATCAATATCATAACATTTGGCGAAAAATTTGAGTGTGCATGTTCTTACGATATCGGTGGTCATAAAACTGGAGAATATGAATACAAAGAATCAAGAGGAAATTATAATAACCCTCCGATAGATGTATCTGGAGATGAAGTTATGATTAATTATAAAATATATGAAAATGGGCAGTATAAATCAGGAAAAGAGAATTTAAATTCATTGGAAGGTAAAAGATGATATTATGGTATGTGATTTGTTTAGGATTTATAATAGCATTCCTTTACAGTATTAGATTATATTACAAATCTAAAAAATGTAATTGTTCAACATTAGGAAAGATTATTGAAATTAAAGAAACATTGAGATATGCAAAAAGTGGTCCTTATGTAGATTATCAACCGACGTATCAATATATGGTAGATGGAAAGGAATATATAAATAAAGTTACTATGATATCATCAAATACTGAAAGATATAAACTTAATAAAATTGTATTAATATACTATGAAGAGGGTAATCCAAAGAATTTTATTCCAAGTGATGAAATTATATATATAAAAAGAAATATTATTCTTCACTTTCTAATGTTATTATTTGTACTTTGTCTAATTGCACCAGCACTGTTGGAATTAAAAAAATAGCATTGCAGTAAAAGCTATTTACGAAAAACATTTGGAAAGGTTCGACTCATGAATGAGAGAGGGGTGCGTGCATAATAATATATATATTTATACGGCCTTGTGGAGAAACGGGCCGAACATTGGTTTATTATAAAATATGTGGATGAGCAGTAGCGATATGAGACAAGTGATACATATATTAATCGTTTTAAAAATCTGCCCAATCATCAATTCAACTGGTGTGCAGCCTTCTTTGGTACCACCTGGGGAGGGTATCGTTTGATGATTAAGTATAGTTTTCTTTATTGGTCAGCCGAAGCATTGATTAGTACAGCCGTGTTGGGGGGGGTATGCTTCTCAGCAGGCTGCTTTTAGGATATACAATAACTACTAACTGGACCAGAGTAGCGACACCGTGGATAATGATAACTTCATTAGCGCTCGAGATTGTGTTTTTTATAATAAGAGGTTTATATGCGGATCAACTGTATTGGAAATTTATAAGGGAAAAAATTGATACTGTGAAAAATCGTATTGAGGTGCAAGAATCTTATATCATTCATGAGGAATTGACAAAGCGTACAGGAGTATATTTTGGGGGAGCAATTCTAATGTCAATTGGAATTGGAATTTTAGATGAATTATTTAAAAGTTTTATCCTATTGCCATTGACACTACTTATAGCAGACATATTATAACAAATTTATATTGGCAAGATTCAATCCTGGACAGGCAGTAAACAACAAATTAAGAAAATTTAAATCCATTGTTATTGATATTCAAAGTATTTATGCTTACAAAACAAGTATTGGTAATATCTAAAGGTAATCAATTTTCGTACCCTAGATGTGGGGGAATTAAATGATTAATGTTATTTGGTATTTTGCAATTGCCTATAGTATTTTATATCTTTGTGCATGGTTAGATTCACTATATCATTATCTAAAAGCAGAAAAATGCACGAAAAATATAGTGGGCATAGTTGTTGATATAAAGGTTAATACGTGGTATACAAAAAATGCAAAAGGCCTATTATACGAACCAGTTTATCGATTTAAAATAGCTGAACATACATATGAAAGATCATACTATTACCAAACAAATGATCCAAAGAAATATACCATAGGACAAGAAGTTTTATTAGAATATGAGGAGAAGAACCCTCTTAATTTTGTACCTAGTCATGAAAAAAAAGGTATGAAAAAAGAGGTTATACATAATTTCATTATATTGTTGATTTGTGTTGTGGTATGGTTATGTAGTTTTTTTATGAAGTATATTTTAAATGCAGGATAATAAAAAATTAGAAAAGTATTTCTTTCTTATTTGTGTGCTTGCTTTAAGTATGGGGAAGAAGGTCAAATTACCATAAGAATTGAAACCTTATTAGAAAGGGAATGGACGAAATGGAATATACAGATGAGAAACATGATGTGGAAATACAAGGGTATTCAATGACTTATATTCGGACATGTCTGGAAAAAAATCAGGATACATATATCAAACGTTTTAGGAATTTACCGGAGCATGATTTTAACTGGTGTGCAGCTCTTTTTGGAACAACTTGGGGTGGTTACCGTATGATGTATAAGTACAGTTTCCTGGTTTGGGCCGTTCAATGGCTGATTATTACGGAAATACTTGCGATTGAGATGCTCTTTGGGGTATGGCGACTGGATTATACGACAGCATATCAATTTGTGATGATAACGGCATTTTTACTGGAAATTGTATTTTTTGTTGTAAGAGGAATCTACGCAGATGAATTCTATTGGAGATTTATAAAAGGTAAAATAGATCATGAACTGAAACAGAGTCCTACCCAGTCAACATTTGAAATTGAATATAATTTGAGAAATCATACAGGAGTGAGCGTTGGAGGAGTAATTTTAATGGTTATTGGGATTGATATTGCAGATGCGTTATATGTAAGTTTTATTATGACACCATTGATGATGATGATTATGTTGATAACATCTTAAATTTTGTTAAAAAGACAAGGGATAAAAAAGGCTGGAAGGCAGGGAGGAATTCTGGATGGAAGACAAAATAAGACTGGGCTTTTTATCGCAGATTAATCAGTTGGCTGAAGAGATGATACAGGAAAGACTCCATATGATTGAGTTGGATTTTGAAAAGACGCTTCCTGTAATTATGAAGGAACTGGCTGACCAGATATCACCTGTTATGGAACAATATAAAGCGCAGCAGGAAGGAGGAGAGAATGGACCTTTGAGATGGGTTTATCTATCTTTCTTAAGAAGCAGCGTATTACATGGAGTTCCCTGCTATCGAATTGATTTTTATGATGAAAGAGATCAGATATCAGAACAGGAATGTGCGGGAGCCTGGGAATTTGAATATGTGTTTCAACATCTGAAAGACATTTATCATCAATTACAAGTAGAATTTAGTCATCAGTCGAGAGTAAAAGAGTGTGAGCTGGATGCGGTGGTTTATCATCTGGCGGAGCGATTTAAGAAAGAGGCTGAGAAGTTGATTCCTGAGATTGTGAGAAGTTTTATGGAGGAATATGGGACTGACTTTTTTGGAGAGGAGTCTGTGAATTTCAGGCTGGGAGAGCTGTTTGATAAGTCAGAACTTGTATTACAGTGGAATCAGGATGAACAGGAACCGGACGAAAGGGAAACAGACGAGTGAAAGAAAATTTATCGGGAATTTATGAATATGAGTTTGATTTCCACAGTTACATAGAAAAACAACTGCGCATGATTGACAACCTGGATGAGCGAAAGTATGCTAAACAACTGCTGCTGGAAGGCATGGAAAAAATGATCGGCTGTATCGATGAACGCTATCATCAGCTGGAACAGCGAATTTATAACGAAATTGAACTCTCGGACAATCATTATGAAATTGCCATGACGGTCATCAACAGACTGGATTTTGATCCTACCAACCCAACCTTATTCCCTGTTGCGGAAGAAGATCTGGAGGAAAGAAACCCGGAACTGCCGGAAGCGGCTTCCAATGAACTCTATGTGAATACCATTTATCTGGAGCATTCGGAACGGGAATGCAGACGTTTTGAAGCAAAGAAATTTTATAATGGTTATGCCATAATTGATGGAAGAGAATCTATCGCCCGCTTTTTTGTGGCACCAGCCATCCGGTACCTGGAGCAGATGGAACACCTATATCAACTGTTCCAAGACAACCAGATTCCATGGAAGACGGTGAATACCGGCTATTTGGACAAGTTTTATGACGTCTATATGGAGATGGAGAGTCTGGCAGACCGCGGCAGCAGCGGAAAATTGGAACGGACAGAAATTCATTTTGGGGAATTTGAACCGTTTGTGAGACGAGAATTTATTCCTGTTTGGAATATAGAGCATATGACATTCAACTGTACCCAGTTTATGGTTCCCTGCATCGATGATGTTTACTTTGAACATGAGTTTATGGTGGGAGGCGGGGATGAGAGAGATGGGTATCTGATTCATTTCAATGAAGATATATTGGAAATCAGACATGAGATGGGGAAAATTATCATTAAGGCGAAGGTAGAGACCTATGAAAATTGGAGCGCTTTCCGAATTGCACAGGCAGAGCCGGTGGTGTCTCTGGGATATGACCGGCCGTTTTTGACCAACCGCAGGAGAGACACCTTTTTGCGAAGATACGCGGAACGGACAGGCGTCTTACTGATGACAAAGACTGATTTATTTCGGAGAATCATGGAATTGGACATCAAGGATTACATTGAAATAAGCAATTATGAAATCAGAGACCATATGGAGGAAGAGGGGACTGGAGCAGGTATGAACTGGTTCGTACAGGATGAACTTTTTCCAATGGAGAGCAGACGGATCTTACTGCTTAAATTTAGAGAAGTGTCACCAGGAAGTTATTTAAACGATGCCATGATCCGGTTTGTTGTCTCGCAGCTTCAGCTGGAAATGAATGAATACAGGTGTGTGGGAGTGATGGAATGAATTATATGTGGGAAGCGGCATTGGCGGCGGACAGAAGCGGGGTTCCCCGGGAAGCAGTTCGCTTTGTTCCGGTCAGAAATGGCAGTCCCTATGCAGAAGTAGTTCTCGAAAATTTAAATATGAGAGATTTGGAGCAGACCGTTGTTGAAGTGAACCCGCTGTATCGGTTTGCAAAAGAATTTTCCTCACTTCTTGACATGAATCTGGAGGGATATGAACAGACGCGGCGGCTGTATTTTGATGTTGTGATGCATGAGATTGTGCAGCTGGATTTGCGTCAGGGACTAAGCAAACAGGAATATCATCTGCGATTTTTGCTACGGGATCTTTTAGAGGGAGTGTGTGGCAGTCAGGCAGCCAGGGTGCTTAAGCGGTTTGAGAAAGTCTATCTTCGCAGACTGCTTCGTTTGATTTTAAAGCTATATGAATGTGGAAGTTCGATTTATCTGTTTCAGGAAGTGATGCGTTGTTTATATCCGGATTCATTGGTATATGCCAGTAATGAGGCGGTCAGGCAGGTTTTAATTTATGTAGGTGTGAAGGAATCAGAAGAAGAACGGGAGAAACTGGAGTTTTTGCAAGATTTGTTTCTTCCGATTAATTATCAGGTGTTTTTATTTTGGGAACATCATTTTGGAATTATTGATGTAGAGGAAACGCTGTGCCTGGATGACATGGTATTGTTTTAATAACCGATGAAGAAAAATATTAAGAAAGCAGAGTTTGTATGGACAGATATGGTTATACACTAAAAAAGAATCAGCAGGAAATAAAACCAGAATACCGCTATCACGAGGCGGATCTCCGGTTGATGACCTTGTTTCAGCTTCGGGAGATTTGCCGGAGAGAGAAGATCCTGCATGGTGTTTTGAAGCCGATGGAAAAAGAAGAATTAATCCGGGTTATCATGAGATATCGGGGAGCAGATGAGTATTTTCTGATCCGGAAAACGGATGAAAAGGGAGAAGAAGCCCTGACTCAGGTAATTCAAAGAACCAGAATCCGGGAAAAGCATGACTTGGTGATTACCTGCCTTTCGAAACTCGCAGTATATGAGGGAATTGCAATTGGTTTTTATGATGAATGGAAAGTGCCCTATCATTCATGCATAGTTGGTACCAATGCTCTGGTAGTCAGTGGGGATCAACAGATTTGTGCTGTTCTGAATGTAGAGCAGCTGGGCGGGGATCAGAGTTGTCTGTACTTGACAAAGGCGGCGGAACTCCCATGCCGGGAGTCCGATGTAAAAAATTACAGTCTCTATTGTATGGACCGGAAAAACTCAGAAATTTTGTCCCGGATTTATAGCGGGAACTATACCTATATGCCGGAGTATTTAGAGGTATACCGTGTTCCATTGGCAGATTTTGAAGTACGCAGACCGATACCGCTTTCCATGCCGCTGGCTATGGATTTTGGCTCTGACAATACGGTGATTGGTGCGTATCTGGATGCACAGTATTTTGAACATGCAAAGCTGCGTGACGGGGATTATGAATTGAAAAAAGACGCGGTCAATTATGCGCCATTTTATGATTCAACATCGGCGTACCGGGAGAGTATTCTGTTGCCGAGTGTGGTCGGCGTCCTGGCCATGGAGCAGGAAGCACCGGAATTTGTGTTTGGATATGATGCAGTAAAAATGGCGGAATCCAGTTATATGGATGAGGGCTTCTGCATTTTCTACGATCTGAAACGCTGGATTGGGGATTATGAAAAACAGGAAGAAATCTTTGACCGGCAGGGAAATCGTGGATTTGTGAAAAGAAAAGAGATATTAAAAGCCTATTTTGAGTATGTGATGATACAGGCAAAAAATCGGTTTAAGTGCGAAATCAGTACGATCCACATCTCTTGTCCTGCGAAACAAAAAGGACAATTTCAAAATTTATTCCAGGAGATGATTCCACAGTATACATTAGAGGAAAATGATAGGATCGATGAGGGGGTGTCCGTTCTCTATCATGTGATATCCGGGATGATTGAGCGCGGAACCATAGAAGATGGGGAGAAATGCCGTGCCATGATTATTGACTGCGGAGGAAGCAGCTCTGATTTATACTCTTGTGAATTTCGGGTGAAAAACCAGAGAGTGGCATATAAAATTGAGATTAACAATGCGTACGAAAACGGCAGCGCGGATTTTGGCGGAAATAACTTGACGTATCGAATAATGCAGCTGCTGAAAATCGCGATTGTAAATCAGTGGTACGATGGATGTATTAAGGCAAAAACGGAGATATTGGAGGGATTCGATTTAGATATCTTTCGGTATGTGGATCAGCATGGGACGGCAGGCTTGTATGAAGAACTGGAGACGGTCTACGCGCAGGCGGAAGATTATCTGCCAACTAAATTTCACGATTATGAGAACCGGAGCCGGGCGGAGTATTACCAGGTGAAAAACAATTTTTATGTTCTGTTTCACCTGGCAGAAGCTGTAAAGAAGGCATTTTATAATCAAATCGGCACGCTGCGGGCGGCATTGTCTTGTGAGCCGATGGCAGAAGAAGGAACATCCTGGATTTTTGCGGAGCGGTGGAAGCTGTCTAGGCGGAGTGATAATCATCTTGAGACAGTGAAGGAGATGCCTGTTGTATATTTTAACATCTATGAAATAGAACTTTTACTGAAAGGAGATATTTACGGACTATTGACCCGCTTCATGGAGGAGATCTATGAAAAGGGGGAGGTAGAGGAGTATGCTGTCATAAAATTGACGGGGCAATCCTGTAAAATAGACATTTTCCGGGAAGCATTAAAAGAATTTGTGCCCGGAAAAGTGATTCAGTTTAAACGAAAGACTGGAGATATTTCCAGGGATTATGAATTCAAGATTCCTTGTGTGGATGGAGCGCTTCGATATTTAAAGGATAAGAAATATGGGTTTGCTGATATTGAAGTCCACACGGAACTACCGGCATTGCCATATAGCATCAGCGCTTATACCCATACCGGGGAGGAGGTCGTGTTAATCCGGGCATTAACTCGTGGGGGAAAAAGTGGGATGATATCCAGAAATATGGAAGAACTGACATTAAAGCTATATTTGAAGGATGTGGACGGGCGGGAACGGTGCCAGTATACTTGTTTCAGTTCATTTGCCGATTTTGAAGAAAAACGGTATGAGGAGATTGAAGCATGGTATGGCGGTCACATTTTACAGGAAGACACGGACAATATTATGGATGGGGAAGTGAAATTCTTTGTATGGGAGGACCCGCTGAACTGGATCTTTTTTGTCGTGCCGGTTTGCCGGAAGGACGGATTGTTGTATTTGGGTAAAAAGGAGACATTTTTATTTGAAAATGACAGCTGGGTGCAGAATTTTTTTGATGGAATGAAATAACCGAAGGGCAGGGGATGTGATGCAGAATTTATATCCACTTTTTGAGAGAAACCGTATATTGAAGAAAGAAATGCTGTGGTCGATGAGAGATTACAGCTTTGGCTGTCTTCCATTGGAATATCAGGAATATGCCGACGGCATCCTGCGCGGCTGTGAGGTTGGCGTCAGGGGCAAGGCGCTGGTAATTGGGCCGGGAATGGTGAAATACCAGGGATTTGTATCCCTGCTCCTGGATGAAATGACGGTACCCTGTCAGGCGTCGGGGCAGATCGAGATGTTAAAACTGAGGATGAGCAGGAGTGAGTCCCCGGATGCGGTGATCCACCAAGTTGACGCGGTGCTGGATTCGGATCTGGCCTGTACAGAAAATGAATTGGAACTCTGCCGTTTCTGTCTCCGGGAAGGCGCCTCGCTGCGGACAGTCTATACGGATTTTGATGATATGAAGACTAGTTATGATACCGTGAACCTGATAGCTGCTGCATGGGCAGGAATCGGCGGCCCCGCCCTGTCTCCAGCAGTAACCCGGTATTATGCAGAATCCGTTCTGCGGGAGGACGGCAGTGAACTTCAGGATATTACATTTGCGTGGCTCTGCTTAAATTCCTATACAGCGGTTGCCGGAAATGTGGTGAATGATTATTTAAGAAGAGCTTGTCCCCAGTTGCATTTACATAGCGGTGAGAATATGGAACTTTATAACGCGCTGGTATTGCGGCTGGAGGAAATCCGCAAAGGAGGACAGAAGAAAGGGAAGCCGGATGAAAGAAAAAGAAAGATTGTGCTGGAATAGCTCTTGTAATTATATCGCTGAAGCGATATAATGATACCGAGACGAGGTGAAGAATGAAAAAAATACTATATCACGGTTCGGAGCAGATCCTTCGAAAGCCGGAGTATGGAAAAGGAGCCAGGGCGAATGACTACGGGAGGGGATTCTACTGTACGGAGAGTGAAGAATTGGCAAAGGAATGGGCCTGTTCGAGGGGGGCAGATGGTTATGCCAATCGGTATGAACTGGTTTGTGATGGTCTGAACATTTTGAATTTGAATTCGGGGGACTATAACATTTTAAATTGGATGGCTCTGCTGGCGAAGAACCGGACTTACTGGCAGAAGGGGAGCATTTCTGAGGAGGCCAAGAACTACTTACAAAACTATTTTCTCATTGACAGTTCTTCGTATGATGTAATCATTGGATACCGGGCCGACGACTCTTACTTTTCGTTTGCACAGGATTTTGCCGCCAATACAATTTCAGTGAACCAATTGGCGGAGGCAATGAAACTGGGGAGATTAGGAGAACAGGTGGTTCTCATGAGTCCGAAAGCCTTTGAACAGATTACATTTACCAGTGCATCACGGGCAGAATGTGAACAGTATTTCGCAAGAAAGCTAAACCGCGACAGAGAGGCTCGCAGCCAGTATCGTGACAATCGAAATCAGAAAGCGGATATTCAGGATGTCTATATTTTGGATTTGATGAGGGCGAATGTGACAGATCACAGAGGATTGCAGGAATTCCTTCATAAGGAAAAAAACGGGAGGCAGCGGGTATGAGGATGCAGGCTTACTGGGAAGACTATGTAGATAGCGCTATGCGGGTGATGGGGGATATGCTTGATTTTGCTGTCCATACCCTGGGGATGGATGGAAGTCATTTTTTTGAACTGTTTCTATCCTCTGCCGTATGCCGGCAGTTTGAGAAAGGAAATCCGAAATATGTGGTGGGAATGAACGGCCCGGAAGTGGCTCGGGAAGTGCTGCGGGACGTTGGGTTTCCGGACCCGGACCAGGAGGATGTGATGTACCTGGATAAATCCCCGGAGTACTGGTGCGGCTGGGCGCTGGCCTATTATCAGTGGTATACGGCAAAGGCGTTTGCTGATATTTTGAGAGCGGTGCCGATTGTGGATATTCTTGGTATGTACCCCACCTTTCATGAGGCGGATCTATCCCGTTTTGTGGATGCGATGGAAGAGAAAACGGAACAGTTTTATCAGGAAACGAAGCTGAAACGCATGCGTCTCTACGCCGGTTTGTCTCAGCATGAACTGGCCAGATTGTCGGGAGTGAGCGTGAGGCAGATCCAGCTGTTTGAGCAGAGACAGAGAGACATCAACAAGACCCAGGCAGTCAATTTGGTGAAATTGTCCAGAACCATAGGGTGTGGGATGGAAGATCTTATGGAAATTTGAGAGAGGCTTACGGAGATTTGCGGGAAAGCAGGAAGAAACAGGATTTCTGGCGCCCCCCTCTTGCATTTTCCGACAAAAATACGTATAATGATAAGATATTATACCCAGAAAAGGATAAAATTTATGGCAGGTGGAATCACTCCGGAACATATGGAACGCTTGGATAATGAATTAGAAGCACCGGCTTCTTTTACAAGTCCTGAAGTTCTGTATCAGGATTTGATTAAAAGTATTAGAAAATACCACCCATCCGATGACATTTCCATGGTGGAAAAGGCTTATCGGATTGCTTATGATGCCCACAAGGATCAGAAACGCAAGTCCGGCGAGCCTTATATTATCCATCCGCTGTGCGTGGCTATCATTTTGGCAGATTTGGAGCTGGATAAGGAGAGTATTGTGGCCGGGATTCTTCACGACGTAGTGGAGGACACCGTAATGACGTTAGACGAGGTGGCGAAAGAGTTTGGCTCTGAGGTGGCGCTTCTGGTGGACGGGGTCACAAAATTGACCCAGTTATCCTGGTCCATGGATAAGCAGGAGATTCAGGCGGAGAACCTGCGGAAGATGTTCCTGGCTATGGCCAAGGATATCCGTGTGATTCTCATCAAGCTGGCGGACCGGCTGCACAATATGCGGACGCTCCAGTATATGAAGCCGGAGAAGCAGAAGGAGAAAGCCAGGGAGACCATGGATATCTATTCCCCCATCGCTCACAGGCTTGGTATCTCCAAAATTAAAATCGAACTTGACGATTTGTCTTTAAAATATTTGGAGCCGGACGTGTACTACGATCTGGCGGAGAAGATTTCACTCCGCAAGGATGCCAGGGAGGCGTTTGTGCAGGGGATTGTCGATGAAGTGAAGGAGCACATGGTGGAAGCCGGTATCGATGCCAGAGTGGAAGGCCGTGTGAAACATTTCTTCAGCATTTACAAGAAGATGGTGAACCAGGATAAGACCCTGGACCAGATTTATGACCTGTTTGCGGTGCGGATTATTGTGGAATCCGTGAAGGACTGCTATGCGGCCCTGGGCGTGATCCACGAGTTATATAAACCAATTCCCGGGCGTTTCAAGGATTACATTGCGATGCCCAAACCCAATATGTACCAGTCCCTCCACACCACGCTGATCGGCAGCAACGGCCAGCCCTTTGAGATTCAGATCAGAACCTTCGAGATGCACCGGACCGCGGAGTTTGGTATTGCGGCCCACTGGAAGTACAAGGAGAGCGGAAGCGGACAGATTGCGGCGGGCAGTGAGGAAGCCAAGTTAAGCTGGCTGCGCCAGATTCTGGAGTGGCAGACGGACATGTCAGATAACAAGGAGTTCTTAAATTTAATCAAGAGCGATCTTGATTTGTTTTCCGACAGTGTTTACTGCTTTACCCCGTCCGGTGATGTGAAGAACCTGCCAAGCGGTTCCACCCCGGTGGATTTTGCCTATGCGATTCACAGCGCCGTGGGCAACAAGATGGTGGGAGCCAGAGTCAACGGCCGTCTGGTGAACATTGATTACGTGATTCAGAACGGCGACCGGATTGAGATCATCACGTCCCAGAACTCCAAGGGGCCAAGCCGGGACTGGTTAAAGCTGGTCAAGAGCACCCAGGCGAAAAATAAGATCAACCAGTGGTTCAAAACGGAATTAAAAGAAGACAACATTCTCCGCGGCAAGGAGATGATTGATAAATACTGCAAAACCAAGGGCATTAATTTCCCGGACATCAACAAGCCGGAATACATGGAAAAAGTCATGAAGCGTTACGCCTTCAAGGACTGGGACTCCGTGCTGGCTTCCATCGGACATGGCGGCTTGAAAGAGGGACAGATCATCAACAAGATGGTGGAGGAACGGGAGAAGAAGCTGAAAAAAGAGGTGACGGACGCCAACATCCTGGATGGAATCGGGGAGATGACCAACAAGGTTCCGGTGTCCAAGAAGTCAGGAAGCGGCATTGTTGTGAAAGGTATTCACGATATCGCCGTCCGCTTCTCCAGATGCTGCAGCCCGGTGCCGGGGGACGAGATCGTAGGTTTTGTCACCAGAGGCCGGGGGGTATCCATCCACCGGACGGACTGCGTCAATATCATCAATCTCCCGGAAAATGAGCGGGTGCGGTTAATCGACGCAGAATGGCAGGAGCCGGAGGGGGAGAGCAGCAAGGAGCGCTACTCCACGGAGATTCAGATTTATGCCAACAACCGGATCGGGATGTTTGTGGATATCTCCAAGGTATTTACCGAGCGGCAGATCGATATCACGTCCATGAACGTGCGCACCAGCAAACAGGGCAAGGCCACGATTATCATGACCTTTGACATTCATGGAATCGAGGAGCTGAACCGTCTGACGGATAAACTGAGACAGATTGAAGGAGTGTTAGATATAGAGAGAACGGCAGGATAGAAAGCCTTTCTCTCTTTTTCAACTTATGGTTTGAATATGGGAAAGGAGCAGGGAGAATGGGAGATTTGAGGATCAAAACCTGTGTGCTTGGGATGGTGAGCACGAATTGTTATATTGTGTACAGAGATGGTGAGGCGGTGGTGATTGACCCGGCGGACAACGGCGCTTATCTGGCGAACCGGTGCCGGGAGCTGGGGGTAATCCCGGTGGCGGTGCTGCTGACCCATGGACATTTTGACCATATTATGGCGGTGGAGGAACTGCGCAATGGGTTTAGCCATATTCCCGTATATGCCGCTGAAGGGGAGAAAACGCTGCTGGGGGATACATCGTTGAATTTAAGCACCAGCTTCGGCCACGGCTTCACCACCCACGCCGACCATCTTTTAAAAGACGGGGAAATGCTTACGCTGCTGGGCAAGATCTGGAGGGTGGTTACAACGCCAGGCCATACGGCAGGCTCCGTGTGTTACCTGATTGATGAGGAGGATGTGCTGTTCTCCGGCGACACCCTGTTTGCAGAGTCACTGGGCCGGACAGATTTCCCCACGGGAAGTTCCTCCCAGATCATCGCTTCCATCACAGAGAAGCTGTTCCCGCTCCGGGATGACATCATGGTATACCCGGGCCATGGGGAGCCGACAACCATTGGCCACGAGAAGCAGTACAACCCAGCGGCAGCATACAGATGACAGGAAGAACGAAACGGCCGGACATCCGGCAGTTTTCATGGAGAGGACAGGAATTTCATGATTGGAATCATATTAGAAGATAATGCATTTGAACAGGACATCCGGGAGCTTTTGATGGCGTTTTATCCGGGGGAGACCTTTGTCCACGAAGAAAAACCGGAGATGTCTTTTTATGTGGAGTGCAAAAAAAATAAAGAACAGACTGGCTATGAACTGAATATCGTCAACTACGGAACCGCAGTATCCCATGCCGGTTTTCCGAAAGACGAAAATATGAGCGGTTCCCTCCGCCAGGAGTGGGAGGACTGGCAGGAAGGCCGCCCCGTGCCGATTGTGGAGGGAAACCGCCTGGAGACGAAGAACCGGATCAAACGCCGCCTCTATTTTATGCTCCGGGAGCAGACCGGGAAAGAACTCCCCTGGGGGTCACTCACCGGCATCCGCCCGTCCAAAATTGCCATTACCCTTTTGGAAGAAGGGAAGACAAGGGAGGAGATCGCCCGGCACGTGCGGGACACCTATCTGGCCAGTGATGAAAAAACGGATTTAATGATCAAGACGGCGGAGAACGAGCGGCGGCTGTTGTCGGCCTTTGACTATAAGAATGGATACAGCCTATATATCGGAATCCCGTTCTGCCCGACCACCTGTCTTTACTGTTCGTTCACCTCATTTCCCATCGGACGATGGAAAGAACGGACCCAGGAATATCTAAACGTGTTATATAAGGAAATGGACTATGTGGCCGGTGCTATGAAAAAACCGACGCAGCATGGAGCGGGAAATGGAGATGGATACCCGCTGCATTTAGATACCGTATATTTTGGAGGAGGAACTCCCACATCGCTGTCGGCGGAGGATTTGGACCAGCTGCTCAGCCGTCTGGAAGAAACCTTCCCATTGGACGGAATCCAGGAATTCACCGTGGAAGCCGGCCGCCCGGACAGCATCACGAGAGAGAAACTGGAGGTGCTGAAGAAACATCACATCACCAGAATTTCCATCAACCCACAGACCATGAAGCAGGAGACGCTGGATCTCATTGGCCGCCACCACACCGTGGATATGGTAAAGGACTGCTTTCATATGGCGCGGGAGTTGGGCTTTGACAACATTAACATGGATTTGATTGTGGGACTGCCGGAGGAAGATCTTGAGGATGTGAGACGCACCATGGAAGAGATCAAGGCTCTGGGCCCTGACAGCATCACCGTCCACTCCCTTGCCATCAAGCGGGCGTCCCGTCTAAATACCGACAAGGAGCGCTACGGCAATTTAAGCATCCAAAACACCCAGGAGATGATCGACTTAACGGCCGCTTACGCCCGTGACATGGGCATGGAGCCCTACTATCTCTACCGCCAGAAAAACATGGCCGGCAACTTTGAAAATGTAGGATATTCCAAACCCGGCAAAGCCTGTCTCTACAACATCCTGATCATGGAGGAGAAGCAGACCATTACCGCCTGCGGCGCCGGCACCACCACCAAAGTGGTATTTCCAGCCGAAAACCGGAGAGAGCGGACGGAAAATGTAAAAGACGTGGAGCAGTACATCTCCCGCATTGATGAAATGATCGACAGAAAGAAAGCGTTGTTGTAAAAATGTAAAAGCGGCAAAAATAGTGATAAAACAGGAAAAAAGACTTGCAAATTTTCCATAGTCCTTTAAAATAGAAAAAAGACATTGGCATGAGAAAAAACGCCAAAATACAGAGATGGAGAGAGATATCAATATGGCATTGACGAAAAAACCGGTAACCGGTATGAAGGATATTCTCCCGGCAGAGATGCAGATCCGGGATTATGTGATGAACCAGATTAAGGATACGTACAGAAGCTTCGGCTTCTCCGCGCTGGATACCCCCTGTGTGGAGCACATCGCCAACTTGACCAGCAAGCAGGGCGGCGACAATGAGAAGCTGATTTTCAAGATTTTAAAGCGGGGCGAGAAACTGAATCTGGAGACAGCCGAGACAGAGAATGATCTGGTGGACGGCGGCCTGCGTTATGATTTGACACTGCCGCTGGCCCGCTATTATTCCAACAACGCCGCGTCGCTGCCATCCCCCTTCAAGGCTTTGCAGATGGGGCCGGTGTGGCGGGCGGACAGACCTCAGAAGGGGCGTTTCAGACAGTTTGTGCAGTGTGATATTGATATTCTGGGGGATGCCACATCTCTGGCGGAGATCGAGCTGATCTTAGCGACCACGACAGCGCTTGGTAAGATCTGCCCGGACAACTCCTTTACCGTGAGGATCAATGACCGCGGCATTTTAAAGGGCATGGCGGCTTACTGCGGCTTCCCGGAGGATTCTTACGACCAGGTCTTCATTATCCTGGACAAGATGGACAAGATTGGCTGTGAGGGCGTGGAGAAAGAACTGATCGAGGCCGGTTACCCGGAGGAGAACGTCAAGAAGTATTTAAGCCTGTTTGGAGCTGTTTCAGACGATGCGTCAGGCGTCAGAAAGCTGGGAGAGATCCTGAAGGATTCCATGCCGGCCGAGGTGACGGACGGATTGGCCCATATTATGGACACGGTGACGGACGTGGCAGTGGCAGATTTCAAGATCGCCTTTGACCCGACCCTGGTCCGCGGTATGTCCTATTATACCGGAACTATTTTTGAGGTGCAGATGGAAGGCTTTGGTGGTTCCGTGGCAGGCGGCGGACGCTATGACAAGATGATCGGCAAATTCACCGGCGTGGAGACACCGGCCTGCGGATTTTCCATTGGTTTTGAGCGGATCGTTACCATCCTGATGGACCAGAATTTCCAGGTGCCCACAGCGGCTGGAAAGAAAGCTTATCTTTTTGAGAAAGGCTTAGACAGCAAGCGTCTTGGCGAAGTCATCAATGAGGCGATGAAGGAACGCGCCAGTGGTATGCAGGTGCTGGTCTCCCAGATGAATAAAAACAAGAAGTTCCAGAAAGAACAGCTGATGAAAGACGGTTATACGGAATTTAAAGAATTCTATAAAGAAGGCTTGAAATAAAAGCACAGAACGGATAGAAAAAGGAGAACAAGTTATGGCAGAATCAATGCGGGGGCTAAAAAGGACCCATCGGTGTACGGAAGTCACCACAGCCAACATCGGCCAGGAAGTGACCGTCATGGGCTGGGTGCAGAAGAGCAGAAATAAAGGCGGAATTATCTTTGTGGATTTGAGAGACCGTTCCGGTCTGTTACAGATTATTTTCGAGGAGAACGACTGCGGAGCCGAGAGTTTTGCGAAAGCCGAGAAGCTGAGAAGCGAATTTGTCATTGCGGTGACCGGCAGAGTGGAAGCCCGTTCCGGCGCGGTCAATGAGAATCTGGCTACCGGAGCCATCGAGATCCGGGCCAACAGCCTGCGGACCCTTGCGGAATCCGAGACGCCGCCATTCCCGGTGGAGGAAGGCTCCAAGACGAAAGAGGAGCTGCGTTTAAAATACCGCTATCTGGATTTGAGAAGACCGGATCTTCAAAAGAATATTATGACGAGAAGCCGCGTGGCCGTGCTGACCAGAGCATTTTTGGCGGACGAGGGATTTTTAGAGATTGAGACCCCGACCCTGATTGGCAGCACCCCGGAGGGCGCAAGAGACTATCTGGTGCCAAGCCGCGTGCATCCGGGTTCCTTCTACGCGCTGCCCCAGTCTCCCCAGCTGTACAAGCAGCTGCTGATGTGCTCCGGTTATGACCGCTATTTCCAGCTGGCCAGATGTTACCGCGATGAGGACCTCCGCGCCGACCGTCAGCCGGAATTTACCCAGATTGATATGGAACTTTCCTTTGTGGACGTGGACGATGTCATCGACGTCAATGAGAGACTGCTTCAGAGACTGTTCAAGGAGATCTGCAATTTTGACGTGCAGCTTCCCATCCAGCGGATGACCTGGAGAGAGGCGATGGACCGCTTCGGTTCCGACAAACCGGATTTGCGGTTCGGCATGGAGCTGAACAATGTCTCCGACGTGGTGAAAGACTGCGAGTTCGTGGTCTTCAAGGGAGCGCTGGAGAACGGCGGTTCCGTGAGAGGAATCAACGCCGAGGGCCAGGGCGCTATGCCGCGCAAGAAGATTGACGCGCTGGTAGAGTACGCCAAGGGCTTTGGCGCCAAGGGGCTTGCTTACGTGGCGATCCAGGAGGACGGCTCCATCAAATCTTCCTTTGCAAAGTTCATGAAGGACGAGGAGATGAGTGCGCTGATTGCCGCTATGAACGGAAAACCAGGGGATCTGCTTCTGTTTGCGGCGGATAAGGACAAGGTGGTATTCGACGTTCTGGGCAATTTGAGACTGGAACTGGCAAGACAGCTTGATTTGCTGAAAAAAGATGATTTCAAATTCCTGTGGGTAACCGAGTTCCCATTATTGGAATACTCCGAGGAGCAGGGCCGCTTTATGGCAATGCACCATCCGTTCACCATGCCGATGGAGGAAGACTGGCATTTGATTGACAGCGATCCGGGGGCTGTGCGCGCCAAGGCTTACGATATCGTCCTCAATGGTACGGAGATCGGCGGCGGTTCCGTCCGTATCCACCAGAGTGAGATCCAGTCGAAAATGCTGGAGGTCCTGGGCTTTACGCCAGAGCAGGCCGGGGAGCAGTTCGGTTTCCTGTTAAATGCCTTCAAGTACGGAGTTCCGCCTCACGCAGGTCTGGCTTACGGACTTGACCGGGTGGTCATGCTGATGGTGGGCGCGGACAGTATCCGTGATGTCATTGCGTTCCCGAAGGTGAAGGATGCCTCCTGCCTGATGACCGAAGCGCCGACTCCGGTAGATCAAAAGCAGCTGGAGGAGCTTTGCATCGAGATTGCATTGCCGGAAAAAGAGACGGTGGAAGAGTAACGAAGTAATTACAATTAATATGGAAAGGCTCCATCCTGCTGTCACAGGCGGATGAAGCCTTTTTGTGAACATGGATGCCTGGGCAAGTAAGAAGAAAGATATAGGTATAAGAAAACTATATATACGACAGATGGAACAAAAGGAGACGGAATACAATGCTGTTAAAACATGGAACCGAAAGGTTTGAGGAGATTTATCAGATTTATGAGGAGTCATTTCCTGCCATTGAGCGGCGGACAAAGGAGGGACAGAAACGAGTGCTTGAGAACCCTTATTACCGTGTCCGGGTGATGGAGGAGGACGGTGTGATTCTGGCATTCTTAGGGTACTGGGATCTGCCATCCTGCGTCTTTGTGGAGCATTTGGCCACCACGGAAGCCTGCCGCGGAAAAGGGTACGGAAAAATACTGGTGGAGGAGTGCATAGCGGATACGGATAAACCGATTTTTCTGGAGATCGAGCCGGTCACCAAAGAAGATCCCATGACCGGCCGCCGCGCAGGATTCTATGAGAGACTTGGGTTTTATGTAAACCAATTTCCTTACCAGCAGATGCCGTTAAAAGAGGGGGATGCTCCGATCCCGCTGTGGGTGATGAGCTATGGCGGAGTCATTTCCGAGGAAGCGTTTGATCCCTGCAAAAAAGAAATTTATGAGCAGGTTTACGGTGTTTACAATATGTAATTTTTTAGGAAAACATGTACTATATTTAGAAACGGCCTGGAAACCGTTGTAATTCCGCCCGGCTTGTGCTACGATGATTGACGGAAGCATTTTTACATAGTCAAGGAGGAATGAACATGGATATCCGCTATTCAGCAAACCAAAGAGATTTCAAGCGTTACACCACCCAGGAGACCAGGGACGAGTTTCTGATTGAGAACTTATATGTGGCTAACGAAGTGGTGGCCGTATATTCTCACGTGGACCGTATGGTAACACTGGGATGTATGCCGACAACAGAGACCGTTTCCATCGACAAAGGAATTGACATCTGGGCCAACTTCGGTACGGAGTATTTCCTGGAGAGAAGAGAGATCGGGATCTTCAATATCGGCGGCGCGGGAACCATCAAGGCAGACGGCGAAGAATTCAAGATGGGTTATAAAGACTGTCTGTATATCACCAAGGGAACGAAGGAAGTGCTGTTCTCCAGTGATGACGCGGCCAACCCGGCTAAATTCTACATGGTAAGCGCTCCTGCACATAAAGCATGCAAGACCACCTTTATCCCGATTGAGAAGGCAGCCAAGAAGCCGTTAGGCGCAATGGAGACCTCCAACAAGCGTGTGATCAACCAGTTTATCCATCCGGACGTATTGGAGACCTGCCAGCTGTCCATGGGTATGACCGTGCTTGATCCGGGAAGCGTATGGAACACCATGCCATCCCATACTCATGAGAGACGGATGGAAGTGTACATGTACTTCGAGATTCCGGAGAACAACGTGGTATTCCACATGATGGGTGAAGGAAATGAGACAAGACATATCGTGATGCAGAACGAACAGGCTGTGATCAGCCCGTCCTGGAGCATTCACTCCGGCGCCGGTACCAGCAACTATACCTTTATCTGGGCTATGGGCGGCGAGAACCAGGCATTCGATGATATGGACGTGATTCCTACCACAGAACTGAGATAATTGTATTTCCAAACGATATTCCACCCCGCTGCGTTTGTGGCTTTCACAAGTGCGGCGGGGTGGTTTTTTGCTTTTTCTGCCCATAACCGGAACGTTTGTGTCTGAATGGTGCAGAAACTGTGAAAACTCTGTGAAAAGCTGGAAAACCATGATATGATCTGCTAAAATGAAAAAAAGAAATGGAATGGGGAACGTGTGGAATCGCCGGTGCGGCGTTTGTGGATAAAGGAGATATTTCTATGGAACAATTAAAAGTATTGGTAGTTGATGATGAGGCGAGGATGCGGAAGCTGGTAAAAGATTTTCTCCAGGTGAAGGGATTTTTAGTGGTGGAAGCGGCCAACGGGGAAGAGGCGGTTGACCTGTTCTTTGCACAGAAGGATATTGCGCTGATTCTGTTAGACGTGATGATGCCGAAGATGGATGGGTGGGAGGTCTTGAGGGCTATCCGCCAGTATTCCCAGGTGCCCATCATTATGCTGACGGCCAGGAGTGAGGAGCGGGATGAGCTTCAGGGCTTCAATCTGGGGGTGGACGAATATATTTCCAAGCCGTTCAGTCCCAAGATTTTAGTGGCCCGGGTGGAAGCGATTCTGCGGCGGAGCAAGGTGGTGTCCAGCAATGTGATGGATGTAGGCGGAATCTGCATCAACAAGGCGGCCCATCAGGTGACGATTGACGGCGAGGCCATTGATTTGAGCTATAAGGAGTTTGAACTTCTGACTTATTTTGTGGAGAACCAGGGACTGGCGCTGTCCCGGGAGAAGATTCTCAACAATGTGTGGAACTACGATTATTTTGGCGATGCCAGAACCATTGACACCCATGTGAAGAAGCTGCGGAGTAAACTGGGCAGCAAAGGAGATTATATCAAGACCATATGGGGGATGGGATATAAATTCGAGGTGGAAGCATGAAACATTCCATAAGAGTCCGTTTCACCCTGATTTTCGCGGGGCTGATGGCGGCGGTCCTGCTGGGTATCTGGTGCGTGAATAACTGGATGCTGGAAGGCTTTTACATTGACCGGAAAGTATCGGTGCTCCAGCTGGCTTACGAGGAGATGAATGAGCTGGTGGTGGAGAAGGCAAAGGAAGGCCGCAGCATTGGGGAGGAGTTCAGCACGTCCTTAGATACCGGGGAGCAGACCCCGGCGGTGCAGCTCCTTCGCAATTTGAA
Organism: Bacteroides thetaiotaomicron; assembly: GCA_034142505.1. Lineage (GTDB taxonomy): Bacteria > Bacillota > Clostridia > Lachnospirales > Lachnospiraceae > Hungatella_A. Next base: position 26,871 of record JAWZDV010000059.1, read on the forward strand.
CGATAAATATAACATCATGATGGTGGTGATCGACAGCCTCAGTGACACGGCTATCGTCTCTTCCGCCCGGGACGGCAATTTCATGGTGGAGAAAGCCAGACGGTATATCCTGGGAGAGTACGCTCCGGGAACGGAAACGATTCTGACGGAGAAAAATTATACGATTCAGAGAAGCTTTGACATGCGGTCCAAGTCCTTTTATTTGGAGTGCTGGGGGTATTATTCCGATAACAGCACGATCTTTATCATGTCCACTCCTCTTGCCAGCATTCGGGAAAGTGTGGATTTATCCAACCGGTTCCTGGCTTACGTGGGTGTCACGGCGTTGCTGCTGGCCTGCGTGATCCTGTATTTTACCACGAAGAAGGTGACGTCGCCGATTCTGGAGCTGGCTAACTTATCGGAGAAAATGTCCAACCTGGATTTTGACGCCAAATACACCGGCGGCGCCCAGGATGAGATCGGTGTGCTGGGCAACAGCATGAATGTGCTGTCGGATAAGCTAAAGGAGACCATCGGTGAGCTAAAGACAGCCAACAATGAGCTGCAAAATGATATCGAGCAGAAAATCCAGATTGATGAGATGCGAAAGGATTTCATCGCCAACGTTTCCCATGAGCTAAAGACGCCCATCGCGCTGATCCAGGGATATGCGGAAGGGCTGACCGAGGGTATGGCACAGGAGCAGGAAAGCCGGGATTATTACTGCGAGGTCATCATGGATGAGGCCAACAAGATGAACAAGATGGTCCGCCAGCTTCTGACGCTGACAGCTCTGGAATTCGGCAATGACGCGGTGGAGGTGGAGCGGTTTGACCTGGTGGAACTGATCGAGGGCGTTTTATCGTCTGCCGGAATTATGATCCAGCAGAAGGAAGCGGTTATAGAGTTCGACAATTCCCACCCCATCTATGTGTGGGCTGATGAGTTCAAGATAGAGGAGGTAGTGACCAACTATTTAAGCAACGCGCTGAATCACTTGGACGGGGACAAGAAAATCCGTATCCACATTGATCCGGTTCTGGGAGATGAAGAGAATGGAGACAGTGTCCGGGTATCTGTCTTCAACTCCGGCATCCCTATCCCGGAGGAGGATCTGCCCAACATCTGGACCAAGTTCTATAAGGTGGATAAGGCCAGAACCAGAGAGTACGGCGGAAGCGGGATCGGACTGTCCATCGTGAAGGCTATCATGGATTCCCATCACAAGGAGTGTGGTGTGAGAAATATGGAAGACGGCGTGGAGTTCTGGTTTACCCTGGATGGGACAGACCGCAGCTAGAGACCGACGGAAGCAGGGGCGCAAAATAAAAATAAGTTACAATGTATAATATAAAATAAAAAATCTTTTCATTTTTGTTGAAATTTACTAAAATATAGTGTATACTTGAGACATATCTCAATAAGGAGGATTTTAGTATGAAAAAAATGTTAAGCGTAGTTCTTGCAACGGCTATGGCAGCATCAGCACTGGCTGGCTGCGGAAGCTCCAAAACTGCAGAGACACAGGCGCCTGCCACAAAGGCTCCGGCAGAGAGCGCCGCTCCTGAAGGAAGCGAAGCCCCTGTCGCAGCCGGTGCCATCGAGGAAGGTGCAAAACTGGTTTACTGGCCGATGTGGGCAGAGACAGAGCCTCAGGGACAGTCCATTGCGGCAGCCGTTGATGCATTTACCGCGTCTACCGGTATCGAGGTGGAGATCAACTGGGCCGGATCTCGTGATACACGTAAGACATTGGAGCCGGCGTTATCTGCCGGGGAGACTGTCGATATATTTGATGAGGATATTGAGCGTGTGAACGGAACCTGGGGAAAATACCTCATGGATATTCAGGCGATGTATGATGCCTCCCCGTTAAATGGTGCACAGAATGCCACGCTGATTGATTTGGCGAAGCAGCAGGGCGGCGGAACCCTGAAGAGCGTTCCTTATCAGCCATCTACCTTTATCATGTTCTACAACAAAGATGCTTTCGCAAAGGCCGGCATCACCGCAACTCCGACGACCTGGGATGAATTCCTTGCGGCCTGTGAAGCCCTTAAGACGGCCGGCATCATCCCGATGACCGTAGATGACGCATATATGGCCTGCCTGTTTGGATTCCTTATGGACCGTATTGCAGGTTCCGATACCACGGAGGCGGTAGCGGCAGGCGACTTTGGCAATGAAGCAGTTTTAAAGACAGCCCAGGTATTAGAAGAACTTACAACGAAGGGATACATCGATCCAAGAGCCGCAGGAAACGTATATCCGCAGGGGCAGAGCAATATTGCTGACGGCAGTGTAGCGATGTACTTAAACGGAAGCTGGCTTCCAAATGAAATCAAGAACCAGACACCGGAAGATTTTAAATGGGGAGCTTTTGCACTTCCTCAGATTGCAGAGGGCGGCGATGGCGCAGAATCCAACCAGTATGGCGCACAGTGCTTCGCAATCAATAAAGACTGTAAGTATCCGAATGCGGCGTTTGCTCTGATTCAGTGGCTGACAAGCGGCGAGTGGGATCAGAAACTGGCTGATGCCAGCATGGGTGTTCCGATGGATAACGATGCGGTGTGGCCGGAAGCGCTTACCGATGCAAAGGCTGTTCTCGATTCTACCACACACAGACTGAACTGGGCAGTAGGTATGGAGAACGATACCAATGTCAACGCGGCAATTAAGACCAATATGGCTCTGATGATAACCGGCAGCATTGATGCACAGCAGTTTGCAGACGAGTTTGCTAAGATTCAGAAGGGTTCATGATCGTTTTGACAGTCTGATCAACAAAGAGAAGCAAAGGGGCGGTGGCGCTGCGGCCGCCGCCCTCTTTTTGGTTGATAGGAAAGAAAAGAGGAGGGCGTTTCTTATGGCAAAGCAAAAGAAGGCAAAGAAAGGCGGCAGCCTGTTACGCCGGAACACGACACCCATGCTGGTGATGTTCCTGACACCCGCGTTGCTGCTGTACCTGATTGTATTCCTGTATCCGACAATTCGTACGATTATTATGAGTTTTTGCAAAGTGGAAGGCGTGACGGACCCCGTTTCCACCTGGCAGTTCAGCGGTATTACCAACTATGTGAAATCATTTAACAACAATATGTTCCAAACAGCCATGATAAATCTTGGAAAACTCTGGCTGGTGGGCGGGATTGCCGTCATGACGCTGGCTCTGGTGTTTGCGGTGGCATTGACGAATGGAATGAGAGGGAAATCGTTTTTCAGAAGTGTGATTTATCTGCCAAACCTGGTTTCCGCCGTGGCCATGGGTACCATGTGGCTGTACTATGCGCTCAGCAAGGAAAGCTACGGTCTGCTGAACACCATTCTCGGATGGTTTGGGGGAAGCAATGTTATGTGGACAGACCCCCAGCATAAGTTCTGGAGTATGCTGATTGCCTACTGTTTTGGTATGGTGGGATATCACATGCTGATTTTTATGAGCGGTATTGAGCGGATCAGTGCGGATTATTACGAGGCCGCATCCATCGAGGGGGCCAATGTATTTAAAAAATTCTGGTATATCACGCTTCCTCTGCTTCGCGGTTCCATCCGGACGAATCTCGTGATGTGGACGGTGACCAGCGTGGGATTCTTTATCTGGGGGCAGGTTTTTGATCCGGTTAACTTATCCGAGCAGACCGTTATGCCGTTGAATTATATGTATGAGCTTGTTTTTGGCGCGTCCAACGCGGTCCAGGCTGCCCGTGATTCCGGTGTCGGTGCGGCAATCGGTGTGATGATGGCGATAATCGTCGTAGCCGTTTTCAGTTTGACTACACTCATCATCAAAAATGATGATGCGGAAGTATAAGGAGGGAATGATTATGGCAAAACAAAAAGAAATAAAGCCGAAGCTGAATTTGAAACGGGAATTACCCAGGTTTCCCGGATATCTGATCTGTGTCATCTGGCTCGTATTTACCGTTCTTTTAATTGGATGGGTTGCTTTAGCCTCCCTTTCTACCAGCCGTGAGATTCTGAGCGGAGAACTGTTCAAATTCGCCAGTGGATTCCACTTTGAAAATTATACCAATGCCTGGAAATCACAGAAAATCAGCTTGTTTTTCATGAACTCCCTGATTTATACAGCCATTTCCTGTACGCTGATCGTCCTGGTGGCAGCGCCGGCCGCTTATGCCCTGTCACGTTTTAAATTCCGGGGCAATATGTTTTTACAGAATTTGTTCGCCACGGCGCTGGGCATCCCGGTCATCATGATTGTCATGCCATTGTTTTCCGTTATTACGTCTTTAAAGCTTACCAATACACGCGGGCTCATTATGTTCCTCTATATCGCGATGAACGTGCCGTTCAGCATCTTCTTTTTGCTGGCATTTTTCTCAAACCTGCCATATACGCTTGAGGAAGCGGCGGCCATCGATGGCTGTTCCCCGATTCAGACCTTCTGGAAAATCATGTTTCCGCTGGCACAGCCCGGGGTAATCACGGTAACCATCTTTAACTTTATTGCAATTTGGAACGAATTTTTCATGTCCATGCTGTTTGCCAGCAAGCAGACTGTGCGGCCGATTGCCGTCGGTCTCTACAATATGGTAAAGGGGATGCAGTACACCAATGACTATGGCGGAATGTTCGCAGCCGTTGTCATCGTATTCGCCCCCACCTTCCTGCTTTATCTGTTCCTGTCAGACAAGATCATCGCAGGTGTGACTGGCGGAGCCATCAAGGGCTGACCGTTAAAAACGTTGAAAAATCCAGCCAATCAGGAAGGGATGTTCCATTCCTCTTCTGATTGGCTGGATTTTTTTAAATTTCCGCGATCAATTCAATCTCCACCGGGATATTGTGGTTAGGCATATTGTGTGTGCCCATGACTGTCCGTACGTGGTATCCTCTCTCTTCAAACACCTCCGTCATCAGGTCTGAAAAACCATCCATCACTTCGTCCAGCTGGCAGAAGTCGCCGTCCACATTGACCAGGGCGGTGGCTTTTACAATCCCTTTCACCCGGTCCAGGCTTCCCAGATAATCTTTCAGCGCGCCAAGTAGGATCACCCCGCATTCCCTGGCGGCCAGATAGCCCTCTTCCAATGTTAAATCCCTGCCGATCCGCCCCTGGTAAATGGGAACGCCGGTCAGCTGGTTCTCCGGTCCATGGCCGGACGTATACAGAAGGTTCCCGGTTTGGTAAACCGCCACAATCGGTTTCCGGCAACGGTACTCAGGAATCAGCTCCCTGTCGTTTTCATAAACATGATTCAATCTGCTCATAAGTCCTCCCGTCTACCGCAGCGATAAAATACAGTCCACAGTCACCGCGCTGTTTTGCGGAAGGTTGTAGGCGCCCATGGCGGATCTGGCGTGAACGCCGCGTTCGCCGAATACCTCCAGCAGCAGATCCGAAAATCCGTTGATCACAAACGGCTGCTCCGAGAAATCCCCGCCGCTGTTGACCAGGCCGAGAACCTTCACAACTCCGGCCACCCGGTCTAAGCTGCCGATATAGTCGGCCACATGTCCCAGCATATTCACGCAGCAGAGCCTTGCCGCCTCATATCCCTGCTCCCTCGTCAAATCCGTGCCCACACGTCCTTTAAAAACCACAGTTCCGTCCTTGTCCAGGGGAAGCTGTGCGGATACATACAGCAAATCCCCAACCTGCTTCACCGGAACGGTGCCCTTTCCCCGCCTGTCCTTCTGCGGCAGGGTTATATTCAAATGCTCTAAACGCTGTTCAATCTGTCCCATAATTGTTCTCCTGTATATTGTATTTCGTTAGCAAGCGGCTAGTCGGCCGCCGGTTCGCAGACGCTGTCTTTGATCACCAGCTCTGTCCCATAGGTTTTGATCAGAGGAGTCTCCTCCTTATTGTCCAAAATATCGGTCAGATACCGGATGCTGTCGCGGCCCAGCTCAAAAAGCGGCTGCTTCACACTGGTGATCGGCGGCCCGTCGTAGGGCAGCTCATAGTTGGTCTGACAGTCAAATCCCATCACCGAGATATCCTTCGGAACGGAAAATCCCGCATCCATGATTCCCTGGATCGTGCGCAGCGCAATCCGGTCGTTGCTGCAGAAAATAGCAGTAGGCCGCTGATCTGCCGGCTGCCCCATCAAATCATAGGCCGCATGGTACGCCAAATCATAATCCGAATAGATATTGGTGATATCCGCCGCCCCGATGGACAGTCCGTGAATCCGCATCGTCTCCGTATATCCGTTAAAACGGTCTAAGTTTACCTTCTTGTTGGGATTGCCCATAAAATGCGCAATCCGCTTATGCCCCAGAGAAATCAGGTACTCGATGGCAGTCCGCGCCCCGCCCGTATTGTCAATGAGAAGCTGATTGACCGGAAGGGTCTGGTAATTATTCTCCACCAGCAAAAATGGAAAATGGGAGGCGTACAGCCGCTCGATAATCGGCCCGTCCGTAAACCGTGACCCGTACAAAATGATGGCATCCGCCACACCACTGGTGAGAAATTGAATACTCTTATCCCGGAATTCCTGTTCTTTTCCAATACTGCAAAAGACCACGGTCCGGTCGGTCTCCATGGAACTTTCCTCCATTCCCTGGATCAGCTGGGTATAGAAAGGGGAGTGCAGGTTCCGAATCAGAACCGCGATGGACCCCATATGGCGTTTCACCAGTGATCTGGCCGCGATATTGGGATAATACCCCAATTCTTTAATTGAAGTCTGTACCCGTTCCCGAATATCCGGTGATACGTTTTCAGCCATATTGATCACGCGGGATACGGTGGCCGGCGACACGCCGGCGTGCTGAGCAACATCTTTAACAGTAACCAAAGTTCAAACCTCCATACATCATTCAGATGCGGCGCTGCCGAAGCAGTCATCCAGTCAGCATCTGCAAACTTGTGAAAACGATTTATTAAATCAATCATATCATGCATCTAATGAATATGCAAGAGTTAAAAATACGAAAATGTGAAAACGATTTATCAAAACAAATACGGATAACATGTGCAATTTGCTCAATAAATGGCGAATAATATGAGAAAAAATAAAAAATATGTTGACTTTTGTCACGAAAGGGACTATTATAAACTCACACATCATGTGAAAACGATTTATCAGAATCAAAAACGGAAAAGAAAACAATTGCGCAAAAGGAGGAAATGTAACGTGAGAAAAATGGTAAGTGTAGGACTCAGTGCAGTATTGGCGGTATCTCTGCTGGCCGGGTGCGGCAGCAAGACAGAGACACAGACGACCACTGCCGCAGCGGCAGGAGGCAGCAAGACAACGGCAGCGGACGTGAAAGATGGGGGAGCGCAGGAAGCGGAGAATCAGGAGCCGGTGACTATTACATTCTGGGACGGCAACTGGAACGAGGAAGCATTTGGACCTGTCAAACAGGCATTTGAGGAGAAATATCCATGGATCACCGTGGAAGGGGAATTCCAGGTAGACAACGGAATGTCCGATAAATATACGCTGGCATTAAAGAACGGCACCGCTCCGGATGTGGTAGCCTGTGCGCTGGACTGGATCACCACCTTTGGCAATGCAGGACTGCTGGCTCCATTAGACGAGTATCTGGCAAAGGACAACATTGACACCAGCGTTTACGTGGAGGGCGCCATCGACGCTTCCACAATCAATGGTTCCTTATACGGAATCCCATTCCGAAGTGAGACATACGTGCTGTTCTACAATGTAGACATGTTAAAAGAGGCGGGATACGATGAGCCGCCAAAGACTTGGGACGAGGTTTTGGAAGTGGCGGCGGCCTGCACGAAGGATGACAAAGCCGGTTATGGGATCTGCGGTGCCAACTTCGGCAATGTTTCCTTCCAGTACATCACCATGCTTCGCTGCATGGGAGGCGACATCTTAACCGATGACAACAAAGCGTCCGCTCTTGACACGGAAGCAGCTATCCAGGCGGCCGAGCTTTACGACCAGTTAAAGCAGTACGCGCCGGCCAGTTTCATGGAGAATGACAATGTGGCGAACCGTACCCTCTTTGCCAGCGGCAAGGTGGCTATGTACTTAACCGGTATTTATGATGCGGAGACGATCGCACAGTCCAACCCAGATTTAAACTTTGCCTGTGCCGTGGTTCCGACCGGGGAGGGGAAAGAGAGAAAGACCATCCTTGGCGGCTGGTCCGTAGGAATCTCCGAGTGCTCGAAAAACAAAGACGCGGCAGCTAAATTTGTAGAATTCTTAACAAGCACGGAGATCGCAGCTATGTATACGAACACCTTTACCGGTACCGGCGAGCCGGCAGCCAGATTTGCAGACTTTGACCCGGCCATTATGGATGCTAACAAAGAGGCCCTTCAGTATGCGAAGGCATTACCGGCCGTAGGTTCCATTGTACCGATCAGACAGACGATTTTTGACAATCTCCAGCTGGCATTGGCCGGTTCCCAGGACGCGAAGAGCGCAATCCTGGATGCATCTGACAAGGTGAACGAACTGCTGGCGCAGTAAAGCTTAAGCAAAGGCGCCTGTTTTCCGGCAAAGACTGGGAACGGCAGCAAGCAAATGATGGCGGGCAGGCTGGACGTACATGGCCTGCCCGCATTTTAAAAGATGGGGTGAAGACGAAAAAATGATAAGTAAGGTAAAAAAATCGGGAGCATTATATGTGATACCTGCTATGGTGGTGATTGCCGCTGTCATGTTCTATCCGCTGGTTTATACGATCGTAACAGGATTTTATCACAACACCCTGTTTATGGACCGGCCGGAGTTTGCCGGTTTCGAGCAGTATGTCACCTTGTTCGGTGACAAAATATTTGTAAAATCCATCGCCAACACCATGGTGTGGACCTTTGGCAGTGTGATTTTCCAGTTTAGCGTTGGCTTTCTGGTGGCGCTGATGCTGAACCATTCGGCTCTGAAGGGAAAGACAGTCCTTCGAATCCTGCTGATGATTCCCTGGGTCCTTCCCAGCGTCATCGGTTCCGCCGTTTGGAAATGGATGTACAATGCGGACTACGGCATCGTCAACTATGTGCTTCAGACACTGGGGCTGATTGACGGCAATAAGATGTGGCTGTCCAGCACCGCAACCGCTATGCCGGCCATCATAGCCGTCAATGTCTGGAAAATGTTTCCCTTCGTGCTCCTTATGATCGAGGCCGCGTTGCAGGGCGTTTCCAAGGAACTGAAAGAGGCGGCTGTCATCGACGGAGCCAGCCGGTTTGACATCTTTAAGGCGGTGACCTGGCCAACTATCGCACCGGCCTGTTATTCGGTCATCCTGCTGTTGACCATATGGACCTTGAATGCATTTACATTTGTCTATACCTTGACGGAGGGCGGACCGGCCCATTCCACCGAGGTCATGGCTATGTATATTTATAAAGAAGCGTTTTCCAATTATGATTTTGGTAAGGCGAGCGCGGCCAGCACCATTCTCTTCGTGCTGTCCATGACCATCAGCTTTATCTATCTGCGGGCGACGAACAAGAAGGAGGATGCGTGATGAACAAGAAAAATAAACGGAATCTGGCTGTGACCATCCTGATCTATGCCATCCTTCTGCTGATGATCGTGGTGGCGGTATTCCCGGCCATCTGGATGATTTCCACATCGATTAAGGATGTGACGGAGCTGTTTGATATGCCGCCGGAGATTATCCCGGACCACCCGACATTGGGAAACTATGCCAAGGTGCTGAGCAATACCAAGATGTTCCGGGCCTTTTTCAACAGTGCGTTTATCACGGCCTGCGTGGTGATTCTGACGCTGTTCTTCTCCGTGCTGGCAGGTTACGGGCTGGCCAGATTCAAGTTTAAGGGCCACGGACTGATGAAGGTGGCGCTGTTGTTCGGGCAGATGGTGCCGGGTGTGGTCATCATTATCCCATTGTATTCTGTATTCACAAAGCTGGGGCTGTTGGATACCCATTTTTCCATGATTGTGGCAGACATGGCGCTGACCATCCCCATGGGAGTGATTATGCTCAGTTCTTTCTTTGAGGGAGTGCCGAAGGAACTGGAGGAGGCGGCAAAGATTGACGGTACCACCGGCTTCGGGGCGCTGTTTCTGGTGGTGATGCCGATTGCGAAGCCGGGGCTGATTTCCGTAGCAATCTACACGTTTATCAATGCCTGGGAAGAATTCTTATTTGCCATGAACTTGAGTATGTCCACGAAGACAAGGACTCTGCCGATTGCGATCAATGCGTTTGCCGGGGAGTTTGCGGTAGACTGGGGAGCAACTATGGCGGCAGCCGCGCTGGTGGCACTGCCGGTGCTGACGCTGTTTTTACTGTGCAACCGCTATTTTGTGCAGGGACTTTCTGACGGGGCGGTAAAAGGTTAAAAGGAGATGATAAGGGAAATATGAATGGTTCTAATAACGTTGATTATGCAGAGATATTAAACAACATCCGCACCGCGTCCAATCCGTCGTCCCTAAAGATCACGGATATTCAGATCTGCAAGGTGGATCTGCCGCCGTGGGGCTGTCATCTGATTCGGATTGACACCAACCAGGGCGTCAGCGGTTACGGGGAAATGCGGGACGGAGCCAGCGCTTCCTATGTGAAGCTGCTGAAAAGCCGGCTTGTGGGGGAGAATCCCTGCGAGGTGGACCGGCTGTTTCGAAAGATCAAACAGTTCGGAGGTCCGGCCCGCCAGTCCGCCGGTGTGTGCGCGGTGGAGCTGGCGTTGTGGGATTTGGCCGGCAAGGTATACGGCGTTCCGGTCTACCAGCTGTTGGGCGGAAGATTCCGGGACCGCGTCCGGCTCTATGGAGACACTCATATAGAAGAAGGACGTTTTACCGGAAAGATTATGGACCCAAAGGAAGTGGGGAACGTATTCAAAGGTTACATGGACCGCGGGTTCACGGTGCTGAAGCTGCTCAGTGTGGAACTTTTGATGGCCCAGGAAGGCAATTACTGCGGCCCGCTGGACTGGGTGGAAGAGCTTCGGGCGGTGGAGGAGAACGGGAGAAAAGCAGCTCTTGGCGGAAACCAGGCGGAGATATCCAGGGTCAACGGCCAGCTCTACGACTTTAACCGGATTCCCCATCCATTTACCAATCTGCATGTGACGGAGAAAGGACTGGACTGTCTGGAATCTTATATAGAAGAAATCCGTTCCGTAATTGGTTATAAAGTGCCGCTGGCCATTGACCACTTCGGGCATTTTCCGTTGAATGACATGATCAAGATTGCAAGGCGTCTGGAGCGGTTCAACCTGGCATGGCTGGAAGATATGCTTCCCTGGTATCTGACAGACCAGTACCGGATCTTAAAACAGTCCACTACCGCGACGCTTGCTACCGGGGAGGACATTTACCTGGCGGAGAACTTCGAACCTCTGCTGGCGGCGGGAGCCATCGACATGGTGCACCCGGATCTGTTAACCTCCGGCGGAATTTTGGAGACCAAGAAGCTGGGCGACCTGGCCGCCAGGTATGGGGTGTCCATGGCGGTACATATGTGTGAAAGCCCGATTGCAAGTCTGGCCGCGGCCCATATGGCCACCGCCAGCGAGAATTTCTTTGCGCTGGAATACGATGCCTTTGATTCGCCCTGGTGGGAAGAGATCATCAATGGGCCGGTGAAGCCGATGATGGAACATGGATTTATGACTGTGACCGACGCGCCGGGACTGGGGATTGTGTCGCTCAATGAGGATGTGATCCGGGAACACGGACCGGTCAAGGAACAAAATATCTGGATGTCCACCGATGACTGGAACGGGGAAGTATCCCTGGACAGAATCTGGAGTTAGTTTGGCCGCGCATGGCGGAACGGTTGCAAATAAAATATTAATATGGAATGGGAGAATGACTATGAACGGCAGTTTGTTACAGGATACACGTCTGGCTCAGATTGGATTTATTGTAAAAGACATTGAGAAGACGAAAAAAGAATTTGCAAGATTTTTTGGTGTGGAGGAGCCGCCAACGATCAACAGCGGCGAATACGAGGTGACGAAGACGCAGTACCGGGGCGAACCGGCGCCGGAGGCCCAGTGTTCCATGTGCTTCTTCTACTTTGGCGACCTTCAGATGGAGCTGATTCAGCCAAACGAAGCGCCGTCAGCCTGGAGAGAGCAGCTGGAACAGCACGGCGAGGGGCTGCATCACTTAGCCTTTAACGTGAAAGGCATGCAGATGAACATTGAACACTGCGAGGAGTGGGGCATGAAGCTGATCCAAAAGGGGGAGTACCGCCGTGGTGACGGGAGATACTGCTTTTTGGATGCCTCCGACAGCTTGAAAATGGTGGTGGAGCTGCTGGAGCGGGACGAATAAGAGAAAGGCACAAACAGAAGGAGGAGTTATCATGGCAGGAATACAATTCCCGGAGGGATTTATCTGGGGCTGCGCCACGTCGTCCTATCAGATTGAGGGCGGGGTAAAAGAAGACGGAAGAGGGGAAACCATCTGGGACAGATACTGTTCCATTCCCGGCAATGTGGCAAATGGGGAAAACGGGGATGTGGCAAGCGACCATTTTCACCGCTATAAAGAGGACGTTGCACTAATGAAAGAAATGGGGATGAAGGCGTACCGTTTCTCCATCGCCTGGTCCAGAATTCTGCCGGACGGCACCGGCGCGGTCAACGAAAAGGGCATTCAGTTCTATTCGAATCTGATCGACGAGCTGCTGGCGGCAGGCATTGAACCTTATATCACACTCTATCACTGGGATCTTCCCCAGAAGCTTCAGGACCGGGGCGGCTGGATGAATCCCGATATGGCAGAATATTTCCTGGAGTTCAGCCAAATCTGCATCGACCGGTTTGGAGACCGGGTAAAGAGGTGGATCACGTTAAATGAACCGTACTGCGCGGCATTTCTCGGTTATTACGAGGGAAGACAGGCGCCGGGATATCATGATTTCTCCGCCGCGGTACTGGCGGCTTACCACATGTATCTAGGTCATGGCCTGGTGGTGAAATATTACCGGGAGAAAGGGATGGACGGCGAGATCGGCATCGCGCTCAACCTGATGGGCCGCCTTCCATTTTCGGACAAACCGGAAGACGTGGAGGCGGCAAAGCGGGCGGACGGCTATTTGAACCGCTGGTTTATCGAACCGATTATGCTGGGGAAATATCCCCAGGATATGATTGATTTCTACACGTCCATGGGTGTGGTGCTGCCGGAGTTTAAGAAAGAGGACTTAGCGCTTATGAGCCAGCCCCTGGACTTCATCGGCCTGAATTACTACAACGATTTCTATGTGAAATACAGCGGGAAGGTATGGCCATTACAGTTCGCCATTGAGAATCCGCCTCACAGCGTGGTCAATGACCGAAACTGGCCGGTGACAGAGTCTGGCTTTAAGCGGATGATGAAACGGATGAAAGAGGAGTACGGCGTAGACAACATTGTGGTGACGGAAAACGGAACTTCCTTCCATGACATCGTAAACTTAAACCATGAAGTGAAGGATGATAACCGCCGGGATTATCTGGACCGCCATATCCGCGTGCTCCACGATACCATGGAGGAGGGGGTCCATGTGACGGCCTATTTCGTATGGTCCTTCTATGATAACTTTGAGTGGAGCTTCGGATATAACAGCAGGTTCGGCATTGTCTATGTAGATTTCAACACACAGGAGCGCATCGTGAAGGAGAGCGGCCGCTGGTATTCCGAGGTGATCCGGCGTAACGGTCTGGAAAGTAAAAAAGCATAAAGAAGGAATAAGGTTCATGCGTGAAAGGGGCAGTGGGAGATAGCGGTCGAAAAAGAATTACGGTTGACCATGATTCCACGGCGCAGCAGAAAGGACAAAAGAACAGATGATATGTGGCGTAAAGACAGCCGTGATCGGCTGCGGTGTGATCAGTGACACCTATATAGGAAATATGATTGAAAAATTTTCGATTCTGGATGTGGCAGGCTGCTGTGATCTGGACCGGAAACTGGCGGAGAGCGTAGCGGAAACCTATCAGATCAAGGCCATGACCATGGAGGAAATACTGGCGGACAAAGAGATAGAAATTGTAGTGAATCTAACCCCTCCATCCGCCCACTATTCCATCATCAAGACCTTGCTGGAGCATGGAAAACATGTCTACACAGAAAAAACAATGGCAATGAATTTGGAAGAAGGAAAAGAACTGGTAGCCCTGGCGGAGGAAAAAGGGCTATACTTAGGGGCGGCCCCGGACACCTTTTTGGGTGCGGCGGCCCAGACGGCCAGATTTGCTCTGGACAGCGGACTGATCGGCGAGGTCTCCTCCTGTTATGCCGTTTTAAACCGGGACAGCAATGTGATGGCCGAACGTTTCCCCTATACGGCAAAGGCCGGCGGCGGAATCGGGATGGACGTGGCTGTTTACTATGTGACGGAATTGCTCAGCATGCTGGGCCCGGTAAAGGAAGTGTCGGGAATCGCCAAAACGGTGAAACCGGAGCGCCTCCATTACTTCACCGGCAGCCCGGAATTTGGTGAAACCTACAAGGTGGAGAGCGAGAATTTATTTGCCGGAACCCTGGAATTTGAGAGCGGCGTGGTGGGAAGCCTTCACTTCAATTCCAACAGCATTCAAAACGAAAAACCCCAGGTGGTATTGTACGGAACCCAGGGCATTTTATATCTGCCGGACCCCAACCGGTTTGGCGGGGAAGTGAAAGTACTGCTGAAAGGCCAGACGGAACCCTTCGTTCTGCCGCCTATGTATGCTTACAGTGAGGACAGCAGAGGTATCGGTGTGGCCGAGATGGCATGGTCCATGAGAAATAACCGGAAACACCGTGCCAACGGGGAAATGGCCTGCCATGTGCTGGAGGTCCTCTGTAAGATCGCGGAGAGCGGAGCGTGTAAACGCGTCTGTGAACTGGAGACCACCTTCGAGAAAATGCCGCCGCTCCCGAGAGGCTATCTCGACAAGAATTACAGCAAATCCGACCCGGAAGCGGGTCTGGCATTGTAGTATATAATAGAAGGAGAAGAAATCGTGGATTATCTGGAAAAGTACGGAATCAAGCCGTATATCAATGCACACGACACCATTACACTGTACGGCGCCAGCCGTATGGCGGAGAATACAAAAGAAGCCATGAATCAGATATCCCGGTGTTTCGTTGACATTCAGGACTTACAGATCAGACTTGGGAAACATATTGCAGAAGTGACACATAATGAAGCGGCATATCTTGCAAACGGCGCGGCGGGAGCGGTACAGCTCTGCGCCGCCGTCTGCATGGTGAACGGAAGCAGCTATCACTATATGCATCTTCCGGATACGACAGGTCTGAAACAGGAGTTTCTGGTATTTTCCTGCCAGCACAACTGCTATGACAAAGCCATTGAAGCGGCAGGCGGGACAATACGGTGCATCGGTGATGCCGATGAGACGCTGGCATTTGATTTGGAAGGGGCGATCAATGAAAGAACGGCGGCAGTCGTCTATTTCCCCTCCGTCAAATATAAATGGGGTTCCCTGAGTCTGGAGGAGACCGTGGAGATCGCCCACCAAAACGGGGTGCCTGTCATCGTGGACGCGGCCGCCCAGCTTCCGCCAATAGAAAACTTGTGGAAATTTACAGGAGCCGGGGCCGATCTGGTGGTATTCAGCGGCGGCAAGACGCTGTGCGGCCCCCAGACCAGCGGTCTGATTGTGGGAAAGGAAGCCATGATCCGCGACTGCATTCGTTTTGGTTCTCCCATGCATGGAATATGCAGAGGAAGTAAGACGTCCAGGGAGAGCATGATCGGACTCTGCGTGGCGATCGACAATTACATGGAAGCGGACCAGGAAGCCATGACCCGCAGCCAGAACCGGATCGTGGACCGCCTGGTGGAAGCCATGGAGAAGCTGGAGGCATTTCAACCATTTATCGTTCATGAAGGGCCGGTAGGCCAGACCTACCGACGGGCATTTGGGCAAATGGCGTGTGTGGCGGATGTTGAATTTGTGGCGGCGAAGATGCGGGAGCGCGGCATTTACATCGGTACGGATCACCGGTATCCGGCCATCTATTTCAGCCCTTTGAATTTGACGCAAGAGGAGTGCGGCGAAGTGATCCGGCGTCTGAATGAGGTGGGGGAATTGATGGAAGCGGAAAAAGCGGCTGGGATAGAAAGGGCAAGGAAGACATCAATGGCAGAAAAAACAGTAACAGCAGGGGAAACAGCAGCAGTGTCTGCTTCGGGAGAGTCAGATTGGAAGACGATAGAAAAAAGAAAGCTGGGGAGGAATTGAACGTGTGGAACAGATAGAAGACGTGGATATTCTGATCGTGGGAGGGCATGTCATCGACCCGGCGGCCGGAATTTCTAAAAAAATGGATGTGGCGCTGAAAGACGGCGTCATTTTCCAGGTGGATGAGGACCTCAGGGCAGAGGCAAAAAAACGCGTGGACGTCCATGGGGATTATGTGGTTCCTGGCCTCATTGATATGCACTGCCATATTTATCCCACCGCCATGTACGATGATGACTGCCTTCCCAATGTCAATGGGGAGGCGCATATGTTCCAGTCCGGCATCACCACGGCGGTGGATGCCGGGACCTGCGGCTGGCGGGATTTTCCGAATTTTAAAGAAACTGTCATCGACAAGTCCAGACTTCGGATTCTCTCTTTTGTAAATATCGCCGGTGGGGGAATGGTCACGCTTCATTCCGAGCAGACTCCCACGGATTTCCATCCGCTGGCGGCCGCGGCCGTCGCCAATACCTTTCCGGAGCTGGTGACCGGCATCAAGGCGGCCCACTACTGGGGAGACAAACCCTTCGACGGGCAGCACCCGCCCTGGGCGTCCGTAGACCGCGGGCTGGAAGCGGCAGAACTGTGCCATAAACCGCTGATGGTGGATTTCAAGCCCAACGAGCCGCTCTGTTCTTACCAGGAACTTATTGAGAAAAAAATGCGCCCGGGAGATATCCACACCCACATGTACGCCCAGCAGTTCCCGATTCTGGACGAACAGAATCATGTGAAAGAATTCATGTGGACGGCCAGAGAGCGGGGCATTCATTTTGACTTAGGCCACGGCGCGGGCAGTTTCTGGTTCCGCAACGCGGTGCCCTCCCTTCGCGACGGCTTTCCTCCCGATACTCTGTCCAGCGATTTATACATGGGAAATGTCCGAGGTCCGGTGGTCAATCTCCTGCATATCATGTCGAAATATCACAACATGGGCATGACGCTGGAGGAGATCATTGCGCGCGTCACCGTCCGCCCGGCAAAAGCAATCGGCCATAACGAACTTGGAACACTAAAACCAGGGGTCTGTGCCGACCTGGCCGTGATCCGGAAAGTGAACGGCGATTACGGCTACACCGATTGCGGCAATGCGAAAATAAATGGCAGCAGCCGGCTGGAATGTATGATGACCGTCCGTGCAGGAGAAATTGTCTACAACCCCCATGGTCTTGGAATGCCGGAATGGGAAGCGGCACCCCCTGCTTATTGGGAAGCGCCGGGGGTGTTGTAATCGATCGAAGAATGGCGCTGTGGAAACACAGCGCTTTTGGTTTCAGGTTCGGATTTTTAGCTGATGCTAAATGTTGTGGTTCAGAACGAAAATGAGGGTATATCTGGTAGCTACATTTCGGGCATTGGAACAAAGTGAAAAAAGAAGTAAAAAATATGTAAAAAGCTGTTGACTTTTCGGTACGGGTTTGGTATTATAACTCTTGCCCCGCGAAAACGGGGCGCGGAACTTAGAAATAAGTCGAAAAAGAAATAAAAAAGTTGTTGACAAAGTTAAAACAGCGTGATATACTTATCGAGTTGCTGTTGAAACGGAAAAGCAACAAAACGAACCTTGATAATTGAAGATTGAACAGTATGTAAAACCCTGAAAAT
>JAWZDV010000060.1:0-79123 GCA_034142505.1 Bacteroides thetaiotaomicron
TCGCACACAATACCGAGGTTCTTGGCGCCCAGGACGGCACCTAATGCAGCGCCTGCCGTGCCAAACAATCCAAGCTTATCCGTTACAAAGTCGCGAATACAATCATGTTGCCGGCGATAGCGAGACCTTTGAGTGCAACTTGCGCTGCTTGAGCAGCGAGTGTAGATTGCTGTTGAGCAGCTGTTAAAGCTTCAGTTGAAACTTTTGCCCCATTAGCAGATTGCATAAGATTAATAGTGGCCTTATTACATGCTATGCTTGTTTTTTCAGAAGCGGTTTGACCATCAATACCTTTTTCAATCTCTGCATTGTATCTGGCAATAGCAGATGTATTGATGGTTGATTTCCCAAATAATGTGCTATAAATATCATTTGTATTTATGCCAGATAAAACAAATTTTATATCCTCTAAACTTTTACCTAGTAATCCTATTGATTTCGTAGCACCTGTTGATGTATCAGCTATTGTTTGAAATATCATACTATTTTATAAATTTATTGTTTGGAAATATATTTGACTTATATTTATCTGGCAAGTATAATTTGATAAAAAGGGGTGAGGTTAATGTATTATCAAAGAGTATGTTTAATGTGTCCTAAATGTAGCCACATGCAAATGTTTAATGCAAACGAAGAATATTCTGATATATGTGAATGTTGCAATGCAAAAATGATAGAGGTAGAAAGAAAATATGTATCTTCCGAAAAGGAGGCGCATGAGGAGTGGCTACGTAATAATACAACTATAATCAAATGCCCATATTGCCAATCGGTAAATACAAAGAAAATCACAATTGGCTCGAAGATAACACATACTGCGCTATTTGGTATTTTTAGTATCAGTAGGAATAGTCATAATTATCATTGTAATAATTGTGGAGCAGATTTTTAGGAGATGTATGCAGGTAATTTAAGCAATATATGAATTATAAAAAGACACCGCAAGGTGTCTTTTCTGCGATTTCCCAAACATTTCGGTTCGCAGGAACCCTTCTTCTTTATCAAATTCAGTCTTTCGACATGCTATGGAATCTGACAGGCAGTAGTAGAACTGTTTGTTGGTTTTTACCCGGTCAGGGGACAGGCCAACAACTGCGTTTCGAGCACCTCTTACAAGCCTTTCGACTCAAAATCATTTATGCTCTGTGAACACTTCCCTTATCGGTCAGGATAAGAGAATTTTGATCCATATTTTTTTGAACATAGAGACGAAATAATTACACAAAAAAATGATACGGTTAATGTGAGTATCTCCAGAGGAAAAACTATCTTAGAGAAACAATCACAAGCCGTTCATTGCCCAAGTTGCGGAAGCACCAATATTTCTAAAATCGGCACTGTCAGCCGTATGATATCCACTGGAATTTTTGGCTTGGCCAGCAGTAAAATTGGTAAAACCCATAAGTGTAATAATTGTGGAACAACATGGTAAATTATGATTATCAAAAACACACCGAAAGGTGTCTTTTTCTGCGATTTTCTCAAACGTTTCGGTTCGCAGGGCCCCTTCTTCTCTATCAAATTCTGGCTGGAGAGCGATAATGTTTTGCCAACAATGTTAATCTTGCTTGTAATCACGTCCAAGTTGCCTATATTAAAAATATTTGGTACAATGAAAGAAAAATTTGGAGGTCAATATGTTAATTTCTTGCCCTGAATGTGGTAAACAAATAAGCGATTTGTCTGAAAAATGCATTCATTGCGGTTACCCTATCAAACAGGTTAATGAAAATATTATAAATATAAATGGTAAAGACTATGACTTTACCGATATATTATCTATAATTAAAAATGATGAATTAAGTGACGCTGCATGTATTGGGAAAATGAGTGATATGTGCTTAATACCAGTTTTTGAGGCACAAGAACTTTATTATAATATAAAAAATAACGGTAAATTACCAAAAGTAATTGAATGTAGATCGAAAAATTGTTAAACACTTTACCCAAGTGTCCAACATGCCAGTCTACTAATATTAGAAAAATATCAACTTCAACGAAAGTAACCAGTACTATCGTATGGGGGGTGTTTGGTACGAAACGTCACAAAACATTTCACTGTAATAATTGTGGATATGAGTGGTAATTTACATATGTTTTTACACAAATGGAACATGCATAAAAAGTGAATCAAATATAGCTTTTATTTACTGTGAGGAATGGTGCTCTTTGAACATTCCCAGGCTTTAGTGACTTTATCCTGGCATTGCTTGCACAATTGTTTCTACCAGATTATATGCCATGACTATGCGTAGTCTGGGTTAGCTGCTCCGTTGTTCTCTTAAGTAAACTTAAATCTTTTGCGGATTCAATATTTGTAATATTTATATCGTTAAGTTTGCTCAAAGCATGTTCTACTTCTTTAGTTATTTTAGGTGTTTTATTCAGATTACTGAGTAATGTTGCTCCTCTATTATCAGTGTCATAGTTTACAACAGTAATGAAAACTGATAAACTAAATGTATACTTGGAATAATAATCTTTAATTGGGAGGCCATTTTTTAATGATTAAGTTTTGTAAAAAGTGCCAAGATGAAAAAAGAAACTTTTGTCCCAGTGGCTATTACTTTGGTTGGAAAGAAAATGTGAAAATTTGTCCAAATTGTGGCGGAGAATTTGTGGATATTGATTTTCCTCCTAGAGATTTGGCGATAATTTTAAAAATTTCGCAAGATAAAAGCTTTGTAGAAGCCATGATAAATCTTCGGAATGACAACGTAATTGAGTATGAATCTCGTATGATACAGTTTAAGAATCAGACTCAACAAATAGAGCAGCAAGAAAATAGCGCTCCAAAGTGTCCCGTGTGTGGTTCGATTGAATTAAGAAAAATAACGACACCATCAAAAGTAATGAGTACTGCAATGTTCGGTTTACTTGGTACAAAGCGTCACAAAACTTTTCATTGTAATAATTGTGGGTATGAATTTTAGTCGTAGCGAGGTTGTCTGGTAACTATTCTGTTTCCAAGCCAGAATAGCCTTATGTAATTTGTCCTAAGTAGGGTTCACCTGGTTGGTTTTCTGGTTTCTAGAACGGGTTGATAATTCTTTAAGTTTGACTCCAAATCCTTTTACTGCGGCAGTCAGAACGAGTGTTGAGTGTGTTGCCCCATTTTCCGCTGCTGAGAGAGTGGCAGTAGATAGAGCCGCTTCAGCTTGTTCCACAGATAGACCTTTTGTGACAAGTATTTGAAGTATTTCAACATCTGATAATTTTGATGATAGTAATTGCGGTAGAAGCATAATTTATACCAGGATTTTTAAGTTGTATATTTTTTTCTTTGAATTATATTTATTAAACAGAATTAATTCTCGGAGGTATTAGGGTGGAAAAAGCATATGATTTTAAATGCGAAAAATGTGGCTGTACTGAATATGCATTTGCAGAGAATAATTTTGAAAAAGTATTAATATGTAAAAAATGTCTAAACGGTTATGTAATTGAACAAAAAATGGTTAGGCCTCAGCTAAATATACCGAAATGTCCAATATGTCAATCAACTGATCTTTCCAAAATTACAAATGCTACAAAAATGACGAAGATAGCTGTTTTTGGCATTTTTGGTTTAGGCGATACTGGAAAGACATGGAAGTGTAATAATTGTGGTAGTAAATTTTAATGGCTAATATTCCCAGGCTTTAGTGACTTTAACTTTAGTTTCTCAAGATGTAAATTTTATTGAAGCAATGGTACTAAGTAGGGTTCACCTGGCTGGTTTTCTGTTTTTTGGCCTGGTCGAGATCATATTCCAGGGACTTGGACGGATATAGCTACTTTTTCAGTTGAATTTTGTGATTTTTTTCAAGTTGTTAAAATGGCTTTAGATATGATTGGAGATAATATTTATGGGAGTTTATTATTGTAAAAAATGTGGAAGAATTCTTGATACTTATAGAGACAATATAGAACATAGGTGTGAATGCTGTAATTCACTAATGGATTCTATACCTGATAAGTATTTGTCTGATGGTATGTTTATTACTAAAGAAGAAGAACTAAAGTTGATAGAAGAATTAGTAAAAACATCAGTAGAATTCGATCAGTATCTTTTTGACCACCGAGATGATATTTTAATGAAGCATAATCTTGAGTTTAATCAAAAAATGGCTATCGGAAATGCCATAAGTAAAGGTGTAAAACCAAAAGAGGCTTTTAAAGGGAATTTTAATGTGGCAAAATGCCCAAGCTGTGGAAGCACCAATATTTCTAAAATCGGCACTGTCAGCCGTATGGTATCCACTGGGATATTTGGCTTGGCCAGCAGCAAAATTGGTAAAACCCATAAGTGTAATAATTGTGGAACAACATGGTAAGTTATGATTATCAAAAAGACACTGCAAGGTGTCTTTTTCTACGATTTCCCACATATTGTCATTCAAATAATGTTAAGAAAATCAGTAGGGTTTCAAAAGCTGGAAGTGTTGCTTTGTGGGGGATTTTTGCAATAGGTAAAGTTAGCAAGCAATGGCATTGTAATAATTGCAAATCAGATTTTTAAGTAAATTTATTATATCTAGAATAGGCGTATATCGCTGTTATGCGCCGTTCGTACACTGGATCACAATAATACTACGCACACCGGGATAAACGGTGGAAACCTGTGATCAACAGTCATTGATGGCTCTCATTCTCCAATAGTATAATGATTATGTATATAAAATCGTCGATCACCCAGGTTCCGGGCGATGGCGATTGGAGAGCGAGGACATGACAAGATGAGAAAACGTTTGTTGAGTTAATTCCTTATGCTGTGTATGATGTTCACATCTCTTCCCTCAACGGCTTATGCTGCCGGGACTGCCATCACAGGATGGAATACGGAGACACCCAGGCGGATTCAGACTCTGAATTTGAATAAGCAGGGGCTGACAGGGCATGTGGTGTTTGGCAGTCTGGCATTATTGCAAATCATCAATTGTGACGGTAACGAGCTTACAGGCGTCGATGTCTCCGGCCTTACAAAACTGAGCATCCTCAACTGTGATGATAATCCGCTGGAGTTTCTTAAGCTGTCGGACAGCTGGCAGCTTACGGTAGAAAACGCACCGGGCGGCCAGGTTGTCTGCACACGGTGTTCCCTGAGCAGCCGTCTTGTGCAACTGACAGCGGTACCGGGGAGCGGCTATGAATGGAAACAGTGGGTTGTAAAAGATAAGACAGGGCTTTCAGAGAACGCGTTGAAACAGGCAAATATCTCATTCTTTCTCAATGAAGTTTGTTCTGTGAAACCGGTATATACGAATCAGCTGCTGATCCCGCTGGTTGATGCAGTGGAGCAAAGCGTCTATACCCTGCCCGCGGCAAAGGCAGAAACAGAAGCCATGCTGAAGGAATCTCTTGCAGAACAGATCAACCTCCTGCCGGAATTGCAGGAAGCCGGTATCCTGGTAAATGCTGCTGATATTGAGGTAACCTCTTTTACACCGGGCATCGGCGGCACCAAGGAGAATCCCAATGGTACGGCGGGAAGCTTTGCCTTTCGCGTGACCATCACCAAAGATGGGGTGTGCTCGGAGGCCGTGGCAGACGGCAGTATCACGGTGGTCAAAATTCCCGGTGCGGTTGCGATTGGGGACGATGAATATCCAACGCTGGAGGCGGCTTTTGAGGCGGCGGGCGATGGGGACACGGTGGTTCTGCGCGGGGATATCGATCTGAAGAATGATTCTGTCTGGCTTACCGGCAAATCCAGGGTGGTTGCTCTGGACTTATGCGGTTTTACGGTTTCCAATTCCGGCACCGTGATAGAACTGGGCAGTGCAAATCATCTCACGGTTACCGACAGTTCCGCTGCAAAAAGTGGATTGATCCATTCGACAGGCGGACATGCCATAAGCGCTAACGGGGGCAATATCCTGACGATAGAAGGCGGTACGCTGCGAACGACAGGAACATATAAGCATACGATTGATGTGTGGGGAGCCGATGTCGCATTGATCGTGAACGGCGGCGTTGTGGAAGCTATGGAACAAGACGGCTTATGGGAGAGGGCGCGTTTCAAACGGTAGTTCAGGATCTGGCAGAGGACGACATCCTGGATATTGACGATCAGCCATATACAGGAACGGTCATAGAACCGGAGGTGGAATTTTGCAGCCGGACGTTTCTAGGTAAGGAGTTTGTTCTGGATGTCTCAAACTACGATAAGAGTTATGAGAACAACCTTGAGGCAGGAAATGCCGTGGCAGTATTCACGGATAAAGACAATTCGGCTTCCCGAGTGGAAAAGTCCTTTGCGATTGTGAAGTCAAGCACCATCTTTAGCGGTGGTGTGAAGACAAAAAACGGTCAGGTGGAGGCGGATACTTTCTCTTATGGGGACACCATCACGGTAACGGCGAAGCCGCAGGCTTCCGGGCAAACGTCCAAGGCCCGGCAGATCACGCCGCCGGCCGCCGGTCAGATGGCACTGTTTCCCGGAGAGAGGCAGATCACGCCGCCGGCCGCCAGTCAGATGGCGTTGTTTCTTGGAGAGAGGCAGATCACGCCGCCGGCCGCCGGTCAGATGGCGCTATTTCTTGGAGAGAGGCAGATCACGCCGGCTGTAAATGCGGGTGCCGACGGCATTTACACCATGGAATACCATACCGTCAGGCAAGACCTTGCCATTGGTGTGAATCACATTACTGCAAGATATGCGGGGAATGGCAATATGGCAGATTGTGCCGGGGATGTGACGGTTACTCTGAATAAAAAGACGGTGATGGTAACCGCGGACAATCAGACGGTGGCATATGGGGAAGCAGTTCCGGCGCTGACCATGACCGTGCCGGACGGCGCACTGGTGGAGGGCGATACGGCGGCCGAACTGGGAGTCACGCTTTCCACGGCCGCGGTCCGCGGTTCGACTGTGGGAACTTATGAAATTACCGGTACGGCCAGCAGTACAAAC
Organism: Bacteroides thetaiotaomicron; assembly: GCA_034142505.1. GTDB lineage: Bacteria > Bacillota > Clostridia > Lachnospirales > Lachnospiraceae > Hungatella_A. The sequence goes on from JAWZDV010000060.1 coordinate 6,896, forward strand.
TATGAGGTGGCGGTGAGAAAAGGGACCCTGTCGATCGCTCCGGCAGCGATTGAGATTAGGGCGTCCGTCTCTGACGCGGATTATACAGGAATGCCTTATGCGGGCCTGGAACATCCAGCCGCGGACGGTTATAACGGCCAGTTTACGGTTGTTTACAAGGAGAGCACAATCCCTTTGAAAGGTGCTCCGGTGAATGCGGGAAGTTACACGGTGACCGTCACGCCGGCTGACCCTGGGTTTGCAGGGGAGTGGAACGGCAGCTTTGTGATCCGCAGGATTCCCGCCACCGTCAGGGCGGCAGACGCCAGTATGACAGCAGGTGGTCCGGAGCCGGAGTATCAACTGGAAGTGACCGGTTTTGTGAATGGGGAAATGATTTCGGATGTGAGTTTTGACAGCAGCGCCGTGGATCGCTCCACCGCCGGGACCTATGAAGTGATTCCCAGCGGCGGCACGGTCAGTGGAGGCGGAATGGGCAATTATAACATTACCTACGAAAAAGGATATCTTACTGTTATCGTGGATACGCCGGAGATTTCCCCGCTTCCACCTGTGGATACGCCGGAGATTTCCCCGTCGCCATCTGTGGATACGCCGGACATTTCCTCGTCGCCATCTGTGGATACTGCCAATAAGGGGGAGGTTCGGATTCCTGCTGTGGTGGATCAAAACGGCAGCGCGGCGATTCAGATCACCGATCAGCAGGTGCAGGATGCCATTGACAGGGCGCGCGGGGCTGCCAGGTTGAATGGGACTCAGACAGGCGGTGTAACGGTGGTGATTCATGCGGTCACCAGCAGTCAGGAGGCAGATGCTGTCGTGGTGAGTCTGCCCAGAACGGTGCTGGAAAAGCTGATCGCGGAAAAGACAGACCGTGTGGCAGTGGCTGCTGACGATCTGGGTGTGCAGTTCGAGATGGATCTGGCTGCGGTAATGGAAATTTACAGACAGGCGGAAACGGATGTAAAACTGACCGTCACAACGTATGAGAACAGCAAGCTGTCGGGGGCCGCGCAGGCTGCTTTGGAAAACCGCCCAAGTCGGGATCGAGATTTCCTATGTTCTTCAACAGGGCGAGCGGGCCGGAAGCGTGCAGGCGGTCTGCGTGGATGAGATGGGAAAACCGTCTTATCTCACGGAGAGCAGCTATGACAGTAGAAACCGGGTATTGCGCTTTAGCATGAATCATTTCGGTATTTATGGGGTGGGGTATCAGAGGGGGCCAGCTTTTGCCTGGCCCCGCCCCAGACACCAGGATGATTAGAAAAGAAGATTCTGGAGGCAAAATAAAAAAGACATATATTCCTTAGTTACACCAAAGAATAGAATGTCTTTTTTATCGCTTTCGCTAAGAATCATGGTTACACCAGTCATCTTATTATAATATATTACTTTATAAACAAAATTATACAGATATCATGGTTACACCATTTAACTACCTGCAAGATAAACGAAAAAACGGTTACACCTTAATTCGAACATCTGCTTGAATCTTAACATAATAAGAAATAATAGTCAAGAGAATATCAACTCATTCTAATAACTTTTTAAATCCGAATCTCTGTGCGGTGCAATTATTGTATCCTTTATAAACCTTGTCTTTAAAGACATCATATAAACCGTTATAATCCTTACTACCTACCAAGTGTCTTATAAATGAAATAGGGATAAAATCTGCTAATTGTACACCAAGGTTATTGTCAGATTTTAATGGAAAACTTAGAAAAGATAGTCTATCCAGTATCGTTTTTGAATCAATAAACAGAGTACCACCAGTTATTAAACGGTAATAACAAATTTGTAAGTATTTATTCTCGATAGGGTTTCTTGACTCGATAAAAAATGAACCGGTGCCATTTTCTTTTAAAAGAAAATGAACAAAGTTTTCTAAGATTATTTGTAAGTTGATTTCATAGATGTCATTCGTATGATCTTGGAAATACATACTGTTATATTTTTGGGTATCTATTGAAGAAACAAAAACATTAATATTTAGTTTATTTATAAGGGATTTTATGTCTTCAAACAATTTAGTCCTTATTGTATGATCGGTTAAGAATTCAAACCCTTTCTGATTTTTCCGCATATCATATAAGTGAAGTGGTAGAGACGGATTTGGCATATTTTGTTCTTTTATTTTCTGTAATTCTGGCATTAAGATATTTTCATAATCTAATTTGCTAATGGAATAACCACCTAGAGCGAAATATGCTCCAAAAGCATTAGGTTTCACTTCATCTAAAAATAAATAATATTCATCCATGAAACTTATCTCCAATCGTATGTTATTAGTTGTTGGTAAATACAACAACTTATTATACATTATACGACAAAAGATAACAAAATACCAGGATTTATGCAAGCATTATTAGAATCCATTCTTCAATTTCTCCTTATAAGATTCCTGAATCAGTTCCATAGAGATTTCCACTTCTCCATTCTCTAAATCATGATCGGCCAGCAGCTTTTCATATTTCTCATACGTGCGGATGCAGTGCTTGTAGCTATCTTTATTGCAAGGTTTTCCTTCGGCTACGGTGGTGGAGAAATTGATGATTTCCCAACGCAGGTCGTTGATTTCTTTGTCGATGAACATGTCGGTGAGCTTTTTAAGTTCTTCACGGATCATGTCGTCGTGGCGGATGGACTGGCGGACGTCTTCTTCATGTTTTTGCTGTAAGGCGTCTAAGGTTTGGGCGGTTTTGATGAGGAGATCGTGGTCTTCCTGTTTCTTTTTCAGCCAGCGGGCCGGTTTGCCGATGAGTTCGGAAAATTTTCCGATGATGGTGGTCATGGCAATGATGGCGGAGAGGAGATAGAATATGCCGATGATGACGGAGGAAATATCCAGCTTGAAAAGTTCCAATAGGGGTTCCATGTTGGTCACATCGTACTTTCTATATGGTCAGAGAGCGGAAGAGTGCAGCATCTGCAATGCCGTTAGGAGTCCGTCCGCTGTCTTTCTGATATTGGGTGACGGCCGCTTTTAAGCCGGAACCGAATTCCCCGGGGCATTCGACGCCGTTGGGGTTATAGGACTTTAATAACAGCAGGATTTCCAGGGCGGTGACCAGGTACTGGGTTTCGCCGTATGTTACATAGTGGTTTCCAAGGGCTGTATTTGTCCTGGTCCCCCAGATTCCATCCTCTGCCAGTCCGGCGCCGTAATCCAGGTTCATGGCGCGCTGCAATACCTTGATGCCGGCCCGTTTCGTCAAGGGGCCGCGGATTCCGTCTGCCTCAATGCCGCATCCTGCAAAATTGTTGGCATGAATCTGTCCGGCTGAGATTAAAAGATTGGTGGAAGTAGTATTCGAAACACCATAACATGGCCTTCCATATCCAGCAATCGCCGGGTCATTCAGCCTGTATTTTTTCTTCCAGACGCCGCCGCCATTGGCAATCACCCCGGCGCCGCCGCCAGTATTTCCCTCCACGGTATACACATAGTTGGAATCCACATCATACACAAGCCCTGTATGGCAGATTCTCACAGCATTTTGAAAGAATATCTGATCTCCAATAACCGGTTTGTCCTCATACCATGCATGCATCTTTCGATACAGCTGCGCCGAGCTAACCGTATAATCATCAAATCGGCCGCCTAACATCCGTTTGGCTTCTTCCATTCCATAAGCCTTGTAAAAACACCAGTCCACGAAACAATCACACCAGGCGGCCGGATAATCCATGACTGACGGCTCAATCTCATGCATTTCTTTCCCGTATTTTGTATAATTCCGGTTTCCTGCATTGGCTGTCTTATCATATAACTGGTCCCCAGTGGCTTTTTCCAGGTATCCAACCTCCGAAAGTGCGACTTCAATTACTTTAGATGCATCCTGTCTCATCACCTGTCCTCCTTTCTGCTATCGTTCGCATTGTTTGCGTCGTTTACACCTTTCAGTTCCTGCACCGCCGCCTCGATCAGCACATGAATCTGTTCCTCCGTCAAAATCACTTTCTTTGAATTAAACATCCGATTCAAAAAGTCCACGACATAGTCTTTCTTATCCCCTCCATGTCCCGTTTCCGTCCAGACCATCTCTGCGCATTTCACAGCCAGTCTGGCCCATTCCCGGTACTGTTCCAGCTTGACGCCGCCCAGCCGGGCCTTCAAATACGGAACGATAAAGTATGTTACAACCGCACCGATGACCGGGACCAATGCCAAAACAAGTTCAAAAATCCGTTCTTCCATCTGAACTCCCTCCTTCTTTCCCTGACTTTTTTTCTCATCCATGTAAAAAAAACGAGGGCATCTTTCAGCCCTCGTTGTAGTAATCAGATGTTACACAGCCTCGTCACTGAGCTCAATCATATCCAGCACGTTGCCGTTGTCATCCACCAGCGCGTTGCAGGTGATGGTAATCTCAGCCGGATCACCGTCGGAAGAGAAGGATAAGTCCAGACTTCTCTGAGGACTTGCCTTGTAAGCAGTGATTCTCATCGGCACTAACTCGCCGTCTTCATTTCTGTCAAGAGTGGACATCTGGATGTAGAAATCCTTCGGAACCTTCTTGTTGTTGAAGGAGACCTTCTTCACGCCTGTCTCTTTCTTCTCCAGATAACCAGCTACGTAGCTGGTACCCACGGCCAGATCGGAGTCATTGGCTGCTGTGAAGATTTTATCTGCAACCGTTCCCTCAATTGCTTTGCCGCCGAAATCATCCTCTGCATACACGAAAACAGTACCGGCAACCGGTGCATTAGACAGAGTCAGAGTGCCGGCTGTCGCGCAGGCAACCGTTTCTTTTCTGGCAATCACCGCGCTAGTCTCGATCTCGCCGTCACTTAACATGGCATAGATCTTGAATGGGTGTACCTGGAAGGTCATAGCGATGGTGCCGTCTAACGGATTGTCGAATTTAATGCATTTCTGCCCCTTCTTGTTTGCATAGACCGGCTCGCTGGAAAATCCCATAGTCGTGGTGTTACAGAAATCTGCATATAACCACGGCGCCTTTGTCTTATAGTCCCGGATGTCTAAGTCACAACACTGTCTGTTTGCCATATTTACGTTTGTCATTGATAAATCCTCCTTGAATTTGAAATGTTTTTTGTTAGAGTTTCTTCATGAATTCCATCGGGTGGTAATCTGAAGATTTTTTATATGAAAATGTATGGGCGGCCATTCTGTCATTGAAATCACACTGCCGGGCATTACAGTACTCGGCAAACATGCATGTGAACTGATAGTAGGTCATGTCCCAAACATTTAAAATAGAAATGCCTGCTTTGTTGTTGGCGCAGTATTTCCTGATCATATTGTCGAACTCAAAATTGTCGTCTGCCTGTCTGGCCTGTTTGGCAGTGTGACGCTGCATTTTCTGAAACAGGTTCTGTGCCAGGCTGTTCTTAAATTTTGGCTCTTTTTCGTCTGTCTTTTTGATTCCCAGAATGCGCTGCATTTCCAGGCGGAACTGCTCGAAGTTGTGTTCTCCGAGCTGACCGGTAAGGGTGGCTTCTCCGTTGACCTGCTCGTAGATCTCCAGGGTTTCCGTCTCTTTGTCATACCTGGCTTCTCCGGTGAGAAAGAATGCCAGAAGTCCAAATAGAATCCGCGGATTGCCGTGGAGGAGCAGGCGGTAGTAGGAGCCGTCACAGGTTTCCGGCAGTCCATACAGGTGTAAATATTCTTCCCGGCTCATGGCGATGGTGTTTAAATAGAGGGAGAAGACCTGGTATGTGATGTTCCGGATGTCCCGCAAAGTTGGGCATACGGCGTGTCCAATGCCATCTAAATAGAATGGTTCATTGCACAGATAATCAAAAGATGAGTACATGTTCATAGCTTGTTCCTATCCTTTCCCGGCAGTTCCAACGTTGTTACCTGATTTGGCCTGGCAGGCGGTGTGGTAGGTGTATGCCAGTGTTTTGCCGTAATATCCAGGTTCCGGTTTTAAGCTTCTGACCGGGTCCGCCTTTGTGAGATTCACAGGACTGGTGGCGTAGTCCTTTTGGAATTCCTTCATGGCGGGGTGTGACAGGATCGAAGCGTGAATCAATTGGCACAGGCAGTCGATCCGGTTGCCGTAAATGCCGATGGAGTTACAGAAGGTTCGCTCCTCTTCTGATAATGTAACAGCATTTTTGTGGCAGATCACGGAGATTTCCACCCTTACTTCCCTGACATAGGGATTTGACACGGCTGTCAGATTCGTGTCGATGTAGATGGCACAGCCGCCTTCTGTGATGCTGCCTTCGAGATAGGAAGTATCAAAGCAGTGGGTGCCGAACCAATCGACAGGTGTCTGTTCCAAGACTGCCGGTGTTTCCACTGCCGGCACAACCAGCCGGGTAATGCTTTCGTCCAAACCAAACATGGCGGCCAGCCGTTCTTTGATCTGATTCATATCAGAAAGCGGATTGTATTTCGTTGTTGTCATAACTCACCTCCTTGTAATCCATAGATGTATCGTGTGATCCCAGTGACAGTACCGAATGGAATCTTCGGCACCGCCGCCGGGTGAAAGGAAAAAGTGTCCTGCATGTTTAGGGCCTTCCCTTTATGTGATTATCTCTTTTTTAACCGGAAGCCTTAAAAATGCCGAAACCCCTTGATTTTACAGGCTTTTCCGGCATCTCCGCCAGATAGCCGTGTCCCCCCTAGCCTGCATTTTTGTTATTGGGAGCAAGTCTGTTCCCCAAAATCCCTGCGTTTTCGCAGCTTTTTATTCCGATCCGCCTCCTTCTGGATTTCTGTCTTGCACTTCTCACAGTACTTACTGCTGAAGTCGCTCTTATTAATAAGGAAGAATCTCTGGTTACAGCGCTTGCAGATCCTGGTATTTGTTAGATTTGCCTCAATATTCTTGTAAATCTCGCTGCCAAAGAGCCGCCACAGCGTATCCTTGTTGACATCGTCCTGAAGGGCCTTCACCAGCACATCGACGACGTAGGAAATGGGGGCATCCACCAGCTTGACAAACATTTCCCGCTGCCGGTCGGCGTCAAATTCAATTTGTAACAGAACCTTCCGCTTGTCATCGATATCCAGGGTGGAAAAATCAATGTGGGACAGCTTTCTTAAATTCGTGTGTTCAATCTGCCGGTACAGGGCGATAATCTGACCTGCCTGGCGGGTGTGGATATCCGTGTCGGGGAGCTGCATCAGCGTGGTGTAGGAGTATTTTCCAAGCAGATCCTGAAACGTGATTCTCCTGCTTTTTACTACCGTGGAGATCCGGTCAATGTTGCAGCGGCCCGGCTCCTCCACCTGGAATTCCTTTTTGTTCTTGGCGTAGAGGAAAAAATGCGGGACCTTCCGGCCGCTGTACTCTTGATAGCGGGCGGCGATGTGTTTGGGGACCTCCGGCTTATACAGGGTTTTGGCGTAGTCGATGGTAAAGTTGACGTCGGCACACCGCAAGGCGATGATCTCCATGGCATTTTTCACCTCCTCCGGCGTGCTGTTCGGGCTTAAGGAAGCCCAGATTTTGGTGATCTCGTTGCTGGGCGTGCCGATGTTGCCGTGGTGGTAGGCCATGACAATACCGCCAAATAGGGAGGAACTTGACAGCTGTTCCGGGCTTGCTTTGGGCATGTCGTAGGAGTGGGGGATCATGCCGTATTTGCTCTGAAATGCCTTGGCGCATTTGATGATCGTTTTGTTGTTGTGGACCAACAGCTTGTCACCGTCATTGTCGTACATGAGAAGCTTACTCATGGTATCCTTCATGCCCACGTAAATGCCGTCTGATTTGGTCCATGCGCGGGTATCGGCATTGCTGCTGTTCCTCCGGATACAGTGGGCGTGGTCCAAATGGGGGGAGCGAAGGCAGTCCAGTTCCTCCTTGTCGTCAAAGAGACTGCAGGACACGTGGCCCTCCTTTACAAAACCGAAGTCGTCCAGACGGGATTTGTCCATATCCGTAAACCACCACTGCAGACAGGCCAGCGGGTCCGGGATGACAAAGGTGTAAGCGCCGTTGATGTTGAATTTCCCGCTCCGAAACTTTTTGATCATACTGTCCTTGGTGTTTTTGAGCAGTGTTTTGACGTAGAAATCCTTCAGCATTTCCGGGTAGAGAAGCAGGGCTTTCTGCAGCCAGTTCATGTGGTCATTTTTCTGTGGGTTGGCGCCCAAGACATTTAACATACACTGGACGTTGTGGCCGATGCCGTTTAGGCAGTTGATATCGTAGCTTGCCATCTGTAACAGGTCCTCGTCCGTCATTTCCGTGGTCAGAGTCTGCAAAACCTGGTAATTCGTCTTGGCGTTTAACAGGACTTTTTTCTCCACATTGCAGCGGCAGGCGTCGCAGCGGTATTTTTTAAAGTTCTCTTTGTAGACCTCCCAGCCCGTTTGGATGATAGTTCCCTGATCATCGGTGACATTGTGGTAGTATTTCCACATCTTGAACTGGGACCGGGTGAAAATGTAATCGACCTCCGACAGGGAGTGGGACTTGCCGTAAATGTCGGTGATTTTGCGGATGGGCTGTCCGTGTTCGCTGCACCATGTTAGGAAGGCACGTCTGGGGCAGTAGGCGATCAGCCCCTTGATGAAGGGGAGCCGAATCATGGACGACTGCATTTTCTTAAGGGAAATGCCGAAGCCGTCGGTAAATGGGATGGCGATGCTCATCCGCTGCCGGGATGCCTGGTGATAGCGGGAGCGGATGCGGTCCATATCATCGATCAGGGTCGTGCGTTCGTCTTTCAATTCCTTTTCTCTGGCCACTTCCTTAGCGGGGCGGCGATAGCCTTTGGGGTATTGCTTTTTGCGGGAGCGGAGGTCCTTAAGCTGGCGGGAATTTTCGTCTAACTGCATTTGAAGGCGGGAAAGACGTTCTTTATCCTCCGGGGTTTCGGTGTAAATATGGCGGACATCCTGATCGGGAATCTCGTATTCGATGTCCTCCACCACGATAGCCCGGTCGATGCAAAAATCGGTCCAGATTTCGCTGTTGGTCTGGCAGAGGCTGGTGTAGGCTAAGTATTTGTTGGTGTTCATTCCGCCGCTTCGGTTAATATCGTCCATGGTCAGTCCGCAAAAAAGGCGGCCCTGGCTGGCGTTTAATTTCTCCTCGGAGACGAAGGTGCTTTTCTTGCATCGGGTCTGGCCGGCGCCGGCGGTGAAGAAGACATAGTGCCGGCCCTGGTAATCGAAGCCGTTGTGGATCATGGATTCAAAGATCTCCGTATAATAGGTAACAACGCTGATGATGTGGTCGCTGTGTTCCATGTCGCGGCAGTCGAAACAGCGGGTTAACTCGCTCTCGAAAATGGCGATGCTGCGGCACTGGTCCTCCCTGGTGAATTCCCGGTCGTCATAAAGCTGACGGGTGGAGGAGATATTTTGGGTTAACAGGGCGCGGAAGAGTTCCTGGCATTTTCGGATCTCGGCTTCCTGGCCGGCGTGCCGGGCTTCGCAGGCGTCTAAGTGGGAGCGGAGCCAGATGGCATAGGCGTCCGACTCATCCAGGTATGGAAGCTTGGAGCGGATCAGGGAAGCAGAGAAGAGGGATTCCCTGATGGCGGATTTTAAGGCGCCGATTTCTTTGTAAATGGTGTATTCCTCCTCGGTGAGAAGAGGTTCGAAACCGATATTTAAGATTTCGATCATAGCTTTGCCCTTGCCGTAGGCGGCGTATGTAAATTGATTGTCTGGCTGTGTTTTGTTCATGCTGACCTCCGATTGTTTATTTCTTGCGCTGTCTTGTCTCGTCATTTCTCAGACATTGTTCATCGAAACGGGAATCGCTGGCTATGCGTGAAGCGATGAAGGAACCTGCGCGGCAGCGGGGGCCGCCGCTGTTTTCGGTGTCAAAGTCTGAGGGGTAGATTTCCCCGCCGTAGGTTCGGTGGGAGTTGTAATGAGAGTGTGGGCGGGGTGTTGCTGCCGCTGTAACTGTTTTTGAGTTGTTCATATTGGTATCCTCCTGATTTTGTTTGACATGCGTTCTTATCCGCGTATTATATATTTCTCTTTTTTAAAATTTTCTTTGCTGTTTTTATAGGCGAACATTAGCGAACAAATGTTCGAAAAACCCATTGACAGGAACGTATGTTCGTGATATTCTTAATAGGTAAGAAATTTCCAGTAAGGAATCTTTTTAAGAGTAATTGGAGGAATAGGATGAGTGGGGAGGAAAAACTGGAAGAATACTATGCGGATGACGCCAGACGGTTTCATGGCGTGGTGGACCGGATTTTATCAAAATTTGGAGGGATTTATCAGAAGGACAAGGATGATTTTTACTCCCTGGCCAATGAGGTGCTGGCTGATGCCTGCCGGAATTATGATGAGACGAAAAACTTTGACGGGTATGTGTATTCCTGCCTGTCGAATCGGATTAAGACAGAGATTACACGGCTGAACCGGGAGAAGCGAAGGGCCGACCGGCTGGCTGTTTCCATAGAGATGCCCCTGGGGAATGAGGAGAATTTGACTGTTGGGGATGTGCTGGCGGCAGATTTTGATATGGAGAAGGAATTGGAGGAGAGAAGGGTACTGAGAGAGAGGAATTATGGGGCGGCCGGCCAGAGAAGTGCAGACCGGTGTGTCGATGAGAAGATTTCACAGTATTACCGGAGACTTTCCAGGGTTCAGAGACAGATTGTGGAGCTGAAAATGGAGGATGTGGCGGCTGGTGAGATCAAGAGCCGCCTTCATTTGACGGACAGGCAGTATGAGCGTCATTGCAGGGAGATGAGGTCTTTCGACAGAGTCTGTATATTGGGGGAGAGACGGGAGGAACGGAAGGCCGGTTTTGAGAAGAGAGAGAGGACGGCCGAGGGATTCTCCCAGACATCCGAACAATGCAGGCAGGAGCATTGTTCCATTGCGTCGATGATCCGGAAGATGGACAGCGGCGCCTTCCGGTTTGACCATCCGGTCCAGCGGGAGGCAGGGCAGTGGAATACGGGAATGAAGGGAAATCTGATCTCCGACATTTTACAGGATAATCCTGTCCCGGCGCTGGTATTCGCACACCAGATTGTGGACGGGATGGTGGTCAACTGGAATCTGGACGGGAAGCAGAGGTGTGTCAATGTATATGAGTTTTATCATGATGGTTTTCGAATCAGCCGCAATGTGAGACGATGGCTGATCCGCTACCAGACTGCGGCTGGAAACGTGTCCGGAATGGTAGTTGGGGAAGAGGAGATTCCCCAGTATGAGTGGAGGGAGTGTGATATCCGTGGTAAAAAATATTCGGAGCTGCCGGCCGAACTACAGGAACGGTTTCATCATTACAACTTTGAGGTGTTACGATACTTCAATTGCAGCGGTGATGACATTTCCTACCATACCGCAAGGTACAATGAAGGCTGCCCCATGACCCAGTCCCAAAAGGGGATGACCCGCCTTGGAGCGGATTCTGCTTCCAGAGTTAAGAGCATTTCCGGCATGGATTTTTTCAAAGAACAGGGTTGCTATAATGAGTCTGAATTTCGCAATGGCACGATCAGCCGGGTCGTGGCAGAGAGCATCATGGCCTGCTATTTCCTGGAGGACTGGAAGAAACAGCAGGAAGAAATGTGCGATTATATCCGTGAACATGCCACAGCCGGCGATTTTGAACGCTTTGAGGAGATGGTGGGGCGACTGTCCGCCGTAGTCAATGAGGATGTGGCAGAGATGTTCGACTCCAAAGACAGCTTCCTCTGGTTCGGCCTGTTCGCCCGGTTCGGGGAACTGGGACTTCCGGATGAGAAGTTTGTGGAGTTTATGGATGCGTTCTGGATTGGACTTCATGAGAAAATGGTGGATGGGGTGTCCTTTGATGATCTGGATCGGAGGTCCGCCAAGGATAAGGATGTGGTGATTGGGAAGATGCGGCATTTGGAACGGCTGATGATGGATTTTTTGAAAAAATAACCCGGTGCCGTGTAATTGATAGACACAGCATCGGGTTATAGAAACATGTGTATGGTTAGTTTTACTTAACTTTTTTCAGAATCTCATTCATCTGCGCAATCTCTTTCTCCTGGGCGGCGATGATAGTCTCGGCCAGTTTCTTTACCTCCTCATGGTCCGTAAAATCCAGAATGGCTTTGGACATATCCACGGCCATCTGGTGGTGCATGAGCATTCCCTCCGCGAACGCGGCATCCACATTCTTGGCAGTGGTGGTGCCGTGTCCCATGTGGGCGTGGCCGGACATCATCTGGTCGTAGGCGGTTAAGTAGCCTTCTTCCTTGGCCTCGTCCTTTTCGCCGGATTCCTCAATCTCTTTGATCAGCTGGTTCATCTGGTCGATCTCGCCGGTCTGGGCTTCGATGATATCCTTGGCCAGCTGCTTCAGTTCCTCATTCTTCCCGCCGTACTTAAGATAACTCAGCGACATGTCGATGGCAGATTCATGGTGAGGAATCATACCCTTTAGGAAATCCACCGATGCATTTCCTGTCGGCTCCACAGTCATCTCCTCCATCATGTCGGTCATGATTTCATCCTGCTCTTTTAAATAGCTGGATAATGCATCCGATTCCGCCTGTGCAGCGTTAGTGGTAGAAGTGGTACCCGCCGTCGTCGGCCCTGTCGTCATCTCCTCGCTGCTGTGCCCTGCGTGGGGGTCCTGGGCATCCTGCTTCCGATTGGCCGCGCCAACCCAAAAGACAAGCAGAACAACCAAAATAATGGCCAGTATAATCCCAACGGTCCAATACTGTTTTTGTTTATTCATAAAATTCAGTCCCTTTCTGAAAATGTATTTGATCAGTCTTATTATGCCTGATTTTATTGCTGGCAATACACGGACAGAAGGAACGAACCCTATTTGTATCAGTCTTTATGAAAAACGCATTAAATACTCTTATAATACCAGGATACTTTATTCCTCCCGGTTTTTTTGGATTTGTAAAGCATGTCATCTACCATTTTAAAACTCTTGTCATAGCTCTGCCCTTTAGCGGGAGTAACCGTAATACCACCAATGCTGATCGTGATGACGCCTGTCTTCGAGGCTTTGTGCGGAATTCCCAGCATTTCAATACCTTGGCACAAATCACATGCGATGCGTTTGGCGATTCTTCCTGAAGTATTTGGTAAAAGAAATACAAATTCTTCTCCGCCGTATCGAGCTGCAAAATCACCTATGCGGCGATGGGTATGTAAATAATGAGCAATCTGCTTAAGCGCCTCATCGCCGTTGGGGTGACCATAAATATCATTATACTGCTTAAAAAAGTCCACATCGACAAGACCTATGGAGATGGGGGTTTCGTCCCTCATGGCACGAAACCATTCAGATTCACTTTGTTCGTCGTAGTAACGTCGATTGGGAATCCCAGTAAGACCATCCATCATAGACAGTGTCTCAAATGCCTTGCGGTAAGAATACAACTGAATGTGTGTCTGGACTCTGGCTAATACAACGCTAGCATTAAATGGCTTTGTGATATAATCAACTGCCCCTAATTTTAATCCATATTCTTCATTGCCGGCATCATCCAGGCTTGTTATGAGTATGACGGGGATATTTTTCGTAAATACTTGTTCTTTGAGTAATGTGAGGGTTTCAAAGCCATTGATTCCCTGCATAATGACATCTAATAGAATGAGACTTGGCATCAATGATGCAACTTCCTTTATAGCATCTTCCCCGGAATGACACATGTGTACATCATATTTTTCAATAAGAATATTTTTTAGTGCTGTTCCCTGTAAGAGACTGTCGTCAACAATCAGTATTTTTTCCATTGGTGTACCTCTTATCTTCTGATCATACCTAACTTTATATCAAGTATAGCATGAATAATAAAAAAGTGTTACTGGATTGTCTTCAAATGTCTTTAAAAAAAGAACCTCAATATCATCTTGCAAAGGCTGTAAAGACCTTATAAACTGATGATTTTGAGATTCCAGGCAATCGGAGTAACAGGATTTGAACCTGCGACCTCTCGGCCCCCAGCCGAGCGCGCTACCAAGCTACGCCATACTCCGTACTCGACTATTATAGCAAAAGATTGTCAATTTGAAAAGTAGATTCTATTGAAAATTTAAAATGAATGGGATATGATAGTACGAGAGCGATAAAAAAGGGAGAAAAGAAGCGATGAGGAAGCTGGTCAGCTTTGATTTGGATATGACGCTTTTGGACCATGAAACCTATGAGATTCCAGGCAGCGCGCTGGAGGCGCTGGAGCGTCTTCGGGAGCGGGGCCATGTGGTAGTGCTGGCTACCGGGCGGGATATGGACAATCATTACAGCAGAATTTTCCGGGATACGGTGGGAGCGGACGCTGTGATTCATATGAATGGGACGAAGATTACGGTGGGAGACGAACTGATTTATGAACACCGGATGGACGCCGGGTTGTTGGAGCGGGCGCTTCAGTTCGCGGAGGACCATGGATATTCTCTGGGGGTGACGATCGGTGATGAGGATTATTATACCCACAGTGAGCAGGTGGCGGAGCATGATGTGAGACGGTGGGGGGAATGCGGGAGACAGTTTCAGGACCCGCGAAAACTGCTGGATCTGGGAGTGCGGACCATGGCGTATATCGGGCCGCCGGATGGGGCGCGTGTGATTGAGGCGGCATTTCCGGAATTAAAGCTGCTGCTGTTTGCGGGACTTCAGGGGGCGGATGTGATTGAGAAGGCAGTTTCCAAGGCCCAGGGATTGGAGCGTCTCTGTAAATATTATGGGATGGAACTGAAAGATACCTATGCGTTTGGCGACAGCATGAACGATTATGAGATCATACAGACGGCCGGAGTCGGGATTGCGATGGGCAATGCTCTCGATGTGCTGAAGGAAGCCGCGGACTACGTGACGGCCGATATCCAGGAGGACGGGGTGTATAAAGCCTGTGTGCATTTTGGGCTGATTTAGAAAGCGAACATAAAAATCAGGCGCCGCAGTCAGACGCCGGACATAAAGGAGAATAAAGGATGAATGTAAAACTGGAACAGTTAAGAAAGCTGATGGCAGAGCGGCATATGGATGCGTATCTGATACCAACAGCGGATTTTCACGAATCGGAGTATGTGGGGGAACATTTTAAATGCCGGAAATACATCACCGGCTTTACCGGTTCCGCCGGAATTGCGGTGGTAACGCCGGAGGATGCCGGACTGTGGACGGACGGACGATATTTTGTCCAGGCATCAAGGCAGCTGGAGGGCAGCGGTTTTACGCTTCAGCGGATGGGGCAGGAAGGTGTTCCAACCATCCAGGAGTATTTGGAGGAAATGCTCCCGGAGGGCGGTGTCCTGGGCTTTGACGGCCGTGTGGTCAACAGCCAGATGGGGCAGGAATTGATGGAGGCGCTGGAGGGCAGGCAGGTATCATTTTCCTATGAGGAAGATCTGGTTGGCATGATCTGGGAGGACCGCCCGGCATTGTCGGCGGAACCGGTCTGGATTCTGGAGGAAAAGTACGCGGGTGTTTCGGCGGCGCAGAAGATTGCGGATTTGAGAAAGGCTATGAAAGAGGCCAAAGCCAGCGTCCATGTGCTGACGACGCTGGATGATATTGTGTGGCTACTCAATATCCGGGGTAATGATATCCCTTACAATCCGGTAGTTCTGTCCTATGTGGTGGTGACGGAGGAGAAATTCTATCTGTTCATCAATCCTGAGGTACTGAGCGGGGAAGTGAAGTCTTATCTGGCGGGGCTGGGTGTGAAGATCAAGCCTTACGACGATATTTACGAGTTTGTGAAAGCAATTTTCAGACAGAATGTGCTGCTGGAATCCGGGAAGACCAACTATGCGATTATCAACAATTTAGATAAGAGCAATAAGATCATCGACCAGTTGAATCCAACGGCGGCGGCGAAGGCCAGGAAGAACCCGGTGGAAATTGAGAATGAGCGGAAAGCCCACATCAAAGATGGGGTGGCTGTGACGAAGTTTATCTACTGGCTGAAAAAGACGATGAAGGAGAAGCCGGCGGACCAGGTGTTGACGGAGATCTCGGTTTCCGATTATCTGGAGGAGTTGAGACGGCAGCAGGAGGGGAATTTAGGACTCAGCTTTGATACGATCTCGGCTTATGGGGAGCATGCGGCGATGTGCCATTACTCCGCGACGCAGGAGAGTGATGTGGAGTTGAAACCGGAGGGACTGTATCTGATTGATTCCGGCGGACAATATTATGAGGGAACCACGGATATTACCAGAACGGTGGCGTTGGGGCCGATTACGGATGAGGAGCGGGAGCATTTCACCCTGGTTGCCATGAGTATGCTGCGGCTGGGGCATGTGAAATTCCTTCATGGCTGCCGCGGACTGACGCTGGACTATGTGGCCAGAGAGCCGTTCTGGACCAGAGGGCTGAACTATGACCACGGCACTGGACACGGCGTGGGATATCTGTTAAATGTTCACGAGCGCCCGCACGGCATCCGCTGGAAAATGGTGCCGGAGCGGATGGACAACGCGGAGTTGGAGGCCGGCATGGTGACCTCCGATGAACCGGGAATCTATATCGAGGGGAGCCACGGAATCAGGACGGAGAATCTGATGGTCTGTAAAAATGCGGAGAAAAATGAATATGGGCAGTTCATGGAATTTGAATTTTTGACCTTTGTGCCCATTGATTTGGATGCGTTGGACCCGTCGATGATGGAGCCGAGGGATATCGCTTATCTGAATGAATATCATAAAGAAGTTTATGAGAAAATTTCGCCGTATCTGACCGATGAAGAGGCGGAGTGGCTGAAGGAATATACAAGAGAAATTTCATAGTGGTTTGGTGGATTTTGTCGTAGCATAAGAGACAGAGGCTTCGGGCATGATAGGAAGAAGGATGTATTTTGGATGATAAAATATATCCTTCTTTTGATTTTGGTTTGGAAAGGAGACGTTTTGGAGTGAGAATAGATGAGGGGTCTGCAACTGCAAATCGGCTGATCCGGGAGAAATCGCCTTATCTGCTGCAGCATGCGTATAATCCGGTGGCCTGGTATCCCTGGGGAAAGGAAGCCTTTGACAGAGCGAAGGCGGAGGACCGGCCGATTTTTCTGTCTATTGGATATAGTACCTGCCACTGGTGTCATGTGATGGAGGAGGAATCCTTTGAAAATGACAGGATTGCGGAAATCATGAACCGGGATTTTATCTGTGTGAAGGTGGACCGGGAGGAGCGGCCGGACGTGGATTCGGTGTATATGGCGGTGTGTCAGGCCATGACCGGACAGGGGGGATGGCCGCTGACCATTATTATGACGCCGGAATGCCGGCCATTTTTCGCAGGGACGTATCTGCCGCCGGTGAGACGGTATGGGCGGATGGGATTGGAAGAACTGCTGGCTTCGGTGGCGAAACAGTGGAAGGGAGAGCGGCAGCAGCTGGTGGGAAGCGCGGAACAGATTCAGGGCTTTCTGCGGCAGCAGGCGGAGCAGGTGGTGGACGGGGAACCCGGGACCGGGCTGGTTATCCAGGGCTACCGTCAGTTAGAAAGAAGCTTTGATGAGGATTATGGAGGATTTGGCGGAGCCCCGAAGTTTCCGACCCCGCACCATTTCCTGTTTTTGATGGATTATGGTGTGAGGAATGAGGTGCGGGAAGCGGTCTATATGGTAGAAAAGTCGCTGGTACAGATGTATAGGGGCGGGATTTTTGACCATATCGGCGGTGGATTTTCCAGGTATTCTACGGATGAGAAGTGGCTGGTGCCACATTTTGAAAAAATGCTGTATGACAATGCATTGCTGGCCCTGGCCTATGTGGAAGCATATGGGGTGACAGGGAATGCGCTGTATGCGGATGTGGCTGGGGACATACTTGGATATGTGGAGCGGGAGCTTACGGATGCAGACGGCGGATTCTACTGTGGGCAGGATGCGGACAGCGATGGGGTGGAAGGAAAGTATTATGTGTTTACGCCGGAGGAGGTCCGGGAGGTCCTGGGAGATTTGGAGGGGGAGAAGTTTTGCAGAGAATATGGGATTACGCGGAAAGGTAATTTTGAGGGGAAGAGTATTCCAAATCTGCTGGGAGATGAGTGGGAGCGTGGCGCAGAGAGAAAAACAAAATTTGAGACGAGCGGCAAAAAACAGGTTCCCGGCGGGCACGAAAGCATGCTAAAAATGCAAAAGTTATATGAATACCGCCTTAGCAGGACCCATCTTCACAAAGACGACAAGATTCTTGTATCCTGGAACGGCTGGATGATTACGGCATTCGCCAAGGCGGGGGCGGTTCTGAATGAGGACCGGTATGTGGAGAAGGCCGTGCAGGCGGAGGCATTTATCCATAGCAGGCTTTTGAGGGATGGACGGCTGATGGTGCGCTACCGGGATGGAGAATCGGCCGGGGAAGGCAAGCTGGATGATTACGCCTGTTATGCCCAGGCGCTGCTGGAACTTTATGAAGTGACGTTTGAGACGGGATACCTTAGCAGGGCCTGTGAGATTGCCTGGACGATGGTGCAGCAGTTTTTTGATGAGAAACATGGCGGATTCTATCTGTATGCGGAGGATGGAGAAGCGCTGATTGTGAGAACGAAGGAGACCTATGACGGGGCGATGCCGTCAGGAAATTCTGTGGCGGCGCTGGTGCTGGAACGTCTGGCACGGATTACCGGGGAGAAACGGTGGTCCGAGGTGCTGGAGAAACAGATGCGATTTCTTGCCGGTGCCATGGAGGGATATCCAGCGGGCCATAGCTACGCGCTGCTGGCAATGATGAACGTCCTGTATCCCACAAAGGAACTGGTATGTGTCTGTCCGAAGGAATCAATGTGCTTTGATGAACATTCGACTGGAACAGGGACATCTCTGTTCAGACGGCTTCGAAACCTGGCTGAAACGGTCCATGGCCTGGTTGTCGTGGTGAAAACACCGGAAAATGAAGCAGAACTTGGAAAACTGGCTCCTTATACAGGCGATTATCCGGTGCCAAAAGCAGGCGCACAGTTTTACCTGTGCAGTGGCGAACAGTGTATGCCGCCAGTGACAGATCTGGAACAGGTGATAAAAAAATGGAATGCGTGAATGTGCGGAAAATGATTTAACTGTAACTAATATGATAACTGTAACAAAGAAAGCAACTGTAAAAAATGTAGTTTCAGATAAAACGTTATATAGAATTTGGAGGCAGGTTATGAAACTGGAGGAATTATTTGAGGAGATGGATGTGCATTTACAGAAGGATGACCGGCCATCGGAATATTTGGAAAAGGCCGGGGAATCAGAGTTGTTCCTTCATTTTCCATTTGAGATGCTCCATCGTATGAAAAAGACGAAGCAGTCGCCCAAATACCACCCGGAGGGAAATGTGTGGATTCACACCCTGATGGTAGTGGATGAGGCCGCCAAACGGAGAAATCAGAGCGCCAACCCGCGTGTTTTCATGTGGGCCGCGCTGCTCCATGATATCGGAAAGCCGGATACCACCAGACTCAAACACGGAAAAATCACTTCCTACAACCACGACAGGGAGGGGGAGCGTCTTGCCAGGGAATTTCTGGAAATCTTCTCGGACGACGAAGTCTTTATACGGGACGTCTGCGGGTTGGTGCGGTACCACATGCAGATTTTATTTGTGGCAAAGAAGACGGCATTTGCGGAGCTGGAAGAGATGAAAAAACGGGTGGATATCCGGGAAGCCGCCCTGTTTGGCCTGTGTGACAGGCTGGGGAGGGACGGCGTGGACGAGGAGAAGGAACGGGAGAGTGTGCAGGCGTTTTTACTGGCCTGCGCGGTGGAGGAGGAAGTGCTGGTTTGAGTTTCTCCACTGATTCTTATTCCCCTGACGGAAGATTCACCAGGGTGTATGGATGGCCGACATAAGGCAGGAAGCGATCCAGAATATCCTTAGTTTTTATTTTTAAACTGGCGGTATTGATACAGGGGTGACAGCCGATATAGTCCTGTTTGGTGATCACATCTTCATCAATGAGGAGGCGGACTTTGTACTCCGTGTCATTCATCAGACCCAGTACGCTGACGGAGCCAGGGGTGATGTCCAGGTATTGTTCCATAAATTCCGGTCCGGCAAAGGATAGACGGGCGCTGCCAATCTGCCTGGAGAGAGCTGCGGTCTTGAACTTCTTGCCACCGGGCATCATCAAAAGATAAAAGCTGGTTTTCTGTGCGTTGCATAGAAACAGATTTTTACAAATCTCAATACCGAGGCGTTTATCAATATCATGGCAGGATTCCACGGTGGCAGTGGCATCGTGGTCGATCCGCTGGTAGGTGATATTCAACTGGTCTAACAAGTCATATGTGCGGATCTCCTTGGCGGAACGCCCGGTTTCATCGGCAGGGCGGCCGGTATAGAGCGGTGAAATATAAAAAGGATTCATGGTGATACCTCCGTTTATCGTCTGGATTTGAAGTGGCGCAGTTTCCCATTCATTCCAGACTATTATACAAAAACGGTTGGAAAATGCAATAGGAGCGTAAATCCACAGCCCTGGATTTACGCTCCTATTGCTGTTTGGTCGGATAAAAAGTTAAAGAATTTTTTGGAAAATGGGGAGGATTTTTTTGGAAGAGGCGGTGAAAGATGTGGTGATTTATCATGCATCGTTGTAATGTCGGGGGGAATCAGATATAATATTGTAGAGTGGCTGTAAGAAACATATGATAATATGTGGAGAAGATACGGCAGAATTGGGAGAGAATGATGGAAGAGAGAAAAGGAAATTTTGGGAAATCAGGAAAGAAAGATGGAAAATTGGAGATAAAGAGGAATGATAGGAAGAATAAACAGGCTGGAAAGTCTGGCGTTGAAAGACGATTGGATAAAAAACAATTCATATCTTCGGGTGAGAAAAAATCATTGGAAGCACCTAAAAAAGCAATGAAAAAGAAACATTCAAGTCTCTGCGCCGTATCCCGCCAATGCGGTGGATGCCAAATGCTGGACATGCCCTATGACAAGCAGCTGGCGCTCAAGCAGAAACAGATCGAGACTCTGCTGAAAGGCATTTGCAAGGTCCACCCTATCATCGGAATGGAGCATCCTTACCACTATCGCAACAAAGTCCATGCCGTCTTCGGCCACCAGAAGGGGGAAGTCATATCCGGCGTCTACAAGGCCGGCACCCATATTCTGGTTCCCGTAGAAACCTGTATGATCGAGGACCAGAAAGCCGACGAGATCATCGGCACCATCCGCGGTATGCTGAAATCCTTCAAAATCCGCACCTACGACGAGGACACCGGCTACGGCCTCCTCCGCCATGTCCTGGTGAAACGCGGCTTCTCCACCGGCGAGATCATGGTAGTCCTGGTCACAGCATCTCCGGTATTCCCCTCCAGGAACAATTTTATAAAAGCCCTGAGAGAAAAACACCCGGAGATCACCACGATTATTCAGAACATAAATGACCGCGAAACCAGCATGGTCTTAGGAGATAAAGAGAAAACACTGTACGGAAAAGGCTACATCGAAGATGTACTCTGCGGCTGCACCTTCCGCATTTCCTCCAAGTCCTTCTACCAGATCAATCCGGTCCAGACGGAAATCCTGTATACAAAAGCCATTGAAGCCGCAGGCCTGACTGGAACAGAGACCGTCATCGACGCCTACTGCGGCATCGGCACCATAGGAATCATCGCCAGCAAACACGCCGGAAAAGTGATCGGTGTGGAGCTGAATAAAGATGCAGTTCGTGATGCCGTCGAAAACGCAAAGCGCAACCAGATAAAAAACATCCAGTTCTACAATAACGACGCAGGGAAGTTCATGGTCGGCATGGCTTCGCAGGGAGAAACAGCCGACGTCGTCTTCATGGACCCGCCAAGGAGTGGGAGTACGGAGGAGTTTATGGATTCCGTAGCGACGATGAGGCCGGAGAAGGTGGTTTATGTGTCTTGTAATCCGGAGACGCTGGTGCGGGATTTGGGGTACTTTAAGAAGAAGGGGTATGTGGCGAAGGAGGCCTGGGGGGTGGACCTTTTTCCTATGACGGAACATTGCGAGGTCTGCGTGGAATTGTGCCGGAAGTAAGAAAATTCAGAAGGCTAATAACAAATAGCGAATTTATTATATGCGTTTATTGCGCGAATTATTTTGAAAAATATATTAAAAGCAGAGAGAACGTAGAAATTTCTTCAAATTCATGGTGTCTGGATTATTGTACTATAATACAATAAAGGAGTAGGGTGTTTTCAAAACACTATATAAGAATTATGTATATACTTGAGATGAATAAATTAATACAAATTATTTTTATAGCGATTAGTGTTACCATTGCTGCCAGAGTGCATCAAATTTTTCTGCCTAAATCATATTCATCTATTTTAGATTTTAGATACTCTAAAAATTTGGCAAAGACCATAAGAAGTTCATCGATAAGATTAGTTTATCTGGCTATGATTAGTATGTTGGCTTCGATGTATGGTGTAGGTAAAGAAGAAATATTGATAGGTGTCGGTATAGCTGCATTTTTAAATGTATGGCCAGCGGTTGTACAATATCACCTTTTATCTTTTTTTAATACAGCAGATAAGGTACGGTTATTGTTTGGGTATATTTGTTTTATTTGTTTTTCTATTTTATTTTCATACATCAGTATAGAATATATTTTTAAATCTTTGCAAGGTGATAGTGTTTTTGGAATTGGTGATAGCAAAGGGTTCGAATTGCTTATTTCGTTATTACTTAGTGGATTGGCAATTAACGTAGAGTCAGTGTTATCAAGGTTTGCAGAATTTGAGTGCCGGTTAGACCTTAAGACATATCGAACAGATTTAGAAATACTATTAACTCAAACTGAATTGGAAGAAAGTGAAATAAATATTTATCAGTTTGAAATTGATCAGGAGGCAAGAGAAAATCATATCACAAGAGAATTACTGGAAACAATTCTTATTTTAGAAAGAATCTATAGAGGAGCATGGTATTATAGGGGTTTAGAAATTTTACTGTGTAAAATAGGCTTTTTTAAGAGAGTTGCAATTCGATATGATATTTCTGTAGGTGTAGGACAGATTAAGATTTCTACGGCTAAGCGGCTTGTAAAACAAAACCCATATGCGTTTATAGATAAAATGCTGGATGCCTCGTTTGGTATAAAACTATGTGCAAAGTATCTAAAGGAGATAGTTGAAGATTATGAAATGACCTTTTGGAATGACTCAATAGATAAATCAATATATGAGTATATTGCGAGTGAATATTTAAGTGGTACAGATTGTTTAGAAGCAGAAATAGTTAGGCTGTATGCTGCAGTATTAGAGGTTAGAGATAAGAGTGAGATTTATATTCTTATAAATGAGCGTAAAAATCCACATATAGAAAAACAACTGAGTGATTATATCAAACGCTGCGAAATTATTTCACTAGATGAAAAGAATTACTATATTTTAGAACCGGCTAATTTGACCATTAAGTTAAAAAATACTGAAAAAAATTTTACTTATTTACGGAAAATGGAGCAGGCAGCGAGCGGCTTTTTTGTACAGGAATTGAAGAATAGAATAATCTTAAATGTACCAGTTACGGGCGGAGGGGTTCATATGTTGATAGAAAATTTAAGGGCTGGATTTATGCAACATGATATTGAAGCAGAAATTTCATTGCCAGATGATTTGACATATGAAGTAATCAGAAAAAAATTTCATATGAGAGCGATGGGACCGCAAGGATAAAAAAGATAGTAAATGCTTATCGTTAATGATAAAATAATAGTAAAGTATAAATGGTTACCGTTATTTTGGGGGCAATCATTATTCATGTAAACACTTATACCATGAAACACAGTATTTAATTTGCATTGGGATTTCATCCGAAATAAATGAAGTTAAATGATAATGATTTCAAAGATTTTAAGAAATAGTTTAAGGATGCAAAGTATATTGGCGAGGTTGGGTTGGATTTTAGTCCGAGATATTACAAAAATAAAAAGGAGCAATTAAATTAGTTTGATAAGATTATTCATATGTGTGAGAAAGAGAATAGAGGAATTTGTCTATTACGAATTAAATGGAATAGAGAGGTGAGAAATTGGATAATCGAAAACAAATGGGAAAGAATAAAGATGGAGTGATAGTCCCTGTTGCTCCAAATCTTTCCGAGATGAGTGATGCTTATTTGAAATTTATAAAAGAAGTAAAATCTGAAATTCAAAAACAGCGGATTTCTGTTGTATTAAATGCTAATTCCAGTATGATTTGCCTATACTGGAATATTGGCAGAAGTATTCTAAAAAAGCAGGAGGAAGAAGGCTGGGGAGCAAAAGTTATTGACCGTATGGCCAAGGATTTAAAGGATACCTTTCCGGAAATGTCAGGATTTTCTCCAAGAAACATAAAATATATGAGGAAGTTTGCCGAGAGTTGGCCTGACTTTGAAATTGTGCAACGGGTCATTGCACAAATACCGTGGCGAACCAATATCTCCTTAATGGACAAACTGAAAGATGAAGATAGCCGTATTTGGTACGCACATAAAGTATTCAAAAATGGCTGGAGTAAAACGATTACAGACTTACAAATAGAAAGTAGATTGATGGAGCGTTCGGGAAGAAGCGTAAATAACTTTACGGTAGCGCTACCACCAGCGGATTCCGATATGGTCAATCAGGTGTTCAAAGACCCATATCTGTTTGATTTCCTTGGTACAGATATGCCAAGGCGGGAGGTTGAGATTGAGTAGCAGCTCACGGAACACATCCAGAGCTTTCTGTTAGAGTTAGGACAAGGGTTTGCGTTTGTAGGTCGACAGGCCTTCTTTTGGTAAAGGGTAAGAATGAAACTGTGGTGGAATATTCGTTGGCAGGATATCAGAATCCCATTGGAGTTGCAGAATGGAAAAACCAAATGGCCAAGGCGTTGCCGGAGGAACTGCGCAGCAGTCTGCCGTCCATTGAAGAAATTGAAAAAGAGCTGGAGTAATAGTGCAACGGTCTGTTGCACTATTATCTAGAGTATGCTTTGAAACAAACGAATGCGCCGATTGGAATAGTTACATATCGGTTAAGTAATATATGAGCTGAAGATATGAAAGCAATGCTGCCGGAGCCAGAGGAAATTGCGAAGAGGCTACGAATGCTTGAGGGCGAGATTAAGATTATTTGGAAATCCAACGGGGAAATATCATTCAGATTGTTGGCATATACTCGGCAGAAATCATAGGCTTCCACCAAGGACAAACTGCGCCTTTCTGGTATCTGAATCACCACCTCTACCCACGTCGAATGCATTGTCAAAATATGTCGAAAATAGATTTGTGCATGAAAATGATACATGGTGTCAAGATATTATCTTGCACCATGTATTTTTCTGTTGTGGGATATAGAGATATACTGTATAATGTAAACAGAACAAATGTTCTGGAAGGAATTTGGCTTGGTCAAGTTTAATAGTAGTATTATTTGTTAGTAAGATAATAAATAATAATATTTTTGTCCCAAGTATATACATTTTTGTCCCGTATATGATATAATAATGTATAAGAAAATTGGAGGTGCTTTTTGTGAAAAAGCAAAATATTTTAAATCTAATAAAATATCATGTTGAAAAAAATGAGAATGCTTTCAGAAATGAATCCATAAGTATAGCAAGATATTTTGATAGTATTGGTGATGATCAGTTGGCTGAATATATTATGGGATTGATTGCTGAATCAAATTTATATACCCCACAAGCTAGTGATTTTGAAAGTGAGTTTTTAAAACAATTAGATAGTAAAGAGATGAGCCCGCTGAGTTTACCTTTAGAAATATCTGAAGATATAAAGGGTATTATTAATGCTGTCAATCACAATATAGGGATAAATAAATTTTTATTTGAGGGGTTACCGGGTAGCGGGAAAACGGAAGCAGTTAAGCATGTGGCCCGATTACTTGATAGGACCTTATACTATGTTGACTTTGATAACTTGATTGACAGTAAATTAGGTCAGACTAATAAAAATATTGCAGGTGTATTTGCTGAAATAAATATGATTCCACATCCAAATAAGATTGTTATTTTATTTGATGAAATAGACGTAATTGCTTTGGATAGAATTAACAATAATGATGTACGTGAAATGGGCCGTGTTACTTCGACTATTTTGAAGGAACTTGATAGATTGACTGACTTAAACAAAGAAATAGTAATTATTGCGACAACAAATTTGTACTCAAACTTTGATAAAGCATTAATAAGGCGTTTTGATGCAGTCATTAACTTTAACAAATATAGCAAAGAAGACTTAATAGAAGTTGCAGAATATTATTTTAATTCTTTCATTAAAAACTTTAAAGGTATTTCAAAAGATACAAGGTTATTTAAAAAAATTCTCAAGACAGCTACTAATATACCTTATCCTGGAGAATTAAAGAATCTTATTAGGACATCTTTAGCATTTAGTGATGTAAATATTGAGTACGATTATTTGAGAAGGTTATATAATAATTTAGTGGGGAATCTTGAACAGATTGATATCTCACGACTTTATGATCAGGGATTTACGGTAAGAGAGATTGAGCGACTTAAGGGAGAATCCAAAAGTAATGTATCCAGAAAGTTGATCAAGGAGGAAAGAGATAATGAATAATGTATTAGAACTGAAAGGAAAACGGTTTGTCCAAGCCTCCAAAAGTGTCAATGGTGGAGGAACTGCTATGAACAGCCAAAAAATAGTGACAAGTGAAGAACTGCTAAGATTACAATCTAGAATAGGAAAAATTAAGGAGTTTTGGAATTCAGAAAAAAAATCTTTTGAAGGAGTTCTAATTAGTGTCTACTATAACAAGATAGTTGCAAAAAGTAATCGTATTTCTGGATTGTTTAAAGGAACAGATTCTAATTCTGCTATTGTTGGGGCTAAATTTAACAAAGAAAAGAGTAAGCATATTATTACTTATTATTTAGATATTAAGGACTTGGAACAAAGTATGGATTTGCTGTCTAAAACAAGTTGTGTTTTAAATACTAAGTTTAAAGGACGTATTGATAAAAATATCTTTGATAATGAACTCTTTTTTGGTAATAAAAAGAAAAATATTATTGGAACCATTCAGTTCGAACATCTTTCCATAAATAAATCGACATTTAGGCAAGTAGTGGCAGATGTTTCATACATTGATGATTTTGAAGTAGAGATGGCAACCCAACAGCTAAAACAAAGTATAATTACATTGTATGATATACGTACAGACACGAAAAAGTTGTTTAAAGATATAGGGATCGATATTTTAGCAAGTAGAATATTAGATAACCAGACAGTATTTTTAGATGAGAGCCAGTTAAAACGTTTATATGATAAAGCCCCTTATCTTGTTTCAATGGCTACGGTTGATTTAGCAGAATTGTCTCCAGAAGATTTTATTAAAGAATACGAAATCGATAGTTTACATATTCCACATCCAAGTATTGAGCCAACTATTGGAGTCATTGATACATTGTTTGATAAACGTGTATATTTTAATGAATGGGTAGAATATCATGATATGGTGGACGATAATCTTCCTAAAAGTTCAGATGATTATCGCCATGGTACGGCGGTATCTTCCATTATTGTAGATGGTATCAGACTTAATCCGTGGTTGGATGATGGATGTGGCAGATTTAAAGTACGTCATTTTGGTGTTGCTATTAGTTCAAAATTCTCTTCTTTCACAATTATTAAACAAATAAAAGCTATAATAAATGAAAATAAAGATATAAAGGTTTGGAATATTTCGCTTGGGAGTAACCAAGAAATTAATGATAATTTTATTTCTGCAGAAGGGGCAACATTAGATCAAATTCAGTATGAAAATGATGTTATTTTTGTTGTAGCAGGTACAAACAAACCTAATAACAACATTATAAAAATCGGTTCGCCTGCTGATTCAATAAATAGTATGGTGGTTAATGCAGTTACTAAAAGAGGTTTGTCAACAAAATATTCAAGAAAAGGACTTGCATTATCATTTTTTGCAAAACCAGATGTTAGTTATTATGGAGGAAGTGAAGAGCAATACATTAGGGTTTGTGAACCACTAGGAGAAGCAAATGTTGCTGGTACTTCCTTTGCGGCTCCTTGGATTGCTCGCAAATTATCATACTTAATCGATATTTTAGGTTTGAACAGAGAAGTTGCGAAAGCAATGATTATTGATGCTGCAAGAGATTGGAATGAAAAACCATCGCCAGAAGAGGTTGCACTTTATGGGCATGGTATTGTGCCTATTAAAATAGATGATATTGTTAGAACAAGAGATGATGAAATTAAGTTTTTGGTATCAGATATAAGTGAAAAGTGGAATACCTATAATTATCATTTTCCGATTCCTCTTAAAGATGATAAGTATCCATATATCGCAAGAGCAACTATGTGTTATTTTCCAATGTGTGATAGAACACAAGGTGTTGATTACACAAATACTGAACTAAACCTCCATTTTGGGAGAATTAAAAATAATGGAAAATTAAATGAAATTAATAATGATAAGCAAAATCAAGACGAAACATTGAATACTGAAAAAAATTATCTTTTAGAAGGTGAGGCAAGAGATAAATTTAGAAAATGGGATAATGTAAAGTATGTTGCTGAAAAACCTAAAGATAGAATGAAACCAAAGATATCCTATAATAATAAAAATTGGGGAATGGAGGTTAAGACAAATAATAGATTAGATTCTAAAGACGGAATAGGAATTCGCTTTGGAGTGATAGTTACATTAAAAGAAATTAATGGAGTTAATAGAATTGATGAATTTATCAAAAATTGTACTTTGAATGGTTGGTTGGTTAATAGCCTTGATGTTCAGAATAGAATTGAAATTAACAAAAAGGTAAATGAGGAAATTGAGTTTGAATAAGGCAAAATTGTTTTCGTTGATGTAGATATACATATTGGAAAATATGGCTTCCGTCAAGACCAAACCACGCCTTCCGGGAATCTTTTTCACACACTAAACACACGTCGAGACAGTGGTCTTGCTTGTATGGTAACCTTGATTCTGGACAGGTTCACGGGATCATTTGGCAGAAGTAGAGTTGTGTTTTTGTAGAAAGTGAGATGGAAGTTCCTGATAGTCGCATAATGGACCATGGACAGAACTGGTCTATTGACAGGTCTAAAAAGGTGACAAGTTCATGGGAAAGCGTCGGTTCATGATTCGGCGCTTTTTCATTTTTCTTATTCTTGCATGATCTTATGATTTTCAGTAAATGTTTGGTATTAGTTATAGTAACCTGCGCAAAAACCGTAGTATAGGTAAAATAAAATAGAAACACACATCCGCCGTGAGATTTCTGTGACATTTTATTGGTATCTTATTTAGTTAAGGGAGGGATTTGGCATGAGGATATTAGTGGTGGAAGATGACTGCCTTTTGAATCACACGCTTTGCTACAATCTTACTGCCGTAGGATATACGGTAGATGCCGCTGTGACAAAAGCGGAGGCCATGGCATTTTATGAAAAACAGGACTATGATCTGGTGGTGCTGGATGTCAATCTTCCGGACGGAAACGGGTTTGATTTCTGCCGGGAGCTGAAGGAACGCTGCCCCGACACCGCCGTTATCTTCCTAACGGCCCGTGACATGGAGAGCGATATGCTCCGGGGATTCGAGCTGGGGGCGGATGACTACGTGACAAAGCCCTTTCCCATCAGCGTGTTCCGCAAAAAGGTGGCTGCCTTGCTCTCGCGGCTGCTGAAGCAATCTGGCGGCGACTGTTTTGATGACGGGAACCTTCTGATTAACTTCATGGAGATGAGCGCAGCTCTGGCAGGTCAGGCTGTTTCTTTCACACCGCTGGAATACCGGCTGCTAAAGGTGCTGACGAAGAATCCGCAGATTGTGCTCACGCGGCAGGTGCTATTGGAGAAGTTATGGGATGTGGACGAGAATTATGTGGACGAGCATGCCCTGACCTCTGCCATCAGCCGTATCCGGGGTAAAATTGAGGGCAGTGGCTTCCAATACATCAAAACGGTATATGGCATGGGCTATCTGTGGATTGGAGGGATGAACAAATGATGGCTCGCTCCCCCTCTACTAATCAAATCTGCGCTGCGGCAGGAACTATTTTTCTGCTGCTGTCCACTATTTTTCTTGCAGTGCTGTATTATTTGACGGAAAATATATCGGCGATCTGGTGCGCACTTGTGTTTCTCCTGCTGGTTTTCCTATGCGTTGCATTCTTTATCGCTGCATTGCGCAGGAAACTGACCGGATTTTCAAACAGGCTATGCGGCATGCTGGATAAGATGGCAACGGGAACGGTTGAACTGCCGGAGATAGAAGAGGAAGAAAGCTTATTCTATAAAATCAATCACCGCCTGGTCCGCCTGTATGAGATGATGGTGGAAAACCGGCGCAGTATCACAATGGAACGGGCCGAACTGCAAGAACTGATTTCTGATATTGCCCATCAGGTAAAAACGCCCATTGCCAATCTAAAGATGGTGAACGCCACGCTTTTGGAGGAACCCGTCCCGGAGGAAAAGCGGAAGGAATTTTTGCAGGCGGTTGGAGGTCAGTTGGACAAACTGGATTTTCTTATGCAGGCGATGATCAAAACCTCCCGGCTGGAAACCGGTGTCATCTCCCTGGAGAAAAAGGAGCAGCCCATCTATGACACACTGGCGGCGGCGCTGGGAGGAATCCTGCTGAGTTCGGAGAAAAAGCAGATTGAGGTTCATGTGGAGTGTGAAGAAGACTTGTGTGTATCCCATGATCGGAA
Source organism: Bacteroides thetaiotaomicron (assembly GCA_034142505.1). GTDB lineage: Bacteria > Bacillota > Clostridia > Lachnospirales > Lachnospiraceae > Hungatella_A. Next base: position 37,424 of record JAWZDV010000060.1, read on the forward strand.
GTGGACGGTTGAGGCGCTGTTCAATCTTTTGGACAACGCTGTAAAATATACCCCCGCTGGCGGCAGTATCCATGTTTCGGCTGAAAAACGGGAAATGTATCTAAAGATTGATATTACCGACACAGGAATAGGAATTCCAGAACAAAGCCAGGGAGCCATCTTCAAGCGGTTTTACCGGGAGGAAATGGTGCGCGGCGTAGAGGGCATTGGAATCGGTCTGTATCTGGCCCGGGAGATCATCACTATGCAGGGCGGGTATATCCTTGTATCGTCCGGTCTGGGGCATGGTTCCACCTTTTCCGTGTTCCTGCCCAGGCGGTGAAAGTCCGATCATCACAGGATTGTGACATTTGAGTAGACCGTAAAGTCACTGCCGTGACAATTCTGTGAGGTTTGCCCTTTATAATCATACCCATCCAGGCATACCGTAACGGAATGCTTCGCATAGGCGCACTCCGGCAGGCTGCGCGCGGTAAGGTATGCCATCAACAGGAAAGGATGGTAGTTTCCATGAGTATCTTACAAGTGACCGATTTGAAAAAATATTACGGCTCAGGGCCGGGCGCCGTAAGAGCGCTGGACGGCGTAACCCTCTCTATAAAACAGGGGGAGTTTGCTGCCATTGTGGGCACCTCCGGCAGCGGAAAATCCACGCTGCTGCATATGATGGGCGGCCTGGATGTTCCTACCTCGGGCAGTGTCGTGGTGCGGGGGAAAGAGCTGTCCAAAATGAAGGATGAACAGCTGACCATTTTCCGCAGGCGCAACATCGGCTTTGTGTTCCAAAACTACAACCTGGTTCCTGTACTGAATGTCTATGAAAACATCGTTCTGCCCGTGGAACTGGACGGCGACCAGGCAGACAAGCAGTATATGGAGGAAATCGTGCATATGCTGGCCTTGGAGGATAAGCTTTTGAGTATGCCGAACAACCTTTCTGGAGGACAGCAGCAGCGTGTGGCCATTGCCCGGGCGCTCATTGCCAAGCCTGCCATTATTCTGGCTGACGAGCCTACCGGCAATTTGGACAGTCGTACCAGCAGCGATGTTCTGGGATTGTTAAAAACCACCAGCCATAAATTCCATCAAACCCTTGTGATGATCACCCATAACAACGAGATTGCCCAGCTTGCCGACCGCATCATCCGGATAGAAGACGGGAAAATCGCAGGATAGGAGGGCGCACACATGAAGGACATATTATTCGGCAACAATAACGACCCTGTCATCAAGCGGTTGTCCGGCCGCTGCTTTAAGGCTGGGAAGAGCCGGAATGTGATTGCGGGCGTGGCCATTGCACTGACCACCCTCCTGTTTACTGCGATTTTCACTCTGGGTTCCGGGCTGATGGACACCGTGCAGGACCAGAATATCCGCAGGCAGGGCGGCGACGGGCAGGCAGTTTTAAACTATATCAGCGACCAGGTATATGAGGATGTTAAGGACCATCCGCTGATTGATCAAATCGCCTACACCAAAGCGGTTTCCTATCGCCTGCAGTATCCAGGCATGGAAAAATGGCCCTCCGACCTGTGGTATATGGATGATACGGCGCTGGAGTTCGCCCGCTATACCCCTACAACAGGACGCCGTCCCCAGACAGAAAGCGAAATAATCGCCGACACCAGAACGCTGGAGGCTCTGGGCGTACCGGCAGAGGTCGGCCAGACGGTCACACTTCAATATGATATCAAAGGCATGCAGTACACCACAGATTTTACCCTGTGCGGGTTCTGGGAGACAGACACGTTAAGCAGCATCGGCCGCCTGATCGTGTCCAAAGCCTTTGCGGACGCCCATTCGGAACTGCTGGCTTATACCTACCCGGAGGACAACGACTATTCCGGCATTGTAGCGGCTTATGTGATGTTCCGCGGCGGTGGTGCAGTGGAGCCGAAGCTGCAGCAGCTTCTTTCGGAAACCGGATATACCTGCGACATCATGGGCGGCAGTCCCTCCGACAGCAATTATGTGATTGCAAGGGTAAGTCCTGCCTACCAGAACGGCGATTTACTTGGGAACCCGGCCCTGCTCTTATCCGGACTTGCCGGAATTTTACTGATTATGGTGACGGGATATCTGATCATTTATAACATTTTTCAGATATCCGTAATTCAGGATATTCAGTTCTACGGCCAGCTGAAAACCCTGGGAACCACCAGCCGGCAGATCAAGCAGCTTATCAGCCGGCAGTCCCTGCGGCTTTCGGCAATGGGGATTCCCATTGGCCTGCTGGCTGGTTTTCTGATTGGAAAGGCCCTGATGCCCTTTTTGATGAATGGTACGGTTTACAGTGCTAAAGCCGGCGTGAAAGTGACTGCCAATCCCCTTGTCTTCTTTGGGGCAGCCGTCTTTGCTTTTTTGACAGTGTGGATCAGCGTACGCAAGCCGGCGATGATTGCAGGTTCCGTCTCCCCCATCGAGGCTGTCCGCTACACAGAAAGCGATGCCGGAGCATTTCAGCGGAAGGGTGCGGCGGGCAAAAAATCCAACGGCGGTGCGAAGATCTACCGCATGGCTCTGTCTAATTTGGGGCGGAACCGGAAACGTACCCTGTTGGCGATTCTCTCCATGACCTTGAGCCTGGTGTTGTTGAATACGGTGTTCACCCTGTCAAACGGCTTTGATATTGAAAAATATGTGGAGAAGTTTGCAGGCACGGATTTTGTCATCTCTACCGCCGACTACTTTCGTTATAAGTTTGAGACCAGCGATACGGAGCTTACAACCACCTATGTGGAGGCAGTCAGGCAGCACGAGGCCTTTTTAGACGGCGGCGGGCTGTACAGCACAAGAACGTTGGAGGAGGCCTTCTCCGCGGAGAGCAAGGCCGTGTCCAGTTATAACAAGGATGGAAAGGGGAATCCCTATGTCCAGTTTTTCGGTGCGGACGACTTCCTGCTGAAGTCCATGGAAGCGGTTGCGGGAACCATTGACTGGGAGGCGCTGAAAAAGGGGGGATATGTACTCTACGGACTGGCCTGCGATGACAAGGGAAATGTCATCGACAATCCGGCTATCCAGCCAGGTGACACTCTCCGGTTTCATCATGTGGCGAAGGACGGACTGACCAGTACCATTGACGGCACCTTTGATCTGACGGTGATGGCGAAGGTGCGGATCAACGAAAATACCGATACGACCCGCAACACCGGCGAGGCCCGCTTCTATCTGCCAACCGGACAATTTCTTCCCCGTTGCAGGACCCCCCACATGGTCAGCTATCCCTTTCAGGTTAAAGACGGCGGGGCGGCGGCTATGGAGAAATTTCTAAGCAGCTATGTGGAGGATGTGGAGCCGAGGATGAGTTATGATTCGAAGGAGACCTATATCCGCTCCTTCCACGACCTGACCTCCCTGATTGTCACCATTGGCGGTGCGTTGAGCATGATCATCGGCTTGATCGGGATTGCCAACTTTGTCAACTCGGTTCTGACCAGCATCATTACCCGCCGCAAGGAGTTTGCCATGCTCCAGAGCATCGGCATGACGGGCAGGCAGCTGAAGCAATTGCTCGCCTGGGAGGGTGTATATTATGCGGCCGGGACGATTCTTGCCTCGGCTGTGATTGGCACACTTTTTTCTGCCGTTGCCGTCCGAGCCATCGCTGGTGGGATCTGGTTTTTTACCTATCAGTTCATCCTCTGGCCAATGCTGGCAGTGTACCCGTTCTTGCTTCTGCTGACAATGGTAATCCCCACGCTCCTGTACCGGTGGGGTGCAAGCGCAAGCATCATTGAACGGCTGCGGCAGAATTAACACCCAGTTATCCTTTGTTCTAAGAGCAACTGATAGAGAAAACATGACAAACAGATGACCTGTTTGGTATGTTATTCTAAAGAAAAAAATGGAGGTTTATGTTATGATTGAATCGAGATGTGGGATACTGTGCAGTGAGTGCGGATACAAGGAACAAATGGGATGCAACGGCTGCATACATATAGGGAAGCCATTTTGGGGCGATTGCTGCCCTGTAAAAGACTGTTGCGAGGACAAGGGGCACGAACACTGTGGACAATGCAGTGAATTCCCCTGCGACCTGCTGAAACAGTTTGCCTATGACGAAAATCAGGGCGATGACGGAAAACGGATTAAACAATGTGAATGCTGGGCGAAGGGCAGGTGATGTTTATGGCTTCAAATCTGGAATTTGTAGAATATGTCTGTGATCAGATCGGCGGTGCCGGGAGCATCACTTATAAGAAAATGTTTGGGGAATACGGCGTTTACTGTGACGGCAAAGTGATTGGTGTTATTTGTGACAACCAGTTTTTCGTGAAGAAGACCGAGGCAGGAGCGGCCCTCTGTCCGGACTGCGGGGAGGCTGCGCCCTATACCGGCGCCAAACCGCATTTTATCATCGACAGCGTAGACAATCAGGAGCTGATGGCGCGATTCATCCGAGCCACCTGTGACGAACTGCCTGCGCCAAAGCCGAAAAAGAAGAAGTGACATCAAGGAGGACTCCTATGAACTGGGAACCATGGACAGGCTGTTATCAAATAAGTGACGGCTGCGCAAACTGTTATTTTTATGGGCCGTATGCAAAACGCTACGGTCAGAATACGATTCAGAAAACGGATAAATTTGACTGGCCCGTTCGGAGAAATAAGAAAGGCGAATACAACATCAAGGGAGATAAAATCCTTGCCACCTGTTTTGCCACCGACTTTTTTCTGCCTGAAGCGGACGAGTGGCGGCGAGAGGTCTGGGCGATGATCCGGGAGCGGACGGACATTGATTTTTTGATTCTGACTAAGCGGATCGACCGGTTCGAGGTATCCCTTCCCGATGACTGGGGCGAGGGCTATGACAATGTGAATATTGGATGCACGGTAGAAAACCAGGCGCTGGCCGATACCCGGCTTCCGCTGTTTTTATCCTATCCGATGAAGCGGCGGTTCATCGCTTGCGCCCCTCTTTTGGAAGCAATCGACCTGACGCCCTATCTGCATGGAGTGGATCATGTAACTGTTGGCGGTGAGACGGGGAGGGCAGCGCGTGAGTGCGATTATGAGTGGGTGTTAAACATCCGGGAGCAATGCGTGAAGGCGGGCGTGACCTTCTGGTTTAAGAACACAGGCTCCCTTTTCCGGCATGACGGTATTTTGGAAAAAATTAATCCATATAAGCAGACGGGAATGGCGAAAGAACTTGGTATAGATATTTCAGACGGGAAAAGGCTGTTTTAAAGGACGGTGGAACAGGCAGGGGACACTTGAAATAAAGCTGTATAACATGAGGAAGAGAGAAGGTATGAATATGATTACTTCGATGACAAAAGCATGGGAGAAAGAACTGTTGTGGTCTGAGGAGGAACTGACCAAAAAAAGTAAAATGAAAAATGAGGGAGCCGGTCTTCTCATCCTGGGTATTGGGATATTGGCTCTTGGAGTACTCAACCATTTGCTTCTCCATATTATCTATGAAAGCGATATGATCTGGATTGCGGTTACCGCAGGCTGTGTCCTTCTGGGCGTCATCTTAACCGGATTTGGCGTAAAATTGATAAATAAAACCGGTGCCTCCGTTGCAGAGATGACTGCCAAGGACAGCGGTTACAGTACAGAAGAAATTCTGGAATTTTATAGGGAATGCCGTCAAGCAGATTCGCTTCTGCTGTCTTTGACTCCCCAGCCCACGAAAGAGAAGGACTTTTTGAATGTTGGCTTTTTGACTAAAAACTGGCTGAGGCTGCCAAACAGGCTTTATCATGGAGTCATGCGGATATCGGATATGGCGGTAATCTGGTATGAAGAGTCTGCGCTTCCCGGTTATGACCCAGGTATTTTCGTCGTTAAAAGTGATGGAAATATGCTGTATGTGAAATGCAAACCTGATATAGGTACAGAACTCGTTGAGGCGTTTACCGGCAGAAACCCTAAAAGTATTACTGCGCGTCGTTTTAGAGTTGAGGGGAACGACTATGATGCCTTTAAGAATCCGCAGCAGGCGGCGGACCTTTATCGGAAGCATTTTTCTTAAAGTTATGGTAAAATGAATATAGTACTGTTTGAGTTCGGAAAATAGTTTATGAAAGCAGGGGATTTACATAATGAAGGGTTTTGATCAGGCATTGACAAGCGAAGCAAAAAATGAAGCGTTACCCGGGGAATTTGATTTTTTCGGGAAACTGATCGGCAGCTGGAGCATCGACTATGTTGACAACAGCACTTCCCGCGTGATCAAAGGAGAATGGCATTTTTCATGGGTTCTTGAGGGAATGGCGGTACAGGATGTGATTGTCTTGCCCGGCTTTGAATACGGGACAACCATTCGCGTCTATAACCCGGATACACATGCCTGGGATGTGGCCTATTGCTATATGGGAAGAATCATGCGGTTTGAAGCGAGAAAGCAAGACGGTATCATCGTCCTTACAAATCTGGAGGACGAAAGGAGAAAATGGGTTTTCGCCAAAATCGAGGACAATGATTTTCATTGGCAGGATGTTACCGTGGCAGAGAATGGCGAATGGCAGGTCAAATTTGATTTATATGCCCGGCGCATGCGATAGGTATTTAGAAGTTGCAGAAAAGGCGGGGTGAAGAATACGGAGGACGCAGAATGAAAAAGAAATTGATAGGGTGGCTGACCGGATCTGCCGGGGTAATGCTCTTGTTACCATGGGCCGCTGTCACGTTTGTCAAAAGTGATGCAGGCATGGCGGTTACTCTGTTATTATTTTTCGCCATCAACCCCATATATTCCATGGTTTTAGGGATTTTTGCAGGAAAACACAGGAAAGTTATGTGGAGCCTGCCTGTCACAGCCGCTGTCTTGTTTTTGCTTGGCGCATGGATATTCTTTGATCCGGGTGAAAGCGCATTTGTCATATATGCGGTGGTTTATTTGGTCATCGGCATGGTCTCGATGCTGTTCTCTTCATGGCTCAGTGGGGGAAAACGCTTATGATTCCGGTTATGGGATATCATGAAAAAATACAGGAAAGGTAACAGAATGATAGAGGATGAGAATAACAATATGATAAAACTTAGAAAAATGGAACTTACGGATTTGAGCGTTTTTAAGAAATGGCTGTATACGCCGCACGTCGCCAGGTGGTACCACGATCCACTGGATTGGATCAACGAAATTGAGGAGCAGGACAGCGCGTTTTGCTGGATTCACCATTTTATTGTGGAGCATGAAGGAAAGCCTGTCGGTTTTTGCCAGTATTACGCCTGCAAAGACAGCGACGAACTCTGGGAGGGCTACACAGCACTGGGCGGGTCTTACAGCATTGACTATATGATTGGAGAGCCTGACTGTCTCCGCAAAGGCTTTGGCAAAATGATTGTGGCGGACTTGACAAACAAAATCGCCCTCCACCCTGACGCCAAAAGAATTGTGGTGCAGCCGGAGCCGGATAATCAGGCATCCTGCGGCCTGTTGCTGTCCTGCGGGTTTGCGCTTGATACGGAAAAAGAAATCTATGTAAAACTCTTGACTTGAACAGCAGGCAGGGAAAGGCGTTCTTGAGATATAAAAAAATAGTAGAGGAACCAGTAGGAGGATCATGATATGTCACGAATATCAAATATTGAAATGAAACAAGAGCCGGAGCATTACACGCTGACAATTCGTAAGACGATTAATTTTATGAAAGATTATTCGGATTTTGCAATGCAGGTGTTGGCGTTGACTGGCGATTACTTGAAGGAAATAGGGGTTTATCCCATCGGCGGCCCCGTTGTCTGCTTCCACAATCAAGAGTTGGAAAACCTTGATGTGGAAATGGGTTGGCAAATCGTTCAAAAAATTGAGAATAGAGATCATATGCTATGCAATTTGATACCGACCCGTAAGGTGGTAACGGCAATTGATTTAGGCCCTTATGAGAAGCAAGACCCTACGCTGATGGATATATTAGAATGGGTAAATGAAAATGGATATGAACCGCAAGGCCCAATTTACTATTGTTATTTGAATGATACCCAACGGCCAGAAGCAGAGTATCTGACTCAAATGTCAATACCAATTAAGTAATCAAATCTGATAGTTGTTATGGTTCATTCGAGATTGTCTCATAATTGAAATTATTTTGAACAGAGTTGGCAAAGCGCGACAGGAACAGCTTTGGGACAAAATCATATGATATAGAAGATGAATGTTTAGAAAGGATTTCAATTATGAATGATGCGATATATGGATGTGGCAGGTACCAGCCTGTTCAGCCTTATACGGACAAAAATTATGCTTGTGGCTGGCAATGCTGCCAATGCTGTCCAGGTCCACCCGGGCCCCAAGGGCCACAAGGTAATCCGGGACCTGCTGGTCCGCAAGGTATCCCAGGCATCCAAGGAGCCCCAGGCCCTCAGGGAGCCCCAGGTCCGCAAGGAGAGCCAGGCCCCCAGGGCGATCCAGGTCCGCAAGGCGATCCAGGCCTCCAAGGCGATCCAGGCCTCCAGGGAGCCCCAGGTCCCCAAGGAGATCCAGGCCCCCAAGGCGATCCAGGTCCCCAAGGAGATCCAGGTCCCCAAGGAGATCCAGGTCCGCAAGGCGATCCAGGCCCACAGGGAGATCCAGGTCCGCAAGGCGATCCAGGCCCACAGGGAGATCCAGGTCCGCAAGGCGATCCAGGCCCCCAAGGAGAGCCAGGTCCACAGGGCGATCCAGGTCCACAGGGAGATCCAGGTCCCCAAGGAGAGCCAGGTCCACAGGGAGATCCAGGCCCCCAAGGCGATCCAGGCCCTCAAGGCGAGCCAGGCCCTCAAGGTGATCCAGGCCCGGAAGGCACCTTCAATCCAGGCGATGTGTTGTTCTATATAAATGGCAACGGTGGACCAATACCCATCCGGTTTGGAGAGGAATTAAACTTTATCTCCCCCAATTTAAATATTAATTTATTTGACAACCCAGCGACTGTCGAAATTGATGGCAGAGGAAGGGAAAACGCGTTCGGCGGTCTTTATTCCAACCAAGTAACCTCATATACTTTTACAGCCAGTGGTCAGACGGAACAAGTGCAATTTAACAACTTTATGCCTTCTTTTGATGTTGGGTCAAATACAAACGGACTTCAGATTTATATTCCAGGTGAGTATGAAATCAACTACATGATCCGTATCGCTCCAGTTACAGCGCCAAATCAGACAATTTCCGCCGGAGTGCGGCAGAATGATACTTTCATCGACTCTACACTGCAATACAGCCCGCTTTCCACAACCGAAAACACGATCCTGCAGGGAAGTGTCATTGAATATCTGAGTGGTCAGGTAGATCTGGCATTTTTATCCACCGGCGCTGCCACCTTCAATCTGGCCTCGAATACAAACGCTACGCTGACAGTGAAACGCATCTCACCATTTCCGTAATAAAGACACTATCATGTGCAAGCAAATTCAATTTGTGGTATAAAATAAAGAGAATAAACATGACATGACGCTGGATACAGAGATGTATCCGGCGTTCGCTCAGGAAAGTTTGCGTGGAAATAAAAGAAAGGTTAGGGTTTATGGAACTTGGAGACCGTGTTATATTATATGATAGTGACATCCGGGAACCGTTGTTTGATTATCTGGAGGAGCGGTTTGGAAAAACAAGAATTTTTGAGGAAAAGATCATAGGGAAGTCCAGGGCAGATTTACTGCTGCTCACGACCAGCCAGATAATCGGTCTGGAGATCAAGAGTGACGCGGATACCTATGAGCGGTTGAAACGGCAGGTGCGTGATTATAATAAGTTCTGCGACGCCAATTATATCGTGATTGGCAGGTCTCACGAAAAGCATGTGGAGGAACATATTCCCGACCACTGGGGCATCCTTTGCGTCAATGTGGATGGCCGGGATTTTATCATCGAGGAGATGCGGCCGGCCAAGCCGAATCCCAAGATGAAACGGGAACTTCAGATCACCCTGATCTGGCGGCCGGAGCTTCAGCATCTGCTGGAGATCAACCACCTCCCCGGGTATAAGCAGAAGAGTAAGCGGTTTGTGCAGCAGAAACTTCTGGAGAAAATGGAATGGGATGTGCTAAAGCCTCAGATGTGCGAAGAACTGTTTGAGCGTGATTATACATTATATGAGGAGTGTGAGAGGACCTTATGACAAGGGAACCAAAGCAGCAGTTCAACCGCTGTGGTGTGCACCATAAGAAAATTCATTCGAAAGGAAAACAATCATGATAACCATAAGACCTGAACAAGAATCCGACTATCAGATCGTAGAAGATATCACAAGAAAAGCCTTTTACAATCTCTACATACCAGGCTGCGTGGAACATTATTTAGTTCACATCATGCGCAGTCATGAAGATTTTATCCCGGAACTGGATTTGGTTATGGAACTGGATGGCCGGATCATAGGAAGCATCATGTATACAAAAGCCAAACTGGTGGATGAAGCCGGTACCGAAAAAGAAATTCTCACCTTTGGCCCGGTCAGCATTGTCCCGGAGTATCAGAGAATGGGGTATGGAAAGAAGCTGCTGGAATATTCCTTTGAGCGGGCCGGATCTCTTGGCTATGATGTGATCGTTATCTTCGGCAGCCCAGCTAATTACGTGGGCCGTGATTTCAAGAACTGTAAAAAATACAATATCTGCTCCGAAGACGGAAGATACCCGGCGGCTATGATGGTAAAAGAACTCCTGCCCCATGCGCTGGACGGCAGAAAATGGTTTTATCACGACAGTCCGGTCATGGCTATTGACGAGGAAGAAGCGGCCAAGTACGACGATACCCTGGAAAAAATGGAAAAGAAATATCTGCCAAGCCAGGAGGAGTTCTTTATCATGAGCCACTCTTATGTGGAATAAAGAATTTTGCGGAAGATGAGCCACAACCGTTAAATCGTCTTCCTCACCGCATTATCATAAAAACGGAAATAATCCGGCCGATGCCGGGACTGGGTATATTCAAACATGACGCCGTCGCTATTGAAGGTCTGGCTGCTGATGACTGCCATACAGTTATAATCCTCGGCGCTCATGTTTAAATAGGTTTCATCAATCTGTGTCATCTTTTCCACCGTCATAATTCGCTTGCTGTTTACAATCGTCATATGCAGCGTCTCTTCCAAATACTGATAAATAGAATGTTCCGCAATTTCTTTTGTGAGACCAGGGATGGCCTCTTTTAAAAAGTAATTATGGTTTAGAATCAGCGGCAGATCATCTAAATAATGAAGCCGCTGGATGTAATAAATCTCAGCTCCCGCGGGAAATCCCGTATACCGGGCCTGATTTTCATTGATTGCAAACTCGGTGAATAAAAGAACCTTTGTGGCGGGCTGGTGTCCATTGCGCATGGCGGATTCCCGGAAACTTTCGATTTCTCCGATAGTAAATGCGGTCTGGGATACCGGTTGGTAGATATTGCGTACGCCCTTTCCCTGCATGGTCTGGACATAGCCATCCGTCACCAGGCGGCTGACTGCCCGGCGCAGAGTATTGCGGGAGCAGTGATAAGTCTGAATCAATGTATTCTCAGATGGCAAAAGTTCCTGATAAGCGAACACATCATGTTCAATTTTCTGTTTCAAATCTTTATAAATCGTCTCGTATATTGCTTTGGGCATGTCTCTCCACCTCGAATCAAGGATCATTCTATTTTTTATAAAATCCCTATGAAGCAATTATAAAAAGAGAGGGCAAAAAAGTCAACAACTTGTTTAAACAAATATTTCCAAAAGGATATTGACATGTTTAAACAAGTGTGATATAACAGAATCAAGAAACATGTTTAAACAAGTTCGGAAAGCAAACGGAGGAATCAAAGAATGGGAAGATATGACGAGGATGCCAAACAGTTGCTGCGTCTGGTAGGTGGAAAAGAGAATATTGCAGCAGTATCTCACTGTATGACAAGAATGCGGTTTGCCCTGGTAGACCCGGGAAAAGCGGACGTGAAGGCGATCGAAGCAATGAAGGTGGTAAAAGGCAGCTTTACACAGTCGGGACAGTTTCAGGTGATTATCGGCAATACGGTAGCTGATTTTTTCAATGATTTTGTCAAAGTGGCGGGGATGGAAGGCGTTTCCAAGGATGCGGTAAAGGAAGCGGCAAAGAAAAACCAGAATGTGCTTCAGCGGGTGGTCACTGCGCTGGCAGAGATTTTTGCTCCCCTTATACCGGCAATTATTACAGGCGGTTTGATTCTTGGCTTTCGAAATTGTATTGACAGTTTGTATTTGTTTGAAAACGGTACGAAGACCTTATGTGACATCAGCCAGTTCTGGACCGGGATCGACAGTTTCCTGTGGCTGATCGGTGAAGCGGTATTCCATATGCTTCCGGTTGGCATCTGCTGGTCGGTGACAAAGAAGATGGGTACCACACAGATGCTTGGCATCGTTCTCGGCCTGACCCTGGTATCCGGCCAATTATTGAACGCCTATGCGGTTGCCGGGACTGTGGCGGCAGATATTCCGAAATGGAATTTTGGCGGCTTCCAGGTAAATATGATCGGTTATCAGGGACAGGTGATTCCAGCCATTTTGGCGGCATTTACCCTGGTGTATTTAGAAAAATTCTTCCGAAAGATCACACCGCAGGTGATTTCCATGATTGTGGTTCCGTTCTGCAGTCTGTTACTTTCGGTCATGGCGGCACATTTTGTATTGGGACCGATTGGCTGGAAGATTGGAGCGGTAATCTCGGCTGTGGTATTTGCAGGAATTACCGGACCGTTTAAGGTTATATTTGGCGCTGTTTTTGGTGTTGTTTATGCCCCGCTTGTTATTACGGGACTTCATCATATGTCCAATGCCATTGACTTACAGCTGATTGCAGATTATGGCGGAACCATGCTGTGGCCGATGATCGCCCTGTCCAATATTGCACAGGGATCGGCAGTTCTCGGTATGATCTGGCTTCAGAAAAAGGACCCGGAAGCACAGGAAGTAAATATTCCGGCCTGTATTTCCTGCTACCTTGGTGTTACGGAACCGGCAATCTTTGGCGTGAATCTAAAAAGAGGATTCCCGTTTGTCTGCGGAATGATTGGTTCCGGTATCGCGGCAGTTGTCTGCGTGGCGACAAATACAACCGCAAACGCCATCGGTGTAGGCGGTCTTCCCGGTATCCTGTCGATTCAGCCACAGTTTATGGGTTCCTTTGCGATCTGCATGGTGATTGCATTTGCAGTCCCGTTCCTGCTGACGGCCATCGTGGGAAAGAAGCGTCTGCCGGCCGGCCAGGAAGATCCTGCGCCAGAAGTGACAGAACCTGCGCCAGAGCTGGCAGAACTTGCCGCCGAGGCCGACAGGAACGAAGCTGCAGGCGTCATGGCTGTGGCAGCAGCTGAGGAAGAAGAACACACAGAACAATTAACGGCATTTTTAACCGGAAAAGCAATTCCATTAGCCGAAGTCGGGGATGGTGTTTTCTCCGCAGGAATTTTAGGTGACGGGCTGGCAATTATTCCGGAAAGTGAGACACTGTATGCGCCGGCAGACGCAGAGGTTGCAGCATTGATGCCGGAATCACGCCACGCCTGTGGATTAAAGCTGGCAAACGGTATGGAAGTGCTGTTACATATTGGAATTGACACTGTCAGCATGCATGGAGATGGCTTTGAATATCTGGTGAAGGAAGGCCAGAAGATCACAGCCGGAACACCCCTCATTCAATTTGACCGGGCAAAGATCAAGGCAGCCGGGCACCCGGATGTTACGGTATGTATTATCAGCAATCCAGGAGACGTGCAGGAGCTCCGGTTCCACACCGGCATGCCTGTAAAAGAAAAAGAAACCGCCGTGGCAACATTCCGGTAACGGGACGCATAGTGACGCATAAGAAAGCAAGGAGGAGCCTAATAATGGATTTCAGTAAGAAAGTCGTTTATCAGATTTATCCCAAATCATTCCGTGATACCAATGGAGATGGCTTTGGAGACATCCCCGGAGTGATTGAAAAATTAGATTATCTGCAGGAATTGGGCGTGGATTATCTGTGGCTGACCCCGTTTTTTCCATCCCCCCAGCATGACAATGGGTACGATGTGGCAGATTACTGCGCGGTAGATCCCAAGTTTGGGACGATGGAGGATTTGGAGGAACTGATCCGGCAGGGAAAGGAACGGGGCATCGGACTGATGCTTGATATGGTGTTTAATCATACCTCCACAGATCATATCTGGTTTCAGAAAGCTTTAGCGGGAGATGAAAAGTATCAGAAGTATTATCTGTTCAGGGACGGTACGCCAGACCGTGTCCCGACAAACTGGCAGTCAAAATTTGGAGGTTCGGCATGGGAATATGTACCAGCTTTAAAAAAATGGTATCTCCGGTTATACGATGTAACCCAGGCAGATTTAAACTGGGATAATCCCGAAGTTCGTGTAGAATTAAAAGAAATTCTGCGGTTCTGGAAACAGAAAGGGGTAAATGCCTTCCGCTTTGATGTGATCAATCTGGTTTCCAAGCCCGAACAGATGGAAGATGATTTTGAGGGAGACGGACGGAGATTTTACAGTGATGGTCCTCACATTCATGAGTATTTGAAAGAACTGGTAAAGGATGCAGGGATTGAAGAGTTTGTGACAGTGGGGGAAATGTCTTCCACCTCGATTGAACACTGTATCCGCTATTCCGCACCAAAGGAACAGGAACTTTCCATGTGTTTTAATTTCCATCATCTGAAGGTGGATTATAAAGACGGGGATAAGTGGGCGCTGATGCCCACAGACTATCGGAAATTAAAGGAACTCTTTGTGGAATGGCAGATGGAAATGCAGAAAGGTGATGGATGGAACGCGCTGTTTTGGTGCAACCATGACCAGCCGCGGATTGTAAGCAGAATCGGGGATGAACATGCTTATTGGAAAGAATCTGCAAAAATGCTGGCCGCCATGATCCATCTGATGCGCGGAACTCCGTATATCTATCAGGGAGAAGAGATTGGAATGCTGAACGCCCACTATCCTTCCATAGAGCAGTACCGGGATGTAGAAAGTCTGAATTATTATCAGATTCTTCTGGAAAAGGGAAAGACGGAGAAAGAAGCCCTGGAGACCTTAGCGGCCAGATCCCGGGACAACAGCAGAACTCCCATGCAGTGGAACGGGGAGAGGTACGGCGGATTTTCGGAAGCGGAACCGTGGATTCCCATGTCTGCCGAATTCAGAAAAGAAATTACGGTGGAAGCCCAGCAGCAGGATGATGATTCCATTCTTGCCTTTTATAAAAAGCTGATTGCCATGAGAAAAAAATACCCGGTGATCGCCAAGGGGGAAATCTCTTTTCAGGAGACCGGCTCAGATCTGGTGCTGGCATTTCAAAGAGCGCTAGGGGAACAGAAGATAGCAGTGTTCTGTAATCTGGACGGAAAGAGACAGACCATTCATCTGGCTGGAAATTGGAGGGGTTATCAGCAGCTGCTGGAAAATTATAAAGACCGGA
Organism: Bacteroides thetaiotaomicron; assembly: GCA_034142505.1. GTDB lineage: Bacteria > Bacillota > Clostridia > Lachnospirales > Lachnospiraceae > Hungatella_A. The sequence goes on from JAWZDV010000060.1 coordinate 52,767, forward strand.
ACAGGAATCTCCAGGAAGAACTGTATACCATGGAACCCTACGAGCTTCTGGTTCTCGGAAACGTATAAAGCATTTTGTAAGGTTTTCCCGAAACGAAACATGTGCCCTGGCTGTCGCCAGGGCACATTACAGTTTACATTATATATAATTTTTTATTACAAGTCTAGTCTTTTTTATTTTTTTTGGTAAGATAGTCCTATAACCGCGGATTGCTTAGACAGAAAGAAGAAGGGAGACAAACATGATTCAGAGAGATGAGGCAAAAAAGATACCGGGAGTCACCCTGGAAGAAGAGCGGCAGACCCTGCGTCAAATTCTGGCTATCGCCGATGACAACTTAACCCGGGCAAAAGCATCGGTTCAGAATCTGGCGGATGAACTGCATGAGCTGAAAGAAATCTACGATGTGGAGGATAAAGAAGGACTGGCCCTGTGGTTCAATACGGACGCCAGGTTCCAGCAGGTACGTCAGGGGCTGCTGCGGATGGAGCGGAGCAGAAAGAAACCATATTTCGGAAGAATTGATTTTACAGATTCCGTGCTTGCAAAAAAGGAGAGTTTTTACATCGGCAAGACCGCCATCACGAAGGATGCGGCAGACCTGGTAGTCATCGACTGGCGGGCGCCCATTGCCTCGGTGTATTATGAAAGCAGTCTTGGCGCCTGCACGTATTCCGTCAAAGGGGAGGGGGCGTATGAGATTGATCTCACCAGAAAGCGTACCTATGAAATTGAGGGGGATGAATTAAAAGATTTCTACGATACCGATGTGGTAGCCAATGACGACCTTCTGACAAAATATTTAGCCAAAAATAAACGGGCCGTGTTAAATGATATTATAGCCACAATACAGCAGGAGCAGAATGAGATCATCCGAAGAAGACCACAGTACAACGTGATTGTGCAGGGCGGGGCCGGTTCCGGCAAGACAACGGTGGCGATGCACCGCATTTCTTATATTCTGTATAACTATGATCTGGAATTTCAGCCGAAGGATTTCTATATCATCGGGAGCAACCAGATTCTTTTAAACTATATCACCGGCGTGCTGCCGGACTTAGATGTTTACGGCGTATCACAGATGACCATGGAACAGTTGTTCACCCGGCTGCTGTATGAAGACTGGGACAGACAGGCATTTACCATCAGAAAACTGGACCGGGAGAACCGGAAAGACTGTGTCAAGGGCAGTTTCGCCTGGTTTCACGACTTGGAGGACTTCTGCCGGCGGTACGAGTGGAGGGAAATTCCGCGGGAAGACATTTACACGGAGAAAACGCACCGGCTGCTGATGACACGTGAGACGATTGAGGAGCTGCTTGAGAAGTTTGCGTTCTTATCGCTGCCGGATAAGCGGGATAAGCTGGCGGAGCATCTGATCGCGAAGGTGGAAAATGAAATTTACGGGCGGTATTACACCTATCCGCCGGAGGAACAGAAACGGCTTCTGAAATATTATCAGACTTATTTTGGAAAACGGGAGTGGAAAGGGTCTGTTTTTGAGTTATATCATGAATTTTTAATGGAACAGCTTGAGAAGGGACACCAGATTTCCGTACCGGACAACTCCTTTGATCTCTATGATCTGGCGGCGCTGGCCTATCTGTATAAGCGGATCAAAGAGACCGAGGTGATTCAGGAAGCCAGCCACGTTGTTATCGATGAGGCCCAGGATTTTGGGATGATGGTTTATGGGGCCTTAAAATACTGCATGAGTAAGTGCACATTTACCATCATGGGAGACGTCTCCCAGAATATTTACTTCGACTATGGGCTGACAGACTGGGAGGAATTGAAAGATCTCATGCTTCCTAGGGAATTTGATTATTTCGGCCTGCTGAGAAAGAGTTACCGAAACACGGTGGAGATCTCGGATTTTGCGACGAATATTCTGCGGCACGGCAGTTTCCCGGTCTATCCGGTGGAGCCGATCATCCGTCACGGAGCAGAAGTACGGATGGTGAAATGCGGACAGGAGGCGCAGATGGTTTCCGAGGCCGTCCGCATGATTTCACAGTGGCAGAAGGCGTCGTATGAGACCATCGCGGTGATCTGCCGGGATGAGGAGGCGGCCGCAGGCGTCTCTGACCGGCTGAAACCACAGGTTACGCTTCGCGACTTCCGGGCAGAGGGGGAAGAATTTGGCAGCGGCGTCATGGTGCTTCCGATTGAATACGCCAAGGGCCTGGAATTCGATGCGGTTCTTCTGTATGGTGTGGATGAGAAGAACTATCCGGCAGAGGACGGGTTTGCAAGGCTTTTATATGTGGCGGCCACCAGGGCGCTTCATGAACTGGCGGTCCTCTATACGGGAACACTGACCGACTTGATCGCGGCTCCGGTGCCGGAGGAAAAGAAACAGAATGATCTGACTATCCGGCCGAAAAAAACGGTTCGCACGATACACGAAAGACCGGTTCTGACAAAACAGGAAGAGATGAGGGAACGGTCAGAGCAGGGAAGATTTGAACTGGAGTTTCGCGATCGCATCGGTCCGAAGAAAATCATGGTACAGAATCCGGGAGAGGCAAAACCTGTGGCAAAGAGCCGGAGCGTAGCTGCCCGGCCGGCAGATGTGGAATTCGGCGGCATGCCGGCGGCGAACAGCCTGCGGCCGGCGGGCCACTCCCAGTTCAATCTCTCCATTCGATGGATCACGAAGCACAGGCAGGATGTGGAACTGCCCAATGCCTGCGGCGTGCTGCGCATCACCCCGATTTCCGAAGATACGGTGCGGGTCAGTTTTGCGAAAGAGGAACTGGATTCATTGGCACCCATACCGGAAGAGATCATCCCCACGCCAGGACTTGCCTGGAACTGCCGAGAGGTGAAAAATATTGTGGAGATCACCTTTGGAAAACTGCTGTTGAGGGTTGACAAGAAAACCAGTGTGATCTCCTTCTATAACAGGCAGGGCCAGCTGCTTTTGACGGAGGGGACTCCGCTGCCAAGGCAGATCGCAGGATCTCCGAAGCCGCAGTCCTGGGCGTATTTCAACTGGACCAAGAAAGAAAAACTGAAAGCCAGGGGTTCCTATGACAAACAGCTGCTGGAATTAAAATCTGCGGCAAAATACATCTCCATCGGAGCGAAATCCGGGAGACCCGCCTGCCTGATCTCCGATGCCGGCTATCAGATTCTCGTCCCGGCGGGCCGCCGGGTCATGTGCTGCACCATCCCGGTCTACGGTTCCTATCTTCACACAGGAGGAGAAGCCAGGATCGACTATTTTTTCCGCATTTCATAAATTAAGTTCAAAAGAGAAGGTTCCCGGATTTAAAAAATCTGGGGCTTTTTCAATTGCTGGTATTTATGGTATAATATGAACACTTAACGAGGTCTTTCACGAGTTTAGTGGACATGGTATAATGTGAACACAGGGGACAGGCATGGCGGATTTGTGTATTGCTGGAAGATGCCAGAGACGGAAAGGATGTTATGAACAGTCAGACGAACAAACCATTTGAGCATTTCCAGTTATCCGGGGAAATAACCGGGGCGCTCCAGTTATTGGGCTATGAGAAACCAACGCCCATCCAGCAGGAGGTGATACCGATGCTTCTTGATGGAAAGAATGTTGTTGCAAAAGCCCCAACGGGAAGCGGAAAGACGGCGGCATTTGCCATTCCGGTCTGTGAAAAGATGATCTGGGAGGAAAATGCTCCCCAAGCCCTGATCTTAGAGCCCACCAGGGAACTGGCGGAGCAGGTGAAGGACGAGGTGTTCTGCATCGGCAGAAAGAAACGGTTGAAAGTGCCGGCTGTGTTTGGCGGTTTTCCGATTGAGAAGCAGATTCAGACGCTGAGACAGAAGTCCCATATCGTGGTGGGAACTCCCGGCCGGGTGATGGACCATATCAGGCGGGAGAGCTTAAAGCTGGACAAGATCTCTTATCTCATCCTGGATGAGGCCGACCTGATGCTGGATATGGGATTTATCGACGAGGTAAAGGAGATTCTTTCCCATCTGCCAAAGAACTGTGTGATCTCGCTGTTCTCGGCCACCTTAAAACCGGAGATTCAGCAGCTGGTGGACGAATATATCCGGGATGTGGCCCTGGTCCGCCAGGAACCGGACGAAGAACTGGAACCGGCCATCACCCAGGTGCTGTATGAGGCGGACAGGGAAACGAAATATGACACCTTTTTGAATATGCTGAAATCAGAAAACCCGGAGCGGTGCATGATCTTTTGCGGGACGAAGGAGATGGTCAATATCCTCTTTCAGAAGCTTCGGAAGGCTAGGATTTTCTGCGGCATGATCCATGGGGATTTAGACCAGAAGGAGCGTTTGAAAACTGTGGATGCCTTCCGGCGGGGAGCGTTTCGGTTTTTAATCGCCACCGATGTAGCGGCCAGAGGCATTGACTTTGACCAGATCACCCATGTGGTAAACTATGATTTTCCAACCGGTAGAGAGACCTATGTACACCGGATTGGCCGTACCGGACGAAATGGAAATGAAGGACGGGCCATCAGTCTTGTCTGTGAGGAGGACCGGCGGATGCTTCAGATGGTGGAAACCTATATGGACCAGGAACTTCCCGTGCTCCCATGTCCGCCGGCAGGCCAGGAGGAAGAAAAAGCATTCTGGAAATCCCAGCGGCAGAAGGCAGAGATCAGGCCGGAAAAGGGAAAGGCATTAAATGAAGGAATTCTGCGTCTGTCCATCGGCGGCGGAAGAAAATCCAAAATCCGCCCCGGAGATATCGTGGGAACGATCTGCGGGATAGAAGGGATGGAGGTTTCCGACATTGGCATTATTGATATCCGGGACAGTTTGAGCTATGTGGAAGTGTTACATGGAAAAGGGGGCCAGGTTTTGGAGGCTCTTCAGACAAGGCCGATCAAAGGAAAGGTAAGAAAGGTACGAAAAACCCGCGGGGGGGTTTCGTGAACATGGAGCGGCTGAAATGTCTGCCGCTCCTGTTAAAGGTCATGCTTTGTGATTCTCTTGTTTGCGATTTCGTAGACTTCCTCATCTTCACGTGCGCCAATGACAATTACCAGTATATCATCATCTTGGCGGATGAGCTGGTAGACGATACGCAGTCCGGCTTTGCGAAGCTTGATTTTCAAAAAACCGGACAGGTTTGTATTGTTCTTATTCCCCAGGAGTTTTCCGTAGCCGCCTTCTGTTTCCGGTAATGGATTTTGACAGACTTTTTGGATTGCTTTTCGGATTAAAATCCGTTGGCTTCCGTCTAGTCTGCGAAGGTCTTCAAGGGCTTCGGGAAGGTAATTGACGTTCCAGCTCATTCAAATTCAATATCTTCGGTATTTTCAAAATCGGATGGCTGAAAGCCCATTTCCTGATCCACCTGTTTCTGGGGGATAACGGTGGCAGGATTGAAATGAGACATCCGTTCTGTTGCAACAGTCAGAAGACGTGCGTCATTTACCTCATCCAGGAGACGGATGTATTCATCGGGAGATAAAAGGACACATTCTGCTGTGTTGTTTTTCATGACGACTTTTGCGCCATACTGCTTTACCTCATCAAAAATTTTACCGGCCAGTCCCCGGTTAAACAGGGAGATCGGGATCGTGTTTTCGATAGCACTTCTGATAGAACTCATAATCATCACCTCTCTTTCATGATTAGTATATGCTGAACTGATGAAAAAGTCAATAAATATACTAATATAAATACTGATATTATGAAGCACTACAACCAAATCCATGCTTCCATCGCAAAAGAAATTTGCGGTGGAAGCATTTTCTTTGAATCCTTTTTCTTAGTTTTCCCGTTATATCATTGTAAGACGTTTTACAGACCAAGTGAAAGACAAAGGCAGGTGTCGGAAATTGAAAGACCGGGAATTGATTACGCGGATCAAACAAGGGGAGCGGGAGCTTTTGGAAGTTCTGGCACAGAAATATTATCAGGATATTTACCGTTTCTGCTGGTACCGGACCGGGAAGGAGGAGGCCGCCTGGGAGTGCACCCAGGAGACATTTCTGCGGATGCTCCGGTTTCTGGAACATTATGTGGATAGAAATAAATTCAAAGCCTGGCTGCTGGCGATTGCGGTGAATGTCTGCAATGATTATTTCCGCAGTCCGGCCATGCCGGTGGCTAAGGAGGAGTACTTAGAGGAGACCGCGGCGGAGGATGGCCGGTTTTTCCAGGTGGAGGTGAGGGACAGTATCCAGAAAGCCTTAAACCGCCTTTCGCCGGAACAAAAGGAAACGGTAATTCTCCGGTTTTACTACGATATGAAAATCCGTGAGATTGCCGGGATCACCGGAGTGGGTATTCCGACGGTGAAATCCCGGCTGAAGCAGGGGATGGGAAAACTCAGAACATGTTTGGAGGAAGAAGGAGGGGATTTTTTATGAACCGAAGCGAGCGGCAGATCAGGACGGCGCTTCAGCGGGGAAACGCGCCGGAACTGTCAGGGGAGCAGTTGGAAGCCTTGGACCGGCTGGTGAGAAGAGAAGCAGAAACGGTCAAATGGCTGCCGGGGAAGTCCCTGTTTCAGAGCTTATGGGAGCAGGCCGCCTATATCTCCCCGATTACATGGGCGTTTCAGCTGGCATTCTTACTTGCCGGGGTCCTGCTTTTACAGGCAGGAGCGGAGGAAGCGGCCCTTAAGAATCTTTCCGCCATCATCCCGCTGGCGGCGCTGATTGGCATTCCGGAGCTGACGAAGAGCTTTAGCTATGGCATGTGGGAGCTGGAGGAGAGCTGTTTTTATAACTTAAGGCAGCTGGTTTTATTGAAAATGATGCTGTTTGGCCTGGTGGATGCCGTGCTGCTGCTCTTTCTCATCGCCGTGGCGGGAAAACGGGGAACGAGCCTGACGGAAGCATTTTACTATCTGGTGATTCCCTTTAACCTGTCAGGGGCCTGTTATCTGGGCCTGTTCCGGGTACTGAAAAGAAGGTGCAGCGGTTATGTGCTGGCGGCGGCCGGATGTGTGCTTCTGTCTGGAGGTCTGGTGCTGCGCAGGTATCCGTCTATTGGCCTGGCGCCGGTTCAAACAGGTTTGAGGGCGGAGATGGTCTGGCCGATGGCCGTCTGCAGCGTGTTTGCCCTGGTGGGAGTGGGAATCTGGCTGATTCATGGAATGGAAAAGGAGGAAATGATGATATGGAACTTCGAATAGACCGTCTGACGAAACGGTATGGCAATAAAATTGCGGTGGACCGCCTGGAAGGTACCCTGAATGCAGGTGTATACGGGCTGCTGGGGGCCAATGGCGCGGGCAAGACGACGCTGATGCGGATGCTCTGCGGTATTCAGTCGCCCACATCGGGTGTGGTGTATTATGATAACTGTCCGATTCTGGACATGGGGGAGGAATACCGTAACCGGCTGGGGTATCTGCCTCAGAACTTTGGATATTATCCGGAATTTACGGCGCTTAAATTTCTGCTGTATATGGCGTCTTTAAAGGGGCTGGGGAAGACAGCGGCCATGACAAAATCCCTGGAACTTTTAGAGGTGACGGGGCTTATGGAAGTGAAGAATAAGAAGATCAAGACATTTTCCGGGGGGATGAAACAGCGGCTGGGAATCGCCCAGGCCATGTTAAATGAGCCGGATATCCTGATTCTGGATGAGCCGACGGCCGGCCTGGACCCGAAGGAGCGGGTGAAATTCCGCAATCTGCTCAGTTCCTTCTCCAAGAATAAGATTGTGCTGCTGTCCACCCACATTGTCTCGGATATCGAGTATATTGCCAATGAAATTCTGGTGATGAAGGCCGGACAGCTGGTGAAACGGGGTAATCCGGAGGCCCTTACAAAGGAAATCCACGGTTCCGTGTGGGAATGCCGCGTACCGGAAAGCCAGGTGGATGCGTGGAGCGCGCGTTATGTGATTGGGAATCTGAAAAATGAGGGGAAGGACACGGTGCTTCGGGTGATCTCCGGGAAAGCGCCTGATTCGTCCGCGGTTCTGGTGGAGCCAAGCCTGGAGGATTTGTATTTGTATTACTTTAGTGAGGAGGCAGGACATGGGACAGATGGTGGGTTTTGAGATAACGAAATTATTAAAAAAGAAGATCGTCTATATTGCGCTTGCGGTGTTCGGCGCAATCTTTGCGATGATGCTGTATTCCTGGATATTTGGGAACGAGTGGGCGGTGACCCAGGATGGAACCGATTTATACGGCATGGACGCGGCGGCTTACAACCGGGAGATTACGCTCCGCTATCAGGGACCATTGACGGATGAGAAGGTGCAGGAGATTCTGAAGGAATTTCCGCGCACGAATGGGACGACGACGGGGGATGTCTCCAATAATGTCTATTATCCGGTGGCGAGACTGTTTGCCAATGAGGATGGTACCTGGAATGGAAAGACAGTTGCCGAGGTGTTCCCGGAATTTTCGAACCCGCCGCGGCTTGGGTTGTCTACCCGGTGGGAGTCATTTCTATATAGCCTGATGTACATTGTGATTCTGGCCGGGATTGTCCTGATTATTGTGGTGTCGCCGATCTTTTCCGACGAGTACAGCAGCGGTATGGATGCACTGATTTTGACATCCAGGAACGGGAAGCGGCAGTGTGTGAAAGCGAAAATCATGGCGGCATTTTTGTTTGCGACTTGTTTTATCCTGCTGATTCTGGGCCTTGGCTTTGCCATGTTCCTTGCGGGCGGAGGGACGGCAGGCTGGGATGCGCATATACAGCTCAGTGAAATGATGTTTTTTTCCAGGGTCAGACAGCCGTTAACCTGCGGGCAAACAGCCATCTTGACAGCGGTTGTTTCCATTTGTTCTACCTGGACCCTGACGGGACTCGTGTTACTGTTTTCCGTGATCTGCAAAACCTCATTTGCCTCTATCATAGCTTCTGCCGTGGTCTATCTCGCCCCTATGTTCATCAACCCGGGCGGCCTGATGGCAAAACGGATTGTCATGATGATGCCGGTCAACAGCCTGAATATATCCGGCCTGTTAAATGTACCAGGCATTCCCATGAGCGGAACCGAAATTCCAATGGCAGCACTGATCGTGGGGCTGGTGGTGGTCGTGAGCGTATGTTCCACATATTACTGCCGGAGGACATTTTCCAGGCATCAGGTGATGTGAGAAGATGAAATATGACATACAGTTGTCCTCTTTTCTTTGTTATAATGATACTATCTGAAAGAAAGGGGCAGGAAGAGAGATGATTAATTTACAGGATAGAAACCATATTCCAACCATGGAGGAGATGGCGGATTATATTCGCAATCCCCTGTTTGAGTCACTTTGCACAGAGCTGGAGACCGGGTATGGGGCCCGGGGAACATTCGAATTCAGTAAATGTGACTGGGAACCTGGCTGGAATTTAAAGTTTAAAAAGGCGGGAAAATCTCTGTGTACGATTTATCCGCGCGAGAATTATATGACAATCATGGTGGTGGTCGGGCCAAAGGAGAAGGAGACGGTGGAAACGCGTCTGGAGGAGTGGTCGCCGCAGCTGCGGGAGGTGTATCACCACACGAAGGAAGGGAATGGACAGCGGTGGCTGATGATGGATTTGGAGGATGAGGGGCCTGTCTACCGGGACGTCTTAAAACTGATTGCCATCCGCCATCAATGCAGATAGGGAGGAGATCGGGATGGAGATAAAACGTTGTAGTAAAGAATCCTTTTCCGTAATTGGGAAAGAGGGGTCTACAAAAGATGGAGATGATTTTATCAGGAAACTCTGGGAGGAGGCCAACAGTCATTTTGACGAGATTGCTTCTCTGGCGAAAAAAGATGAGAACGGAATGGCTATCGGTATCTGGGGAGCGATGTCTGATTTTTCCCGTTCCTTTCAGCCTTGGGAGGATCAGTTTACCCAGGGACTTTATCTTGCGGGAGCCGAGGTAAAGGATGGGTCAGAGGCTCCGGAAGGCTGGGTAAAATGGACGATTCCCGGATATGAATATCTGTATGTGAAAAGCACGGGGGAGAATCTGTTTCCCGCCGTGATCGCGTATATGAAAGCCCACGGATTGGAACTGGCGGGAGCAGTCCAGGAATTTAACTGTCCGCAGGAACAGGGGCAGGAGTACTTGTTTTTTCCGATTCGAAGATTATAAATGAATAGAGCAGGATAATTCTCCTTCCGCCGGAGATAATGGAAGTAAAAAGAATATCTATTATTACCGGGAAAGAGAGGGATTATCATGAAATTTGACGCGGTCTATTATGAGCCGGACAGCCTGGCTTATCCGCTTGGCAGGCAATTGCAGGAAACCTTTGGCGGCATTCCCTGGATTCCCATTGCGAGCCACAATTCCATCAAGGAAATGCAGGAGAAACCCAATTCCGAATTCGGGAAAATGAAGCGCAATTTAATCGTGGGCATCCGAAAAACCCACAAATACGTGGAGAATCAGAAGGTCTCGGATTATCTGGTGCCATACACCTCATCCGGCTGTACGGCCATGTGTCTCTACTGTTATCTTGTCTGCAATTACAACAAATGCGCCTACCTCCGCCTGTTCGTCAACCGGGAACAGATGCTGGACCGCATAATCAAGCGGGGGCGGGAGAGTGAGACGCCGCTCACCTTTGAGATCGGCAGCAACAGTGATCTGGTGCTGGAGAATACCATCACCGGTAACCTGCTTTACACCATCCCCCGTTTTGCAAAAGAGGGGACCGGCAGCATTACCTTTCCCACAAAGTTTCATATGGTGGACCCGCTTCTCGATTTAGACCATCAGGGCAGGACGATTTTCCGCATGAGCGTCAATCCCGAGCAGGTGATCAAGAAAATCGAACTTGGCACCTCCAGTCTGGCAAAGCGGATCGAAGCCGTCAACAAGATGTGCGAGGCCGGATACCCCTGCGGTCTGCTCATCGCCCCCGTGATTTTGACGGAGGACTGGAAACGCCAGTACACAGGTCTGCTGGAAGAACTCCATGACGGGCTGACAGAAAAAGCCAAAAAACAGATGTTCCTGGAAATCATTCTGATGACTTACTCCTATATTCACCGCGCCATCAACAGCGAGGCATTTCCTAACGCGCCGGAACTCTATGATACGGAGCAGATGACCGGAAGAGGCCGCGGACGCTACTGTTACCGGCCGGAGGTGAGGGCGGAGGCGGAACGTTTCCTTCGGGCGGAGATCAGGCGGATTCTCGGCGATATGCAGATCCTATATATCAGCTGATCAATGGTAGCGTCTCCCCCAAAATGTGCCCCACAGTATCCTGATGGAAACTAACTTACCTCCCGGTGCCTATCCCACTTAAAAGTGCGTACTTCCCACAAAACCTGCATGGGCCTATAATAAGATCATAAGAAATGGCCATTTCGAGCAAACATTCAGAGAAAAAGGAGCAGGTGATCATGCAGAAAATAGTGGAATTTTTACAGGCAAATCCTGTACAGTATTTAGCAACCGTGGGAAGAGACGGGAAGGCGAAATGCCGCCCGTTCATGTTCTGTTTTGAGCGGGAAGGAAAATTGTGGTTCTGTACCAACAACACAAAAGATGTGTACAAAGACATGCAGGCCAACCCGGAGGTAGAAGTGTCTGTCTCCAGCCCGGAATACGCGTGGATTCGTCTGCACGGAAAAGCCGTATTTGAAGACAATCTGGAGGTGAAGAAAGGGGCGTTGGAAAATCCAATTGTGAAGAGTCAGTATGACACGCCGGAGAACCCGATTTTCGAGGTGTTTTATCTGGAAGACCCCCATGGCATCATTGCCGATTTCTCCGGGAATCCTCCGTATCTGTTTTAACAAAAAGAACCAGGACGGCGCTCAGCTATCCTGGTTCAAATGCTTTCGATATCCATTTCCCCACTCCACCATGGAATCCATAATGGGTTTTAAACTGAATCCGGCTTCCGTCAGAGTATATTCCACTCTGGGCGGCACTTCCGGGTACACCTTTCTGGTGAGAAGACCGTCCGCCTCCATACTGCGCAGGTGGCTGGTCAGCACCTTCTGGGTAATCCCGGTGACGGATTTCATCAACTCGCCGAACCGTTTTGTACCCGTCATCAAATCCCGGATAATCAGTACCTTCCACTTGTCCCCGATCAGCTGGAGGGTTAATTCAACCGGACAGTCCGGTATCTTTCTTTCCGTATTCATGATCCGCCTCCTTTCAATCGTATCTGGATTATATACCAGAAGGAAAAAAAGAGCAAGCAGCACGCTAATATTTGTGGTAAAGTGAGAATAACAAGTGAGGACGAGAGAGGAGCTGATCGTTATAAATTGGAGAACGTATTTGTCGGAGGAACCTGCTGAAAAATATCTCTATCAGGAGGAACCATATGAGGAGCAGATTCACCGCGCTGCCGAGTGGATTAAGCAGGCGGATGCCATTTTCATTGGCGCGGGAGCCGGGCTTTCGACGGCGGCGGGGCTGGTATATACAGGCAGCCGTTTCACAGACAATTTCGGAGAATTTATCAGGCGGTACGGTTCCAATGCCATGCCCGATATGTACGCCGCCGGTTTCTACCCCTTTGCCACAGAGGAGGAACGCTGGGGATACTGGTCCAGGCACGTATATCTAAACCGGATTGAACCGGGGGCATTGCCGCTCTACCGGGAACTCTATGAACTGGTAAGCGGGAAAGAACACTTCGTTCTCACCACCAATGTGGATCACCAGTTCTGGAAAGCCGGTTTTGACGATAACAATATTTTCGCGACTCAGGGAGATTACGGCCTGATTCAGTGTCGGAAGGGCTGTCACAAGAAAACCTACGACGCCACGGAGCTGTTCCTTCAGATGAACCGGGAGAGAAAAGACTGCCGGATTCCCGCCAGCCTGGTCCCCAGATGCCCGGTCTGCGGCGGTCCCATGGCGATGAACCTCCGCTGTGATCCGTATTTCGTGGAAGACGAACACTGGAATGAGGCGGCCGGACGCTATGATGAGTTCTTAAACCGAGTGGAGCAGAAACGGGTCGTTCTGCTGGAATGCGGTGTCGGCCTGTTCAACACCCCGGTCATCATCCGGTTTCCATTTGAGAAAATGACAGTTTCCCATCCCTCATGGAACCTGGTGCGCCTGAATCTAAACGAGGCAGTGGTGCCCGGCGGCATACAACAGCGCGCTGCCGGCATTACCATGGATCTTGTGAGAAGTATAGGAGATCTGAAACGAGAATTGGCTGCCGTCAGGCCATAGGGAAAGGAGAAGTGCATGAATAGGAACGAAAACAGGAACAAAGAAGAACAGATGACCCAGGAAGAACGCCTGGAATTCTTAATCCAATATCTGATACAGGAATCCCCGGAGTACCGGGACGTGATAAAACGGGGCCGGCAAAACCAGCCACTGTCATACACCCCATCGGAAGCCCCGGGAATCCTGCGATCCCTGATGAACCTCCGTCCGCCGTACCCGGTTTCGGAAGAATTCCTGGACATTCAGGACGCCTATCTGAAGGAGGAGACCCGCCGCCGCGGTATCGTGGAACTGGACACCATTCCCACCGTCCGCGAATCTCTTCACAGCACCCACCGGTACGCAGACCGGATCTGCGTCTGGCAGGGAGACATCACAAGATTACAGGTGTCCGCTATCGTCAATGCAGCCAATTCCCAGATGCTGGGCTGCTTTGTTCCCTGCCACGGCTGCATAGACAATGCGATTCACTCAGCCGCCGGCATCCAGCTGCGAAGGGAGTGCGCCGCCATCATGGACCGCCAGAAACACCCGGAGCCCACTGGCCGCGCCAAAATCACCAGAGCCTACAACCTGCCCTGCCGTCACGTCATTCACACCGTGGGCCCTATCGTGGGATGGAAGCTGACGGAGAACGACTGTGAATTCTTGCGCTCCTGTTACCGCTCCTGCATGGAGCTTGCAGATGCGCATCACCTGGAAAGCCTGGCCTTTAGCTGTATTTCCACCGGCGAATTTCATTTTCCAGGAGACAGGGCGGCTAAGATCGCCATCGAAACGGTGGGAGAGTGCCTGGAGCACAGCGGACTGCGGCGGGTCATCTTCAATGTATTCAAGGATCAGGACCGGGAGTTCTATGAATCCCTGTTATAAATTTGTTTTGATTTTGATGATGGCATCCGTATAATAATATTCCTTAATCCCAAAACTGCCGGCCGAAGCAATATCAAACAGAATTTCCAGCGGCTTAATTCCCTGGAACTCCGGATTTTGGTCGATGGTGACCGCGATCACTCCATCCTTTAACAGATCTTTGGTCGCCTCGGAGCAGTCATTGGCAATCACGGTGATGTCACGCTTTGATTCCGAGATAGCCTTGCAGGCCCCGCTGACACCGGCGGCGGCCAGATAGAGGGAGTCAATCTGCGGGTATTGTTCCAGGAGATCTTTGGTGATCAGATAACTTTCGATCTCGTCATAGTGATTGTTTGTCGCGGAAGCAATGTAGTGGATGCCCGGGTAATTCTCCGCCAGATACTCAAGGAACCCGCGGCTTCTCTGCATAATACAGTCAATATTTTCAGAACCGGTGATGACGCCCACATTGGCGGCGCCCTTTGTCAAAAGCCCCAGAAGATTGGCGGCGACAATTCCGTTTTGATAATAATTGCTTCCGGTATAGGAAATCCTTCCGGAATCCGGAATATCCGTATTGGAAGTCACCACCGGAATCCCGGAGTCGGAGATCTCCCGTATCTTCTCAGCGATCCCGTTGCTGTTGATCGCGGTAATGGCGATGCCGTTGTAATGGTTTTCTGCAAAGTAGTTCATGGATTCAATCTGCACTTCCGGGTTTTTGGGAGAAGTATAGCGGATATCCACCTGGACCCCGAACGTCTCCAGTTCCCTCGCTTTTTTCTGAATTCCTTTCTCCACCTCGGCAAAAAAAGGATTGTAATTGTTGGGAGAAACAAGAATAAAACCGAACCGGAGATTCTTCTTCCTGACAGCAAGATTTTTCCCAGCCTTATTGGGAAGATAATTAAGCGCCTCAATGGCGTTTTTTATTTTTGCCTCTGTCTCCGGGTTCACCCCGCCCCGGTTGTTCAAAACCCGGTCCACGGTTCCTCTCGACACATTCGTCAGCTCCGCAATCTGTTTAATCGTAACCATATTTCTCCTCCGATCTCTGTAACCTAACCAAATTATAAATAAATTCCATGCCCTTGTCAATCACATTCAGGAGAAAAATGTGCACGAGCACTAAAATAAAACAACAACACAAACAGGATGAATATTCCGATCAAGCAAGGATAAGTAAAAATGCACAAAATTTAAAGATATATATAGATAATATGACGAAAATGCACAAACTTGATTGACAAATTAAAAACATGACTATATGATGTTGTTAACGTGCTCGAGCACAAAACAAACACGTTTTTGCGCGGCGTTGAATAAAAATGTGCACGGTACATAAAAAGCACAGAAAAACCCAAAAAGGAGATTACGATTATGAAGAAAACAATGTTAGCGGTACTATTGTCCACAACCATGATGATGACTTGCCTGGCAGGATGCAGCAGTCAGACAGCAGCGTCCGGCACATCAGCGGGAAACAGCGCCACAGAAAATGTCACATCCGAAGGCACGGCTGATACCACAGGTGCTGATTCCGGCAGCGCCGCAGCCAGTTCCGATTCCGTGAAAATCGTAGCCATCGGCGTCCAGAGCGGCGGTTCCTATTGGGGTAATATTGAGAAGGGATTTACCGAGGCCTGCGCCGAGCTTGGCTGGCAGGGTGACTACTGGACCCCGCAGAATGCCGGCAACGACGGGGAGATGGTACAGCTTGCGGAAAATGCCATTACCCAGGGCTACAACGCCATCTGCATGGAGATCAACGACCTGGATATGTACGGAGATATCATTGCCAGAGCCAAAGAGGCGGGAATCAAGCTGATTTCCATGACCGATGTGGGAGAAGAGTACAGCGACGCTTTCGTCGGCATCGACTCTTACGCCAGCGGCTATTCCCAGGGCGTCAAGATCGGCCAGTTCGCCACCGGACTGGGATACGATTCCGTAAACTATGTGTCCTTGCTGTCCACCACGGACAATGCTTCCCAGCTGAAAAACCGGCAGGGCATTGCTGATGGGATTGCCGAGACTTTCACGGGGACCATCAAGGAGATTGACCTTGCGGCCACAGACAGCAACGCGGCGACCGCCCAGGATAAATTAAATGCCTTCTTCCTTGCAAACCCGGAATTAAATGCTGTTGGCTGTGCCGATTTATACGGGGCATTAGGCGCTGCCCAGTTCGTACAGGAGAATGGCCTTGGCGGTAAATTCATCGCCACTGGTCTGGAACTGACTGCCGATTCCTTCAACCGTGTGTTAGACGGCGACCTGATGGCAACTTCTTCTGTGGATTCCGTGGGCATCGGCAAAAATTTCTGTTACGTGACACAGAAGCTTTTAAATGGAGAACCATGCGAATACAGTAACCCGGCGGAGAAGATCTGGGTACTCCCGGATGAGGTGGAGGCCTACTGTGCGGAGAACGGAATTACATTAAAGTAAACCGGATGGACTGGAATCGTTCGGAAGAAAGATAAGGGGAAAGTTATGGCAAGTCATATGGAAAAAGAGAAGAGACCAATTCTAAAATCAATGTTGGAAATTAAGGAGATCGGGGTCATTCTTCCGCTGGTATTTTTAATTATCATTACCATGTTTGTGAACCCGGCATTTTTGAGATGGAATAATATTCTGGATATTTTGAGAACGGCAAGTTTCACCGGTGTCATCGCCGTTCCGCTTACCTTTCTGCTGGCTTCCGGCAGAATGGATCTCTCCATCGCGGCGACCACCACGCTTGGCGGTGTGGTGGCGGCCATTGCACAGACTAATGGTGTGCCGCTGTTTCTGGCCCTTCTTCTGGCTGTGCTGGTGGGCGGCGGTGTCGGCCTGTTAAATGGAGTGCTGGTAGAACGGTTTGCCATGCCCGGTTTCATCGCAACCATGGCGACCTCCTACGTGGTAAAAGGAATTGCCGCCGTCATTACCAACAACAATCCGGTCAGCGGCGTTTCAAACGGTTTTCAGGTACTTGCCAAGACGAGGGCTTTTAACTCCATCTGGATCACCATTCTCTACGTGCTGGTCGTTGGAATCATCGGCCAGGTAGTCTTAACCAGGACGAAATACGGACGTACCACGCTGGCGGTTGGCGGCAACCCGGAGACGGCCAATTTAGCCGGCATCAATGTGAAAGGCAGACACACCCAGTTGTTCGTGCTGGTGGGCATCTTCGCGGCCATTGCCGGCTGTATGCACTGCGCCAGATTTGCCAGCGCCCAGCTGACGGCGGGCAGCGGCACGGAGCTGACGATCCTGGCTTCCTGTATTATCGGCGGCACCAGCCTGCGGGGCGGTACCGGCACGGTTGTCGGGTCGTTTCTCGGCTGCATCCTGTTTGCAACCATCACAAACGCCTTGCTTGTCATGGGCGTGCCGACCACATGGCAGAACGTGGTGTACGGAGGCATTTTGATTATCGCCCTGTTTATCGACATTGTGAAACGTTCGAGAATGGCAAAAGCGTAACCTGGGAGGGAATCCATGAACGAGAAATTATTGGAAATGAAACACGTAACAAAGAAATTCCCCGGTGTCATCGCCTTAAATGATGTCTCCATCGATGTGAGAAAGGGAGAGATCTTAGGGATCGTAGGAGAAAACGGAGCGGGCAAGTCGACCCTGATGAAGGTGCTTTCCGGCAGCTATTCCAACCGGGAATACGAAGGGGAAATCCGGATCAACGGAAAGATTCAGTCTTTTTCCAGCGTGGCCGATTCCAAGAAGGCCGGAATCGAGATGGTGTACCAGGAAGTTAACGCTATGTATGAAGCCAGTGTGGCCGAGAATATTTTTGTGGGAAACTATCCGGGGAAAGGATTTGTCAATTATAAGAAGCTGTATCAGGATACCCGGGATCTGTTGGACCAGCTGGGCATGGAGGTGAGTCCGAAGACACTGGCGGGAAGCTTGAACAGCGGCCAGCTTCAGCTGATGTCCATTGTCCGGGCGATCTCGGCAAAGCCCAAGATCATGGTGCTGGACGAACCGTCCACGGCCTTAACGGATACCGAGGTGGATATCCTGATGAAATTTATGGACAAATTGAGAAATGAGGGGGTATCCCTGATCTACATTTCCCATAAGCTGGAGGAGATTTTCCGGATCTGTGACCGGGTGACCATTATCAGGGATGGAAATGTGATCACCACGGGCAGCATTGACGAGTTTGACCAGGAATCCCTGGTGCAGGGGATGATTGGACGGAAGGTGGAAAATCTGTACGTGAAGGGGAAGCACGAGGCCGGGGATGTGGTTTTGGAAGTCAACAACCTCTCTGTCCCCCACCCGACCATTGATCACAGAAATATTGTAGATCACATCAGTTTCCAGCTGCATAAAGGGGAAATCCTGGGATTCGGCGGCCTTGTGGGGGCAGGCCGGAGCGAGACGCTGGGAGCCGTGTTCGGCCAGATTCAAAAAGGAGTGACCAAGGAAGTAAAAATAGGCGGAAAGCCGGTGACGATCAAATCCCCCAGGGATGCCATCAATGCCGGAATCGGTTTTGTGACGGAGGAGAGAAAGCTGACCGGCTTTGTGGAGACCATGTCCATCAAAGACAATTTGAGCCTGATCACCCTCAAGGACCTGCCGGGGAAACTGTTTATCGACCGGAAGGCGGAGAAAGAGAAAACCGGCGCCATCTTTGACAGAATGAGAGTCAAAGCGCCTTCCATGAACAGCATGGTCATCAACTTATCAGGAGGCAACCAGCAGAAAGTGGTTTTGGGGAAATGGCTGGCGAAGAATCCGCAAATTTTGTTTATCGATGAACCGACAAAGGGGATCGATGTGGGAGCCAAGGCCGAGTTCTACAAGATCATGGATGAACTGGTGAAGGCGGGGGTATCCATCATTATGGTTTCCTCGGATATGCCGGAGCTGGTATCCATCAGTGACCGGGTTCTGGTGCTCAGTAATGGAAGAATTACCGGGGAACTGGTGAAAGAAGAAGTGAATCAGACCAATATCATGAAAGCCGCGATTGCGGATTAGCTATGATGAGAAAATGTTGTTGCAGGGGGGATGTAAGATGGCCAGACAGGCTGTGAATCCATATTTGCCCGGTTATGAATATGTACCGGACGGGGAACCATACGTGTTCGGTGACAGGGTATACCTATATGGCAGTCATGACAGATTTGATGGTTCCAGTTTTTGCGAAAAGGATTATGTGTGCTGGTCGGCGGCCGTGGACGCGCTGGGAGACTGGCGGTACGAGGGGGTGATCTACGAGAAAACGAAGGACCCGCGCTTCCCCGATGCAAAGAGCCGGAGAATGTTTGCACCGGATGTGCAGCGGGGAGGCGACGGACGGTATTACCTGTATTACGCCTTTGATTTTTCGGGAACGATAGCAGTTGCGTGCTGTGACAGCCCGGCCGGAACATATCAGTACTATGGGGAGGTGCATTATCCAGACGGGACTGCCCTGGGGCATGCGGACGGCGACTGCTTTCAGTATGATCCGGGGGTAATGGTGGACACAGACGGGAGGGTGTTTCTGTATACCGGGTTCTGTCCCCAGGGAGATTTCCAAAAGAGATTCCATTTAACGCGTCCCATGGCGGAGGGCGGAATGTTTGTGGAACTGGAACCGGATATGGTGACCGTGAAAATGGGGCCAAAAGTCGTAATCCCGGATCAGGCCCATGCGGCTGAAACCGGATTTGAGGGGCATGCCTTCTTTGAGGCTCCGTCCATCCGGAAGGTGGGGGATACCTATGTGCTCATCTATTCCTCGGAACAGCAGCATGAATTGTGCTTCGCGGTATCGAAAGAGCCGGACCGGGGGTTTCAGTACCGGGGCGTTATCATTTCCAACGGAGATATCGGGTATCAGGGGAGAGAAAAACCGTTAAATTATACGGGAACCAACCATGGAAGTATTGTGGAAATCCTGGGACAATGGTATATTTTTTATCATAGGCAGACCAACGGGATCTGTTATTCCAGGCAGGGGTGTGCGGAGAAGATCGAGATCGGCCCGGATGTGACGATTCCACAAGTGCAGATTACCTCCTGCGGGCTGAACAAAACGGCGCTGGCGGGGACCGGGCGGTACCATGCCGGTATTGCCTGCTGTCTGATGGGACGGGAGGGAGCCAAGCCATATTACCTGGACCGGCGGGTGGAAGAGGATCATCCCTATATTACCCAGGATGGCCCGGACCGGGAGGATCATGCCGGACAGTATATTGCGAATCTGCAGGCAGGAGCTAGAGCGGGATTCCGTTATTTTCTGCTGAAGGATCTGCGGAAAATCTCGGTGTCGGTCAGAGGAAGCGGGAGGGGGAAATTACAGGTTTCGCTGGAACTGGAGGAACCGCCGTTTGCCGAAATCCCGATTGAGCCGTCACAGGATTGGAGCGAATACTCGACAGAGGTTTTAGTGGAAGATGGAGAATATTCCCTGTGGTTTTGCTTTGATGGAGACGGGGCAGTTGATTTCAAGGAGTTTGTGCTGATATAACAGAAACATGCAGAGCGTCAGCGTACCGCACCTGGACCGGTGTCTGTATACTGACGCTAAATGGAGTTGAGAGAATGATGAGACAAATCGAACAGTATGGAATGATTGAATTTGAGGTTCATTATGATGCGGAGGGAAATCCGTTTCAGGACTGCACCGTAAAGGGCATCTTTAAGGGGGACAATGAAGAGAAAAAAGTCCGTGGGTTTTACGATGGGAAGGGGACGTTTAAGGTCCGTTTTATGCCATCGTTTGAGGGGATATACACCTGCCGGCTGGAGGCGGATTTTCCGCTGGAGTGGGAACGGGATATGTTTGAGGTGATTCCCGCGTCAGAGGGGAATCATGGCGTTGTGAGAACGGTCGGTCAATTTCATTTTGCCTATGATGACGGAACCATGTATTACCCTGTTGGAACGACGTGTTATGCGTGGTGCCATCAGACGGAAGACCTGCAGAGGGAAACTCTTAAGACGCTGGAGGAGAGTCCGTTTAACAAGCTCCGTTTCTGCGTATTCCCGAAGCATTACCGGTATAACTTAAAAGAACCGGCTCTGTACCCTTATGAGCTTCGGGAGAATTCCCCATGGAAGCCGGAGGATTATCAGGAGGAGGAACTGGCAAAGCTTCCTAGAAATATGCTGGGCGGCATTCCTCTTAAGATGGAGCAGCCGGAAACGGTGTGGGATTTTGGAAGGTTCTGTCCGGAATATTTTCAGAACATGGAGGATAAGATCAAGGCTCTGCTGGCCCTGGGAATTGAGGCGGATTTGATTTTGCTTCACCCCTATGACCGCTGGGGTTTTTCACGGATGAGTGTGGAGGATGAGAACGTTTATCTGCAGTATGTGACGGCCCGTTTCTCCGCCTTTCGCAATGTCTGGTGGTCTCTGGCCAACGAGTATGATTTATTCCGGGAGAAAGAACTGTGGCAGTGGGAACAGAATGCCCAGGTGCTGGTGAGGGAAGATCCGTACTGTCATCTGCGCTCCATCCACAACTGTATGAAGTTCTATGACTACACAAGACCTTGGATCACCCACTGCAGCATCCAGCGGACCGATCTCTACAAAACCGCGGAGAACACTCTGGAGTGGCGGACCCGCTATGGAAAACCGATTGTGCTGGATGAGATTGCCTACGAGGGAAATATCGCCTTTGGCTGGGGCAACATCAGCGGAGAAGAGATGACAAGAAGATTTTGGGAAGCTTACACAAGGGGAGGCTATGCCATGCATGGCGAAACTTATACACATCCCCGGGATATTCTGTGGTGGTCCCATGGCGGCACCCTGCACGGAACAAGTCCTTCCAGAATTGCGTTTCTAAAAGAAATCATGGAGGAAGCGCCGGGAAATGGACTGGAGCCGGTGGAAGGGATTTTCGATGAATCGGTGGCCGCGGACAGACAGGGCGGGTATTTCTTATATTATTACGGAGCCAACAGACCCTCCGAGCGCGATTATGACCTCCCGCGGGGCCAGACATATCAGGCTGAGATCATTGACACCTGGGAGAAAACCATAGAAGCCGCTGGAACGGTCAGCGGAAGATTCACCCTGACACTGCCGGGAAAGGCATATATAGCCGTGCGTTTCCGGCGTGTGGATTCGTGAAACGGAAAATATATTTGACAAATAGGAAATGACAGATTATAATAAGTAGTATGCTACTTAATGTTCCACAAGGGAGAATTCATGATGACAGATTCGGCATATGACAGACCCATCGGTTTAAAAATAGCCATTATTGACAGAGCCTTCAAGCGGAAGATGGACGAGAGAGCAGGCAGCATGGGATTGACTTCCGTGCAGCTGCGGGTTCTCGGGAGAATCAGCTTGCTGGAATCCAATGGTGTGTCCGAGATTAACCAGCGTGATTTGGAGGAAGCCATGCAGGTCACTCATCCCACGATGACCGGCATCATCAAGCGTCTGGAGAACAAAGGGTTTGTCAGCTGTATGCCAAGTCCGGCGGACCGGCGTTACAAGAAGATCACCTGTACCAAACAGGGGGCCGGCATTCATGAGGAACTGGCAGAGCAGGACCGGGAAGTTCTGCTGGAATTGTGCCAGGGATTTACCCAGCAGGACATAGACATGTTACATGATTTGACGGGCCGCCTGATGGAGAACCTATCAGACGAGCATATATTTTAAACGAATTGGCAAATGGCCGGGACAGCTCCTCTGCCGTTTGCTTTTTTCAAGGCTATTAGGTAGCGTGCTACTGATTTGACAATAAGGAGGAACAAAAAATATGAAAACGGAACAGACGAACACCAGCCCCTTTGCTACGGACCCCATAGGAAAACTGATCGCCAGGTTTGCCATTCCCTGCGTCATTTCCCTGCTGGTCAATGCCCTTTACAATATTGTGGACCAGATCTTCATTGGCCGGGGAGTGGGTTACCTGGGAAATGGGGCTACCAACGTGGTATTCCCCATCACGGTCATTGCCCTGGCCTTCGCCCTGCTCATCGGCGATGGCGGCGCATCCTATTTGAGTCTGAGGATGGGAGAAGGAGACCGGGAGCGGGCAGGAAAGGGAGTAGGAAATGCCATCACCATGGTGACAGCCGCTGGAATCGTGATAGTACTGGCGGCCCTGTTGTTCCTGGAGCCGATCATCAACTTGTTTGGCGCCACTGACAGCCTGCGCCTTTATGCCATGGACTACGGCAGGATCATCGCCATCGGACTTCCTTTTACCATGATATCCACAGCACTCAACTCCATGATCCGGGCGGACGGCTCGCCCAAATTCGCCATGATGTCCATGCTCCTTGGAGCCGTCATCAACACTATCCTGGACCCGATTTTTATCTTCCCGTTACAGATGGGAGTCAAAGGGGCGGCCATTGCCACAATCATCGGACAGATTGCGTCTTTTGCGGTGTCAGTGGGCTATATCCGCCATTTTCAATCCGTGAAATTAAAGAAGGGCAGCTTTGCACTTAATTTTGACATCTGCCGACGCGTTCTGGGACTCGGGATCAGCAGCTTTATCACCCAGGTTTCCATTACGATCGTGATGGGCGTCAACAACAACCTGCTGACGGCATATGGCGCCCGGTCTGTCTATGGGGCGGAGATTCCGCTGACGGCCATGGGGATTGTCATGAAGGTAAACCAGATTTTGATTTCCATTCTTGTGGGGATCGCAGCCGGGTCCCAGCCGATCATTGGCTACAATTATGGCGCCGGAGACCACGCACGGGTGAAGAAGACCTTTTCCATCGCCATCATAGCGGCGGAATTGGTGACCGTCTTCGCGTTTGTCTTGTTCCAGTTTTACCCTATGGCGCTGGTCTCCCTGTTTGGTTCTGAGGAAGGTCTGTACAATGAATTTGCTGTAAAATGCTTTCGGATCTTCCTGCTGTTTTCTGTCCTCAACGGTTTTCAGACTGTGGCGGGCATCTACATGCAGGCCGTGGGAAAACCGATCAAAGCCGCGGTTATTTCCTTATCCCGC
Source organism: Bacteroides thetaiotaomicron (assembly GCA_034142505.1). GTDB lineage: Bacteria > Bacillota > Clostridia > Lachnospirales > Lachnospiraceae > Hungatella_A. Next base: position 76,669 of record JAWZDV010000060.1, read on the forward strand.
CAGATTGTCTTTATGATACCGGCGGCTCTGATTCTTCCGGTCTTTTTGGGCGTGGAAGGAGTGCTCTGGGCAGGTCCGGTGGCCGATGGGCTGGCATTTATCCTGGCGCTCATTTTAATTATTTCTGAAATCAGACATCTAAACCGGCAGCAGGATGTCCAAGCGCAAACCATAATCTTCCCTGTATAGTTTCACCACAGTTACAGAAACTATGAAAAAACCAGGAGGTATGATTATGGCAAAAGCAGGGATGAGACGGCCGAGTCCTTATGACCCGGACAATCATGGAACAGAGAACCACCACCGGATGCATCATCCAAAAAATGAACAGGCCCAGGTGCCGGAGATCCAGGGTGCGGCCAAGAACGGTAACGCAAAGGCAGGCCCCATCAACGCGCCAAACTGGGCGAGAGATGATTACAAAACCGGAGATTGACAGGAAAACAGGGACGACGATCCCTGTTTTTTTTCGTACTTGTGTTGACTTTTCAGATACCCCATGATAATATAGTTAAGCAAATTTAATTAAATAAGCAAAACTATATTTTGGAGGAAAGAAGGAGAAGACAGATGAAACTGACCAGTAAACTCAACGATTTTTATTACCATATGTCCCTTTATGAGCTTCAGATCATGAACGGCGGCGACTTTTTCAAAGGCTTATCCTACAACAGTCTTCTCTATATCAACGTCATCGAACAGATGAAGGACTGCACCGCCAGCAGGATCGCCGATGCTCTGGGGATCACCCGGTCGGCCGTGACCATCAAGTTAAATGAATTGGAGCGGCAGGGGGCCATCGTGAAGGAGAAGAGTGAGACGGACCGCCGGGTGACTTATGTCAGGCTCAGTCCCGGGATGGCGGATTTGTTAAGCATTTACGATCAGATCTTCGAGAAGATTGAAGAGGATCTGCGGACCAAATATACGGCAGAAGAACTGGAGTTATTTATGAAGATTCTTCAGGATATCTCCGGCTATGAGTGGAGGAAAGTGAAAGATGAATAACCGTTTGGAGCGGGAGATTACGGTCCCGTCTATTTTAAAATTTACATTTCCATCGATTATTATGATGGTGATCATGTCCCTGTATACGGTGGTGGATGGGACGTTTGTGTCAAGACTGATTGGGACGGACGCGTTTTCGGCAGTCAATATTGTGTATCCGTTAATGAGTGTCACCATTGGTCTGGGAACCATGTTCGGCACCGGCATGACGGCGCTGGTGTCCAGAAAGCTGGGAGAGGGAAAACGGGAGGAGGCCAACCGGATTTTCTCGTTTATCACGGTCTTTACCATCATTCTGGGTGTGGCGGTGTCGGCGGTTTGTCTGGTGTTTTTAAAACCGCTGATCTATGCCATGGGCTCCAATGACGAGATTTACGGCTACTGTTATGATTATGCGATGCCGCTGATTTTCTTTTTTGCGCCCAACATGCTGCAGCTGATGTTCCAAAGTCTCTATGTGGCGGATGGTAAGCCCCAGATCGGTCTGGCAGTGACTATTGCCGGTGGGCTGGCTAATGTGGTGCTGGATTATGTGTTTATTGCCTGGTTCCATATGGGGATCGCCGGGGCGGCGGTGGCTACCGGGATCGGTTACTCTATTCCGGCTCTCTATGGGCTCTGGTACTTTGCCAGGAACCGCCGCGGCAACTTCTGCTTTGTGAAGCCGAAGACAGATTACCGGGCGCTGGCGCAGGCGGCCTCCAATGGAGCTTCGGAGATGGTCAATTTCCTATCCACCAGCATTACCACGTTTCTGTTTAATATCATCATGATGCATCTGGTGGGGCAGAGCGGCGTGGCGGCCATTTCCGTTCTGCTGTACCTGGATTTTGTGCTGATTGCCATCAACTTGGGGTACTCTATGGGAGTGGCGCCTTTGATCAGCTACAATTACGGGAAAGGAAATGCGGAAAAACTGAGAAAGATCTTTCGGATGAGCATGGGGTTCTGTATGGCCGTCAGCATCTTTATGACGGTGGGAACCCTGGTGTTTTCGGAACCGCTCTCGGCTATCTTTACGAAGCGTGGCACCGATGTCTATGAGATGGCGGCGGTGGGACTTCGGATTTATGCCATCGGATATCTGTTTAAGGGGTACAATATCTACGCGTCTGCTATGTTTACTGCTTACGGCGATGGCAGGACGTCGGCGATTCTATCCTTTTTGAGAACGTTGGTGCTTTTGGTGGTTTCCCTGATCGGTCTGGCGGCATTGTTTGGAGTGACTGGAGTCTGGTTTGCAACTCCGGTGGCAGAAATGCTGGCGCTTGCCATGTCTGTGTATTTTACCCTGCGTTACCGGAAAAAACTGCATTTATCCATAAAATAAAATACGGTATACGATGTGGAAGGTTTTTTCTTAAACTTGGGTAAGGGAATAAGGTTGAGGAGGGAAATCACGAGATGGATCGGTTGAATCGTCCGGAAGGCTCCCTGGGCGGGCTCT
>JAWZDV010000061.1:0-23720 GCA_034142505.1 Bacteroides thetaiotaomicron
GGTACCTTCCATTTAAGTTGTACTCCTCACTCTCCGTATCCACCAGATACTGTTCCAATTCTTCTTCCGTATAGATGAGCACCGTCTCCCGGCTTTTCGCCCGTGCGATACCAATGCTGTGCACCATATACCCCATCACCCCCACCGCGATGGCGCAGGCTGTCCCGGCCATCAGATAGGACAGCAGCAGTTTCTTCCCGGCTTTTGTATGTAATCTAAAACGGCTCATTTTCTTTCCTCCGATATTTCCGCTTTTTATCCTGTTCCTGTGTTTCCTTTTCTTTTCCAGCTCGCTTTTTAGGATCTTCTGACCCGCACAACCAGAAGCATTCTCCCCAAAATCTCCTGGTCTGATATGGTTCCTATCTGGCTGTCCCGGCTGTCGACGGATACCTCCCGGTTATCTCCCAATACCAGGTACTGCCCATCCAGCACCGTCATCGGCGATCCCACCGGCTCTTCCTGTTCCTTCCCCATTTCCTTCCCTCCGGGAAATGTCTCCGGCTGGGCTGCATAGGGCTCCCGCACGTCTTCCCCGTTCACCACCACACGGCTCCCCGACGGGCTGATCTCTACGGTATCTCCAGGCAGTCCCGCCACCCGCTTCACCATGCTTTCCCCCTGCTTTTTGAATACAATCACCTCATCTCTGCGGATCTCCGCCCCGGTCCGGGTGTATAGAACCCAGTCCCCGTCATTCAGATAAGGATACATGGAATTCCCTGAAACACGGTCCACTCCTATGAGAAAGGTAAACAGGAGCATCACTGCCGCAGCTAGGATTCCTCCTCCCAGCAGCAGACACGTATTTCTGCGCTTGCGCCTCAAAAAATACCGCCGCATCTCCACGCGCACTCTGCCGCGCAGCTGCTTTTCCATCTCCGCCAGCTTCTCTCTGCCGGACCCTTCATCCTGCCCGGCCAGACTCATCGTCTTTGCCAGGTCCCACAGATAACAAATCATCTGGGTTTCCTCAAATCCTCCCACACGGACCGTCTGGAAATGAGATGGTCTCCGTTTTTGTTTCCCATGGTCTTTTTCTTTGTGTTTGCGGGATTGCCCTCTTCCTGCGTCCGTTTCCACGGATTGACACCTCTCTCTTGGGTCTTTACCCTGTAATGTGTAGTATGTGGTATGGGCAAAACAGGAAACAGCGATTCCGGCCGTTCTTTCTGCTTTTTTGCCCGTATCCACACCGGATTCCATGCCATGGACTTAGGCCTTCCCCCAATTCCAGGCACGACGAATAGACAGTCAGACTCCTCAAAGTCCGGCTGCCGGATTCCATACCCAGTTTCACATATTTTTGCGTTTTTCGAAAGTGGAATTACAATTTTTTCCATTTCAAACCTTGCAATTTTTACGAAAGTGGGTATAATAGACTGTAATATGAAGGTCAATTCCTTCATGCAGATGTTATGGATACCGCATAATACACATTATGGGGTATTTTTATATTCCGGCATTAATATCACGTTTTGCTAGCCCAGCACCAGCTTCATCCGCGACATCTGTCTCCTGGGATAGTCCTCGGTCGTCATCGTGTAGATTCTTGTGGCAGCGATACTGGTATGTCCCAGGAGATCCATGAGACGGACAACATCTTTTTCAATGCTGTAAAAAACTCTGGCAAACAGGTGGCGGAAATTGTGTGGGAATACTTTTGCCTCATCAACGCCTGCTTCTGTGGCCAGGGCTTTCATTTTCTTGCTTAGATTACTCCGATCCATCGGATTTCCATTTCTGGTGATAAAAATGCTGCCGGATTTGATCCCAATTTTTTTACAATAGATCTTCAACACGCTTGTCAATTCCACTGGCAGCAGTACAATCCGGGATTTTCCTTTATTAAAAATCTCTGCCCTGCCGCCTTTCAGCGACTCCAGAGTAATATATTTCAGTTCACTGATCCGGATTCCGGTGCTTCCAATGGTCTGAATCAGCATACTCATCTGCTCATCCCCATTTTTTCGTGCTGAATCAATCAATCTTTTATAATCCCTCTCCGTGATCTCCCGCTCCGGCCTGCTGTAAAAGACCTGCTGAATTTTGAACAGCCTGACTTTCAATTCCTCCCAGCCAGCAAATGTGAAAAAACTATTGACAGCCGCCAACATGGAATTGGCACTTGAGATTTTATAGTGTTCCTTCAGATACTGTTTGTAATCCCGGACTTTTTCTTTATCCACGGTACCGTCCTTCCCTAAGTATTCCAAAAATCGTTTCACATCCCGGCAATATTTTTCCATCGTAGCCAAACTTCTCTCCTCATCCCTTAAATACTCCCGGTAAAGATTTAATAGCTGTTCTGCCGTTTTTAAGTTCACCACTCTGCATCGTTCCATTGTATCTCCCTCTTCTCTCGTATATATTCTCATTATATACCTTAAACGAATATGTACGGGTTTACAAGGATTTTTATATGTTTCATAAAAAAACCGCCCTCCGGCTTTCCTGTCTCCAGCCAGAGGGCACTGCATCCAAACTATTTTTTCCTCGCCATAATCAAACTCTGCACCACCAGGAACACGCACAGCATCCCTGCCACCGTGATTCCCGTCCACCACGCCTGGTCAAGGCCGATGGAAGACACTATATTCTGAATCGTACTCAGCGACAGTACGCCCACAAAGGTCCCGAACAGATTGCCCACACCGCCCGTCAGCAGCGTTCCTCCAATGATGGAGGAGGCAATGGCATTCATCTCCATGCCCATGGCATGGGAGGCAGAGCCGGAGCCCACATGCAGGAAATACACATAACCGCCAATCCCGGCCAGCAGCCCGCAGAACAGATGGGAGAGGAATCTTGTCCTCTTCACATTGATCCCCAGCATCAACGCACTCTGCCGGTTCCCGCCTACTGCATAAAAATTCCGCCCCAGCTTCGTCCACCGCAGGACGCAGAACAGGATAATCACCAGCAGAATCGCGATAATCACACCGATTTCCACATAAGCGTTCACATATTTTCCCAGCTTATTCACCGTCCCCAGTCCAGGTACCGTGATCCTCGTATCCTTCAACGCCACGAAACTTTCATTCGCCACATTAAAGGGTGCCGTATGGACAATCGTCGTCATCCCTCTGGCAAAGAACATGCCGGCCAGCGATACAATAAATGGCTGCACATCCAGATACGCCACCAGAAATCCCTGGACCGCCCCAAAAGCCAGCCCGATTCCCAGCGCAATCAACAGCGACGTAAACACGTTCCCACCCTGATAATCCAGATAAACCGCACAGCTCATGCTGACCAAAGCCACCACGCCGCCCACGGAGATATCAATTCCCCCGGTGATCATGACCAGGCTCATGCCGCAGGACGTGATGATCAGCGCCGCGTTAGCATTTAAAATATTGAAAAACGTCTGAGGCTTCAAAAATCCCTTTCCCAAAAACAGCATCGCCCCCAGATACATAACGAAAAACACCACAACCGTAATCAACAGCAGCAAATTTGTGTCAGTAAGTTTCCTGCCAGTAAGTTTCCTGCCCATATGTTTCTCATTCGCCATATTAGCCGACCCTCCTCTGCATACTGATTTTCTTGCTGAAACCGGATAATTTCTCCTTCACCGCCGGTGCGCTGATCACTACCAGGACGATAACCACCACCGCCTTGTAGGCCGGCAGTGCATCCGAGGAGACATTGAACTTATAGAGGGTCGTGGTCAGGAACTGAATCACGTAAGCCCCCATAATCGAAGCCATGATATTAAACTTACCGCCGCTCAGCACATTTCCCCCAAGGGCCACCGCCAGAATGGCATCCATCTCAATATCCTTGGCAATCACCGAGTAATTGATAGTGGAAAGCCGGCTTGTTTTAATCAGCGCCACCACAGCGACGCAAAGCCCCAGGATGACAAAGCTCAGCCATTTGATAAATGTCGGATTCAAACCGTTCAGCCGGGAAGAACTTGCATTAATGCCCACCGCCTGGGTGTACAGCCCTAAATTGGTGAATTTCAGCACCAGCATCGTGATGATCACACAGACCACCGCCAGGAAAAACGGCGTTGGAATCGGAATCCCGGGAATAAACCCGCCAAAATAAGTAAAGGTTTTATCCGTAACAATAGGAAGTTCATTGTTGTTAATCCAGGCCGCAATCGACCGCCCCGCCGTATACAGAATCAGCGTCGCCACCATAGGCTGAATATTAAACACCGCCACCAGCGCACCATTAAAGGCACCAAACAGCATTGCCACCACGCAGGCAATCAAAAATGCCACAATAATCGGGGCCTGTAACGTTCCGTTCCCGCCAAGTCCCACCAGAACCCGGAGAATCACAGAACCGGCAATGGCCACCGCCGCACCCACGCTGATATCCTGTCCGCCGGATGCCGCGGTCACCAGCGTCATGCCGATGGCAAGAATGGCAACCTCCGAACCATAGTCCAGAATCGTCATCAGATAACCGGTCAGAACAGGCGCTCCCGCACTGTTATGTCCCAAAGTAATTTTGAAAAAGGACGGATCGACAATCAGATTAAAGACCGCCAGCAGCAGCAAAGCTGCAATCGGCATAAATATCTGTTTTCTGAACACTCCGGCCAATCCGCCGGATGCATTTCCACGCTTTTTAGTTGTCATCACATCTCACCTCCGGCTATTGTTTCCATTACTTTGCCCTGGCTTAAGTCATGCCCTGAGAGTTCCCCTACCACTCTGCGGTCCCGCATCACAATCAGACGGGAGCAGGTGCGCAGCATCTCATCGGTCTCTGAGGAGATAAAGGTCACGCTCATCCCCTCCGACGCCAGTTTCAGCACCAGTTTCTGAATTTCCACTTTCGTACCAATATCGATTCCCCTGGTCGGCTCATCCAGAATCAAATATTCCGGGTGGGTCAGCAGCCAGCGGGCAAGAATCACCTTCTGCTGGTTTCCGCCGGACAGAGACTTGATCGGCGTATCCGCGGAAGCCGTCTTGATCTCCAGCAGGTTAATATACTCCTCCGCAAACTTGTTTGCCTCCGCCTTGGAAAACGGCTTAAAGAATCCACGGAGTACCTGGGCTGCCAGAATGATATTGTCTCTCACGGAGATATCTCCCACGATACCGTCCATTTTTCGGTCCTCCGGCAGATAGGCAATTCCGTTTTTCATGGCGTCCAGCGGCTTCGTGATCTTCACCGGTTTCCCGTTCTTCTTGATCGTTCCCCCAGTCACCTTATCCGCACTGAAAATGGCGCGGACACATTCACTCCGCCCGGAACCGAGAAGTCCGGTAAATCCGTTGACCTCCCCCTTCTTAATATAAAAGTCAAAGGGCTTGATCCCCGCGTTGCTCAAAAGACCTTCCACCTCAAAAACCCGTTCATCCGAAGCTTCGCCTTCCGCCGCTTCGCCCTTGATGTCCTCCATATCGTCCAGCTCCTTGCCAAGCATCTTGGCAACCAGCTTCACCCGCGGCAGATCCTCAATCACATATTCTCCCACCAGCTGTCCGTCCCGCAGCACCGTGATCTTGTCACACACCGCATACACCTGATCCAGGAAATGGGTGACGAAGATAATTCCCACACCTCTCGCCTTCAAATCCCGCATCAGTCCAAACAGCTTCTCCACCTCCGACTCATCCAGAGAGGAGGTCGGCTCATCTAAAATCAGCACCTTGCAGTCCATATCCACCGCCCGGGCAATGGCCACCATCTGCTGAATCGCGATGGAGCAGTCAGACAGCTGCTGGGACGCCTTCGCCGGAATGCCCAGAGTTTCCAGCATGCGGTCGGCATCCCCGTTCATTTTCTTCCAGTTGGTAATCTGTCCCTTTCCCCGCCCGATGTACATGTTCTCGGCCACCGTCAAATTAGGACACAGGGTAATCTCCTGGTACACCGTGCTGATTCCCAGATTCTGCGCGTCATGGGGCGCTCTGATAACCGCCGGTTTCTCCAGCCCTTTTAAGTAAATTTCTCCTTCATCCTTCTCATAGACTCCGGTCAGCACCTTAATCAGCGTAGACTTTCCGGCCCCGTTTTCCCCCATCAGCGCATGAATCTCTCCCTCACACAGCGTAAAGTCAACGCCCTGCAGCGCCCGCACTCCGGGAAAGCTTTTATGGATATTTCTCATCTCTAAAACAGAATGTTCTTTCACCAGCGATCTCCACTCCTTTTTATTTAGAAAGAGCACGAGGCGTCCATTTCAACTTCATGCCGCTCCGCGCTCTTTCCAATTTTCTATTTAATTAGATTCCATACTTCTCCACATCTTCTGCCGTGATGGTTGTCGCGTCGAAGCCCTTCTCTTCCATGATGATGGTCTTCTCGGTAAGTGCCTCTCCATTCTGAACCTTCTTAATTACTTCATCAATATAAGCCGCCTGGAACGGGTTGCACTGTCCATCGTAGTTCCAGTTCTGGTCTAACAATTCCTGCAGCGCCCATTTATTGCAGTCAAAGCCCATCACAATCACGTCTTTGCCAACACCGTGGGAAATATTTGCCTTGTCAAGAGCTGCCACAGCGCCCTTTGCCATGTCATCATTCTCCGCATAGATCACATTGAACTCAGTACCGGAATCAATGACGGACTGAACAATCTGCTGTGCCTTCTCAGAGTTCCACTCTGCCGTCTGCTGTGTCACCAGGTTCCAGGAAGACTCAGCCGCCACCTTTGCATCAAGAGCGCCGGTACGTCCCTGCTGTGCCGCGGAACCCATCACCCCCTGGATATGGATAATGTTGTAGGCATCCAGTCCCTGGCTCTCCAGCCAGCTGACAGCCGTCTCACCCTCTTTATTCATATCAGAAACGATGGAAGCAAGATAAAGATCATCACTGGCATCAATCGTACGGTCAAATAAAATCACGCCGATTCCCGCATCCTGGGCATCCTTCAACACGCTGTCCCAGCCGGAGGTATCTGCCGCGGAGAGAAGTAAATAATCCACTTCATCCTGAATAAACTTCTGTGCCGCAGTAATCTGCTCATCATTTTTCAAACTGTATGCAAACGAAGCATCATATCCGTTTTCCTTGGTAAACATTGCTTTTAAATCAGCGTCATTGGCTGTCCGGTATCCTGATTCGTTGGGGTCATTGTTGATAATACCGACCCGGATCAGTTCGCCGTCACTGGCTGCCGGAGCCGCTGCCTCGGTTGCCGCGTCTGTGGCCGCCTGGGTTGCCGCATCCGTAGCTGCCTCGGTTTTTGCCGTTGTCTCGGATGTGGTCGTTTTGGAGCCACAGCCAGCCAGACCTGCCGCCACCATAGAAACTGCTAACACTGTTGCAAGTACGTTCTTTCTCATTTTTTTACCTCCGCTTATTGATTTTTTTCATTTGGGATTCGTTCCTCCCTATGTCTGTATCTTATCATCCGCGAAGCTGCAATTCAATTCACAAACCCCTTTGTTTATGCGTTTTGTGAGTTCTTTACAATACAAATTTCATGTGTTATTATTGATTTACAATACAACTTAAAATCTCAAGTAGGATATTTTATGATGACGCGGTAAAATCTTATGATTTCCCTCTTACGGGCGGTCCTGACAGGCCATATTCCTTTCGTCATTTTCCTGTTTTGGAGAAAAAAAGTGGGATTTTTTATGGGGAATGGAGGGATTCTATGGCAATCAAATACCGTTGGTTAGCCGAACGGCTGGAACTTATGATAGAAAAACAGATTCAAAGCGGGATTCATAAACTGCCCACGGAACAGGAGCTTGGCCGGCGGTATCACGTCAGCCGGCAGACAGTCCGCATGGCCTTAAGCCTGCTCGAGCAGAAGGGCCTCATCGTCTCGAAGCAGGGAAGCGGCTCCTACATCACCGGCCGTTCCTCCAAGCCCCAGGGAAATGTCATCGGCATCCTGGTTTCCAGCAGCCACGACTACATCTATCCCGGCGTCATCGATGACATCCAGAGGACGCTGTCTGAGCAGGGATTCACCGGCCAGGTTTTCCCAACCGGCAACCGCGTCGCCGTGGAACGTGACATCCTGCTAAAGCTTCTGAAAGCGCCGCTTCGCGGCATCATTGTGGAGGGCTGCAAAACTGCGCTGCCCAATCCTAACCTCGATCTATACCGTAAGCTGATGAAAAAGGGCTGCCAGATTGTTTTCCTCTACAACTACTATCCGGCCCTTTTGGACTGCATTTACATCAAGGATGACAATTACTCCGGAAGCGCCCTGTTAGTCCAGCATCTGGCCGGTCAGGGGCACTGCTCCATCGGCGGCATTTTTAAGGCGGACGATATGCAGGGAATTGAGCGGTATCAGGGATACATGGAAGCTATGCGGGACCTCTCCCTCCCCCTCTCCGACAACCAGGTCTGCTGGTATGGTTCCCACGAACTGGACCGGCTGATGCAGGAAAAAGATACCCGCTTTCTCAAACACATGATTGAGGAGTCTCTCTCCTCCTGCACCGCCGTCATCTGCTACAACGACGTGATCGCCTATCATCTGGTGGACGAGCTGCTGCTTGCCGGCTATCATCTGCCCGCCGATCTGGCAGTTGCCGCCTTCGACAACACCTATTTGAGCTATTCCAACTTTCTCACCGTGACCACCTTATCCCACAAGCCCCACGAGATGGGAACAAAAGCCGCCGAAACCATCATCAGACGACTAAACGGGCTTCCCGTACTGTCACAGGAAACCCGCTGGAAATTAAATCAAAAAGAAAGTACGCAGATGGACTTGTAATGAAGTCCGTCAGCGTTTCTTCTCTGCCCGGTACTCTCTCGGGCTGCAGCCTTGCAGCTTCTTAAACACAAAACTAAAATAATGGGCATCTTTATACCCGGCCTCCCTGGCAATCTCCCCGGAGGTCTTGTCCGTCTGCTTTAACAGCTTTTTCGCCTTCTCAATCCGCTTCTCCGTCACATATTCCACAAACGTCTTCTGCATACTCTGACTGAAGATGGCGCTTAAATAATTGGCGCTCATGCCAATATTCTCCGCCACGGAGTTTAAGGATAAGGTATCCCGGTCATAGTTGGCGTCAATGTAATCCAATGCCTTTTTCAGCATTTTCCCGCCCTGGTAGCTGTTAATCTGGTCTCTGATCCGCATCGAAGTCTCCAGCATCCTGACAAAGTACTTAAACAGCTCGCTGTTCTCATCCCGCGTCACGTTCACCGCCTGCTCGATCTCCTCCGCGTACTCCTCCTGGTCCGCCCCGATGGACTCCAGAAACGCCACGACCGCAAAGCGGATATTTAAGATCACATAGCTTCGGAACATCCTGGATTTCAGCGCATTGCTGATATTGTGAAGATAGGATTCCACAAAGTCGTGAATCTCCTTGTCCTCCCCTCTTGCAAGAAAATCGCGGATGATCTCCGGGTCCATCTGCATAAAATCCACCTTGCCGATATTCTTCTCCTCCTGGCCGGCCAGATGGTCCGCCAGCGTCGTTTCCGAGAGAATATGAAGGTTCGGCAGGATAAAACGGTAGGCAAAATAGTGGTTGGCTTTCTTATAACATTGGGAAAGCAGGCTCAGGCGTTCCACCGGCGTCCCCACCGCCACATACCATTCCAGGTCATGTTCTTCCGCCCCGCAGGTCCTTCTGACATGCTCAAGGCCGTTCTCAACCAGATCTTCCATCTGGGATTGCTCCGACTTGATCAACACGCCATAGCAGTTGACATTAAACCGGAACAGCACATACTGGGGATGTCTCAAAAAGAAGTGAAACACCTCCTCCTGCCTCCTGGCCAGCCGCTCCCCCGCCTCCCGGGAAGCGGACTCGCTTTTCTCATAAATCGAGAACAGCAGCAGGTTATAACAGGACGCCGTCAGCTGCAGTGACAGCCCGGCCGCCTCCTCATAGATCTCCTTAACCGAGAGCTTGCCATCCAACAGCTTCTCAAAGAATCTGCGGAGAGAAAACTGCTCAAATTCCCTCACCTCATCCTGATACTGGGCCTGATAGTCCTTCTGCTCCGTCTCCTGCTCCATCTTCTCCTTGATCTCCAGCAGCACGCCCCGCAGCGCCGTCCTGGTGATCGGTTTGAGCAGGTACTGGTCCACGCCAACGGTGATCGCCCTGCGTGCATACTCAAAATCATCATACCCGCTGATAATGATAATCTTCATCTTGGGAAATTCTTCTTTTACAATCTCGCTCAGAGAGAGACCATCCATAAACGGCATTTTAATGTCCGTGATCAGCACGTCCGGCCTGATCTTCCTGATCATGGGTAGCGCCATCTCCCCGTCGCCAGCTTCTCCCACCAGCTGAAACCCATACTGCTCCCAGGGAATCTTATCCCGGAATCCCTCTCTTATAACGCTCTCATCTTCCACCAAAAATATTTTCCACATTACGATTCCTCCTGCAGAGCCTCCTGCACATTTTCCCGGGTATACACTCCCTCCGGGACAAAATACAGCTTTGCCACCGGTTTCTTCTCCTCCATCTTTCGAATGGCCGCCTCCGCATACTCCCCCTGGTTCGGGTTGCACTCAATATCCGCGGTGATCACGCCCTCCGCCACCAGTTCCAGCGCGCTCTTCACCGCGTCGAAGGAGATCACAATCATATCCCCGTCCATCCCCGGCGTCTTCCCGGCGTCAGCAATCGCCTCCAGCGCGCCAAAGGTCATATCATCATTCTGGGAAATGACCACGTCAATGTCCTTATATTTCTCCAGCAGCTTCGCCATCTCCTCTTTCCCTTTCGCGGTCGTGAACTCTCCGTCCGCCCGGTCCAGAATCATCCAGTTCTCATGCTGGCTGGCAATTTCATCAAAGCCTTCCGTGCGCCCAATCGTCGCAGTCGCCCCCTTGGTGCCCTGCAAAACCACAATCCTGATGCTGTCATTTAGCCTGCCCTGGTCCTCCAAACACTGGGCCAGCGTCTCCGCCGCCAGCCGCCCCTCCTTATAAAAATCAGAGCCGATCCACGTCGTGTACAGCGACTGATCCTGGACATTGACCTTCCGGTCGATCAGGATCACGGGAATCCCCGCCTCCCTGGCTTCCTGCAGCACTGTATCCCAGCCATCTTCCTTAATCGGGGAAAACACGATATAATCCACCCGCTGGGAGATAAAACTGCGCAGCGCCTTGATCTGGTTCTCCTGCTTCTGCCTTGCATTATTAAAAATCAGGAAATATCCGTTTTCTTTCGTAAATACCCGCTGAATCGAAGCCGTATTGGCCGTGCGGAACACCGACTCACTGCCCACCTGGGACACCCCCACCACAATCAGATTCTCATCCGTCGGCGTCAGCGTGTCCTCCTTCTCCGCCCCATAATGCTTCGCGCAGCCTGACAGCGCCACCAGAAGCAGCGTCAGGACTATCACGATTAACTCTTTTTTTCTGCCGGACCTTCCCATACGTTCTCCCCCTCTCCCTGTCACGCCTGCTCCACATGGAATCCAATCGCCGGAATCGTAAGTTCAACCGTTGTCCCTTGTCCCTTCCAGGACTCGATCTTCATTCCATAATCCGCTCCAAAATACATACGGATTCGCTCGTTGACATTGGCCAGTCCAAAGCCGTTCTCCGTCTCACTGCAGGGACGTTCCATCTCTTTCCGAAGCTGTTCCAGCTCCTGCTCATCCATGCCAATGCCATTGTCGCTGACCGTCAAATGAAGGACCTCACCTTCCCGCCTCGCACTGATATGAATGTAGCCCTTGGCCCTCTTATATTTGATGCCATGATAGAGGGCATTCTCGACCAGCGGCTGCAGCGTCAGCTTTAAAATCTGGTATTCATACAGCTCCGGTTCAATCTGTATCTCATATTCCAGAATATCCCGGTACCGCATCTCCTGGATCTCCAGATAGCTGCGGATATGCTGCTGCTCTTCCCGGAGTGTGATAATCTCCTTTCCCTTGCTGAGCACCAGCCGGAAGAAATTGGACAACGTCACCACCATGTTCACTGCTTCCTCCGCCTTGTTGCACTCAATCAGCCAGACGATGGTATCCAGGGTATTATACAGAAAATGCGGGTTGATCTGCTCCTGTAACAGACGCAGATCCAGCTGTCTCATCTTCTGCTCATCTTCCTTCGTTTTCTGAACCAGCAGCTGCATGTTCTCCGCCATATCATTAAACCCGTTAGCCAGGATCTCAATCTCGTCCTTCGAGTGGATATCCGCCCTGGCGCTCAAATCTCCCTCCGAAACCTTCTGTGTGGCCTCATACAGCACCTGTACCGGGCGCAGAATCCCGCCGGTGATCAAGTACGTTACAATAACAGTCAGAACCACCAGAAACGCGGCCAGAACTCCGCAGGCCACCAGAAAATTCTGGATCTGCCCGTTTAGATCGCCGGTCACCTTCTCCATGCTTTTCGTCTGATAATAGATATAATACTGAATATTATCCTGAATCAGTTCCGTCAGGATGTAGATATTGTTATCCAACTCCTGGATATTTTCATCATACCGCCCGCCAATCCTGATATTCTCCAGAATATCATCCACCCGTTTTTCCAGAGTATCAATATTCCTCAAGAGACTCTCCAGCCACATCCGGCTTTCCGTCTCCGTAGTATAATCCTTCAGCGTCGTAAATTCTCCTCTCAGTTCCTCAATCAGGACATAAGGATCTTTTAACGTCCCATCCTCCGAAATATTCTCATAATCCACATACCCCACCACCAGCTTATAAAGACTCTCATCCATATCTTCCTTGAAGTTCAAGTTATAATTGTTGGCAATGGTCATGTTGCTCACAATATTATCATAGATGCGGCTGTATTTAATCATGGAAATCAAAAGAACTACCACCATAATCAGAAATGGCAGTACAATTGCTGCAGAAAGCATCAATATTTTTTTATTAATCGAAAATCGAATTGGTTTCATCTGCTCATCCTCATATCAAGTAGCCGTTTATGAGTATTATACAATGATGTCTTCTCTTAAGCAATGAGAATACCCCGCAAAACCAGCAAAGCGGCATAGCCAAAACTGACTATGCCGCTAATCCTTTTTCCTTTATCAATCCTCTATATCAATCTGAACGGAATGAACCGGTCCTGTCACTTACTGGACATATAATCCGCTTTCGTTCAGCTGATATCCGTCAATCACGGTGTTGGCCGCCATCTTGCCATCGGTATACAGATAATACCACTCGCCTGGTTTCGCTTCCACCCAGCCGGTCGCCATGCTTCCGTCTGGCCGCATATAATACCAGGAGCCGTCAATCTCCTGCCAGCCCTTCAACATCTTGCCGTCCGCATTTAAATAATACCAGGAGCCATTGATATCGGCCCAGCCGGTTTTTACATACCCATCAGCGTTAAAGTAATACCACTCGCCCACAATCAAATACCACTGGCTGGTCACATAAGAGCCGTCCAGCCTCTGATACTTCTTGCCCTGCTGATACGTTCTCCACTTCCCGTTGGTGTCGCCCCTGCCGGTCACATACTGGGTGTCAGACTCCACCCACTCGCCGGTCTGCTGGGAAGAATCCTTCGCATAGGCACATACCTCAAAATAGTACTCACTGTCATCCTCAATATATTTAGCAAAATCCACTTTTGTCGTATCTACCGTAAGACGGACGATGGAGACGCCATCCTGATACAGCCGAACCTGATACTTTCTCGCCCTGTCTACCTTTCTCCAGCGTGCGGTGGTCTCATTCTCCCACCACGCTTTCTCAGTCTCTCCAAGCTGATATCTCTCCTGTGCCGCAAATGCCGTCAGCACCAGCATCATACAAAGCAGTACCGCAATCACACTGGTCATCAAAGCTTTCATTTTTCTAGATTCAAACTGTCTCATATTCTATCCCATCCTTTGGTATCATTATTTTTTCCAAATACCATTCCCATCTACGTAAAATCCACTGATGGTAGTATTGACCGCTTTCTGTCCGGAACCAGGCCAGAAGTAGTACCAGTTGCCGTCTACCTCCTGCCATCCTTCCACCATGGCGCCGGAATTGTTCATATAGTAGACCAGGCCGTTGACCTGTATCCAGCCAGTGCACATGGCCCCTTCCTGATCACCTGCATTGGAATTCAAATAATACCATTTATCACCGCTCTTGACCCAACCCACAACCATGGCGCCGGAATCATCCAGGAAGTAATAGCGGTTGTTCTTCAGCTGCCAGCCCTTCAGCATTCTGCCGTCCGCGTCGAACAGATACCACTTGTCATTAATCTTCGCCCAGGAGTTCTTCTGGTAAGTGCCATCCGGATACCGGTAATACCAGGTATCGCCGTTCTGAATCCACCCCACCTGGCCGCCGCTGTTGCCGTTGACGTCATTCTGCCCGGTGCCGTCAGACACATGCTCTTTATCAATATAAATCTCATCCGACTGGAGCCAGTCGCTCTTTTTTCCGTATTTCTTCTGCTCCTCCGTACCGTAGACGGCTCTCACTTTAAAGGAGTAGCTGCCCGCTTTCGTCATATACGGATAGAAGTTGTAGGAGGTACCCTGGTAGGCTTCCAGCTTCTTCACAAGGCCGCTGCCCCGGTACAAACTCACATCATAATAGCCGGATGACGCTTTCTTGTCATCGTCGTCATAATACCCCCATCTTGCGTGCCCATAACCAGAACCCGTCCATTCCGCCAAAGTCGGAATCGGGAAATCTCCGCCAATTCCTTTCAGCTTTACCGTAACCTCCAGGATATCTCCGGAATCTCTCACTCTTGCCGATACGAAGGTTCCTCCCTTGACCGTCACGTTGCTGGAGGAATAACCGCCTTTGAAGATATATTCTCTGTCGCCAACATTGTAATAGCTGCTTCTCAGAGTGACCACCATCTTCGGTTCATCTCCCACTGACAGAACTCTGTCCGTATTCACAGAAGATGCCCACTCCGCACCGTCAATCGTGTATTTGGTGGAATCGGCTGTCACGTAGGTTCCGCTCTGCGACTCCGTTGATCCGTCGCTGTAAGTCGGCCGGTTTGGCAGGTAATCCCCCGCCTCACAATCCGTACCCACCCGGATACTGACCGAAGAAATCGCCGCATAGCTGGTTCTCGCAAGGCTGGTAAGCGGCATCGCATTCATTAGTGTTCCAATTATCGTTATGATACTGAGTATCTTAACAGTCTTCCTCATCGCTTTTCCCCTCCCTGTAATCCAACATGCATCCTAAAATCAGGATACATTCCCTGTTCTTACCTTTTCTACCTTTATTATATACGCCGCCCTGTAATGGGTCAACTTACGATATTCTTTCATTTTTCTGTACGGTTGTTACCGTCCCGGAATACTGCACCGCAGAACGAAAAAAGCCCCCGCATTCGCGGGGGCCCGTCATTCTTATACTAACTCAAGCACAACTTCCATTGCGCCATCACCTTTACGCTGGCCGATCTTAACGATTCTTGTATAGCCACCGTTGCGGTTTACATACTTCGGTGCAATCTCATCGAAGAGTTTTGCAGGCATATCAACACTCTTGGTGTTTTTCTTTCTGCCAGCCGGAGTTGCCGGAACTTCTGTCACATCGTACAGAACCTTCAGCATCTGTCTTCTTGCATGAAGTCTGGAAGGATTATCTTTCTTGATCTCTTTCTCAACTTCATCATAAACGGTAACTTTCTTGCCGTTTACCACTTCTTTGACTCTCTTGCCGTCTTTGTCCTTGCGGGCAACCTTAGCAGTTACCTTCACAGTCTCAAAGTTGTCTTTCTCTTTCACAGCCATAGCGATTAAGCCTTCTGCTACTTTGCGGACTTCCTTTGCTCTTGCTTCGGTAGTAACGATCTTACCGTGGTACAACAGGTTGGTTACCTGATTTCTGATTAATGCTTTTCTCTGGTCAGATGTTTTGCCCAGTTTTCTATATCCTGCCATGTTATTTCCTCCATACTATTCACGCTGGAGTGCACTGCCATGCTTCATCGGTCTTACTGGCCTGCATCATCCAAATTTTTGTAACGTACCCGGCTTCTGCACATTGGACTTATGAGCCAGGCACCTATTGATGATAAAATTACTCGTCGCTCGGGTTCAGCTGAAGCCCCAGCTCTTTCAACTTCGCCAGCACTTCCTCAAGGGACTTGCGGCCTAAGTTACGAACCTTCATCATATCCTCGGAAGTTCTGTTACACAGTTCTTCCACCGTATTGATGCCGGCTCTCTTTAAACAATTGTATGAA
Source organism: Bacteroides thetaiotaomicron (assembly GCA_034142505.1). Lineage (GTDB taxonomy): Bacteria > Bacillota > Clostridia > Lachnospirales > Lachnospiraceae > Hungatella_A. The sequence continues at coordinate 16,070 of JAWZDV010000061.1, forward strand.
CGGACAGAAAGCTCCAGCTCATCAATGTTCATCTCTAAGACTTTCTCTTTTTCATTGTCCTCTTTCTCTACCATGATCTCAGCGGTCTTGGCATTCTCAGACAAGTCAATGAAGAGATTCAAATGCTCGCTCAGCACTTTCGCCGCCAGACTCACTGCTTCGTCCGGCGCTAAGGTTCCGTTGGTGAATACGTCTAACGTCAGTTTATCGTAATCGGTAATCTGACCCACACGGGTATTCTCAACTGCTAAGTTCACACGCTCCACGGGAGTGTAGATGGAGTCCACTGCAATCACACCGATCGGCAGTTCCTCTTTCTTATTCTTGTCCGCACTCACGTAGCCGCGGCCTTTGGTGATAGTAAGTTCCATATAGAACTTGCTGTCAGTCCCGCCGCTTAAAGTGGCGATCACCTGCTCGGGATTGAGAATCTCGATGTCGGGATCTGCCTGAATATCAGCGCCTGTGATGACGCCTTCGCCCTCGAACTCAATGTAAGCAACCTTCGCTTCATTCGTCTCGCTGGTATTTTTAATAGATAAGCTCTTGATGTTCATGATGATCTCAGTCACGTCTTCCTTTACTCCAGGAATAGAACTGAATTCATGCAAAACGCCGTCGATTTTCACCTGGCTGACTGCCGCACCCGGTAAGGAGGAAAGCATGATTCTCCTTAATGAATTACCTAATGTGGTGCCGTAGCCTCTTTCCAGTGGTTCAACTACAAACTTGCCATATTTTCTGTCTTCAGAAATCTCTGCGATTTCAATGTTTGGTTTTTCAAAATCGAACACTAATAGCCCCTCCTTTTGGGTATCATATAATCGAGGCTCTTATACTCTTAATTATTTAGAGTACAACTCGACGATAAGCATTTCATTTACTGGAACATCAATCTCATCTCTTGTTGGCATCTCTTTTACTGTACCGCGTAAGTTCTCAGCATCAACGTCAAGCCATGCTGGAACCATTCTTCCGGCAGTGGACTCCATGGCGTCTTTAAATCTCTGGGAAGATTTGCTCTTCTCTTTTACCTCAATAACGTCGCCGGCTTTTACTAAGTAAGACGGGATGTTGACACACTTGCCGTTTACAAGAATGCTCTTGTGATCAACCATCTGTCTTGTCTCTCTTCTTGTTCTGCCGAATCCCATACGGAATACTACGTTGTCAAGTCTTCTCTCCAACAGAATCATCAGGTTCTGGCCTACCATACCATCCATCTTGGATGCTTTTGCATAGTAGTTACGGAAAGGTTTCTCCAACACACCGTAGATGAATTTTGCTTTCTGCTTCTCACGTAACTGGAGACCATACTCGCTCATCTTTCTGTTAGCTCTTTTTAATTCTCTGTTTGATTTTTTATCTATTCCTAAATAAACTGGATCAAGACCAAGGGATCTACATCTTTTAAGAACAGGAACTCTATCAACTGCCACTGTTTAGTACCTCCTAATTAAACTCTTCTACGTTTTGGCGGGCGACATCCGTTATGTGGAACCGGAGTTACGTCCTTAATACTAGTTACCTCTAAACCGCATGCGGAAAGTGCGCGGATTGCTGCTTCACGGCCTGAACCAGGACCTTTTACCATAACGTCAACAGATTTTAAACCATGTACTAAAGCTGCTTTAGTTGCAGTTTCTGCAGCCATCTGAGCTGCATATGGAGTAGATTTCCTTGAACCTCTAAATCCCAGACCACCGGCACTTGCCCATGATAAAGCGTTACCCTGAGCATCTGTTAATGTCACGATTGTGTTATTAAAAGAAGACTGGATATGTGCCTGTCCGCGTTCAACGTTTTTCTTTACACGCTTTTTTGTCACTTTTTTAGTAGTGGACATTTTTTTAGCCATTTTAAACTAACCTACTTTCTTAAATAATTACCAGAATCCTGTTATTCCTGTTTTTAAAACATGTAACGTGATTCTTTAGTTTCGTGTTATTTCTTCTTGTTTGCTACGGTCTTACGAGGACCTTTGCGGGTTCTTGCATTAGTCTTGGTCTTCTGACCACGAACCGGCAGGCTTTTTCTATGACGGATACCGCGGTAGCAGCCGATTTCCTGGAGTCTCTTGATGTTCATAGCGATTTCTCTACGTAAATCACCTTCCACCATCTGAGTCTCACCAATCACTGCAGCGATTCTCTTTACTTCGTCATCGGTTAAATCCTTAACACGAGTGTCAGGACTAACGTTTGCCTCTGCAAGAATACGGTTTGCACTTGTTCTACCAATACCATAGATATAAGTTAAACCGATCTCAACACGTTTTTCTCTTGGTAAATCAACACCTGAAATACGAGCCATGTGTGTAGTACACCTCCTAAATTATTTTCGCGGGAGCACAAACTACGTTTTGCAGCTCTCCGCTTTGCTGCGCATTAACCTTGTCTCTGTTTGTGCTTAGGATTTTCACAGATTACTCTGATACTGCCTTTTCTCTTGATGATCTTGCATTTTTCGCAAATTGGTTTTACGGATGATCTAACTTTCACAGCAATTCTCCTTTCCTTTCGCATTATATACCTAAATAGTTAGATATATCGGTAACCAGGGAACTTTTGGGCAAAGTTCACCCAGTATTTCAACAAAGTCGCTAGAGCATTATAACACTTATTCCCTTATATTGCAAGTATTATTTTCACTTTTGCGACTACTTATCTCTCCAGATGATTCTTCCCTTGGAAAGGTCATATGGTGATAATTCAATCGTTACTTTGTCGCCCGGTAAAATCTTGATGTAATTCATACGGAGTTTTCCGCTGATATGGGCCAAAACCTGGTGGCCGTTCTCAAGCTCTACCTGGAACATGGCGTTTGGCAGTTTCTCTACCACAACACCCTCAATCTCAATCACATCTGCTTTTGACATAAAATGGTCTCCTCCTTGTTACGACTCTCTCTTTTGTAGCATTTGATGAAATGTTTCACATACTCATCCGTTAACTTATTCTCTTCTATCAGCTTTCTGCGCTGTGGTTCATCGTTATCATGAATAACCTGCACGTGCTTTTTATTCTTGCACTTAGGTTTTAGCCGCGTCCGGTATTTTCCGTCCATCAGACTAACATATTCTTCACTTTCTTCCAATATGATAAAAAGTTGATCTTTGTCGTGGCCGGCCAAGGATCTCGCCAGCGCGCCTACGCCGTATCTCATTCTGTTACACCTCTCCATCAGAAGGAAGTATCGATAAAATCTCCGGACCATCCTCACATATCAAAATCGTGTTTTCATAATGTGCTGACAGGGAACCGTCTTCTGTTACAACCGTCCAGTCATCATCCAGCCATTCCACGTCTAAGCGTCCCGCGTTGATCATGGGCTCCACAGCCAGCGTCATGCCCGGCTGAAGCTTAATTCCTTTTCTTCTTCTTGCGAAGTTGGGAACCTCCGGGTCCTCATGGAGATGGGAACCGATCCCGTGGCCTACCAAATCCCTGACTACTCCGTAGCCAAATTTCTCCGCGTAGGCCTGGATCGCGGAAGATATATCATTTAGATGATTACCAGGTTTTGCATATTTAATCCCCTCAAAGAAACTTTGTTTTGTCACTTCGATCAGATTTTTTGCTTCCTGGCTGATTTCCCCCACCGCATGGGTTCTCGCCGCATCCGAATGATACCCCTTGTAAATGACTCCGGCATCCAGGCTGACGATGTCGCCCTCCTGTAACAAATGCTTCTTATTGGGAATCCCGTGAACCACCTCGTCGTTCACAGACACACAGATCGAAGCCGGATAGCCGTTGTAATTCTTAAAGGAAGGAATACATCCATAGCTTCGGATGATCTCCTCTCCCAGCCTGTCGATATCCAATGTGGATATCCCCGGCTTGATCGCCTTTGCAAGCTCCTCATGAGTGATGGCGAGAATTCTTCCCGCCTCCCTCATAAGTTCGATTTCCCTTGTTGATTTAATCGTAACTGACATATTATGCTCCTAAGATGTCCACGATGCTGCTAAACACATCATCCATGTTCTGAGTTCCGTCCACTTCGGCAAGCACCCCCGCCTTCTTGTAATATTCAATCAGCGGCTGTGTCTGCTCGTGGTACACGTCGAGACGTTTCTGAACCGTCTCCGGCTTGTCGTCGTCACGAAGCACCAGTTCCTGGCCGCACACATCACAGATCCCCTCTTTCTTGGGAGGATTGAATTCCACGTGATATGTAGCGCCACAGGCCAGACACGCTCTGCGTCCTGCCATGCGGCTGACGATGTTGTCGTCCGGTACGTCCACATTGACCGCGTAGTCAATGGCTTCGCCCCGCTCGGACAATGCCGTTGTAAGGCTCTCCGCCTGTGGAATCGTCCTTGGAAAGCCATCCAGGACATACCCGTTCTCACAGTCAGCGTCTTTGATACGGTCCATCAGCATACCGATGGTGATTTCATCCGGCACCAGCATTCCCTGGTCCATAAAGCCCTTGGCTTTCATGCCCAGCTCGGTGCCGCCTTTGATATTGGCCCGAAAGATATCTCCCGTGGAGATATGCGGGATGTGGTATTTCTCTGCGATTCGTTTCGCCTGAGTTCCTTTACCGGCCCCAGGAGCGCCCAACATGATAATCTTCATAAAGTACGTCCTCCTATCTTTTCCAACTCAAATTCCATCTCATAATCCATCTCAACAGTTACTAATAAAGACCAAAAGAAAGGGTCACCGGCAAGACGGATGTCCGCCTCACCAGTTCTTCCCTTCCTCTTAATCAAGCGCATAACTAGTCATTTAAAAAGCCCTTGTAATTACGCACAAGCATCTGTGATTCAATTGCCTTAATTGTCTCCAGAATAACACCCACGATAATGATCAGAGAAGTTCCGGCAAATGATAAATGGCTTACGGTAAATAAACCAGATACGATAATGGGAACAATGCTGACAATAATCAGTCCGCAGGCGCCGATGAACACAATATAGTTCAAAATGCTGTTCAGGTAATCAGAGGTAGGCTTGCCAGGACGGATACCCGGGATAAAGCCACCCTGCTTCTTCATGTTGTTTGCCACTTCCAGCGGATTGAAGGTGATGGATGTATAGAAATATGCAAACACAATAATCAATACAAGATAAATCACCATACCGATGGAATAAACCGGCTGCTCTGGCTTAAACCAGGATGAAGAACTGAGCATCAGCAGAATCTTTCCGCCAACGGTTGTGTAGTCAACCTGGAAGAACTGTGCAATCACTACCGGCATAGACATAATGGAAGAAGCGAAGATTACCGGGATCACACCGGCGGTATTCACCTTTAACGGAATGTTGGAGGATTGGCCGCCAACCATTCTTCTTCCCTGCATCTTCTGGGAGTACTGAACAGGAATTCTTCTCTCCGCATCCTGCAGGATGATAACAAACACGACCATTGCCGCGATAATTGCAATGATAATAACCGCTGTTACAATCGCCGGGCCAATGTCCTTGCCAGATAAGAATCTGGAATACAGCGTCATGCCGTCCTCCGGGATACTGGAGATAATGTTGAACAGCAGGACGATGGAGATACCATTGCCCACGCCGTTCTCTGTGATTCTCTCACCGATCCACATGAGAAGCGCACTGCCTGCGGTCATCGACGCGACTGCCACAATCACGCTGATGGCGTTGAATTCCAGCAGCAGACCCTGTCCGCCAAAGCCAACGGCCATAGCGATAGACTGGATCAGTGCAAGACCAACGGTCACGTAACGGGTATACTCAGCGATTTTCTTTCTTCCGTCCTCGCCCTCTTTCTGCATCTCCTCCAGTTTTGGAATGGCGATGGTCATGAGCTGCATGATGATGGAAGATGTGATATATGGGGTAATGCTCAGAGCGAAGATTGACATGGAGGTAAAGGACCCTCCAGTCATTGCATTAAAGAAGTTAAATGCATCTCCGGTCTGTTTTGCAAAAAAATCCGCAAAATAACTTGTGTTAACTCCAGGAATCGGCAATTCGGAACCGAAACGAATCACAATCAACATCATAAAGGTGTACAGTAATTTTTTCCGGATATCCTTAATTTTAAATGCGTCACGGAGTGTTTTTAACATATTAGATCACCTCGCAGGTTCCACCTAAAGCCTCGATTTTAGCCTTTGCACCCTCACTGAATGCATTAACCTTAACGGTCAGCTTCTTGGTTAATTCTCCATTCCCCAGAATCTTAACGCCATCTCTTGGGTTTTTAACGATGCCGGCTTCCATTAAAGAATCAACAGTAACAACTGCGTCATTCTCAAATTTCTCCAGTGCATCGACATTAATCCCTACGATAGTCTTGGAATTTCTATTTGTGAAACCTCTCTTCGGAATACGTCTGTATAAAGGCATCTGGCCACCCTCGAAACCTGGTCTTGTTGCGCCAGAACGGGCCTTCTGGCCTTTATGTCCTTTACCAGCTGTCTTGCCGTTTCCTGAACCGTGTCCACGGCCTCTTCTGAAGTTATCGCTGTGCTTGGAACCAACGGCCGGCTGTAAATTTGATAAATCCATGTCTGCACCTCCTTACTTTGATCAATTAGATTTCTTCTACTTTTACTAAGTGCTTCACATGCCAGATCATACCTCTAACAGCTTCGTTATCCGGTAATTCAACGGTCTTGTTAAGCTTTCTTAACCCTAATGCTTCCACAGTAGCTTTGTGCTTCGGAACTGCGCCGATTGGGGATTTGACTAATGTCACCTTTAACTTGTTTGCCATTTTTCTATCCTCCTTAGCCTAAAATCTCTTCAACAGATTTGCCACGAAGTTTTGCAACCTCTTCTGGAGTCTTCAAAGAACATAAGCCCTGGATAGTTGCCAGAACAACGTTGGTCTTGTTGTTGGAACCTAAGGATTTTGTACGAATGTTTTTGATGCCTGCAAGCTCCAATACGGAACGAGCCGGGCCGCCAGCGATAACACCGGTACCTTCAGGAGCTCTCTTCAGTAATACGGATGCGCTTCCAAACTGTCCAATGAAATCATGTGGAATACTGTTATTCTCATCTACCGGAATCTCTACCAGGTTTTTGGCAGCAGCTTCTTTTCCTTTGCGGATTGCTTCCGGAACTTCACCTGCTTTACCAAGGCCTGCACCTACGTGTCCATTTCCATCACCTACTACTACTAAAGCAGAGAATCTCATGGTACGTCCACCTTTTACAGTTTTCGATACACGCTTAATAGCCACTACCTTGTCGTTTAATTCAAACTGACTTGGGTCAATAATTGTACGCTTCATGCTGTATTCTCCTCTCTACTAGAATTTCAGGCCAGCTTCTCTAGCTGCGTCTGCAAGTGCCTGAACTTTACCCTGATATATGAATCCGCCTCTATCAAAGACAACCGTGTCAATACCTTTTTCTAATGCTCTCTTAGCGATTAAAGTACCTACATACGCTGCAGCTGCTACGTCATTAGTCTTCTCAAGCTCTGCCTTTGCAGCTTTCTCCATGGTGGATGCTGCTACTAAAGTATTGCCAACTGTATCGTCAATAATTTGAGCATACATATGATTATTACTTCTGAACACTGCCAGACGAGGTCTCTCGGCTGTGCCTGCAAAACGATTGCGTAATCTGGCGTGCTTCTTTGCGCGAACTTCGCTTCTTGACTGTTTACTAACCATTTTTACACTCTCCTTAATTATTTCTTACCAGTCTTACCAACTT
>JAWZDV010000062.1:0-205960 GCA_034142505.1 Bacteroides thetaiotaomicron
CGCCCAGGGAGCCTTCCGAACGATTCAACCTACATATCTCGTGATTTCCCTCCACCCCCTATTTAAAGAAAGAACCTTTCATAATTCTAATAACCCTTTTTATTATCCAGACCGCCACGCATATAATAATATGGCAGAATGATATACACTGCTGAAATCATAATGAATATCACTCCCAGCTTAAACGCCGCCACCAGATTGATCCCTGCAAAAACCAGCAGAATAATCCCCAGGACAATACAGACTGCCGCCTTGTCTTTCCTGTTCGCATATCTCACGGCATATCCCCCAAAAGCCAGATATGCCATACCAACTAACAGAAGACCTGACGCCATCATCCGGATTCCATCATCCATACGAAACGACCAGTTCTGGATAACGAGATTCCACAAATAGAACAGAAGAATGCAAAGAGAAACAATAATCGCAGCCGCCCCCAAAACCGCATAAATAGCCCCCGTCACTAAAAGCCGCTTCTTTCCCGGACATTCCATCCCGCTCACATCCGCCACGTTCTTCCCGTTCCCAGGTAACGTATTATAAAAAAACATCCACATTCCGGCAGAATACAAAATCATAGCCGCAAATGATACCAAATACTGCAAAAACATAACGACATTGCCTCCCACCAGGAAGAACGCCATCGTCATGAAAACTCCAAGCAGCCGAAACAGGATCAATCCCGCTGCCATACACCCACCTGCATATCTGCCCTGTCCATTGACTGCGCAGACCACCGCCAATATCATCATAGCTATGTAAACCAGCTGAAAACCCATGTTGAAAACGATTATGTAAAAAAGATTCCCGCCATTATTTGACAGATTCAGGAAAAGATCCGGCAGCCTTGGCAGGAAGATACTTGCCATACCAGCGGTACTAACCACGGCCCCCGCCATCAACACATAGCGCATAAAAGGTAATCTGCCAGACAGCAAAACTCCCAAACTCAGGCCTGCGGTTCCCGCAAAGAACAAAACATTGGTTAGCATGGAAGCATTATTCCAGAAACACTTTAATCCCGCTAATATAAGAATTCCCGAAACAATTCTCAATGGCTCACATTTTACTCTAATGACGTTCCTCTGTCTGTTCACAGCTTATTCCTCCAGTAAAAATTCACTCAGCACAAAATTGCTGATATCCACTCCAAAATCCGTCAGCCGCACCCAGGGACTTTCCACCTCGATCAGACCGTCATCCTCCAGACGGTGCAGAATCTCTCCATACACGTTCCACATATTGCAGCCAAACCGGTTCATGAAATCCGATCCCGACACCCCCCGGCTCATCCGAAGGCCCAGAAACATGAACTCCTCCATGCTGGCCTGGGCAGTCATCTCCTGGATCTCCTTGTGAAGCTTCTCATCGGCGTCCGGCTGGCTCATGTGAATAGCCTTGTAGGCCTCCAGATCCGTCTCATTGTGAAAACGGAAGCCCTGAATATAGGACGACGCCCCCAGACCCAGCCCTAAGTACTCCACTCCGGTCCAGTAGCCGATGTTGTGGCGGCAGGCGTAACCGGGCCTGGCGTAGTTGGATATCTCGTACCGCTCATAGCCCTGCTCCTTTAAATAACGCTTCGTGGCGTAATAGATATTCCGCTCCTCGTCCTCATTTGGCAAAAGCTCCGGGTGAGGATGGTATAATTCATAGAACAGCGTCCCCTCCTCAATGATCAGACTGTACGCCGAGATATGCTCCGGCTTCAGCATGACCACTTTTTTTAAAGTATTCTTCCAGGAAGCCACGGTCTGACCCGGCAGCGCCGACATCAGATCCACGCTCACATTGTGAAAACCGGCCAGACGCACCCGCTGGTACGTCTTTAAAAAATCATCAAAGGTGTGTATCCGTCCCAGCGCCCGCAGCTGTGCATCGTCCGCCGACTGGAGCCCAATGCTGATCCGGTTGATGCCGCAGGCCTTATAAGTCTCCAGCTTCTGCTGGTTCACCGTGCCTGGATTCACCTCAATGGTGATCTCCGCCCCATCTTCCACCACAAAGCCGGCATAGACAGCCTCCATAATCCGGGCCATCTCCTCTTCCTTCAATATAGAAGGAGTGCCTCCTCCAATAAAGATGGTTACAACCCCGTATCCCTTGTAGTAAGCGCTCTGAACTTTTATTTCTTCAACCAGCTGATCCACATAGGCATGCTGCACCATTTCCACCGCAGGGGCGGACAGGAAATCGCAGTAAGCGCATTTCCTGGCACAGAACGGAATATGGATATATAATTCTAAGGGTTGTCTTTTCAATTTATTTATTCCTCGTCTAACTTCAGTACGCTCATAAATGCCTTCTGCGGAATCTCCACGTTGCCAATCTGGCGCATCCGCTTCTTGCCTTCCTTCTGCTTCTCTAACAGCTTTCTCTTTCGGGAAATGTCTCCGCCATAACATTTGGCAAGAACGTCCTTGCGCATGGCCTTGACCGTCTCCCTGGCGATTACCTTGCTTCCGATGGCTGCCTGAATCGGGATCTCAAACAAATGTCTCGGGATCTCCTCCTTTAACTTCTCGCACATCTTCCGCCCCCGCTCGTAAGCGGACTCGGCATGGACGATAAAGGACAGCGCATCCACCTCCTCCTTATTGATCAGGATGTCCAGCTTCACCAGCTCGGAACGCTCATAACCCTTCATCTCATAGTCGAAGGACGCGTAACCTCTGGACCGGGATTTCAACGCGTCAAAGAAGTCGTAAATGATCTCATTTAAAGGAAGCTCATATTTGAGCAGCGCCCTGGTGGTCTCAATATATTCCATGCCAAGATACACGCCCCGGCGCTCCTGGCACAGGGTCATGATCGCGCCCACAAACTCGGTAGTCACCATGATCTCCGCGCTGACAATCGGCTCCTCCATATACTCGATCTCCGACGGGTCGGGCAGGTTGGACGGATTGGTCAGCTCGATCATATCTCCGTTCTTCTTGTAAACACGGTAAATAACGCCGGGAGCGGTGGTCACAAGATCCAGATTGTATTCCCGCTCCAAACGCTCCTGAATAATCTCCAAATGCAGCAGTCCTAAGAATCCGCAGCGGAAGCCAAAGCCCAAGGCCACGGAAGTCTCCGCCTCAAAGAATAGAGAAGCATCATTTAACTGCAGTTTCTCTAAGGCATCCCGCAAGTCGTTATACTTGGCTCCGTCGGCCGGATATAAACCGCAGTAAACCATAGAAGTCACTTTTTTGTAACCTGGCAGCGGTTCCTTGCATGGATTGTTCTTGTCCGTCACGGTATCACCCACAGCCGTGTCCTTCACGTTCTTGATACTGGCGGTAATGTAGCCTACCATGCCGGCGCTTAATTCCTCGCAGGGAATGAACTGACCGGCGCCAAAATAACCGACCTCCACAACCTCCGCGTCCGCCCCGGTAGCCATCATGTGGATGGTGGTTCCCTTTCTCACAGTCCCCTCCTTCACGCGGCAGAACACGATCACCCCTTTGTATGAATCATAAAGGGAGTCAAAGATCAGCGCGCGCAGAGGAGCCCCCGGGTCTCCCACCGGAGCCGGAACCTTTTTCACGATTGCTTCCAGCACTTCTTCTATATTAATACCTGTCTTGGCGGAAATTCTTGGCGCATCGTGGGCCTCAATGCCGATGACATCCTCAATCTCAGCCGCCACGCGGTCCGGCTCCGCGCTGGGCAGATCAATCTTATTGATCACCGGGAACACATCCAAATCATGGTCCAAAGCCAGATAGACATTGGCCAGTGTCTGGGCCTCGATGCCCTGGGCCGCGTCCACCACCAGGATTGCGCCGTCACAGGCCGCCAGGCTTCTCGATACCTCATAGTTAAAATCCACGTGCCCTGGAGTGTCAATCAGGTTGAAAATATATTCTTCCCCATCCTCCGCCTGATAGACGGTGCGGACTGCCTGGGCCTTAATGGTGATACCACGTTCCCGCTCCAATTCCATATTGTCAAGAACCTGGGCCTGCATCTCCCGGCTGGTCAGCAGTCCGGTCCTCTCGATAATGCGGTCCGCCAAGGTCGATTTCCCGTGGTCTATATGTGCAATAATGCAAAAATTCCGTATTTTGCTCTGGTCAGCGATTGCCATCTGTTATCCTCTCTTCCGTTCAGACGCCCTTTGGGCGCCTGGTTTCTCTTTAGAAATATACCATTTTTTTAATTCCCTTGCAACACCATATCCAAAAGTTCTGCCAGCGGTTCCATGGCATTGCGCGCTTCCTCGTAGGTGTTGGTCTGTGCCCCCACCTCAACCAGGGAGGACCTGGGGCGTAAATGGAGGTTATACCGGAGGCCTTTTAGATATATTTTCCTGGTCAGCCCCGGATAATAGGCGGCGGCATCCACCTGCATCTGGAGACTGAACGCAAGATTATCCTCCTTGTAAGGGTTTGGCAGGTATTCTATCGCACCGGTTGGCGTCTGGCTCATGCCGTTGAAGAACATGATGGGGGCAGTCTGTTTGCCGTTTACCTCATTTACCAGGTGAAGTCCCTCCTTCACACCGTCACGGTGAAGATCCAGCACCACCTCGATGGACGGATTCTGCTGGAGAATGCCGGTCACTCCGTCCAGTGCATATGTATAGGCTTTGCTTCGGTCAAGCTGGCCATTTACCAGGTCGTAAACGCCTTTGTGGTGGATGACGTTGTACCCCTTGGCTTCCAGAAGCTCCGTTAAATAGCTTCCTATTCCCACCACCGTGGCATCCGGGTTATCCGGGCCGTAATCGGCAAAGGTCTCCTGGGAATGCGTGTGGTAGATGAGGATCTGGGGTACGTTTCCATCTTTCTGGATCGTCAAGTCCTTTCCCAGCAGCACACTGGCATTCATCTCCTCCCTGGTGGCTGTTGTGGAGGTGTGGACGCTGTAAAACTGCTTCATCAGGAAATCGTAGTCGGCCAGCTGTTCCATCACGTACTGGGTGCCGATGACCGGGAGCTGGCGGCCGGAAGTGCCGGCCAGGACGGTCTGCACTCCATCGGCAGTATTGGCCCCTCCGGAATCAGGCTCCGGCTCAGGGGTGTCACTGGAGGCTGTCTGCTGGTTGCTCTCCTCATCACCGTACAGTTTCAAATACTGGTGTTCCTCATAGAACTCCTGATTGCTCAGATACGTTTCATAGGCGGGGTCTGCCGCTTCATAACCCGGCTGCACCGGCTGCTCCATGGAGAGGAAACGGGCCACGGGATTCTGATTCCACAGAAAAGAAAGCCATCCCGGCATGGCGTCACCACCGGACTCACTCCCGGACATCCCGGCACCTCCTGCGGTTCCTGTTTCCGAACCGTAAATGCCCGTCTGCCCCCGAATCTGTTCCGATGCCTTTCCCGCCGGGTAGCTGTATTTCCAAATCCCGATCAGGCACTGTGCCGCAAGACTCCTCCCGTCACCACTTATGCGGACATTCGGATTCCAGTCGGCCATGCCCACTGCTTTTCCCAAAATCATCAGCGCCAGAAGAACCCCTGCCACCGTCATCATCCGTTGTAAAAGACCGTCTATTGAATAGCTTCTGCGCCTCATTCCATCATCACCTGCATCTCTCTTTCTATGATATGTGTGGGGGAACCATATCTTGCAGGTACGAAAAAGATTTAATAAATATGAAATGTTTAATGAAAGAATGCCTGGTGAATACCTTCCGATATGGTGAAGCTCAACTGTTTGATGGTCTGGTCAATATCAGGGGGCGTCACATACAGGGGGCCGAATTCCGGTTCCAAAAGTTCGGAGATCAGCTGATACTGTTCATCGGAGTTCATCTGTTCCAGAAAATCGCTCATTCCTTTTGTTTCCATATGGCTGGCCAGGGTCTGGATCAGCGTGTTTACAGTGTCATGGACGATGGCGGCCGCGCCGACTACGGTGGGGACGCCGATGGCAATCACCGGGACGCCAAGGCTCTCATAGGTGAGACTGTGGCGGTGGTTTCCCACGCCGGAACCAGGGTGGATGCCGGTATCGGACAACTGGATGGTGGTGCCCAGACGGTGCACGCTCCTGGCCGCCAGCGCGTCAATAGCGATCACAAGGTCCGGCTTCGTCTCGTGGATGATGCCCATCATAATCTCCGCCGTCTCCATACCGGTCTGCGCCATGACCCCCGGCACAATGCCGCTTAAGATGGGAAAATGATGTTTTTGGCAGAACTCTTCTCCGTACTGGCTCATCAAATGCCTTGTCATCTGGAGATTGCCAAGGACTTTCGGGCCTAAGGCGTCCGGGGTCACGAGGACATTTCCCAGGCCTACGGCAAGGATGTTTAAGCATTCCTTCTTCTCCAGAAGCCCCTCCTTCTGCAAATCCCTGATCAGGAGTTTCAGCTGTCCGGCCAGTTCCTCCGACACCTCCTCGTGGTAGCCCTCATCATCTTCTGCCATCTGGCTGGCCTCCAGTGTGATATAGGTTCCCTTGGGTTTTCCCATGGCCTTAGCTCCGTGATCGTCTAAAATCTTGACCTCTGTCAGTTTAATCTGGCTGGACGCGTGGCGCCATTCCCGCAGGGCCACCCCGGAGATCTCCCCGCCGTCACCCGGAAAACTCTCTTTTTCTTCCACAGCCAGGTCGGTCCTGATTTCGAACTGAGGGGGTTGTTTCTTATTCAATTGCTCTTCCTTCATCTGATTTCTCTCCATGATCTCGTTCCTCCTCTATGAATCTTCTTCTATACTGGTATCTTCTGCAAAAAATCAAAAAATATGTATTGACATTCCCTGCACGATTCGATAGAATATAACAGTATGTTTACATTGAACTGTCCGTGTCCAGACTTTGATGCAAACCAAAGAATATAAACCATAAATCATTTTATTATTGGAGGTGTACAGATTGGCTAACATTAAATCTGCAAAAAAGAGAATCTTAGTAAACGAGACCAAGGCTGCAAGAAACAAAGCAATCCGGTCCAAAGTGAAAACTGCTGTTAAGAAAGTTGACGCTGCTATTGCTGCCGGTGACAAGGCTGCTGCACAGGCACAGTTAATCAGCGCTATTACAGAGATTGACAAGGCGACTACAAAGGGTGTTTATCATAAGAACACTTCTTCCAGAAAAGTATCCCGCCTGACAAAAGCTGTAAACGCTATGGCTTAATTTATAGACAAAATTTTTTAGAACGTGAATCAGTTGAAAACCTCTGAACCGTGGGTGTGACGGAACAGAGGTTTTTTGTATGTCTGTTTTTTGTTTTAATATGTCTTCGTGATCAGCAGTTCCACCGCCAGCTGGTCTCCCAGCCTCCCGGTCTTCACCGCCTCCTCGGCATCCACGCATAAGTTTACATAAGATAATATCTGCTCCTTGGAAAATGTTTTCGCCTGGGGCATCACTTTTCCTACCACGAAAGGCTGAAGTTTCAGTTTCGAGGCGATACTGCTCTTGTCCAGGCCCTTGGCCATCAGTTCCTTGACCTGAAGAATCTGGTTAAACTGCCTGGCGATGAGGAACAGGATTCGCATAGGAGGTTCTTTTAAGGTCAGAAGATCTTCGTAGAGATCCATGGCCTTCCTCGTCTGACGGTTGACAATGGCGGATACCATGTCAAATATCTTGTTGGTGACACGCACGGTGCAGACGGCCTCAATGTCCTGGTCCGTAATGATGTCCCGGCCCATGGTGTAGCTGATCAACTTCTCCAGCTCCATGCGGATATTCTCCATATCATCCCCGGTTTTGCTCAGAAACAGTTCCATGGAATTCCTGGTAATGTTCCGCCCCTCTTTCTTTAAAATCCCTCCGGCCCAGGCCGCCAGCTGGGAAGCGTCCTGTCTGGTCATCTCGGCCACATGGCCCAGTTCCTTGATCTTTTTAAACATCCGGCTCCGCTTGTCCACCTCCGATTCCACAAACATGATACAGGTGGTGTCCGGCATGGTCGGGAGATATTCCACAAGGGCATCCACGGCGCTCTTGAAGAAACCGCTGTCCTCAATCTGAATCAGACGCCGCTCTCCAAAAAACGGCATCGTGTCCGCCAGACTGATAATCTCCTGAACATCCAGCCCCTTGCCCTCAAAATAATGATAGTTCATGGTGTCATCGCCTGCAATGGCCTCTTTCAGCCGGTTCTTATAACTCTTCTTTAAAAATGCCTCTTCCCCGTATAACAGGTAGAAGGGTTTGAATGTTCGCTCTTTGATATCCTGATTCAGCGTCTGCATAGATTATGATCGGTCCTTCCCGGAATGTAGTGTCGTACCTACTATTATAAAATGCGGGCACGGCTGAGTCAACCGGCAACTTGAATTGCATTTGATCTTAATTTAAATACGGCGAAAATCTCATTTTTTCCCCATCCGTGCTCACAGTTACCGCACCTGTATCTTCTGTTACCAGCATTTTGATTCCCTGCTCCCGGTAGCGCTTTAGTGTCTCTTCATGGGGATGTCCGTAGGAATTGCCCTCCCCGCAGGATATGATTACCCATTGCGGGTTCACCTGTTCCAGAAACTTTGTACAGCTGGAATATTGGGAACCGTGGTGGGCGGCTTTTAAGACCTGGATGGGATAGAGGCCTGGTTCCAGTGCCTGACTGGATATCATGTCCATTTCCCCAGCTTCACTCATATCGCCGGTCAGCAGCATGGCGGTGGTTCCAAAGTTTAACTTCAGCACCAGGGAATGCTCATTGCGCTCCTGTTTCCGGGCTGCACTGCCGTGGTAGAGACAGGTCAGGGACAGGTTTCCCGCTTTGATCCGCTCACCTGCCTGCATCCAGTGTATCTGCCCGCCATGGGTTTCCATCAGATGAACCAGCGGTTCATAAGACGGGTCTTCTTGCCCCAGCCAGGGCAGGATCAGGTTTTGGATGCGGATATCGCCGTTTTCTTCCAGCAGATATGTAAGGCCGCTGATATGGTCGTTGTCGCCGTGGCTGACCACTGCATAATCAATCTGAGTGATGCCATGGCTCTTTAAATATGGTTCTAAGGTGTTCTCCCCCAGATTCTTTTTATCCGTACTGCCGCCATCCACCAGTATTGCCACATCCTTCATGCGGATACAGATTCCGTCGCCCTGGCCGACATCCAGAAATGTAACTTCCATCCCTTTGACAGGAAGCGGTAACAGCATCAGGAAACATGACATGGTCCCTGCCGCCAGAATACAGAGGTGGTATACCATGGTTTTCCTGGACGGCTGACCAGACGTTTTCCGCCCACACACAAACCACAACACCACCGCCAATCCCGCCCCATACGCGCCAATCTGCCACAATTCCGGCCGCCCTGTCACCAGATTTGCCCCCGGCAGTCTTTCCGCCTGTATACACAGCCACCGGTAAAATTCCAATATATAATGGCCGCTCCCAACCGCCACCACCCCAGCCGGCTGCCACACGGCTCCCAGCACGATCCCAAGAATCCCGGAAACCACCACATACCCCATCAGTGGAATCACCACCAGATTCAGCAAAATCCCATACACCGGAAACTGATAAAAATGATACACAATCACCGGACATGTCACCATCTGGACGGCTGCCCCCAGCGTCACCGTCTTCCCAAACCCGCTTTTCACCTCCAGTTTTTCCACCATCCAGGGCCCCAGCCCGCCAATCGCAGCAACCGCTCCAAATGACAGCTGAAATCCTGCCTGCGTCACCAGACCCGGATATTCCATCAAGATCAGAAGACAGGCCATCCCCGCCGCCGACATCATATCATAACTTCTCCCCAGATACCCGGCCAGGAGAAAGATCAAAAGCATCATAACCGCCCGCATCACCGATGAGGACCCACCTGTCAGTACCCCATAACTGACAATTACCACCGTTCCAATCACCCCGGCCGCGCCATACCCCATCCCGCTCCGCCGAAGCATCTGGTACACAAACATCCCAATCAGCGAGATATGAAGCCCGCTGATTGCCAATAGATGGGCGATTCCATTTCTCTGGTACAGCTTCCGCACACCGGTATCCAGTTCTGTCTTATCTCCCAGGATCGCCGCCTGAAAAATACCCAGATCCTCCGGCTCGCAGATCTCCGCCAGCACTTCCCCGGCCGCCATTCTCATCCGGTACAAAAGATCCCGATACCCCCAGCCGCTGCCGGTATCCAGAATTTTTACATCCTCTCCAAACATCTGCATCCGAATCCCCAGTGCCCGGTAATACTCCCGAAAATCAAACTCTCCCGGATTCCTCGCCTCCGACGGCTCCTCCAGTTTCCCAAAGCAGGCCGCCTCCATGCCCAGGCGAATCGTCTGCATGTTGTCCACCCGTTCAAATGCTTCCCGCTCCACATAGACAATCATATCCGGTATTTTATACTCTGGCGCATATTCCGCCCCATACGGATGGCCCTTGTCTGCACCAATCTCTCCCGTCTTCCCGTCCTTCCTCCTCATCACCCGGCAATCCGACAGTCTTACCCCGTAACTCTTTTCCTTCTCCTCAATCCCTTCCACTGTCCCGCTCACCCACACCCGTTTCCCCTCCGTGAGCCGCGAGACCTCTATCTCCGCTCCCTCCTGCCGATAACCGGACATTCGAAGAAATCCCAAACTGCAGCACAAAAACAGCAGGAACAAAGCCCACGGCCTCCTGCTGTTTCTCCTTTTTTTACCCAACCAGAACAATCCCGGCGCCAACAGCACCAGAATCATGATCCCGACATATCCAGGCAGAAGAGCCATTACCTCTCCAAGTACGAATCCCCCTGCCATGCACATCAGTGGTCGTTTAATTGTCAGTACCTCCTAAATCCAGATTCCTCTCAAACATGGTATTCAGCGAAATCGAGTCGCGGAACATCACATCCGTGGAACCGTTAACCGTAATCTGCACCTTGTTGACGGAAGTGAGCCCCGACAGCGAATTCACAATCGAGTAAATCGGAATCAAATCCTTCACTTCTTCCGTACTGTTCAAAAATGCAGCGTCAAAATTAATATAGCACACATTTTCATTGACTGAAACATTGAGCAGCTTCGTGTCCTTCGGCAGCGTCCGGTACCGCCCCGCCTCCTCCGGCCCCTTGATCAGTTCCTCAACGATCAGCTTCTCTAAGGAAGTGTTCACACTGTGCACCACTTCCCGCTTCTCCTCCACCAGGTTCTCTCCCGTCTCGTCTGCAAAATACAAGATAAGTTCCGTCTTCTCAAACGTATTCACATCGCTGATACTCTCCACAAAATCCGAGCCGGCCATCATTCCCACAGGGTTCCCGGCGCCGTCAAGGAGCGGCTGGTCTCCCACATAGATATTGATATAGTCAATCCCGTCAATCTGGGTCAGCGTCTTGGCAAGCGCCGCACGGCACAGAATCTCTCTGGTGGTATTCATATTGGAGCGGCTGCTGTACCCCGCGTCAAAATAGAGATAGAGCACCATATCCTCTCTCTGGTATTTTGTCAGAGACACCTTGTCAGACAGAGCCGCCTGACTGTCCAAATACTTGGGAACCGTCACAAACTGGTTCCAAATCTCCCCGATCAGCGCGTCCGTATCGGTCGTCTCCGTCACATAATCCTGAGGCATCAGCTTCGTCATAGACGCATTCAGATAATAGATCTTGTACGTGCGCTCCGTATCAGACACCTGGTTCTGCCTTCCGCATCCGGCTGTCAGGACCGCAAGAAAAAGAAACAGCGTCAAGAATTTTCGCTTCATATTCTGCCTCCTTCTCTATGGAATATAGGTCAAAGGCACACGCACCGTAAAGGTCGAGCCCTCGCCCTCTTTGCTAATCACCTTGATGGCTCCCTTGTGCATCAAAATTACATTTCGGGTAATGGCAAGCCCCAGCCCGGTACCGCCGGTTTCCCTGGAACGGGCCTTATCCACCCGGTAGAAGCGCTCAAAGATATTTTCCTGGAACTCCTCCGGAATGCCGCAGCCGGAATCCGCCACCTTTACGTAGAAGAACTTATGGTCCGCATCCAGAACCACCCGGACCCAGCCGCCCTCCACATTGTACTTGATGGCATTTTCCACCAGGTTATTGAGAGCCAGAGACAGCTTCACCTCATCCACATCCGCAACCACGTCCCGGATGCTCTCGAAAATCAACTCCACATTCCGCTTCTTGGCTATGGGCCGCAGCCGTTTTAAAATCAGCTGCAGCAGCGCGTTGATGTCCACCTGGGCAATGTTGATTTCCAGCGCCGCCTTGTCCATTTTCACCAGGGACAGCAGATCGTCGATAATCTTGCTCTCCCGGTCAATCTCATCGGAGATATCCGTCATAAATTCCCGATACAGTTCCACCGGGACGTCCTCCATGGACATCAGTGAATCCGCCAGCACCCGGATGGATGTGATCGGCGTCTTCAGCTCATGGGACACATTGGATACAAATTCCTCACGGGACTGGTCCACCGACTTAAGCCTCGTAAGCGTGGTGTTCACCGCCGTTGACAGTTCCCTGGTCTCCTTGTAGGCATTCTCCGCAATCGTCTCGTCCAAATTGCCCTGGGCCACCCGGTTTAGTACACTCTGCAGCCGTTTAAACGGTCTCATCAGCAGTGTAATCAACCCGAGCGCCAGCATAATCAGCACCCATAGAATCATGACCTGGAAAAATGTGGTCTTCTCCGACGATTTATCCACCAGCGCCAGCAGATTCTCCGTGGAACTGGTAACCACCAGCACCCCCTCGATATTCTTCTCCGGAGTGTCGTCATAAACCGGGGCCGTCAGCGCGATGTAA
Organism: Bacteroides thetaiotaomicron; assembly: GCA_034142505.1. GTDB lineage: Bacteria > Bacillota > Clostridia > Lachnospirales > Lachnospiraceae > Hungatella_A. The sequence goes on from JAWZDV010000062.1 coordinate 12,648, forward strand.
TGCTTATCCTTGTGATGCCTGCTACTGTTCTCCCCCTGAAAACACCGGATTACCTCCTCCGACACATTGGTTTTCCCCACGGCCAGCTTAAAGGTGTCACCGATTACTTTAAAATTCTTATCAACCAGAATCGCCCGTCCGCTGAACACGTCCGCGATCACATCCATCTCCCCGGCAATCAGCGGGTCCGGCGAATCGGATTTCAGATAACCGGAACGGGTCATCTTATTGCTTAAAATCAGACACTGGTTCTGAATCTGGATCATCCGGTTTTCAATCTGCATCTGCCGGAAGGACCAGCTCATCACATGGCTTTCCACCACCAGCGGGATCAGCCCGATCAATACCAGAATAAAAAACAGAGGCACCTTCATGCTGATGGTGTGCTTCCATTTTAGTTTCTGAAACGGCAGGAATGTCCGCACCCTTTCACACCTCCATCCTTCCCTCTCGCCCGGATATCCGCGGCCTTACTCCTAATCCTCCAGGATATCCAATTTCTTCGTACAGGCAACCGCCAGGGCCCCTGGCCCGATATGGCAGCTGACACTCAAGGAAAGGGCGTCCACATAAATCTCCCCGGCCTTCGGGAACATTTCCTCCAGTTCCCGTTTAAAATCCATGGCGGCTTCCTCATTGTCGGTGTGGGCAATCTCCAGATAGAGGTTCTTTCCCTCTTTATCTCCGAACCGCTCCTCCATATCTTTGGCAATGGCCGTCACCATCGTGCTCTTAGCCTGCTTCATGGTCCTTGCCTTGGAAAATGCATCCAGCTTCTCTCCCTGGATGGTCAGCACCGGTTTGATCTTTAAGAGCGTTCCCAGCGCGGCCGCGGCCGGTGTGATTCGTCCGCCTTTTTTCAAGTATTTTAAAGTATCCACCGTGATGTAAATGCTGGATTCAAACTTGGTATCCTCCAGAACCTTTTTGATCTCCCCGCCTGTCATCCCCCGGTCCGCCATGGCTTTGGCATCCACTACCGACTGCCGCTGGGTAACGGATATCCGCTGGTTATTTACCACAAAAACCCGGTCCTCATACTCCTGAGCCAGCATCATAGCCGTCTGGCAGGAACCGCTGAGCCCGCTGGACATGGGAATATGGACAATCTGCTCATACTCCTTCAGCAAATCCTCCCACAGGGTCAGGATCGAATCCGGCGACGGCTGGGAAGTGGAAATGTCACTCCCATCCCCCAGTCTCTGATAAAACTGCTGCTGGGACAAGTCTATATCTTCATAATAAGTATGCCCGTCAATCATAAACGGCATAGGCAGTACATACACCCCCAAATCTTTTGCCTGTGACTGCGTAATGCCGCTGTTACTGTCTGTTACAATTGCTACTTTCATCCAATGGACTCCTTCTCTGTTATAGTGGTCTTTCTTCTTTTATATTCTACTGAACTGCCGTCTGTCCCACAATGCCGGAAGACGTATACAGCTGATAATAGATTCCCTTCTGATTCATCAGCGTCTCGTGGTTTCCTTCCTCCACAATCCTGCTTCCCGAAAGCACTAAAATCCGGTCCGCACCGTGGATGGTGGTCAGCCGGTGGGCGATGGTAAGGGTTGTTCTGCCCGCCGCCAGTTTGTCTAAAGACTCCGAGACAAGATGTTCACTCTCGTTGTCTAAGGCCGCCGTGGCTTCGTCCAGCAGCAGCACCTTGGGCGCTTTTAAGAATACCCGGGCAATGCTGATTCTCTGCTTCTGCCCGCCCGACAGCTTCACGCCCCGCTCTCCCACATAGGTATCGTAACCATCCTTCAGTTCTTCAATAAACTCATGGGCGCCGGCCAGCTTCGCCGCCTGAATCACTTCTTCTCTCGTCGCTCCCGGCTTGCCGTAGGCAATATTTTCATAGACACTGCCGGAAAACAGGTACACATCCTGCTGCACCACACCCACACTGCTCCTAAGGCTCTGGAGGGTCACCGTGCGGACATTCTGGTCATCCAGCAGAATCTCCCCCGCCGTCGGGTCATAAAAACGGGGGATCAGATTGCACAGCGTCGTCTTGCCGCCGCCTGACGGCCCGACCAAAGCCACCTTCTCTCCCGGCTGAATCGTGATATTGATATCCGACAGCACCGGCGTGTGGTCATCCGGATATTCAAAGGACACATGCTGAAAGGTAATCTTACCCTCCACATCCTGAAGCGGAACCGCTCCTTCCTCATCGAAAATATCCACGCTGGCGTCCATCAGTTCCGTAAAACGCTCAATGCCGGTCATGCCCCGCTGGAACTGCTCCGCAAACTCGATAATCCGGCGGATGGTCGCCAAAAGCGTCGTCACATATAACGTGTACGCCACCAGATCGGCCGGCGCAATCAAACCCTTAATCATAAAAATACCGCCCGCCACGATCACAACAACATACATCAGTCCGTCAAACATGCGGATGGTGTTCTGGAACGCCGCCATATATTTGTAGGTCTGTCGTTTGATATTTAAAAATTCCTGGTTGTCCCGGTTGAATTTGCCAATCTCCACATCCTCGTTGGCAAACGCCCGCACCACCTTGTTACCCAGCAGACTGTCCTCGATCCGGGCATTCAACTCACCGATGTGGTTTCTCTGCCGTTTAAATGCCTTCTTCACCTGGATATTGAAATAAGAACAGGAAATGGCCATCACCGGAATCAATACAAAGATAATGACGGTCAGCAGCATATTAATCCGCGACAAAATCACAAACGACACCACCGTCTTCACAAACGCGATAAAAAACTCCTCCGGACAGTGATGCGCAAACTCCGTCACATCAAACAAATCGCTGGTGATCCGGGACATAATCTGTCCCACCTTAGTATTATTAAAGTAGTTATCCGACAGCTTCTGCAGATGGGCAAACGCATCCTCCCGCATATCCGTCTCAATGGCCGCCCCCATCACATGCCCGGTATAAGCCATATAAAAACTGGCCAGCCCGTCAATGACCCGCAGCCCAAAATAAACCGCCCCGATCGTCACAATGGTACGCACCGTCAGCGCCGTCAAATCCGTCATCCCAATGTTGGTAATATACCGAAGAATCAGCGGCAGCACCAGCTCACAAACCGTCGTCAGCGCCGCACAAAACAAATCCATGGTCATGATTCCCAGATATTTCTGATAATAAGGTGCAAATCGTTTTAACAGTGTACTCGTCTTCATCTCTTACTCAAATGTCCCCATAAATCTTCTAAGTTTAGTCTCTTCACATCACAGCCTGACGAATCCTGTTATTTCAAGCTATGTGATGCTTTCTAGTGTATCACAATTCCACTTATTTTGCCACTAGAAAAGCACGGCCTTTCGGCCGTGCCTGCTATACAATCTGACCAGTCGCTGAAAAACTGCCCAAATCATCTGTTATGTATCAAATCAGCCTTTCGAAAGGCTCCCCTTCTTCGACCGTGTCTTGCTATACAGCGTCAGCAGAACCGTACCGATCACGCCCGCGGAAACGGCGTTGCTGATGGCGGCCACCACACCCTGGGTGAATACTAAGTTGGCCGGCTCGGCGTAGATCACGATGTCGAGAATCGGAGCTACCACGATCCATGCAATGGCATTGGCAATCACCTGGTATACGTTGAACAGGATCATATCCTTGCCGGAGAACTCGCCGTCCTCCACATGAAGCTTCGGATATACCAGACCGATCAGGAAGCAGCTGGTGCCGCTGGCGATGACCCAGCTCCACCATGCGGAACCGTACTGGATGGAGTCAGAAAGTGCATGTCCGATGAATGCAATCAGACCGCCTGCAATAGGTCCGAACAGGGCTCCGAAAAACGCGCCGATTCCGTAAGCTGTCTGGATGTCCGTCTCCGGGATGCCTGTCGGGATCTTGACATACATGAACAGCAAGGTGAATAACGCCGCTCCTAATCCTGTCGCTACAATTGTCTTTGTTTTAAACTCAAATAACCTTTTCATATCGTACCCTCCTTATGTGAATACAGCATAAAAACATATAAAATATGTATGAGTTAAGACTACCCACATTCTTATCATTTGTCAAGTTATTCTGCTGCTATTTTGTGAATTCGATCTTCCATTCCGGCCCGTAGGATAAGTGATACTTGTCGCTGAAGCTGCCCTGGCTCACGGCCATCGCCACTTTCATCAGCTCGTTATTGTAAATCATCGGGTCACCTTTCTTAGCAAATCCAAAACTCTGATGGAACAGCACCTTCTGCTGGAATGCCACTTCCCCCTCATGGGTTACGGTCACATTCACATAATCTCCATAAGCAAAGCCTGCCTCCTGGAATGTTTTCAGAGGAATATTGGTCCACAGGTTGCCAAAATTCGGATCGTTGATCTCAAACACGCCGGTCACTTTTCCAGGCTCCGCATGGGGTTCCAGAATCTCATGCTCCACGATCTCCTCCACCGGATACTCCGGTCCAACGCCCTCGAAATCAATGATTCCGCTTGCCAGGCGGGCCGCCGTGTAACCGAACAAATCTCTTCCGTGGAAAATAGCCACGCCCTCGGTTCCCTTTCCTCTCAGGCGGTTCACACTCTCATCAATCTCTCTCACGGCCTCGATACCGATCCATTTCTTCACATGAGTCAGAGAGCCGTTATCCGGAGTCACAATATAGTATCCGTCCACGGTTTTTGCCACACACGGGCGTCGTTTCGTCCCCACCCCCGGGTCCACCACGGAAACATAGATGGTTCCCTCCGGCCAGAACTGTAAGCTCTGGTACAGACGGTAACTGGCGCTCCAGGTGTCATACTGCGGCAGCTCATGAGTTCCGTCCATGATCTCCAGTTCTCTGTCCACGCATTTTACCACTCCGTACATGGAGCTGACAGCACCTTCCTTGTAAGTAAAGTCTGTTTGAAATACTAAAATTGGTTTCATTGCAATTCTCCTTTTCTTTTATGCTTAAATTTATTGAAAACACTTAAATAAATGGATTAAAAAATCTGGAATGATTCACAAAAAATGTCATAAACAGCGAGCCCAAGAACACGCACAGCGCAAATGCCATCGCCATCCAGTCCTGCTTGTACAGCGGCTTTGCCACATACCAGGTCCTCTTTTTATGCTTGCCAAACCCGCGCAGATCCATGGCGTTGCTGATCAATTCAATCCGGTCCAGGGTGGAGAAAATCAACGGCACGCAGATATTCATCACATTCTTCACTCTGGTTCCCAGCTTCTCCTTCCGGGACAAATCAAGTCCCCGGCTCTGCTGTGCCAGTGCGATATCCTGGTAATCGCGGATCATGTCCGGGAAATACCTAAGTGTCAGCGACAGCGCGTAAGCCGCCTTATAATTGCAGCCCACCCGGTTGATGGATGCCGCAAACTCACTGGGGTTAGTCGTCAGCAGAAAGATCATGCCAAGGGGCACCACCGACGCGTACTTCGTCACCTTGGTCACCTGGTAAAGCAGCTGCTCCTGGGTCAGCACATACCGCCCTGCAATGGAGAAAATCTCATGCTTCGTCCCATAGATCTCCACCCCATACTGCGGACTGAAGATAAATGTCAGAATAAAGTTCATCGCCAGGAAAATAATGACGTAAATCGTCATCAGCTTAATCTGCTTAAAACTGATCTCCGACATCTTAAAAAACACCACCGACAACACCATCACAAACAGGATGTAGCGGATGTCATAGGAAAACATCACGGAAAATGTCATACAGATAAAGCACACCAGCTTCGTCAGCCCCGACAGATTATAGATAAAATTATCACGATCAATATAGTCAAATAATTTAGCCTTCATCTCTTACCGCAGCCCCCTCTCATAATCAATAAAGTTCTGCACGAATCTGGCCGGGTCCTCGATCCCGCATTTCACTGCCAGCTCATACAGGGAGGTGATTTTAAGATTCGCTTTCCCGGAAATCTCTTCATTGGTCAGGATATCCGCCGCCGTGGAATCCCCCAGCTTCTGCCCGCCGGAAATGACAATGGCATGGGGCGTATACTCTAACATCAAGTGCATATCATGGGTGATCATCAGAATCGTCACACCCTGGCTGTTCAAACTCTTGAGGAATTCCATAATCTCAGTGTAATGATGGTAGTCCTGTCCTGCCGTCGGTTCGTCTAAGATCAGCACCTTCGGCTCCAGGGCCAGCACCGACGCGATGGTCACTCGCTTTTTCTGGCCGTAACTCAGCGCGGAAATCGGCCATTTCTTAAAGGGAGCCAGGCCACAGATCTGGAGGGCTTTGTCCACCCGCCGCTCCACTTCCGCTTCCTCCACACCGCGGATGTGCAGCCCCAGCGCCACCTCATCATAGATCATGGGTTTGCAGATCATCTGGTTGGGATTCTGCATCACGAAACCGATCTTGTCGGAACGCTCCTTGATGGTCTTCCCTTTTAAGTCCTCCCCTTCAAATAAGAACCTGCCCTCATCCTCAGTGATAAAACCGCAGATCAATTTCGCCAGCGTACTCTTGCCTGCCCCGTTGGTTCCGACGATGCTGACCATTTCCCCCTCTTTGATGGAAAAGCTGACATCCTTTAGAATCTTCCGTTTCTTTGTATACTGGAAACTGACATGCTCCGCCTCCAGAATGGCCGGCCGGTCAGGTCCCTGATCCGCCGGTTTGAGTCCCAGGTTCCAGGTTTTGATCTGCTCCTTCACGCTGTTAATGTCAAGCGTTTCTATCCGCCCAGGACGAAGTTCCGGCGTCACATGAATGCCGGCGTATTTCAGCGCGGTGGCATACAGTGGTTCCCGGATGCCCAGTTTCGGTAACATGTCGGCGGCAATCAACTCGTCCGGCGACATGTCCGCCGCAATCCGTCCGTCGCTGACCACGATAATCCGGTCCACATCCCGGTACAGCACGTCCTCCAGACGGTGCTCAATGATGACAACCGTCTTATTCAATGTCTTCCATACCTGGTCGATTAAGTCGATGGCCGTCTTACCCGTCGCAGGGTCCAAGTTGGCTAACGGCTCGTCAAACAGCAGAATGTCCACGTCATCAACCAGAACGCCGGCAAAGGAAACCCGCTGTTTCTGGCCGCCCGACAATTCAAAAGGGGAGGATTTTAATAAATTTCCCATATCCACCAGATCTGCCACTCTCTGTACATTTTCCCGCATGGGGACCAGTTCGACGCAGTCATTTTCCAGGGCAAAGGCGATGTCCTCGCCAACGGTCAGGCCGATAAACTGACCGTCCGCATCCTGGAGTACGGTTCCCACCAGCTTGGACAGTTCGAAGATATTCATGTCCCTGGTTTCTTTGTCCTTGATCTTTAGGCTGCCTGTGATCTCTCCCTTGTAGGCGAAGGGAATGAGACCGTTCAGACAGTTTCCCAGCGTACTCTTGCCGCTGCCGCTGGGCCCTACTATTAATACCTTCTCGCCCTCGTATATGGTGAGATTGATGTCGTGGAGCGTTGGCTCCGCCTGGCTGAAATACTGGAACCCAAAGGATTCAAACTGAATCACCGGTTTTCTCTTTGTCTCTTCCATGATCTTCCTCCATTACCCGCACTTTCTCTAATCCTTAAGCCGGCAGTCAACTTTATATTTCTCAGGAAGGAAATAGTATTTGATCCGTGCCAGCGGCCGGCCTTCCCTTCCGTACTCTTCCGGCGGCTCTTCATACCCGCCTGCCATACTTGGTGAGGCAGGTTTTCCGTACAAAATCTGTTCAATATAAAGAAGGATTGTCCCGTCCTCAATCTCCATGAACGGGACCACCTGTTCATCCGCCGCGGCCACCTGGATGGTCATATCGCCGGTACCGGCCTGCTGGTAGATCTGCTCGTTCATAAAGCGTATCAACGCGTCCTCATCATCCCTGGCAACTCCAAGCTTGTCCAGCAGCTGAATGGGAATCTGCATAAATGCCTGGCCCACCGGCGCTTCTTTGCCCCAGTAAACATTGTTGCTGGCCAGCACTTCCTCATCCGGTCCCAGCTTCAGCTTTTCTCTCGCAATCAAGGTAGGCGGTCCAACATTATACTCGGCCGTCACATGGTGGATCGGCTCTATGGCGCAGTCCATCAGGAAATTATAGAGATTCCGGCGCTCTTTTTTCTTGCTGTCATAGGAGACATAAGTTCCCTTCCCCTGGCGCTTATAAATATAGCCGTCCTGGCAGAGTATCGCCAATGCCTGCCGCAGGGTATTGCGGCTTACCTTGTAGGTGGCGGCCAATGTATTTTCACTTGGCAGCAGACTGTCCTTCTCGTAAACACCGTCCATCAAATCCTGATACAGCTGATTGTAAACCGGAATATAGGATGGCAGCTTCTTCTCCTGCTTTAGCAGCGTTGCCCACATCCCAATCTTCTGAAAGCCCAGCCTGGTGTAAAGATTGTGGTCCTCCTCCCGCTCCGAAAACAGACAGGGAGTCTTCCCTTCCTTTAAAATGTCCCGGCAGATGCGGCTCACCAAAGCGGAGGCGATCCGGTTCCCCCGCTGTTCCGGCGCGGTGGCTACCCCGCCAATCATCACGGTGCTCTCGCTCCTGGCAGCGCTGTTGGCTTGGGCAACCACCCGTCCATCCACCTCCCGGTAGTAATGAACGCCGTCCCCATTCTTCAACCGGTCACCGATCATTTCCTTGGAGCCGTAAAGGGTGCGCATCTGGGGAATTTCCATCAAAAATTCGAAAAGCTTCTCCTCATCCCCCGGCACAGCCTGAATATCACAGACATTGTCCGGCTCCAGCCGGCTGCTGTCCTTCAAAAGATAGAGCGGTCTCTCCTCCAGACGGTAACCTGGCAGAACCTCCGCCACCTGTTTGACATCTGCCGATCTTCCCATCACCACAGCCGGTGTCCATTTTCCAAACAGTTCCTTTAAGAAATCCGCATCCATCCGGTTCTCCTGGCTGTATACAATCAAATTCTGGTAAAAAGTTAAATACACACCGTGAATCCGGTCCTCCTCCACCTGTGCATACACATTCTGAAACTCCTTGTCAAAACCGAAATTGCTGATATCGGCCAGCAGAAAGGTGTTGTAAACCGGTTCCCCTCTCAAATATTCCAGAAGTTCCTCCCGCATATCTTCCCCACATCGTATGACCATGCCACTCCCCCTCTCTTCACGCCTGTTTCCCCTTGCTGGATGTCTCTTACAGCCTGGCGGAAACAACTTGTTCAACAAGTTGAGTGTAGTACATTTGGCTGTCATTTGTCAATAGATTTCGACAAAGAAAAAAAAGCTGAACACCTTAAAATTTTTAAGGCAGATCAGCTTTTTCAAAATTAATTTATGTCCTCCTTGTCTTTCCGACAGTTCTGGGTGTTCCATCGCTTAGCCCACCCACATTACTGTGACTCACCGGATTTAACTACACGGCTCACTGGCGATTACCGCGACCGGACTTGCACCGTTAACATGGTCCAGCTGTTCTGGACGCACTGCTGGTTAAAGAGTTCCATACAAATGTTCCCAATCACCATCATAATTATTTTTATACCAATTTTGTATCCATACTATAATATCCATAATATCACCCTTTTCATTTTGGTTTTTTGTAGTACTTGACAAATCAATCATTCTCTGTAAAATCTTAAAAGGCACTTGAAAATTTCAAGTGCCTTGTGTATAATCAAGTTAGAAAGAGTATCAGATACAAAATCTGATGCCCTCAGTATTAAGTGCAAAATAGCATCCTAAAACTTTAGGCGGTTTGGAGGATGCTATTTTTTGTTGTGTTTATTGTCTATGTATGACAATGCCGCAAATATCACAAGCAATAATGTCAATACTTCTATGACGCTCATAGGCATCGCCCTCCTTCATTTACTAGAGGGTTCACAACTTTGCATCCTTTTTTCTTTCTTCCTTGCTGTTACACAAGACTATTTTAACATATTCAGTGTTCCTAAGTAAACCATTTTGCGACAAAGTATTGCGTTTTCAGCCCCAGAAAAACTTATACCGCCAGACAAAGTTAATCTCGCCCAAACCAACGGTTTTAAGGCATTTCCCGGGATTAGACAGGGGAATCCTTTGATTCAATCGCAATCCCCGGCGAATTTCCGGGTTTTTCCCGCTAGTTGTGCGGGCGGAGAGATGTCCCCCGCTTATCCTGCCGATCTCTGTCTCGATGGCCCTTAAGCTGCTACCGCGTCACAGAAGTGTGAAAACGGGGCCATTTTTTAATAAATCACTAATAAATATTTATATTCAGTATGGTCTTTCTTCGTCTTATCATAAAAACAACCCCTTAGATCAATATAAAAAACGAATAATCTAAGGGGTTATATACTAAATATTTAGTTTAACAAAATTCATCGAAACTCTATGTATCCTCACGTGGGAATCAACGGCTCCGTCCACTCCCGCGACAATGCTTCCAGCCTGATTCCCGTCTTTCTGTAAAACTCCTCCGCCCAAGCTTTGCTGTTGTAAAACAAAATCGCCCCCTGGCCGCCGTCATCCATATAGAAAATCCGTTTTGGATTCCTCTCCTGCTCCAGCACCTCGTTAAAAAATCCGAGGAAATCCGGGTCAATCCAGTCATACATCATCCGTGCTTCAAAGGCATAGGCATGTTTATTGTACCGGAACATAACAAGAATCGCTCCTGTCCCGCTGTTCCAGTCCACATTCTGGAGGTCCTCCTTCATGTCTGTTAACTCAAACTCTCCACCGCCCATCACCTGAAAGGCATTTAAAATATCAAGATAATCCTCGCTGATATCCCATCCTTCAAAATCAAACCAATAGACCGACGGGTGGTAACTGTATTCCTCCGTTACCTCATCGTAATCGCCAACACCCATCTCGCCCAGAATCCCCACAAAGGGAGTTCCCTCGATATAAGCCCGGTAATAGTCATTCTCCTCCATCCACTGTTCATACTGCCCCATTTCCTCCTCATCAGGAGTCTCAATGCCGAGAGATTTTAACACCTCGATCTGGACGGCCAAAGGCATATATTCCGGATAATCCTCCGGGCGGAAAACGAATGGCGTGGTCTCCTCCGTATAGTCGGAGGCGCCGTTGTAGATTTCCATAAAATCCTGGTAGACCGCCTGGCGCATCCCGGTAAGGATCGGCTGCATCAAGGCCATCCCAAGAATTCCCGCCGCCATCACTAACGAGACAATCCCGCCTATCATCCTAGGGCTCCAGCCTGCCTTTGACATGGGCGCGGTTTGAAATCCCATGCCCCTCTGATAAAAGTAATCGTAAAAGCGAGCCGTTTCCTCCTGGTTTCCCAGCGCTTCCTTCGGTATAAACACATACCGTTTCCCATTCTGGTCAAAGAAAAACAGCGTATCCCCCATATCGAACCGGCGGCAGTATTCCGACCACCGGAAACGGAGATATTTGTCATTGTGGTAGCAGTATCCTTCCTCCGGCCGAATTCCCACCTCCCACCAGCCCAGTGTATCGCTTTGAATCTTTCCACCCGCCAGCATTTTCCGATAACCGGCATCGGACCTTTTGTTCTTCAAACCGCTGCACAAGAGAAGGATTCCCTCCATAATCAAAAGCCCGAACAGATACGCGCTGTTTCCAGCCAGAACAGGTTTCCCCCTCATCATCCGCAGACAAAAATATAGGGACACGACTCCAACAGCGAGAAAGCTGATCACGTTGTTTACCAATTTTCTTGGCCCCAGCAGTCTTCGATCCGTGAGAATCTGTACTGCTTCTCCATAAATATGGGCCCACCGCTCCTCCGTGATCTCAAATGTCAGGATCGCATCGCCTCCGCGGTCCGGCGCCGGCCCACTGGTCTCATTGTCCTTTGCCGGGCAGCTGCTGCCCATCAGCCAGAGAAAAGCTTCCAGCTCTTCTGATGAGGAAAATGCCCGTTTGGGAATGCCGATGTAACTGGTCATCAGCCTGGAATTCCGGGTTCCGATCATCAGTATCCATTTTCCCCTTCTGATCTCCGTGTAACTCCTGCACGGAAACCGTCCGCCTCCGTCAAGTCCAGTGAAAAGATACCCCTGCTCCACCCGGAGCCTCTGTGGATTCAGGAGACCTGCTTTGATAAAATGTCGGTAATTTGATCCATACAGAACCACCAAAAACACCACAAGGAATAAGAGCAGGAACGCCCCCAATCCCCAGGGACTTCCAAAGCGGGTGAAACTCATCACAACGTCAAGAACTCCGTAAACAGCCATAATCAGCAGCGCTGTCAAAAGAGCCTTCTGTCTGTAAACAGCCTCACGAAGCGCCCTGAAACACATCTCGGCCAGTTCCCATTTATTCATCTGGTATTCAATCTGCATCGTATCGTCCGGTCTCATCGGTATCCCCCATTTCTGTTCATATTATACCACATATTCCCCTTATTGGAAACGCCTCCCGGCGTGGAATCGTCGGAAGGCGTACTATGTAGCTTATGAAACATTAATCTTCGTAAACAATCTTCGGAGCTTTCCGCATGGTGATTCTCCATGTGGTTCCGGTTCCGATGTTATAGGCTTTGGCAAAGCTTCCCTGATTGATCGCAACGGCCATGCAGTCCAAGCTGTTGACATAGACTAACGGCTCGCCCACATACACATCGGCAAAGCTTTTTGCATACAGGAGAATGTTCTTGTACAGCGTTCTCGTCTCATTCTCAATGCTGATCTCCACACGCTGGCCGTGGCTGACACCCAGCTTCAAGAACAGTTCCCGGCTGATATTGGTCCATAAGCTGCCGAATCTCACATCCAGCACATCAATGGTTCCGGTCACTTTCTCTCCGTCGTACACCGCCTCCACCACCGGAAGTTCAATCACGCTGTCCACTTCCACCACCGGACCTACCTGTTCAAAGGTAATGATCCCGGCCGCCAGTCTGGCGCCAGTGTAGGCGTAAATGTCTCTCCCATGAAACGTGTAGCTCTCCCCGGAATTGGGCAGGCGGTTTACACTCTCGTCAATCACCCGCGCGGCCTTGATCCCGCACATCCGCTTCACATGGGTCAGCGTCCCATTGTCCGGCGTCACGATAAACTGTCCCGTCACCGTCTCCGCCACCACACTTCTTCTGGTGGAACCCACGCCCGGGTCCACAACGCTGACAAACACAGAGCCCTCCGGCCAGTATTTCACCGTCTGAATCAACCGGTAAGACGCCTCCCAGATATTATACTGGGGAATCTCGTGGGTCAAATCCGTGATCGTAAGCTCCGGAGAAACGCCATAGGCCACGCCGTACATCGCACATACAGCTCCATCAACAGTTCCAAAATCCGTTTGAATAATTAATGGTTTACTCATATCGTATTACCTCATCGGCTAAGGGAGTTGTTTAGAAACCCTTGCATTTCCAGTATAAGAGGAAATGATGGCGGTGTCAAGAATACCTTTGTTCCTGCTTAGCTCTTTTGCTAAATCAGCTTATATTTTCATCTCCTGTGCTACTAAAGCATTTTCATCTGTCAACGCAAGCATCACCCCCACCCAGTCATCCCTATTTTCTTTTATCCAATTGATCAATCTTCTCGCTTCTTCTCTTCTCACTTTTTCCATCATCTCCATGATCTACATCCCCTTTCTTAAACTTGCGCCCAAATAGTCACAATTATATCATTTGTATCTGTTATAATCAATATGAATATGGGACTATTTAGGCGCAAATCGAGAGGTGTTCTTATGCAGTTATTTCTACAAGATATTAGTATTGGTCAAAATTTACTTAAACTTCGAAAACAAGCTGGCTATTCTCAAGAACAAGTAGTTCTAAGATTACATCTTATGGGAAGTGAAATATCACGAAGTACTTATTCTAAAATAGAAACTGGTGCACGTAACATAAAAATCAGTGATTTTATCGCTTTAAAATTACTATACAATGTTGATTTCTCAGAATTTTTTATAGGCTTACTGCCTGAAGATTCAGATAAACAATAAAACCTCTATGGACGAACGCCCCGTCTTGTCTTATAATAGAAGAAAATGATTACAAAGGAGATTACTTATGCCATACTGTCCGAAATGCGATATGGAATTTATAGATGGGATTACGGTCTGCTCTGACTGTGGAGGAGATTTAGTAGAATCGAAGGAAGCCGCTATGGCCATGAAGGAGCAGGCGGAGCGGGAACGCCAGGAACAGATGATGGCCGAGATGGCCCGGATGCAGGAAGAGGCGGAGCAGATGGCCGCTGAGACAGAGAACGGGGAAACGTCTGACGAAGGCGAGTGGAAAGCAAAAGCCGCCGAACCCGAAAGCCCCATTGCCCCGGCAAGGATTTATGTAAACAAAGAGCAGAAGTATGAAGACTTAAAGTCCTCAGCCTCCGCGTTCCTGATTGTCGGCATCGTGATGCTGGCTGCCGCCGTTGTCTGTTGGACAGGCATTGTTTCCCTGCCCTTAAATGACGTATCGAAAATCGTGGTTCAATCCGTCATCACTATCATGGGAATCCTGTCCATCTTCGTGGCCGGAAGCAGTTCCAAATCTGCCAAGACACTGGCTCCACAGATCGAGGACGAGAACCGGGCCACCAGAGATTATATCCAGTGGTTCCAGGACCATTACACCGGTGAGGACCTGGACCGCGCCATTGACGGCGCCGATGAATTAACGCCGGAAGAACTGAGTTTAAAGCGCTTCCAGCTGATCCAGGACTACTTGATCACCAACCACGATCTGCCGGACCAGGCTTATGTGGATGCGCTCAGTGAAGAGATATATGGGAAATTATATGAATAAATAAAACACGAAAAAAGGAATCGTTCCCGGACTGGTCAATGCCAAAGAACAATACCGCAAAAGAACTTTGCGGAAACATTCAATCACCTGTAAGCAATATACTGTTGTTCCTGCTTCAATAAATATTATTCCCTAGCTTAAAATAGAGCTTGTAACCTTTTTAGGACTTCCATCATAAGATACAGTGTAATAACAAACAAAAGAAAAGACAGTTTCAGCCGGATTTCATCTTGATACTTCCTCCAAATAGATCATAGATGGCAGTTCAAAAAAAGGGGCATGACGTTTTCCGTCATGCCCCTAACTTGGTTATCTCAATTATTTTACCCTCTTATTTCTCAATCAGGGAAGTTCCAGTCATCTCCTTCGGCTGCTCCAGTCCCATCAGTTCAATCAGCGTCGGTGCGATATCCGCCAGGCATCCGCCCTCTCTCAGCTTGTAAGACGGGTCTGCATTTACCAGGATAAACGGTACCGGATTGGTGGTGTGGGCGGTGAAAGGATCGCCGGTCTCATAATCCACTAACTGCTCCGCGTTGCCGTGGTCCGCACAGATGAACATCACGCCGTCCACTTCCTTGATGGCGTCTACCGCTCTGCCTACGCAGGCATCAACCGTCTCTATAGCTTTGATGGCCGCATCCTCCACGCCGGTGTGGCCTACCATATCCGGGTTGGCGAAGTTGATGATGATCACGTCATACTTGTCGGACTTGATGGCATCCACCAGCTTGTCACAGACAGCCGGGGCGCTCATCTCCGGTTTCAGATCATAGGTCGCCACTTCCTTCGGTGATGGAACTAAAACCCGGTCCTCGCCCTTATTTGGCTCCTCGATGCCGCCGTTGAAGAAGAAGGTCACGTGGGCATACTTCTCGGTCTCAGCGATTCTCGCCTGGGTCTTGCCATTCGCCGCCAAAAACTCGCCGAAGGTATTGGTGATGGACTGTTTGTGGAAGGCCACCAGCTTATTTCCAATGGTCTCATCATAGTCGGTGAAGCAGACATACACCAGATCCAGTCTCTTTTCTCTCTCAAATCCGTCAAACAAATCGTCGCAGAACGCCCGGGTGATCTCTCTGGCCCGGTCAGGACGGAAGTTATAGAAAATGATGGAGTCATGATCTTTGATCATTGCCACCGGTTTTCCGTCTTTCATCACCACAGTCGGCATCACAAACTCATCGTTCTTGTCATTGTCATAGGATGTCTGGATCGCGCCGGTTGCGCTGTCCGCCGTATCGCCTTCGCCCTTTGTCATGGCGTCATAAGCAAATTTCACGCGGTCCCAGTTTTTATCACGGTCCATGGCATAGTAACGTCCCATCACAGTCGCCACTTTGCCAACGCCGATCTCCGCCATCTTCTCCTCTAACTGTGCCACAAAGTCCTTACCTGATGCAGGAGGTGTGTCACGGCCGTCCAGGAAGCAGTGCACGTAAACCTTGTCAAGCCCATGTCTCTTTGCCAGTTCCAGCAGGCCGTAGATATGGGTATTGTGGCTGTGGACACCGCCATCGGACACCAGACCGAATAAATGCAGGGCGGAATCATTCTTCTTACAGTTCTCCACCGCCTCTAAAAATGCAGGATTCTCGAAGAAATCTCCATCCTGGATGGATTTCGTGATTCTGGTCAGTTCCTGATATACAATACGGCCTGCGCCCATATTCAAATGTCCCACCTCAGAGTTGCCCATCTGTCCTTCCGGAAGACCAACTGCCATGCCGCTGGCATTTCCCTTCACAAACGGACACTGGCTCATCAGCTGGTCCATAATCGGAGTTTTTCCTTCACAGACTGCGTTGTGGTCGCAGTTATCATTCAAGCCATAACCATCTAGTATCATTAAAACAACTGGTTTCTTACTCATGATTGTTCTCCTCTTCTTCATCTATCTTCTATTTTTTACAGCTTTGCTTTATTTCACACTACATTGTACATGATTTTAAAATATCTTGCAACTGATGAGTGATAAATTTTTATCAATTGTTACAATTCACACCCACACCAATCAGCGTAGCGATTGGCGTGGGTGTGAATTGTAACTATCAGTCTACAAAAAAATAATGTGGAATCATTGCAGCCCGCAATGATTCCACATCACATTCCTATCTTCCTGCTTATGGAGCAAATTGGTTCACGGCTTCCAGAGGAAACATGGTGCGCACAGCTACCTCCTCAGCCGACATTCCCTGGGCGAAAAAGCGCTTGATTACGGTGTTCATATCCTCCGCGATTTCCACGACATGCCAGTCCGGGTCATAGACCCGGACATCGCGCTGGCCCCAAGGATACTCCTTGATTTCATGAAGCCATTGGATACCCGGCGTTTCTTTTAATTCGGCAAATACTCTGTCCAGGTCTTCCACCTCGAAATAGAGCTGGAAATTGTGAGACTTCTCTTTCACCTGGCCGGATGACAGGCCGATGAGTTCGGCATAGCCCTGCTGAAGAGAAAAGCCGTTGTAAGTAACATGAATCCCCATATCCATAACAGGGGTTTGATGAAGCACCTGTTCGTAAAAATGTTTTGATGCGGATATATCTTTGACCGCTAAAAGACAACCTTGATAAGTCATGGTTCACTCCTCCTTGTTTTGAGAACCTGATGGCCTTCCTCCGGTCACTTACGGTTCTGAGAATATTGTATGGCAGATCCCTGTTCCATCATAGTAAAAATCAGACATGGTTTTTACATAGTATTGGGGAGTGACACCACTGATTGCTTTAAAATCCTTGTCAAAATGAGCCTGGTCGAAATACCCTGCCTGCTGGGATAATGATGCGAACGAGCCAGGCGCGTTTTGGAGTTGTTTCAGTACATAGTTAAAACGGGTCAGGCGCGCATAATTTTTTACATTCATTCCAATCTGGGTAAGAAATAAGCGGTTTAAATGCCTTTCACTGTAACCCGACTGCCGGGCGGCATCTCTTACCGGTATCTGGCCATGAGTGTCAGCAATCAGGGCGGCGGCGGTCCGCAGGGCGTCTGAAACCACATGTTTCTCCATACGCCTGTATAACAGGCTGTTGCAGGCGCTTACCAGCTGTGTTACGGTTTTGGATGTAACGAAAGCCTGGTATAGGGAATGAAAAAGTTCCTGGTCGATATCTGCAAGTCCCATACGTTTATCAGCAAATTCCGCTTGGTTTTGCCGCGTTATTTGATATAAACCGCAGGGTGAAAGCTGGATCAGCAGAAGAATGCGGTAACTGTTTGGCTCCCTTCCCAGCAAAACCGGGTTCAGGGATGCGCCCCACAGTTCGGTATTTACTGTTGTTCCGTCGAAGGCAAGAGACAGGGTTCCACAGGCGTTTGGCATCAGTGTATATTGCGGCAGGAATGTATCTTTCCCGGGAAATACAAGATTGTAGTATAGCACATATTGCCTCAGCCCTACATGGGATGGGAACAGGTTGAACTGCTTGTCATTTTGGATGATCAAAATGGCTCCTCCTTGATGCGCGTATTACATAGATTCCATTTCATTATAAATGGTCTTCCAGACAAGCACAAGACTCAATGCTAGCCTGCAAAGGCTGAAATCACCAGCGCTACTACAAACCCGGAAGTCCCCACCAGCGTTTCCATCACGGTCCAGCTCTTTAATGTCGTCTTCTCATCAATTTGAAGGAGAGACTTCACCAGCCAGAAACCGGAATCGTTGAAGTGGCTCATGACTGTGGCTCCGCCGGCGATTGCCGCGGTGACACAGGCCAGAAGAAGAGGCGACAGGGATGCAATCTCCGGCATTGCCGCAATAATACCGGCTCCCATAGTCATGGCCACGGTTGCGGAGCCAACGGACATGCGGACAAGTGCCGCCACCACGAAGGCCACCACCACCAGCGGAAGGGCGCTGCCGGCAACTGCATTGCCGATCACTTCACCGAGGCCGGAATCCTGGAGAACGTAGCGCAGAACGCCGCCGCAGGCTGTCACCAGAAGGATCATGCCGGTCGGTTCCAGGGATTTCGTCATTACTTTTTCCAGTTCCTCCCTGCTATACCCGTGTTTGATTCCCAGAACGAACATAGCCGCTAACGTGGCGATGGTCAGAGCGATGAACGGTTCCCCGATAAATGCAAGAACCGGCTGCACCCCGGCCATGGCCGGAATCACTTTGGAAACGGTGCTTAAAATAATGAGCACCAGCGGAATCAGGATGATCCCAACTACGGTTGCAAACCCTGGAAGCTTGCTCTCGTCACACTCCTCCATCTCCTGAACGCTCTTGGGAACCGGTACATAAATTTTGCTGCCAATGAATTTACCAAACATGGGACCGGCTACGATCATGGCAACGGTACCTGCCAAAAGTCCAACGATAATGACATATCCCAAATCAACGCCAAGCATATTGGCTACCAGAATCGGTCCTGGTGTGGGAGGAATAAACGCGTGGCCTACGGCCAGTCCGGCTAACAGCGGAATGGCGTAACAAAGTGTGGATTTCTTCGTCTTTTTCGCAAGGCTGAATGCCAGCGGAATCAGGATGATCAGTCCCGCATCAAAGAATACCGGCATAGCGATGACAAGCCCGGTGATCCCCAGTGCCCATGCCGCCTTGCTCTCGCCGAATTTATCAACCAGAGTGGTGGCGATCCGCTGTGCACCGCCTGAGATCTCTAAGATGGCGCCAAACATGGAGCCAAGACCAACCAGGAGGGCAATGCCCTTCAATGTGTTGCCCATTCCGGTTCCCACAGATTCCAGAATGGCTGAATATGGCATTCCCGCCATCAGGCCGATAGCCACGGCGCTGATTAAGATAGCAAGGATCGCCTGTAATTTTACTCCGATAATCAGTACCAGTAAGATTACCAGACCGACAAGCGCCGCAATAATGAGTCTCTCAGGACTTGCTGTTGCTCCCATATGTTTTATTCCCTCCATATAAATGAATTGTTTTTTCGTGCTTCTTGACTGCTGCGTTCTATCTCATGTATCCGCCCTTCATCGGGGATACGGCGTGCTCAGAGAAAATTTTAAGGACTCCGGACGTATATTTCTTCGGTTTTGGCTGCCAGGACTTACGGCGTTTTTCCAGTTCGGCATCAACCTCTTCGGGAGACATTTCCACGCCGTGAATTCCGATGATTCTGAGAATCCTCTTTGGGATGTCAATCTCGATTAAGTCCCCTTCCTCCACCAGGGCGATAGGACCTCCGTCCGCCGCTTCCGGGGACACGTGGCCGATGGCAGGTCCTTTGGACGCACCGGAGAATCTTCCGTCTGTGATCAGGGCAATACTTCTTCCAAGCTCCTCATCGGAGGAAATCGCTTCGGTGGTGTAGAACATTTCCGGCATTCCGCTTCCTCTCGGGCCTTCGTAACGGATAAATACCGCGTCTCCAGGTTTGATCTTCTTCGTGAGAACCGCCTCGATGGCGTCCTCCTCACAGTCAAACGGTCTGGCTTTCAGAATGGCCTGGTGCATCTCTTTTGGTACTGCCGAATGTTTCACCACAGCTCCTTCCGGCGCCAGATTGCCTTTTAAGATAGCGATGGTGCCATCCGTACCGATCGGAGCTTCAAATGTACGGATAATGTCGGTCCGTTTTCTTCCCACTTTTTCCAGATAAGCGTCACATTTATCATAGAAGCCATTGTGCTTTAAGTCCTCTAAGTTTTCTCCCAGCGTTTTGCCGGTGACCGTCATCACATCCAGATGAAGCATGCTCTTGATCTCTTCCATGATCCTTGGAACGCCGCCGGCGTAGTAGAAATACTGTGCCGGCCATTTGCCGGCCGGGCGGATATCCAGGAGATAGTGGGCGCCGCGGTGCAGACGGTCAAAGGTATCCGCATCCAGCTCGATTCCAAACTCATGGGCGATGGCCGGGATATGTAACAGGGAGTTGCTGGAACCGGAGATGGCGGCGTGTACCATAATGGCATTTTCAAAGGACTTCATGGTTACGATATCGCTTGCTTTCAGTCCCTTCTTTGCCAGCTCCACAGCCTGGACGCCGGCTTTGTACGCCACGTCCTTCAAATCCTCACAGGTGGCCGGCATCAGAGCGCTTCCCGGCAGCATCAGACCTAATGCTTCGGCCATGATCTGCATGGTGGAAGCGGTTCCCATAAAGGAACAGGCGCCACAGGACGGACAGGCGTTATGTTTATAATAAGTCAGTTTTTCTTCGGTAATCTCCCCCCGCTGGCACATGGCGCTGTACATGCCGATCTGCTCCAGCGTCAGTAAATCCGGGCCGGCATCCATGACGCCGCCGGTCACCACAATGGATGGGATTCCAAGACGGCCGATTGCCATCAGATGAGCCGGCACCGCCTTGTCACAGCTGGCGATGAAAACGCCGGCGTCAAAGGTGGTCGCATTGGCGTGAATCTCTATCATGTTGGCAATGGTGTCACGGGACGCCAGCGAATAATTGATTCCGTCGTGCCCCTGGGCCATGCCATCGCAGATGTCGGTGGCAAAATATCTGGCCCCTTTTCCGCCATGCCCGTTGATCCCCCGCACCGCTTCCTCCACAAACTCCAGCAGATGGGCGCTGCCCGGATGGCTGTCGCCAAAGGTGCTCTCCACCATGATCTGCGGCTTTTCCAAGTCCTCCACGTTCCACCCCATCCCCATGCGCAGCGGGTCCATCTCCGGCGCTATGGCACGTACTTCCTGACTCTTTAAACTCATGTTTTGTTCCTCCTTGATCAGTTCGTTAGCTTCGATACATAAGACGTATGATGTATTTCTTATGTTAAAGTTAACACATCTGATGTATTGTGTCAATATCATGTTTATATTTCGTTATTATGCTTATTTTATTGAAAATTAATTGTGCATTTCGACTATGTTCAAACTAAAATACATCATATGTTGTTATGGGATAGTAAGACAAAAAAAGAAACCGCTGTATCTTCGCGATTTCTCTTCTTTCTTTTTCTCTTTCATTTCCTTAATTTTTTCCAAAGTCATCTGCTGTATTTTCCGGCATATCCTGTTCATGAATCTTCTGTATTGCCCTTCTGTTATAAAGTAAATGCATATTCATGGAACATTTTGCGCCGTCCCCGTCTCCTCTGGCGATGGCCTCCACAATCTCCCGGTGGGTCTCGATTGTCTCCTGTCTCAGTTTCCCGCTGGTGATATTTACAAACACGGCAATGGAGGAATTGATGACCGGAACCAGTTTCTCCACCACAACATTGCCGCTGCAGGAGGCGATCATCCGGTGGAGAACAATATCCTCCTCCATGTGGCCTAAGCCCCGGCGGATCAGGTCTTCCACCTTGTCGCACTGGGCGGACAACTCCTCCACCTGCTCCTTCGTCGCGTGTTCCGCCGCCATCCTGGCAATCTCCGGCTCCAGCATCAGGCGGACGCTCAGAAGATCCATAGCAAGGTTGGTCTTGTCTTTCACAAACGCCAGCCCCAGCGGATCTTCCACCATCCCCTGCTGCTCCGACACAAAGGTCCCGGCCCCCCGCCTGATTTCCACAATATTTCTGGACACCAAAATCTTAATCGCCTCACGGACCGTACTTCTCCCAACCCCGATCCGCTCCGCCAGTTCAAACTCATTGGGCAGCTTCGCCCCGGCCTCCAGTTCATTTCCTACAATATAATTCACAATATGATCCGCCACCTGCTCTGCCAGCGGCTTCCCATTATACAATTCCAATGACTGCTCCATGTCTTTCTCCACCTGTCCCCATCATGATTGGTCTGCGTTCAGTATACCATGGTCACTAAGTTCGTGAAAAGCCTCACTAAGTGTCCAGGTGTTCACATTATACCACACCCCATTCTGGCTTGTCACCAGGAAGAAATTTTGGGTTCTTCTGTCATTCCACACTCTTCAGCGATTCCACCATATCAATGTTTCGCAGTTTAAAATACATCAGGCCATTGACCAGGGCGGAAAACGCAAATGTGAGCAGGACGCTGTACCCGTAGCTGAGTGGATGAATCTGCCTTCCGAACATCAGCATATCCACCTCCACCGTCAGTACTACATAACGGTGAAGGAAAAATCCCATAACGGCCCCCGCCATGCTTCCAAGGATGGTCAGAATAATATTTTCCCGGTAGACATAGGCGGCCAGCTCCATGTCATAGAAGCCCAGCACCCGGATCGTCGCCAGTTCCCGGAGCCGTTCGTTGATATTAATATTGTTTAAATTGTATACCACAACAAAGGCCAGCATTCCGGCGGAGATAATCAAAACCCAGACCACCACGTCCAGACTGTCCAGCATATCGTTGATCTGCCCCCTCATGGTTCCGATGAACACCACCGATGTCACCGTGTCACAGGAGAGAAGTTCGGCGCCCAGCGCGTCTTCCGGCCGTGTCTCACCATCAAGCCCAAGGAACATGGTATTGTACCGCACATCCTCCCCATAAAGCTTCCGGTAAAGCGCCGGCGTCATATAGACATAGTGATGAAGATAATTTTCCGTCACCGCCGTCACCACCACCGGATACCTGGTATCCTCATCCTCCTTCAGCCAGATGGTGTCCCCCGGCCCCACGGACAGCAGGGACGCCAGCTTCTCAGTAATTACCACGCCCGAGTCATCAATCTCATAGTGTTCTCCCGACAGCCGGTCCCTCAGATGCACAAACCGTCCCAGCATTTCCATGTTCTCCGGCACAAACAGGCTGGCTTCCTTTGTCACGTCATTTCCCGTCACGTCCAGAATGCTCTCCCTCACCCCCAGCCTGGCGTCGATCCCAGCCCCGTCCAGTTTTTCAGCCAGTTCCTGGTGGTCCTCTTCCTCCGCGTCTTCGTCCAGCCCCATCTGCACATCATAAGTCCAGATATCATCGTACTGCTTTTCTCCCAGGGTGGAAATGGAATCCTGAAGCCCAAACCCTACCAGCAGCAAGGCCATGCAGCCCCCGATTCCGAAAATAGTCATCAGACATCGCTTCTTATACCGGAATAAGTTACGGACCGTAGCTTTCTGGATAAATCCCAGCCGCTTCCACAGCGGTTTTACATATTCCAAAAATACCCGTTTCCCCTGCTTGGGCGGTACGGGCCGCATCAGGGCAGCCGGCGAGGACAGCAGCTCTTTGTAGGATGCCGACATCGTCGCCAGAACGGTGCAGCCAAGAGCCAGACCCGAGGCCATCAGCGCATAGCCGGCGTGATAGGGGGTCAGCATAACCGGCAGATTCTCATAGAGTATGAAGTATGCCGTCATGATTACATAGGGCAGAAGTTTCTCACCTGCCGCCACCCCCAGAACGCTTCCCGCCATAGTAGCCAGAAACGCGTACAGGATATACTTGGACGCAATGCTCCATTTTCCATAGCCAAGAGCTTTCAGCGTGCCGATCTGAAGCCGCTGTTCTTCCACCATCCGGGTCATGGTTGTGAGGCTGACCAGAGCCGCCACAAGAAAGAAGATGAACGGAAATACTTCTCCGATGGCCCCGATCCGTTCCGCGTCACTGCCAAACTCCACATAAGTCTGAATCGCTCCCCGGTCCAGCACATACCACTCACCCGGCTCCAGCTCATCAATATCCTTCTGGGCATCATCGATCTTTTTCCGGGCATCGGCGATCTTCTCCTCAGCCTCGGTTTTTGCGTCCTCGTATTTGATTTTCGCGTCCGCCAGTTCCCTCTCCCCGTCCGCCAGTTTCACCCTGGCGTCGCAAAGATCAGCTTCCCCTTTGGCAATATCCTCTTTCGCCTTTGGGATCTGCTCCTCCCCGTCCCGGATATCCGCCCGGGCGTCCGCCAGTTTTCGCTCGCCGTCCTCGATATCCCGGTGGGCGTCCGCAATCTTTTGGTCCGCCTCATCCATATCCCGGTGGGCATCTGCCACCTGCTGTTCGCCGTCAATAATCTTCTGTTTTGCTTCTTCCAGTTTCTGCTCTCCATCGGCAATATCCGCCTCCGCCTTGTCAAGCTTCTGCTGGCCTTTATTCAGTTCCCTCCTGGCGCTTCGCAGCTGCCGCTCGGACGCCGCCAGCTGTTGATCCGCTTCCCGCAGAGCCTCGTCCTGATAACGGAGCTGGGCCTCCATAGCCTGCCTCACTGCCGGGTCCAGACTTGGGGACATCTCCCGGAATTCTTTCCATGCTTCTTTTAAGTCTGCCTTATGTTCCTTTAACTCCTCCTTGGCTGCCTCGTAATCCTCCATGCCATATTCGTACTCCCGCCAGCCGTCTTCCAGCTCGATTCTGGCGTTCCCCGACTGCTGTTCGAATTTTTTCTTTGCCCGCTCCAGCTGTTTTTCTTTCTTCGGAACTTCCACCTTGGCATCTTCCAGCTCCTGTTCCTTCTCCTTCAGCGTCGCCTTGGCGTCTTCCAGCTCCTGTTCCTGCTCTTTCAGCGTCACCTTGGCGTCTTCCAGTTCCCGCTCCTTTTCCTTCAGCGTCTTTTTTCCATCCGCCAGCTTCTTCTCGGCATCGGCCAGATCCTGTTTTCCCTGGACCAAGTCCTTCTGGCCCTGGTCCAGATCCTTTTTCCCTTCCTCTATGGTCTGCTCGGCATCAGCGATCTCCTCCGCCGCGTCCGCCAGCTTTTCATCTGCTTCACGGCTCTTATCCGCCAGTTCCTCCCTGGCATCGTCAAGCTTCTCCTCTGCCTCCTCCACCACCTCCTCGTAGCGGATCTGACTTCTCTCCTCCGATAGGGTATCGTCAATGTTGTCAACAATATTTTCAATATAATCATCATATTCATCAGAATATGATGTATATTGCTTTCCCTTTTCCGTCAACACATAGATATCTGTATAGACATCCAGCGCGAAATTATCCGGCGTCACTACCATAAATCCATCCAGACTGCCATCGCCAATACCGGTGGTTCCCCGTTCCAGCGACAGATAACGGGAGGATGTCCCGATCCCCACAATCGTATACGTATCCTGATTCAGGGTGTCTGAAAGGTCGTCTTCCGTCCTGGAATATACGGTCACTGTCTCCCCCAGGCCTGCCCCGCCGGTATACAGTTTTCCGCGGTCCATCAGGCACTCTCCCGGCGCCTCGGGAAGCCGCCCCTCCACTACCGTGAAACGGTTCACCTCATCCGTCAGGGAAAACACCCGGACAGACTGCTCCCGGCCTCCTATCTCACAGAGCACGTCTGCCGTATAAGCTCCCTGTGCCAGACACACCCCGTCCATCCGGCGCACCGCTTCCACATCCCCCTCCGTCAGACCAAGCGTTCCCACAATGCGGATGTCCATCAGATTTGTCTCATCATAATAGTGGTCTGCGGACAGTTCCATATCCGGCCTGGCAGCCCGGATTCCGGAAAAGAATGCCACGCCCAGGGCAACAATAAAAAGAATCGATAAAAACCGATTCCTGCTGCGCCCGATCTCCACCGCGAAATCTTTCCGCTTTGCATTCTTCATTCCAGCCTCACCTCAATTACCATTCTATGGTATCCACCGAAACGGGATTCTCATTCACAGTCATCTTTGACACTTTTCCATTCTTAATCCGGATCACCCGGTCCGCCATGGGCGCCAGCGCCGAATTGTGCGTGATGACAATCACCGTCATTCCCCTCTTTCTACAGGTATCCTGCAGCAGCTTTAAAATCGATTTCCCGGTCTGGTAGTCCAATGCTCCGGTTGGTTCATCACAGAGCAGCAGCTTCGGGTTCTTCGCCAATGCCCTGGCGATGGAAACCCTCTGCTGTTCGCCGCCGGATAACTGGGCCGGGAAATTGTTCATCCGTTCCCCCAGCCCCACATCCACCATCACTGTCTCCGCGTCCAGAGGATTTTTACAGATCTGAAGAGCCAGTTCCACATTCTCCAGGGCTGTCAGATTGGGAAGCAGATTGTAAAACTGGAAGACAAACCCGATGTCATTTCTTCGAAACCCGGTCAGCTTCCGGCTGTTGTAGGAGGCGATATCCGTTCCGTCCACCCACACCTCTCCCGACGAAGCGGTATCCATCCCGCCCAGAATATTGAGCACTGTCGTCTTTCCCGCTCCACTGGGGCCTA
This sequence comes from Bacteroides thetaiotaomicron, assembly GCA_034142505.1. Taxonomy (GTDB): domain Bacteria; phylum Bacillota; class Clostridia; order Lachnospirales; family Lachnospiraceae; genus Hungatella_A. The sequence continues at coordinate 39,226 of JAWZDV010000062.1, forward strand.
CAATCACTACAAACTCCCCTTTTTCGATACAGAAATCAATCCCATCCACCGCATGGATGGTGATCTCCCCCATCTGATACACTTTTTTGACCTGTTTCAGCTCCACAAATGCCATCGTTTTCCCTCATTTCACACAGCCTTGTTCTACCTCTATTTTACCACGTTTTCCCCGGAATGGTCTATCAATCCGAAAATACTGTATTCCGTTATGTTCCAATCCATAGTATAATAGGTCCTAACTGACAGACAAAATTCTAATGAAAGAACGAGGGGAACGATATGGATTACAGAACTTATTTAAAGAACTACCCGGATAAGGACGGACGGTTTGGACCTTATGGCGGGGCTTATCTGACGGAGGAGCTGATTCCGGCCTTTGAGGAAATCTCGGAGGCATACCAGACAATCTGTCACTCTTCCCAGTTTATCAATGAGCTGCGGAGAATCCGCAAGGAATTCCAGGGGCGGCCAACTCCTGTTTACCACTGCGAACGGCTGTCCAGGGAGATTGGGAATTGCCAGATTTATTTGAAACGGGAGGATTTGAACCATACCGGGGCTCACAAGCTGAATCACTGTATGGGAGAAGGACTGCTGGCCAAATTTATGGGCAAAAAGCGTCTGATTGCGGAGACCGGGGCCGGACAGCACGGCGTGGCGCTGGCGACGGCTGCTGCATTTTTCGGGCTGGAATGTGAGATCCACATGGGCGAGGTGGATATCGCGAAGCAGGCGCCAAACGTGACCAGAATGAAGATTCTCGGCGCCAAGGTGGTGCCGGTTTCCCATGGGCTTAAGACCTTAAAAGAGGCGGTGGATTCCGCATTTGAATCCTACGCAAAGAATTATAAAGATTCCATCTACTGTATCGGCTCCGCACTGGGCCCGCACCCGTTCCCGCTTATGGTGCGCGACTTTCAGTCCGTGGTAGGCTATGAAGCCAGAGACCAGTTTATGGAAATGACGGGCATGATGCCGGATGTTGTCACTGCCTGTGTGGGCGGCGGCAGCAACTCCATCGGCATGTTTATCCCCTTCCTGGACGATCCGGTGGATATCGTGGGAGTAGAACCTCTCGGCCGCGGCGAGAAGCTGGGCGACCATGCCGCTTCCATGAAATACGGGGAAAAAGGCGTGATGCATGGTTTCGAGAGCATCATGTTAAAGGATGATAAGGGCGATCCCGCCCCGGTGTATTCCATTGCCAGCGGCCTCGATTACCCCTCCGTCGGCCCGGAGCACGCTTTCCTTCACGATCTGGGCAGAGTCCAGTACGAGACCGTTGACGACGAGCAGGCCATGGAAGCCTTCTTCAAACTCTCCCGGTTAGAAGGCATCATCCCGGCAATCGAGAGTTCCCATGCCGTCGCTTACGCCATGCGCAAAGCCAAAGAGATGAGACAGGGGTCCATCCTGGTATGCTTAAGCGGACGCGGAGATAAGGATATTGATTATGTGGTAGAGCATTATGGGTATGGAGAGCAGTTTTTATAAAAATTTATAAATAAAATGACGAGAGCCGCCACGGTCTGTGATCCCAACCGTGACGGCTCTCATGGTATCTATGAACATTCCATCTATTCCCCTTCAAACTCGACGCTCCTCACCGCGTACACCATATTTCCGAATTCAGACAATGAAACCATCTCGTCTTCCCCGTGTAACGGGTCCATGCAATAATACTCTCCATTCTCCGCCCCCATCAGCATCACCCAATGATTGGCCCCGCTGCGCGGCATCCGTACCTTTACTATGGGGAAATATCCCGCGCGCAGCATTTCCTCAATCTCATCTCCGTCCGGTTTCGAAGGTGTCTCAACCGTCCACCCCTTCAAGTATTCTCTCAATGGGTTCCAGAGCACATTCGCCCTCTCATCATACACCTGATGGTCCACCAATTCCTCATTCAATTCCCCCGGCGTCATCCGATACCCGACATCCGCCGTCTTCTTCTGCATTTCCATAGAAGCCGCCAGACAAGTCACCAGGCACCCGGAGCCCCCCATCGTATCCGGCGCCGCCCCCATTCGGGCACTCCTCCACGTCTCATCATTCTGACGGTAAAACACCGGCTCCACACACTCCCAGTCTGCCTTTGGAAAAATCTCAATCCCCTTAGCCGGCCTCCTCCGGTTCATCACAAACACTCCCCCACTAATCGCGCAGGCTAAAAGAGCAATAATTGCTATAAATATAGTTATTTTATATCTTTTTATGTTTTTCATTGTTTCATCTCCCACGTCGCAAGCACTAATTCGGCTTTCTTCTTCACTTTTTTCAAATAGACCAGTTTGATTGGTTTATGTCTCTATCCTTTCTCTCATTATACATGACGTCATATATAACATCAATCACAGTAAATTTATTTAGAAATGTTTTTCTCACATGAAAATGATGGGACAATGCCCGGAATACTCTTGATATTAGAAAATAGATGGTAGAACCAAAAGAACTTTTAATGTAATCCAATTTCGCATGATACTGATAGATGAGCCAGGGCGGCCGAAGGCCGCCCTGGCTCATCCTCATAACACTTTCATTATTTATTATAATTCACAATCCCGCCGAAATCAGGTTTCAGGGAAGCTCCTCCCACTAACCCGCCGTCGATATCTGCCTGAGCAAATAACTCCGGTGCGCTGGATGCGGATACGGAGCCGCCGTACTGGATGCGGATGGCTGCCGCGGTTGCGTCGTCGTAGATCTCGCCGATGCAGACACGGATGGCTGCACATACTTCCTGGGCCTGCTCGGTGGTGGCAACTTTGCCGGTTCCGATAGCCCAGATTGGCTCGTAAGCGATGACTGCTGTTTTGGCCTGGTCAGCCGTTACATTTAAGAAAGCAATCTTGATCTGCTGACGAATCCAGTCGATGGTGATGCCCTGCTCTCTCTGGGTCAGGGACTCGCCGCAGCAGATGATCGGTGTCAGCCCATGCTCAAATGCCTTTAACACTTTCTTGTTCACGGTTTCGTCTGTCTCAGCAAAGTACTCCCGTCTCTCAGAGTGGCCGATGATCACATACTTCACGCCGGCATCCACCAGCATACTTGGGGAGATTTCGCCTGTGTAAGCGCCCTTCTCCTCATAGTACATATTCTCCGCGCCGATGTTGATGTTGGTTCCTTTCGCCGCTTCCATAGCCGGAATAATATCAATCGCCGGCACACAGAATACCACATCAACCTCATCATTTACTACTAACGGTTTTAATTCATTCACCAGTGCAACTGCCTCCGTTGGAGTCATGTTCATCTTCCAGTTGCCTGCGATAATTTTCTTTCTTGCCATTGTTCTTACCTCACCTGTTTTTTATTTATGGCGCTTGCACCTCAGACCTTCCCCAGCCAAAAACGGCCAGACAAAGCCATCCCGGAAAAAGCACCGCTTTACATCAAAGAAGCAGGGCATTGTGAAAATGCCCTGTCTTCCGTTTATCTGTCTACGCCCAATTAACGGTTATCAGCAGCTGCCACACCCGGAAGCTCCTTGCCCTCTAAGAATTCCAGAGAAGCGCCGCCGCCTGTGGAAATGTGGGTCATCTTATCTGCAAAGCCCAGTCTCTTCACCGCGTTTACAGAATCGCCGCCGCCAATGACTGTGGTCGCATCCTGAAGCTCTGCCACTGCACGGCAAACCTCCAGAGTACCCTCTGCAAAGTTGGAGAACTCAAACACGCCCATCGGTCCGTTCCAAACCACTGTCTTCGCACCCTTCAACGCATCTTTATACATCTCAATGGTCTTCGGTCCAATATCGAATCCGGACCAGCCGGCGTCAATGGTCTCAACTACCTTGTGCTCGGTATCGTTGGAGAATTCTTTTCCTTCTACATGGTCAACAGGAAGCAGCAGCTTCACGCCCTTGGCCTCCGCTTTCTTTACCATCTCCAGCGCATAATCCAGCTTGTCCTCTTCACATAAAGAGTTACCGATCTCCTGTCCCTGTGCCTTTGCAAATGTATAAGCCATACCGCCGCCGATAATCAGAGTATCTACTTTATCCAGCAGGTTGTTGATCACGTTGATCTTGTCGGAAACCTTCGCACCGCCAAGAATAGCCACGAACGGACGAACCGGATTCTCCACAGCCTCGCCTAAGAACTTGATTTCTTTCTCCATCAAGTATCCTACCACGTTCTCTTTTGTGTATTTGGTCACGCCAACGTTGGAGCAGTGGGCTCTGTGGGCAGTACCGAACGCGTCGTTTACAAACACGCCGTCATCGCAGAGAGCAGCCAGCTCTTTGGCATAATCCTCAGCCTTCTCATCCTTGCCGTACTTAGTCTCTTCCACTCTGTAACGGGTGTTTTCAAGCAGCAGCACCTCGCCGTCTTTCAGCTCGGCAGCCAGCTTCTGTGTCTCAGGACCTGTCACAACCGGATCAGATACAAACTTCACTTCCACGCCCAGTCTCTCGCTTAATGCAGGAGCAACAGGAGCCAAAGACATCTCCGGAAGCGGCTCTCCCTTCGGCTTGCCTAAATGGGAGCAGAGAATCACTTTCGCACCCTGATCTAATAATTTTTTAATGGTAGGAATAGCGCCGTCAATACGGTTGTAGTTCTGAATCACACCCTCTTTTAACGGAACGTTAAAATCACAGCGAACCAATACCTTCTTGCCCTGTAAATCCTTTAAATCATCAACTGTTTTCTTGTTAAGCATGAGTAATGCTCCTTTCAATTCTCACTGGTTTTCAGCGGTTATTTATTGTTGATACTTTGATTTGTATACATTGTACTAACTCATCAAAAAAGGGTCCGGTCCTTGAAGACCGGACCCTGCATGGATCTTAATCAATATGCAATTAGCCTAATTCAGCAAAGTATTTGATTGTACGAACCATCTGGCTTGTATAGGAGTTCTCATTGTCATACCAGGAAACTACCTGTACCTGATATAAGTCCTCATCAATCTTAGCTACCATTGTCTGAGTAGCATCGAACAGGGAACCGAACTTCATACCGATAACGTCAGAAGATACGATCTGATCTTCGTTGTAACCGAAGGACTCGGAAGCTGCTGCTTTCATCGCTGCGTTGATGCCTTCTTTTGTTACGTCTTTGCCCTTAACAACTGCGGTTAAGATGGTAGTGGAACCTGTCGGAACCGGAACACGCTGAGCGGAACCGATCAATTTGCCGTTTAATGCAGGAATAACTAAACCGATTGCTTTTGCAGCGCCGGTAGAGTTCGGAACGATGTTCGCCGCGCCTGCTCTTGCTCTTCTTAAATCGCCTTTTCTGTGTGGTCCGTCAAGGATCATCTGATCGCCAGTGTAAGCATGGATGGTGCTCATGATACCGGACTGGATCTCAGCATATTTATTTAATGTATCAGCCATAGGAGCTAAGCAGTTTGTTGTACAGGAAGCTGCGGAAATGATGGTATCATCAGCAGTTAAAATGTTCTCGTTTACGCTGTATACAACGGTTGGCAGATCGTTGCCGGCCGGAGCAGAGATTACTACTTTCTTAGCGCCTGCATCGATATGAGCCTGTGATTTCTCTTTAGAGCAGTAGAAGCCTGTACACTCTAAAACAACATCAACACCAAGCTCGCCCCATGGAAGGTCAGCAGCCTTTGGTTCTTTGTAGATGGTGATCTTTTTGCCGTCAACAGTGATGGAATCTTCACCTGCCTCAACAGTATGAAGGCCTTCTCCCATGTGTCCGGCATATCCGCCCTGAGCGGTATCATATTTTAATAAGTGAGCTAACATCTTAGGATCTGTTAAATCGTTGATAGCTACTACATCATAACCTTCTGCGCCAAACATCTGTCTGAATGCAAGACGACCGATACGTCCGAAACCATTAATTGCTACTTTTACTGCCATGTTTTCATTCCTCCTAAAGAATAAATTTCATAGTGATTGTTAAATTATAATCAACCTACGTTTCATTTTACCTAATTCTGCTAAAAATAGCAAGAGGTTTTTAAATATTTAATAGGTTGTTTACATTTCATTCTTAATATACCCCGCCAGGTTGTAGGCGTGGTCGGATATTCGTTCCAGATTACTGATAATATCAAGGAAAACAACACCCGAAGACGGGTTGCATTTTCCCGAGGAAAGACGCTCGATGTGTTTCTCTCTCAGTTCCTCCTCCAGATTGTCCACCTCATCCTCATACTGGCTCACCTTACGGACCGCGTCCATGTTGCCGGTGCTTCTGGCCTCGATGGCGTACTCGAAGGATTTTAACACATTGCCGCCGATGGCCTCCAGATCCGCCACGCCGGTGTCGGAAAATTCCAGTTTCCGCTCCGCCAGATAGGAAGCCGACTCCGCCAGGTTCTCCGCATGGTCTCCCACACGCTCGATGTCGCTGACGCTGTAAAACAAATCATTGACCACCAGCTTCTGATGCTCGGTCAGGGAAAGATTATCAATCTTGATCAAATATTCCGTCAGCATCTTTTCCATATTATTGATGGTTTTCTCAACTTTATACACTTGTTCGATCTCATCTAAGTTTCCGGTGATGATCGCATTGATGGCGCGGTTCACATTTTCCAGGGTGATCTGGCCCATATGTACGATCTCAAGAGCCGCCGTATCCACTGCAAATGCCGGAGATTCGAAGATTCTCTCGTCCAGATGTTTCAGCGTTACCGCCTCTTCCTCGTCCTCAGGATTCCCGGCTATCTCCTCCTTCTCTTTCACCAGCACGCCGGATAATGTCACCAGCTGCTTCGCAAACGGGAACAGTAAAGCCGTATTTGTCAGGTTAAAGATTGTATGGAAAATGGATATCTCAACCGCGTTGATATTTCCGGAAGCAATATCCGGACGCAGCGCGAACAATATAAATCCCAGCACGCCAAAGAGAATCGCCCCGATAATGTTAAAGCACAGATGCATCACAGCCGCCCTCTTGGCCGTCCGGGAACCGCCCATACTGGAAAGCATGGCCGTCACACAGGAACCGATATTCTGTCCCAGGGTGATATAGATGGCGGCATTTGTCGTCACTACCCCATTCATGGCCAGAGTCTGTAAAATGCCGACGGAGGCCGAAGAACTCTGAAGCAGAGCCGTCACCAGCGCGCCGATCAGCATGCCCAGCAGCGGATTGCCGCCCAGCACCGCGAAGGCCTTTGCAAAAATGGGAGCGTCCGTATAAGGGGAAATGGAGCTGGACATGAATTCCAGTCCCATGAATAAAAGTCCAAGACCAACTAAAATCTCGCCAATCGTATGTTGTTTCTGTTTTTTGGAGAACAGGATCATCATAGCGCCGATTCCGATGAGGAGCGGTGCATAAAAGACCGGTTTCATAAACTCCATGGCGCTGCCAAGCTGGCTTAGGGATACAATCCATGCGGTGATCGTCGTACCGATATTGGCGCCCATGATCACGCCGACTGCCTGGGTTAAATTCAGAATTCCCGCACTGACAAAACCGACGACCATGACCGTGGTGGCGCCGCTGCTCTGGATAATCGCTGTGATCAGCGCTCCTAAGCACACCGCCATAAACCGGTTGTTGGTCAGCATTCCAAGAAACTGGCTCATCTTGCTGCCCGCAGTCTTTTGCATACCGTCCGCCATGGTGTTCATCCCGTACAGGAACATTCCCAATCCGCCTAAAAAACCAAATAAACTTGAAACATCACTGACTGACATCATTTCCTCCTACTATTCCCCGATTTTACATCGGGGACTTTCCTCTAATACCCCATTGTATTATTTGTATTTTGTTGTAACAGTTTAGTAAGCACCTTTCTGTGTTAATTTACAAATCGGATGTCTGAACTGCTGCATTTTTCCGTCTTCTCTCTGCTAAACCGCATACGGTTTTATGATAACATAGACCTATTCTTCTTTTCAATGGTTTTTAAAAATAATGTAAAGTTTGGGTAAACATCAGGTAAAATTGGAAAATATATTTCCCTAACGGCAAAAATATGGTATTTTGTCTATTAGAAGTGAAAAAAACAGCGGAGGATTACAATGACTGACAAACAACTGGAGCGCGGCTCTCTGGAACTTTTTTCCCAGCCTGTGAGAGACTGGTTTACCGATGCCTTCGGGGCGCCCACCGACGTGCAGAACAAAGCCTGGCCCGCTATCGCGGCAGGAAGGGACGTCTTAGTCAGCGCGCCTACCGGAACCGGCAAGACGCTCTCCGCGTTTCTTATTTTTATTGACCGGCTGAACCGGCTGGCTTTGAAGGGGGAGTTGAGACAGGAGCTCTATCTCATTTACATTTCCCCGCTAAAATCTCTGGCGGGGGATATCCGGGAGAATCTGCGGCGGCCTCTCGACGGCATTGTCCGGGCTGAGGGACAGGTGGAGATTGAAACCGCAATCCGGACAGGGGACACTCCCCAAAAGGTGCGCCAGCGGATGATCAAGCATCCGCCCCATATTCTCATCACCACGCCGGAATCCCTCTATCTGATGCTGTCCTCCCGCGGCGGAAGGACCGTTCTTGGGACCGCCAGAGCCGTGATCATCGACGAACTTCACGCGCTGATCGACACCAAGAGAGGGGCCCACTTAATGCTGTCCATCGCACGGCTTGACAGACTCTGCGGACAGCCGCTGCAGCGGATCGGTCTCTCCGCCACCATTGAACCTTTAGCACTGGCGGCGGAATATTTATCTCCGGAAAAAGCCGTGATCGCGGCGCCGCCTATGAATAAGAAGGTGGAGATCCAGGTGATCGGCACGCTTCCCGCCGAGGGGCGCAGAAAAGACCCGGTGTGGGAGGAGCTGGCGGTGGTGGTTTATGAACAATGTCTCCTGGCAAGGAGCGTCATCGCTTTTTCCGAGGGACGGCGTTATGCGGAGAAGCTGGCGTATTATGTCAACCTGTTGGGCGGCGACGGATTTGCGAGAGTGCATCATGGGAGTCTTGCGAGAGAACAGAGGGACGAGGTAGAGGCAGCGCTGCGGGACGGACGGCTTCGTCTGCTGTGTGCCACGTCCTCCATGGAACTGGGTATCGACGTGGGCGACATTGACAAGGTGTTACAGATCGGCTGTCCGCGGACGGTGTCCAGCACCATGCAGAGACTGGGGCGGGCCGGGCATAATCCCAACCGGGTCAGCGTGATGTACATGTATCCAAGGACAGCCCCTGAAAGTATCTACTGCGGAATGACGGCCGAGACGGCCAGAAAAGGCGGCGTGGAGGAAGCCAGACCGCCCCGTCTCTGCCTTGATATTCTGGCCCAGCATCTGGTGTCCATGGCGGCCACCCAGGAATATACTGTGGAGGACGTGATGGGGATTCTTCAGCGGGCCTGGCCATTTACCGGTGTAACGGAGCGGGATGTGGCGGACGTGTTAAGGATGCTGGCCGGGGATTATGAGCACAGCCGGGAAATTCCGGCGCGGCCGCGGATTCTTTACGACAGAATCCATGGCGTCGTGTCAGGAGATCCGTATAGCCGCATGCTGGCCGTGGCTGCCGGCGGCACCATCCCGGATAAGGGGTTGTATACGGCGAAGACGGAAGACGGCGTGAAACTGGGAGAGCTGGACGAGGAATTTGTCTACGAGTCACGGATTGGCGATAAATTTGTGTTGGGGTCCTTTGCCTGGAAGATTCTCCGGATGGACCGGGAGACGGTGGTTGTCACCCAGGTTTCGGCGGATGGAGCCAGACTTCCTTTCTGGAAAGGGGAAACCAAGGGCCGCGACTGGAAGACCAGCATGGAATTTGGCAGGATTATGAGACGGTTGGAGGAAGCGATTCTGGATGACCGCCGGGACAGTGCGACAGATGACCGCCGGAACAATACGGCGGACGATTGCCGGGACAGCACGGGACACCCAACCAGAAAGGGCCGTCTGTTCGAAGCGCTGGAAGCCCTGGGACTGGACCAGGCGTCGGCGGATACGGCATCCGGGTTTTTAAAGAGACAGATGGCCGCGACGGGAGGACTGCCGAACGATAAAACAATCCTTGTGGAGCATTTTACAGATCATACCGGGTGTCATCAGGTTATGGTGCACGCGCTGTTTGGCAGGCGGGTCAATGCTCCCCTCTCCCTCCTGATTCAGCGGACAGCTATGGAGATAAGCGGAATGAACGTCGGGTGTGTGGACGATGAGGACGGGTTTCTTCTCTTTCCTTATGGAAGCGGCGCGCTTCCTGAGAGACTGCTCTACGCGCCTGACCCGGATCAGGCGCGGCAGATTCTGGAAACCATTCTGCCGGAGACGCCGCTCTTTAACATGACCTTCCGTTACAGCGCGGCCAGGGCCTTGATGATGGGAATGAAGCGGAACGGACGCCAGCCGCTCTGGATGCAGCGGCTGAAGAGCACGGAGCTTTTGGATATGCTGGTGTCGGAAAAGAATCATCCGCTGATCCGGGAGACCAGAAGGGAATGTCTGGAGGATTTATGGGATATTGACAGTGTGGTTTCGGTGCTTCACGCCATACGCTCCGGCCTCATCACGGTCCGGGAAGTTTACGTGGACACCCTCTCCCCCATGTCCCTGCCCTGCCAATGGCAGGCGGAAGCCTCCCAAATGTATGAATACTCCCCCACGACCCCCGGAATCCGCCAGGCGGTCTATGATGAATTAAAGGAGATGGACAAGGTAAGGCCGGCACCGGAAGAGCTGGCCAGACAGCAGGAGCGGACGAGGCTGCCCGAAAATGAAGACCAGCTCCACTCCCTTCTCATGATAGAGGGCGATATAATGGCCGGCGAGCTTCCCGTTCCGGTGGAATGGCTGGAACAGCTGGCCGGACAAGGATTGGCCGCTTATATCGAGCCGGGTCTGTGGATCGCGGCGGAGCATTTGGAAACTTATGAAGCGGCGCTGGTGGGAGGCGCAGTAGTTGAAGAGGAATTGTCCGCTGGGCAGCTGGCAGATCTGAGAGAGAAACAAGCGGTCTCTGACAGCCGGCTGACGGATAGCCGGAAAACTGCCGAAACACAATCTCTTGAAACCACTATGGCAGCGGCCGCCGGCATTGTCCGCCGTATGCTCTATTACCGCGGCGGTCAGACACCGGAGGAGATTCAGGACCGCTATCTATTTCCCGACGGAGTGGTGGAGCAGATGATAACAATTCTGACGGAAGAGAAGGCTGTTGTGGAGGACAGCGGTGTTTATTACCACGCAAAGCTGTACGACAGGGCCAGAAAGGCCCATTTGAGAAACCTCCGGCATTCCACCTCCACCCAGCCGCCGGAGCATTTTGCGGCATTGATGGCCGGCCGGGCGCAGACTCCCGGGCCGTCGTCGGAGCAGCTTGCAAAAACGATACAACAGTACTGCGGCTGCCGGTTTCCGGTCCGGTTTTGGGAATCCGTCCTGTTTTCCGGGCGGGTCAAAAACTACACGGAGGCGGTGCTGGACCGGCTTCTCGCGGAGGGTGATTACTTCTGGAATATGTACCCGGACGGCACCTTGAGCTTCCATCCGTATGAGGAAATCGACTGGGATGCCCCTCTTCCCGCCGTCCTCCCGGAGCAGGAAAGTTATGAGGGGCAGTCTTCGGAAACGGCAGTTCTTCTGGATGACGACGAACTGCGGATTTATCAGGAATTAAAACGGAGGGGCGCCAGTTTCTTAAAAAACCTGACGGAGATTCCCAAAACCGACAGCGCCCAGGAGGTGCTGCTCAGACTGGCGGAGAAGGGGCTCGTATGTGCCGACAGTTTCGTTCCGGTGCGCCAGTGGCAGAACCGGGAAAAGATCAAAAAGGCTGCCGCCAGACAGCGGGTCGGCGCCAGGGTTATGGCATTGTCGGCCGGCCGATGGGATATCGTCCGCCCAAGGAAGGAAAAAACGCGGGAGGAATGGCTGGAACTCTTTTTCCGGCAGACTCCCATCCTGTGCCGGGAAACCTTCCGAAAGGCGGTTTCCGACTGCGGCCAGAATTTCACCTGGCCGGAGGCGTTGGAATCCTTAAGAATCTGGGAATATACGGGCAGAGTCAGAAGAGGTTATTTTGCCTCCGGACTTTCCGGCGCCCAGTTTATCCGGAAAGAAGAGTTTGAGGGCGTCACCGCGGCACTTCAAACTGCACAGAATTCCATCCTCTGGATGAACGCCACGGACCCGGCTATGGCCTGGGGGAAATATCTGGCAATCCCGGAGGAACAAACCTTTTTAAGCGTGGCCGGAACCGCTGTTGCTTTACAGGCAGGACGGATTGCGGCGGTTATGGAACGGCAGGGAAAGCTGCTGCGGATGTTCGACAATGTGTCTGCCGCGGATGCCGAAGCCGTCATGACGGAATTCGTGGGGGGCTTCAAGAGAGGACAGATTTTCCCAGGCCAGAAAAGGCTGATCCTGAAAGAGTATCCGGAGGATCTGGATGACATATTAAAGAAAGCCGGATTTATCAAGGAAATGAGGGATTACGTGCTGTACCGGTAAGGAACTACAAGAAGGACTATAAGAACGATTATCAGAACGAATACAGAGGAGGACCTTTTCATGATATCCGATTTTCATGTGCATACAGAATTTTCCGGCGACTGTGCCACCCCGGTCAGGGAGCAGATTGAGCGCGCGATCCAGCTTTCCATGCCAAGCCTTTGTCTCACGGACCACCACGATTTTGATGTCCATTCGGGAGAGATTGATTTTAACCTGGATCTGGAACATTATCTTCCGGCTATGGAGCAGATGCGGCAGGAATATGAATCCGCCATCCAGCTTCTGACCGGGATTGAGCTGGGACTGCAGACTCATTTAAACGGTTATTTTGATGAGCTGCTGGCGGCTTATGAGTTTGATTTTATCATCGGCTCCACCCATTTTGTCCATGGTCTGGACCCCTACTACCCCCAGTTTTTCCACGGCCGGGAGGAGGCAAAGGCTTATGAGGAATACTTTGAGGTGCTGCTTCACAACGTAAAAACCCTGGACCAGTATGACGTGGTAGGACACATTGATTATATTGTGCGCTACGGTCCCAACAAGAATCTGTTTTACCGGTATGAGACCTATGCGGAGCTGTTGGAGGAGCTGTTGAAGACCATCATCGACAAGGGAAAGGGCATCGAGTGCAACACTGCCGGCTTCCGCCATGGGTTAAAGCAGCCCAATCCCCATCCTGATATTTTGAGGCGTTACCGGGAACTTGGCGGAGAGATCATCACCGTCGGCTCCGACGCCCATACACCCTCGGATTTAGGCCTGGGTTTTGATACCGCCAGACAGCTGCTGCTCTCCTGCGGCTATGAATATTACACGACGTTTGAAAAAAGGAAACCGGTCTTCCACCGGCTCTGACTTTAAGGAGAACTCTCTATGACTGATAATATTTTCTTAAGCCTGACCTTAAATGTGGGTCTGCTGGTTCTTATCGCCACGCTGCTGACCAAGGTCCCGGTAGTCCGGCGTTTATTGTTGGACGAGACCAACTCCCTCTTCAGCCGCATGTCGCTGGCCGTCATTTTCGGCTGCGTCAGCATTCTCTCCACTTACACCGGTGTCGGCGTCAACGGGGCCATCGTCAACACCCGCGTCATCGGCGTCATCGCGGCGGGGCTGCTTGGCGGGCCTTATGTGGGGATCGGAGCCGCCGTCATCGCCGGTGTGCACCGCTATCTTTTTGATATCGGCGGCTTCACCGCGGTGTCCTGCGCCATGTCCACTCTGGTGGAGGGATTGCTGGGGGCATTTTTCTCCCGGTATTTCCGGCGTGGAAAATGGGATAACTTAAGCATTTTCCTGCTGACGGCTGCGGCGGAGATCTGCCAGATGATCATCATCCTGATCGTGGCCAAGCCCTACCCGGAGGCCCTGGCTCTGGTGAAAATCATCGCCTGGCCCATGGTCATCTTAAATGCCTTCGGTATGGTGGCTTTTATCGGAACCTTCAACATTGTGTTTGTGGAGGAAGATAACGAGGCGGCCGGAAAGATGCGGCTGGCCTTTCAGATTGTGGAACAGTGTCTTCCCCATCTGAAGCGGGGTCTGCAAAGCCGGGAGGATATGGACGCCGCGGCCCGCATTATTTTCAATTCCATCAAATGCTCCTGTGTGATGATGACGGATACCCACCAGGTTCTGGCCTGCCAGGGCCAGCCAAAAGAGATGGAACTGTTTCAGTCCGGGGAACTGCCGGCCACCGCCCTGGAGGCTATGGAAATGCGGAAGGTGGTCTGCTGTTCCTCCGACGATAAGGAGAATCCGCTGTATCCGATTTTGAAAAATCATGTCATCATCGCCGCGCCGCTGATCGAGATGGACCAGCCGGTGGGGGCCCTGCTTCTGCTTGTGAAAAAACAGTGGCATTCCCCCGGCGCCAACATTTCCTTTGCGGATGACTTGGCCAAGCTGTTTTCCACCCAGTTGGAGCTGTCGGATCTGGAATACCAGAAGCGGCTGAGAAAGAAGGCGGAGTTCCAGGCGCTGCAGTCCCAGGTAAACCCGCATTTTCTTTACAATGCGCTGAACACCATTTCCAGCGTCTGCCGGGAAAATCCGGACCGGGCCAGGGAACTGCTGCTGGTACTGGCGACCTATTACCGCCAGACGTTAGAGAATGAACGGTTTATGCTGAATCTGCACACGGAGCTCTATCACGTCAAGAATTATCTGGAACTGGAGAAAGCCCGGTTTGAGGAAAAGCTGCAGATTGAGATTCTGGTACCGGAGGATCTGCACTGTATGGTTCCCGCCTTCATCCTCCAGCCGCTGGTGGAAAACGCCATCCGCTACGGCGCCAACAAAAAGGGAATCCGCTACGTGCGTATCCAGGCGCTAAAAGAAGGCAGCGCTGTCCGCATCCATGTGATCGACCATGGAACCGGGATTCGGGAAGAGGTGGTGCGGCAGCTTTACCAGGGCGGCGATTCGGAGCATTACGGCTTGAGCAATGTTCACAAGCGGCTGCTCAGCATTTACGGGGAGCAGGGAGGCTTAAAGATTGAAACTTCGGCGGAGGGCACGGACATCTCGTTCTGCGTGCTGCCCGACAGCTCCGCCGGTGACTTAACAGAAGAGGAGGGATAACCCATGCAGATTGCTGTTGTAGACGATGAGCGGCCGGCCCGCAGTGAATTGAAACACCAGATCCTGTCGGTTCTGCCGGATGCGGAGATTCTGGAGGCGGACAGCGGGGTGTCGGCCCTGGAGCTGTTTGCTTCCCATACCTTTGATATCTTGTTTCTGGACATCAACTTAAATGATATGGAGGGAACCACGCTGGCAACCGCGGCGGCCAGGATGATGCCGGATGCCAAAATCATTTTCGCCACGGCCTACTCGGAGTACGCGGTGAAAGCGTTTGAATTAGGGGTATCCAATTATATTTTAAAGCCCTTTGACCCGGAGCGGTTAAGGATGGTCCTGGAAAAATGCGTGGCTGAAATGGAAAAAAGCGGTCCGTCGAAAACGCTGGCTAACCGGATCGCGGTCAATACCAACCGGAAGACCATCTTTCTGGATGTAGAGAAAATCGCTTATATTGAGACAGCGGGGAGAAGCTGTATCATTCACAGCCAGACCGGAGACCTTGTGGAGAACCAGCTTCTGGGGGAATACGAAAAGAAGCTGTCGCCCTACGGTTTCTTCCGCATCCACAAAAGCTATCTGATCAATCCCCAGGCGGTCACGGAGCTGTTTCCCTGGGCCAACAACAGTCTGGCTCTGCGCATGCAGGGATTTGAAAATGATATTCTTCCGGTTGCCAGAGATAAGGTGAAGGCCCTCCGGCAGATTCTGAATCTGATTTGATTATTTACCAACATACAGATCTTCCTTTTATGCACAAACTTTTACAGTTTGTGCATTATTTCTGCCTTTTCAGTCAAAAACCATTTTCTTTTGTGCATGTTTTTGTATAATCATGTAAAGAAAGGGGTTACCATTACTAGAAATGACCGAAAAAAACAAGGAGGGGTTTTTGTATGATTAGTTTCTTTTTATGTATCTTCTTACTGATTGGCGGATTTTTTCTTTACAGCAAGTTCACGGAAAAAGTGTTTGGCCCTGATGACCGGGAGACTCCGGCTACAGCTATGCAGGACGGAACGGACTATGTTCCCATGGGGACTGCCCGGATCTTCCTGATTCAGCTGTTGAATATCGCGGGGCTTGGTCCCATCTTCGGCGCTCTGGCCGGGGCGGCATGGGGACCTTCTGTATTTCTCTGGATTACCTTTGGCACTCTGCTTGGTGGCGGTGTCCACGACTACATGGTGGGCATGATGTCCATACGCCACAGAGGCGCCAGCGTATCCGAACTGACCGGAATGTATCTCGGCAACGGGATGAAGCAGGTCATGCGTGTGTTCTCCGTAGTATTGCTGGTGCTGGTCGGCGTTACTTTCTCCACCGGACCGGCAAACCTGCTGGCAATGCTGACACCCCAGGTGCTGGATGCCAAATTCTGGCTGGCGGTAGTTCTGATTTACTATTTTATTGCAACCTTTGTTCCTATCGATAAAGTGATCGGTAAGGTTTATCCCATCTTCGGTATCTGCCTGATCGTTATGGCGCTTGGTGTGGGCGGAGCAATTGTGCTGGGAGACTATACGATTCCAGAAATCACCTTACAGAATCTCCATCCAAAGGGAACTCCGATCTGGCCAACCATGTTTATTTCCGTGGCCTGCGGCGCCATCTCCGGGTTCCATGCGACACAGTCTCCGCTTATGGCGCGGTGTCTCACCAATGAGAGAAAGGGACGATCCGTATTTTACGGAGCCATGGTTGCCGAAGGTATTATCGCTTTGATCTGGGCCGCAGCCGGCGTGGCATTCTACAATGGCACCGGCGGACTGGTGGAAGCCCTGGCAGGCGGACAGGCTTCCGTAGTATATGAAATCTGCTTTAAGACCCTTGGCGGAGTTGGCGCTGTGATCGCTATGATCGGCGTTATCGCATGTCCGATTTCTTCCGCGGATACGGCTTACCGAAGCGCCCGTCTGACCTTGGCCGACTGGTTCAAGATTGACCAGAAACCGATTAAAAACCGGCTGATTCTGACCATTCCACTGCTGGGCGTGGGTGCAGTTTTAACCCAGATGGATGTGCAGGCTGTGTGGAGATATTTCTCCTGGAGCAACCAGACCCTGGCTATGATCGCACTCTGGGCCGCCAGCGTTTACCTGTATCGTAGAAAACGCCTTTACTGGATTACCGCCCTGCCGGCAACCTTTATGTCAGCGGTTTCCTGTACTTACATATTGATGGCGGATGAGGGGCTTAAGCTTTCCACAGCTATCTCCTACCCCATCGGAATTGTATTTGCGGCGCTCTGCCTGGGTACCTTTGTGTTTACCTGCGTGCTGAGAAAAGGGAAACATGCGGAAGACGCTTGCTATGATGTGGATTTTTCAAAAGAACAGAAATAGATATTGATCTGGCAGATTAGGAAAACAAATAACCGCCAGGGGACAGACAATTGGCTGATCAGTCGTCCCCCGGCGGTTGTTTTTGTGTCAGACAGACACCTTGTTATTTTTTCACTTTGAATACGCACTTTTTGATGGCTTCCGGTTCGGTCAGACAGCCGCCCGGCGCATGGGCCTCTTCTGCCATACAGACGATAAACCGCCCTGGTCCCATGACGCAGTCCGCGCCTCTTGCCGCTTTCATAAACTGGATGTCCGGCTTGTACTCTCCAAGCGGCTCCAGGCCTTCCAGCCCGATGGCGATGACCTCGGTCCCTTTTAAGTCAATCTGGATATCCAGGTAATCTTTGTGGATCTCGTAACTCTCCTCTGTCAGCACTTTTGTTGTGGCATCCATCACATTCACAAAGACCTCCTCTCCATCCACCTCTGTTTTTCCCATAGGCAGGGCGTTTAAATCGGTTTTTGTGATGAAATCAATGGCGGTATCCAGATTCCTGCTGATCCCCTTATAATTCCCAATGTTGTCCAGTAAATCATAAATCATGGTTTTCTCTTCCTTTCTCTGCGATAATTTTGTCTGTTCCCATTATACCATGGGCACTAAACTCGTGGAAGACCTCGTTAAGTGTAATACCTCTTTTATCCCAGAATTTCCTCCAGCTTCACCTTCCTGTCCTCCACTCTGGACCTGGTACAGGCATCTGCCGTTGCGATGGCGTTGCGGGCCGCTTCTCCGGTGAGGAGCGGTTTGAATTCCTCATCCGGCTCCATGCCATGCATGATATCATTCAAATACTTCATCTCTTTTACCATGATGCCGTGCAGCCAGAGCGGCGGTTTTCTCCCCGGTTTTCCATACTGGATGGCTCCGTCCATCTCTGTGCTGTGGTAAATCCTGGTCCGGTCGTCATCCTCCTCCTGTGTCTCATGAAGCAGAAAATGTTCACTGCGTCCGTCAACTTTCAAGGTACAGCCCGCATCCAGCATATCCAGCTTGATAGCCCCCTTCGTACCTTGAATCAGCAGATAATGCTCCGGCCAATGGAAGGCGGACCCCCACTCCATTAAGGCAAACCGGTTATCCGAAAATTCCATGTTGAGAAAAATCATATCGTCCTCATCCCCGAAGGCTTCCCCCTGGTGGGCCACATTTCCCGCGCTCATGCACACAGATTCCGGCATCCCGCCCATGATAAACTGCACACAGTCCAGCTCATGGATATGATGATACAGATGACCGCCGGATTTCTCACGGATTTTTTTCCAGGAAACAGAAGGCTGGATATCCTCCCATCCATTTCTCGCCGAATGACAGTATAACACTTTTCCGATGGCCCCCTCGTTGATCAGCTGTTTCGCGTGATGAACCCCGTTAAAGAAGTTCATGATATGTCCCGCCATGAATGTCACATGGTTTTCCTCACAGGCATGCACCATCTCATCACAGTCCTGATAGGAAAGTGCAATAGGTTTTTCACAGAATACATTCTTTTTATGTCTGGCCGCCTGGATCACCGGCTCTTTATGTAAATAGTTGGGCGTCGCTACAATCACGCAGTCCACATCTTCCCTGGATACCAGTTCTTCCATGCTTGCCGCCTCGTCACAGGCAAGTTCCTCCGCCACCGTCCTTCCATTGTCCGGGTCATAGACACAGACGATCTGCGCGTCCTCCTGCTCTTTCATGATCCGGGCCAGCTCCGCCCCGAAATATCCGACACCAATCACTCCATATTTTATCATGATTCTTTCTCCTCATCATTCTTCAATTTATTTCACTGCCCCTTCTGCCATCCCGCCTGCGATTTTCTTCTGAATCAGCAGGAAGAAAATAACGGAAGGAATCACCACCAGCGTGGACGCCGCCATCATGTCGCCCCAGTCTAAAATCTCTGCCCCCTGCAGGGACCGGAGGGCTACGGATACCGTCATCTTGCTGGAACTGTTGATTAAGATCAGGGAATATAAAAACTCGTTCCATGCATTGATAAACGTATAGATTGCCGTTGCCACAATACCGGGGGCCACCAAGGGAAGCACCACCCTGATATAAGTCTGCATCCGGTTGGCTCCATCCACCCGGGCCGCCTCCTCAATTCCAATGGGCACGGTCTTGAAAAAGCCCACCAGCAGCCATACGGCATAGGGCACACTGAAGGAGAGATAGACAATCACAAGCCCCACTCTCGTGTTGGTCAGCCCTGTTTTTGCCATAACCAACGAATATGGGATGGCAAGCAGAATCGGCGGAAACATATAAGTCGTCACCAAAAGCCTGGTCATCAGCTGCCCGAACCTTGGAAAAAAGCGCACGATGCCATAGGCCGCCAGCGAGGACACCACAATGGCAATCACCGTTGTAACCAGTGAGATCATCACACTGTTGCTGATATTGACGGCAAAATTCAAATCCTCAATCACATGAAGATAATAGCCAAATGTAAAACTCTTCGGTATGATGGACGTGGGAGAACCGGTCAGTTCACTTCTGTCCTTTACGGAAGATAAAATCACCCAGATTAAGGGGAATATAGCTGCTATGGACAGTACCGTCAGGTAGAGATAGCAGACTGCCGAGGATACTTTCTTTTTCACTTTGTACCGGTTCATTTAATCCGCCTCCCTTTCCCATTTGTTTAAAATCCGAAACAGCACCACTCCAACCAGCATCAGGAAGATCAAAAGCAATACCGTAACCGCCGATGACCTGCCAAGCAGCTTGGTGCCCCAGCCCATGTTGTAGGCGTAGATCGGCAATGTGGTAGTGGAATTGGCCGGTCCCCCGCCGGTGATCAGATAAATAATGTCAAAGTTGTTGAAAATCCAGATGGTACGAAGCACCACCAACAGACCGATCACCACCTTGATATGGGGGATGGTAATGTACCAGAACGACTGCCAGCTTCTGGCCCCGTCAATCTGTGCCGCCTCATACTGGTCCTTCGGTATGGTCTGAAGGGCTGACAGCACATTTACCATAATCATCGGCGCTCCAAACCACACATTGATCATCACCACCGTGGGAAATGTCAGGGACGCGGAGCTTAAAAAGTTGGGAATTTCACTGCAGATCCCAAGTTCATACAGCAGGTTGGGAATAAACCCGTACACGCCGTTTAACATCCATTTCCAGGACAGCGCGATGACGATAGAGGGAAATGCCCACGGAATAATCATCATCGTCCTGAAAATCCCTTTTCCCCGCCCGATGGAATTTAAAGCCAGGGCGGCGGAGAAACCCACCAAAAGCTGGAGACTCAGCGAAGCCACCGTCCATTTGATAGAATTGAAAAATGCCTGGTAGAACGCCGGATCGGACAGAACCGCGGCATAATTTTGGAATCCGATGAACGAATAGCTGGGTTTGATTAAGTGCTTGGTGGTAAAACTGTAAAATACACTGGAGCAAATCGGATAAAACAACAGCGCGCCTACAATCAGCAGGGCCGGAAGCACAAACAGCCAGCGTGTGATATCCACTTTTTTCTTGGTTTCCATGAATCCATCTCCTTTTTTCAAAATTATAGAGGGAAGCGAGAAACCTCCCTCTATAATCAGGGTTACTATTGAACGGAAGCGAAGATATCATTCAATTTCTTTTCCGCATCCGCTGCCGCCGTCTCCACATCGGCGCCATTTACGATGATATCCTGGAACATGGCCTCGATAATTCCCTGTGAAGTCAGCAGACCTGCCTGCACGCTCGGCCCGTGTTCAAATCCCAGGGCGCTGCTTCTGGCCACCGCATCACTGATGACTGTCACCGCATTGCTAAACTGTTTTACGGTCTCGTTCTCTTTATATGCCGGCAGGTCGGTGATTCCTGTGATGGATGGCAGCATTCCCACCGGAGTTGCCCCCAGGAATTCGATGTACCGGTCTTCGTCATACAGATATTTGATAAACTCTTTGCAGATTTCCGGGTGCTTGGAATTCTTCCAAACCACCATGGGAATGTTGGAGGTCTCAGCGCCGTAATCCGGATCGCCTTCCTTCAGCTTCGGAAGCGGCGCACAGTCGATATACTGTACCAGATCCGGGGAGTTGGCTTCCACGCCGCCAATCTGGAAACCGGAGTTAAAGTCAAAAGCGGTCTTGCCCTCATAATATAAGGTAGCCTGATCCAGAACATTGTAGTTGACAGAGTCCTTCGGGGAACAGTCATTGTAAACCTTCACCCAGAAATTGATGCCGTCAATGGCCGCCTGGCTGGTGATGTTGGCTTTCAAATCGTCGGTCAGCAGGCTCTCTCCCGCGCTTCTCACATAGAAGTTCAGGAATCTGGTTCCCATCATGTCACTGGTTCCGCAGGGGAATGAACACCCGTAAACACCGTCTTTGGTTAACGCTTTTGCCGTCTCATAAAACTCATCCCAGGTCTTTGGCACTTCCAGGCCGGCTGCATCCAGTAAATCCTTTCTGATCCACATCACCTGCGCATGGGAATACAGAGGAATGGAATAATGATTGCCATCTATGGTTCCCTCGTCAATGGCCGCCGCCGCAAACCGGTCACTTCCCAGCTCGTCAATCAGATCATTAATCGGAATCAGGGCATCCGCGTCGATCATCTCAACCACCTGTCCGGGAAGAGCGGTGCTCATGTCCGGAACATTGCCGGAGGCAAGTCCTGTGGTCCACTTGGTGTAAAAATCACTCCAGGAAAATGTCTCAATATTGATTTTCGTTTTCGGGTGGTCCTGCATAAATGCTTCTGCCGCTGCCTGGATGACATCCAGTCTGGTACCCTGTGTGAAGGAGTGCCAGAACGTAATCTCTCCTTCCAGTTCTCCGGCCGCTTCCGCGCCTCCATTTGTGGCGGCTGCCGTTCCTGCCTCCTGGGTCTTTGCCGATTCTTTCGAACCGCACCCGGCCAACGAAACAACTGCCATGGCTGTGGCTAATGCAATGCTGATAACTCTTCTTTTCATACAAACCTCCTACTGTTTATTTCGTATTATCTCATGATTGATTGTTGGTTCCACCATCGCGCTTTGGTTGTTTTTACTCTATGCATCCATTATATTCATTCTTTTTGTGCATTTCTACTAGTTAAACAACATAAAGTAGCACAAATCGTCACTTTGGAAGTTTTTTTTACTATCTTTAGATTTAAAAAAATACACAGACGGACATCTTCATGCCGCCTGTGCATCTTCCTCTTTGTTATTGAAGGGCATTGCTCCGGTATTGATTAGGGGTGTAGCCAAATGCTTTTTTAAATACACGAATAAAGTGGTTGGGGTCTTCAAAGCCCACCTCATAAGCGATATCGTTGACCTGCCTGTTGGACACCAGCAGAAGTCTCGCCGCCGTAGTCAGCCGCATATCCCGGATGTATTCGTTTGGAGCTTTTCCGGTATGTTTTTTAAACAGCTTCCGAAAGGCGGTTTCGCCCAGTTCCGACATCTCACAAAGTTTTTTGGAGGGATACTTCTCTGTCGGGTGAAGCGCGATATAGTCTAAAATCGCCTGAATTCTGGGGTCTGCTTTGATGTTGGATCTTTTTTCTCTTTTTTTGATAATCTCAAAATCCAGGGTATTGCCGTCATCATAGCTCTCATCCAGAACCCGGTCCTTGTTCTGCTCCAGAATCGCTCCGATAATCAACTCCAAATTCCCTCTGATATGAAAGATCTTTGCCCTCGAATCCGCTCTGGCCCAGCGGTATATCTCCCAAAAATACCGTTCAATCTCCCCATCCGCCTCTGAGACCGTCGGAAAATTATAGTAATCCTTTAAAAAATCAGCCCCTTCATAACGCACCGATGTGGAAAAGCGGACGCTGATGAATGTAAACGTGCCGTCCACCGTTCTGCTGGACAGTTCACAGCCTTCCGGTATATAGATCACCTTTCCCTTGTCTGCCATAACGATTTTATCATCGATGCAGAATTCCGAACTGCCATCCACGATAAAACGCAGCATATTATAGGGAATCACCGTCTTCGGGTAAACCCAGGTTTTCGAAAAGGAATATTGATCCACATACAGGAAATTAAACCTCATGGTATTAATGAACGCAGAATTGGAACCCATCTCATCACACTCCCTGTTTCCTATTTATTGTGATCTGGTCCTGCAGGGCCGCCGCCCGCACAGGCTTACAGCGACAGCCCGCCTCTTGCCCTTGCCCGGCGGTCGCGGATGGACTGGATGACGGGCACCAGGAAAATGGCGACGATGCCGCCGGCAAAACCATTGTTGTACAGATTCATGCCGCCGTAGACGATCCCCACATTGAGGGCCACGGAAGAATGAAGAAAGCCGGCCAGGATTCCGGCTAAAAAGCCGAATTCTCCGGCGATGGGGGCTAAGGTGGTGGAGAGAAGCAGGGCCAGTATGGGGGACGGGTCTGTCAGGCTCCAGGACTTGGCCAGGCTTGCCAGGCAGACACCGAACATGACTGGGGCGATATTTCGCAAGTGCTTTCCGGTGGAACTGAAGCCCACGATGGTGAAAATGCCGCCGATGGTAGGTCCGTTGAGATCACCGCCCACTGCTACTACCAGGATGGTGGCGAAGATTCCGTTAATCCCCATGTTGAGAAGGGTGGGCGCCAGGCCCTCGGATTTCACATAGTCGGTTCCGCCGATGCCGTTGGTTTTTAAGATCCGTCGGTAGGCGGCCCAGGTTTCCTTCGGATGCGGAAGAATACCGATCATGATCATACCGGCAAACAGCACGGTAAGTAACATCAGAAATCTTCCATTCTGACCGGAGGACCAGATCAGCCGGGAGCCAATCTCAATGCCAAAGGATTTAAACAGGGACACCACCACCGTGGCGATAATGCCGCCGGCAAACCCTACATTGTAAAGAGAATATCCCTTATGGGCGTAGTGTACGTGGGTACACAGAGGCGGCAGCACGAAGCCGATGAGTATTCCCATCCACAGGCTGAGGAACAGACCTGCCGCGGGCGGCAGCGTTTCAATCTGCATGGCCTGGGTGATGATGGGCGACAGGCTGGTGCCGTAAAACCCGATGTAAAGATAGCGGGATACGGAAGTTTTATGATATTTTGCGTACAGAAACACGCCAAACAGGATAGACCAGATGTTTAACACATTTTTCCCAAAGAGGGAAAAGCCGAACATCAAAAAAGCGGAGGTGATGGTGTGACCATCCATCTCCATATTCAGGGCATATACCATGCCAATACTTGCCAGGGTCAAAATGCCGGCGTTCACAAAGGCGGCTCCCACACCACCGGTGGCAAAATAATCTGTGATCAGGAAGTCCGGCTCCCGAATGAGAGTCAAAAGACCGGGGCCGATTTCCCAGGCAGGCTGTAACAGGAAACCGGCCACTATAAAATAAACCGGAACCAGAGCCAGAATCAGGAATTTCTCCCGTCTGGACAGAGGACGATGTGCTAACATGATTTTAATACCTTTCTTGTTTTGTATTTCCAGTTTATTGTACTATATGGTTGGAACGTAATTCAAGGGTTTTTGATTTCCAGCGATGCTTCCAGTTATTTCCGGGATGCTGGTTACTGGCCGGCCGCCGTCCCCTCCCCTGCTTTGCGGATCACAATGCGGGTATTGGCATCCACGGACTGAATCAGCTGCTTCATATTGTCCTCCGGGATGCGGATGCAGCCGGCGGAGCCGGAATCGTTGCTCTCGGTGTAGCAGTGGAGGAAAATGGCGGAGCCTTTTCCCGGGACACAGTCCTCGTTGTAGTTTAGCGCCAGGCCATAATGGTAGCTGACCCCCTGGCTGATCATATGCTCGCCGGAATTCCAGTCTCTGGCGGTCTCTGCCGCGTTGACCAGTTTGTTGTAGAAAGCGCTGTCCGGGTCATCTATCCAATAATCCTGTTCGCCGATCTGATGATAAGGTAAGATGCTTCCCGGGTTTTCCTTTGTGCCAAATGCCATCGTGAAACGGTAGGTTCCGTAAGGAGTCTTTCCATCGCCCTCCCGCTTGTCGTCGGTTCCGCCGTTGCGTCCGTAGATTCCCGGCACTTCAAAGTCATGGGACCAGGTCCCGTCCGCCTGTTTTTTATAATAGGAGACTGTCACACGGAAACCGCCGTTCTCATCCACAACGATGGCCTGGGTGATGTCTTCGGCTGCGGATGAATTGTCCGCCGAATGCGAAACCCCCGGACCTTTTTTGGAATCTTTTAAGGAATCAGCCTGGACGGGAACCGCCGCCGCGATGATCAGGGTGCTTGCTGCAAGCAGTATCGCTGTCTTTCTTGGTAATCTCATATGGGTATATCCTCCGTTGTATGCTATGTTTTATTTTTTACTGGTATGGAAAATCCTGTCACTATTATACTACGGATTATAAAGGAAATGTTCTGTCGGTTTTATTAAGAATTCTCAACCGCCCAGACGGCGGGAACATGGGTGCAGAAAGGTGCGTCAAGCTCGCTTGTAAGCACCTTTCTGCACCCATGTTCCCATTGGATGGACATCCGATGCTTCTTGACCGGCTTTTTCGGTCAAGAAGATACCGCGTCGGACCTCTCACCAAGCTGCCCCCTCCCCCAGCGGAGCCATCCGCCGTATCGCCCGCTGAAACGCCCCCAGAACCATCCCATAAACCAAATTCTGCAGCCCAAAAACACCAATCACCACCGCCACATTCGTCTGAAACGGCATATAATCCCCAATCTGAAGCGCCAAAGATTTCAAAACCACCTTCACCATCAAAATCCCCGGCCAAAGCGTAACAACAAAACTCCCCCACAATACCGGCCTATAAATATCGATCAGCATATTCCGGATATCCTTCGGTCCATAACCCAGCAGGCGCAGAATCTGGATATCCCCCATGCTGTCCTGAAAGTTAAGAAAAAGCGCCAGATATAATAATATACTGCCAATAAAGCAGCCAACCACCTGATTAATCACAGCACTGCTGCGATTAGATACCGAATCCCGGCGCAATGCATCCAGCTTTTCATCACGGCTCTGAATCACAGGCCCCCCCTTTGCCCTCTGACCATCAAGCGCCGGCGGACTCATACTCCAGATACCAGAATACGCACCTGGCGGAAGCCCCTGCATCCTTTCCAAAACCGTTTTTTCCATATATATACTCTTAGAAGCAGCATTAAAAGCAATCCCCGCGACCTTCATCTCCATTTCCGCTCGTACCCTCCGGTGGTCTTCCCCTGGCTGCTCCGCCGTCTCATCGAAAAACACAACTGTCAAACAATCTCCCACCTCTACCCCATACAACTCATTCAACGCATTTCCAACCACCACCTCATCTCCCTTCGGAGCCGTCAATTCCTCTTTCTTCATATCCAGCAATACAAATAAATCGCCATAATCCTCCACCCCAGTCATCGTCTGTTCTATCTCTTGATCCCCAATTTTTATCATCCCCGCAGCCGAAAGATACCGCACCTCCCCCCGCCTCTTCCCACCATCCGTGACCGGCGATTCCAACGTTGTCTGATAATCATAATTATGCCCCTCCGTCTGCGACTGATAGATCACCCCGCTGCTCAGAGTCAGCGAATAGGCCAAAACAAACAGAATGGTAAAACACCCGGACGAAACCAGGATCAACAGCACCGGCACCGGTTTCCGAAGAGCCAGCCGGACGGAAAGCTTATGCTTATCCGGCACATAACCGGAGGCGCGGTCCGCCAGCCGAAACATCCGGTTCATTTTCCCATCATCTCTTATCCCCATCTTTGACTGCCCGGCTCCCCCGGCCATCAAAATTCCCGTCTCTTTCCCACGAATCAGCCCATAGGTCCAAAGCCCCACAGCCCCCGCAGCAACCGGAGGTGAAAGCAGGCCAACCAGTAAACTCCTGACATTCAAGCCCTTTACAAGGCCATCCACCAGATAAGATTCCTCCCCTGCCCTGATCAAGATATCCGAGGCGGCATATCCCCCGGCCAGCCCAATCACCGCCCCCGCCAGCGCCGTGCAGACAGCAAACAAGGCAAAATACCGCCCCAGCTCCCTATCCGTAACCCCAAGCGCCTTCAAACACCCCAATTCCACCTGATTCCCCTGAAAGAACCGGTAAAAATACAGTCCATATGCAAACCCGGTCAGTCCCACAAACGCCAGCAGCACATTTCTCGCCAGAATCCCATTTGAAATCAGTCCATTCCGGTACAATACCTGCTGCTCCGTCCACGACGCCAGTTCCCCCAGCGCCCGCAGATTCCCATCCACCGAAAAATGCACAAAAAAGTACATCGCCGACGTAAATGCCGACAACGCCAGCAGCAAAAAGATAAACACCCGGTCCTTACACAATTCCCCCGTCAACTGCTTCCTCACATATCTCATACCCTACCCCCACACCATCTCATGAGCTTTCACCGGATGCTCATTCACCCGGTCCTGCCACAGTCTTCCGTCTTTCACCGTGATCACCCGGTCCGCAGTCTTCGCAATCTGAAGATTGTGTGTCACAAACACCACCGTAATCCCATATCGCTCCTTCAAATCGTGAAGCAGCTTCACCACCTTTTTGCTGTTGGCCTCGTCCAGCGCCCCGGTCGCCTCGTCACAGAACAGAAGCTGCGGCTTCTTGACCACCGCCCTGGCAATCGCCACCCGCTGTTTCTGTCCGCCGGATAACTGGGCCGGAAACTTGTCAAGCACACTCCCCAGCTCCAGCATTTCCACCAGTTCCCGTACGTCCAGCGAATCTGAGCCAGGCGTCTCACCAACAGCGATATTTTCCCGCGCCGTCAAGTGGCTCAAAAGCAGATAATTCTGGAAAATGCTGCCGGTGCACTTTCTCCTCCAGCCCGCCAGTTCACCTTCCGTCATCTCCGTGATGACCCGGCCCCCGCACCGGACACTCCCCGTGGTGGGCCGCAAAAGCCCGGACAGCACATTTAACAGCGTCGTTTTTCCGCTGCCGCTGGGTCCCAGTAATACAACAAAGGACTTCTCTGCAATATCCAGAGAAATCCCTTTTAAGATCTGTTCGCCCTGTTTAAATGATTTTGTAATTCCTGTTGCCTTTAAAATAATGTTCATGCTTTCCCCTCTGTTTTTCCGCGCAGCTGCAGTTGGTGGTTGATGGCATCCACATCACTTTTGATGCGGAACACATCCACCAGGCAGCCGATGAAGTAGACGGCAATTCCCATGAGGACAAGTAACCACAGAGGCGTACTCTCATACCAGCCAAACAGATATCCGAACAAGACCAGCACGGCCAGCACATACCCCGTCTCCACCGCAATTTCCACCAGGAAATAGCTGCTCTCAAACCGTTTCAACAGTTCCAGACCCAGATGGATCAGCAGGTTGGCAAGACCGGTCTGGAACACGGTAACGATAAAAATCGCATGTGCCCCATACGCCTCTGCCACCACCGCCAGCAATAAAAGAGACAGTCCCGTGGTGGCCAGCCAGTTTCTGATTATTCGTTTCATATCTTCACCTTCCCAGCAGTTTTTCTTTGATGGCCGATACATATTTTCTCGTCACTTCCACTCGCTCCCCATTGGACAGCGTCGCTTCCATGCGGCTGTTTCTCAGAGGCCGGATGCTCTCCAGCACGTTGATATTTAAAATACAGGACTTGCTCACCTGAACGAAGCCGGCATCCCCCAGCTCCTCCAGCAGCTGATACAAACGCAGGCTGCAGCGGTAAACCCCCGCCTCCCCATACACATAGGTCCGTTTGTCCACGCTCTCCATATAAAAAATATCTCCCGCCTCAATCCACAGCTCGGCATCATCCAAACTGCACCGCACCGTCCGGTCCATGGACCGGATATAATGCTCCAGTTTTCTCACGGTCCGGTTCATGGAGGCGTATCTAATCAACACCTCTATCTCCTCCCGGCTCAAATCCTGTTCCAGACTTATCTTCATGGTTTGTCATCCCTTCCACTTAGTCTACACAGCCCTCCGCCGGATTGCAACGGCCGGGATACCAACATGCATGA
Organism: Bacteroides thetaiotaomicron; assembly: GCA_034142505.1. Taxonomy (GTDB): domain Bacteria; phylum Bacillota; class Clostridia; order Lachnospirales; family Lachnospiraceae; genus Hungatella_A. The sequence goes on from JAWZDV010000062.1 coordinate 68,428, forward strand.
TCCTGATGCCAACGTGCAGCCGTCTGCCAAGAATGTCAAAGAATCAATCCAAATACCGGACATCGTTACCCGCGCACAGGATTGGATACAGGAAACAGGACTCCTCGTGGTCGTTGATCATGCCGCAGGCCTGGAGGTGGGAATAGACGGTGATGGAGCCTAAGTATTTAAAGCCCCGTTTTTTTAATTCTTTGCTGATGGCGTCGGATAGATCGTTGCTGGCGATCATGGTTTGCTGGTGGCTTTTGTAGACCATAGTTTTTCCGTCGGTGTAGGACCATAAAAACTGGTCGAAGGAGCCGTATTCTTTGATGATCTCCATGTAGGCTATGGCATTTGTGATGACGGCTTTGATCTTTCTGGGGGAACGGATCATGCCTGGGGTCTCCATGATTTCCTGGATTTTCTGTTCGTCGTAGCGGATGATTTTTTCGTAGTCAAAGTGATCAAAGCATTGGCGGAAAATGTCGCGCTTGTTTAACATCATCGTCCAATTTAAGCCGCACTGCATCACTTCCATCATCAGAAACTCAAAATGCTTCCGGTCATCGTGGACCGGGATTCCCCATTCCTCGTCGTGGTACTTCTGGTTGACGCCATTGTCCTGGCACCATTTACATCTGGTTTTCATGGTTCTCCTCCTTGTGTCTGGTCCAATGCATTGTTATTATTTTCTACCGCCATCATATCACAGGATGAGGTGGAACGCATCTACATTTGAGCAAAATTAAGGCTTGTCTTGACAGAAAGTATCTGCTAAAGTAATGAATAGATATTTTTATGAACCGTTCAGACGGCGGGAAGATACGCTGCCTGGACTGTTACTATTTTAACGAAGACGAAAACAGGAGTGACGATATGATGAAATCTGCACAGCAGTTACGGGAGCTTTTGGAATCCATTGACAGAAAGAGCTACCCGGCTTACAAATCAGCACAGGGGGCTTATCATTTTGCGGACTATGTGCTTTCCATTGACCATGTACAGGGGGACCCGTTTGCTTCCCCTTCGAAACTGAGTATTACCATTGACCATGCAAGGGCTGGGTATCCGGCGGATTATTTTGATACGGATTATAAGCAGGTGGCGCTGGAGGATTACCTGGTGCGGCAGTTTTCCCAGGAGATTGCCAGGTTTAATTTTAAGGCGAAAGGGTCCGGGAAAAGCGGACTGATTTCCACCAGCAGGCCGGGGCCGGAGATTTTAAAGCGGACGGCGTGTGAGATTGGACGAAACGGGATTACCGTGCGGTTTGAAGCGGGCTTCCCGGCAAATGGGCGGACGATCAACTCCGGGGAACTGGTGAAGATTCTGTTTGATTTCCTGCCGCGCTGCGTGCAGAATGTATTTTTCTATAAAAATAGAGATGCCAAAGAAGTGATCCAGGTAGTTCATCTGGCGGAGGACCAGTATTTTATCCGTCAGGAGCTGGGGAAACGGGGGCTGGTGTCTTTCGTCGCCAACGGGGCGATTCTGCCGAGGGAGAGTGGGGTGTCCAGTCGTCCTATGGCTAAGAGCGTGGCGTTTCAGTCACCGGAATCGCTCCGCGTTACCATGGAGTTACCACATCACGGTACGATTACCGGGATGGGAATCCGGCGGGGGATCACGCTGATTGTGGGCGGCGGATATCATGGAAAATCCACTTTGCTAAAAGCGCTTGAGACCGGGGTGTATAATCATGTGGCCGGGGATGGACGGGAATATGTCATCACGGAGGATACTGCTGTGAAGCTGCGGGCGGAGGATGGGAGAAGTATCCGCAACACCGACATTTCCCTGTTTATCAATGATCTGCCGAATCATAAGGATACCCACTGCTTCAGCACGGAGGACGCCAGCGGAAGCACTTCCCAGGCGGCGGCTGTGATTGAGGGGATGGAGGCGGGATGCCGGACATTTTTGATTGATGAAGATACATCGGCCACCAACTTTATGGTGCGGGATGACCTGATGCAGAAGATTATCAGCCGGGACAAGGAACCGATCACGCCGTTTATTGAGCGGGCCAGGGACTTGTTTGAGAAAGCGGGAATTTCCACCATTATGGTGGCGGGAAGTTCGGGGGCTTATTTCTATATTGCGGATACGGTGATTCAGATGGATTCCTATCTGCCCTATGATATCACAGAGGAAGTGAAAGATTACTGCGCCGGGTATGGGGCGGAACCGATTACCTCGGCACCGGGGTTCTTTATCCCGGCGGCGGACAGAAAGCTTGTGGGGACGAAGAAGGCTCCGGCGGCTATGGCGGCAGGGATTTCTCAGGCACAGACCACATCCTATGGCGGCAGAAACAACGCTGGCCAAGGTGGACGTGATGATGACCGGGGCGGACGGGGCCATGGGCGCGGCGGCTATGGCGGCAGCGATGGCCGGGACCGGGGACGCGGCGGCTATGGCGGCAACGATGGCCAGGACCGGGGACGCGGACGGGATGAACGCATCAAAGTAAAAGTTTTCGGGAAGGATTCTCTTTCCGTCGGCCGGGAGACTGTGGACTTAAGATTTGTGGAGCAGCTCATTGACTCCGAACAGACGGCCACGCTGGCCCAGATGCTGCGCTACTGTCTTGACAACCGTATGCTGGAGCAATGCAGCGTCAAGGAAGCGGTATCCCTGCTGACTGCCAAAACCGGCAAAGACGGTCTGTCTGCCATCAGCGATTCCTCTTACGCCGCCGTTGGTCTTAGCCAGCCGCGGCCACAGGAAATCTTCGCCTGCATCAACCGCTACCGCGGATAAACAGTGGGGAGCTGCTGTTCCATAGACGACTTACGAATCTATGGAACGGCAACTCCCCACTGTTTTCTACGACTAGGTACTCTCATTTTGGGCGACATCCTTACCATCATATGCACATGATAGATCCGGCATTAAATGGCCCTCTGATCACTCCATAATTTAGTCTATAAATTTTATATATGTCCTATCATCAATAGCTTTTTTCCCATTTGTAAAACCAGATTCCATCTTATGATACTCAATACACAAAGGATCTTTTTCTTCTAACGTCTTCAAAAACATTTCACTTTCCATTAAAGTTTCTTTTAATATTGGATATCCATCGGAAGCTAATACTACACTACTCCCTTCTTCTACATCTTGAATTATTAAATCGTCAAAATTACTGTTAAATCCGTCCAATACACTAAATGCATATTCTCCTGCCAAACTATTGTTTGAAAAATATAACTGTTTCTTTATAATCGGAAAAATAATTTCCTGTGATGTATCATTCATACACAACTCCTCTATTGTCTTTCCGCCCAGTAACTCTAAATGTAAATAAACGGACCTCACTTCGGCCAACAACTGGTCAATTTTCATCTCCTTTTTAAATGCCTTTTTATTAATCATAAACTGACAGTCACCAAAACACCATATTTGCCTATATTTATGACTGTAAATTACAATGGTAGCACGTAGTCTCTCTTCTGTATGTTCTTTAAAAAATTCGAGATTGTCTTTGTACTGTTCTTGTAAAATCTGATTCAAAAACTGAAATACCTGTACAGAATCTTCATTTCCTTTTAAACTTTCTAATGCCTTCCTCAAAAGTTCTTTTGCATAGTAACCACTTGTATGACCGTCCCATCTCATCTTTCCTTTAGGCGTAACCCCATCAATAACTGCAATATAATTTTCACTGATAAATAATTCATCCTCGCATAGTGACCTATCCCCATATTTTGACTCAATAAAACTCTCAATTATTTTCATATTTTTAAAAACTCCTTTTCACACATTTTTTTGTAAACCAACGCTAGGATTAAAGACAGTAAACCAAACAGAGACAAGATCAATAATGATCCATTAAATGAGACATATTCCAAAATAATGCCAAACACAAGTGGTGCAAATATTCCGGCACCACCACAATAGATCGCCATCCCGATCATCTGCCCAGTTATTTTCAAATGTTCTGGCAATATTTCATCAAATAAAAACTTAGCGCCAACATAAACAAGTGAATAGGTAAAAGCATCTGACCAACTAACAATAAACATAATGATCGGCGTTTCTGCTACTGCAAACAATATCTCTCTTAAAACATAAAAAAATGTGGCAATTATCAATATATCTTTCGGCATTATTTTTTTGCATATCTGTTTGTACAAAACCATTGTTGGTATCTCACTTAATGCCTGTATCCCAAAAAACATTCCTATTGCCGACGTACCTCCTATATGGTTTAACTTCATTCCCAGTAATAGAAGTTCAGCAGATGTCATTATGAATATACAAAAATATGTAATCACTAAAAATACATATTTTTTATTGAAAAACAGTTCTCTTAAACATGAAAGGTCTATTTCTTTTTCCGCTTTTGACTTAACATCAGGTATATCTCTACTAGCAAAAAAAATAAAAATAAACACCACTATAATTGCAATGGATAAGGCTTTATACCCACATTTCGTCACTAACTTCCCCAATATAATAGCAGAAATAAATAGTGAAAAAGACCCGGCAGCACGCATGCTGCCATAGTTCGCCTTAATTTCATCTCCAATCTTTAAAGACCAACTGTCAGTCAAACCTACTATCGTATTTATTGCTATTCCGGCCATAGCTGTAAAGAAAAAAACAATTTCTATACCATAACGAAAAGAATAAAGTGCATAAACTGATATAATAAGTATAAATAGCATCAAATAGAAATACTTTTTTAATTGCTTCTTCCTATCACACCAATAACTGATTACAAATTGTCCCATGATTCCAAATCCAGCCATAATTGAAGAGCCTATTCCTGTAAATGTCGATGGGACCCCCATGGAATCCATATAAGCCACATAAAATGACTGCGTGACCACGACTGCTGCCTGAACTCCAAAAAATGTAATACAAAAGAGAAACATTTGCTTATCAATGCTGTTTGTCCCCTTATATCCATTCATATATATTTTACCCTTTACTAATTATTGTCCTGTAAGTAATGGCAGGCACGTCTCATAAAACTTCATTATATCTGTACCGTCATATTTAAATCCTTTTAATATCTTTGCTAATTCATCAATGCGATTAATCACTTCCATATTTTTTTCTTGAACGCTTTCAATTGCCGAGTCTTTACTGATTAAATCATATCTGACCATTTGTGAATACTTAAAATCAAGTTCTGAATACCCATAGGCAGCCAAAAATAATATTTGTTTAAACTCCTCTACCAAACAATCAAATCTCCAACTTTGCCCATCTGGATGTTTCCATTCCAGATACTTTTCTACATACCGCTTTACTTCTTGAGGTTTATTTTCGATATAATCATAAAAATCTATGTATTTTATTCCATACTCGTTCTTCTTATTTGCCAAATCCTTTTCATGGCAGTTAAAATGATCTCTAATAATTGTTTGAATATTATTCTTTTCCAAATATTCATCTTCAGAAATAATTCCTTTTAAAAGTCCTCTAGTTTCATTTCCTTCTCCAAATTTTCCCATATGGTAACTTTTAAACGGAGCTGCCTCCAGATAAGAGGAGCCATTTATTACTTTTTCTATTCCCATCCCATTACATTTTTCAAAAATTGCATTGCTAATACCATATCTACACCCAGCACACACAACTGCTCTTAAAATTGCTGCATCAGGATGATTTATATAGGTTCTTAAATTCCGAATAAATCTAGGATAAAATTCCTCATCATCCATATATATTATTTTTGATTGTAATATTTCTGATGCTTTTTCTATATTCGCTGCTGCTAATGGATGTACCATTCCAACCTTTCTATGATTAAACGCGATTACTCTGTCAGCACCGAATGTCTGTACAGCCCAATTCCACACAAAGATACTATCTTTACCGCCAGAAACCGTTACTCCAATTTTTTCTTTTTCATTAAATTCTTTTTTTAACAGTTCTTCTCCTTTAAATTCTTTACGCTTAAAATTCTTGCAGTAATCACACACCCCTTGGGCCGATTCTTCCGTTGTAGCGCCCGGATAACTCATTAATAAACCACATTTCGCACATCTTTGTTTCATTAGTATTCCCTCTTTCTGTTTATTATATTTACCATACAATATTTATGAATTTATATACCAATAATGCTGTGAATTACACTTTTTTTGAAGTGAACGGATAATGGTAATAATCTACAAAACATTCAAAACAAATAACGGTACATATTCCTCTCAGAATACATACCGTTATCTATAATTAATGCCGTTTTAATTTTTGTACTTCTTTTGGTGGTTTTGGTTGATGCATAACATACATACAGCAACTATTCACATTTGCAGATGCAGTTTTTAGTGCCAAAACAGCTACGCATGACAATACCTTTTTAGTCACTTTAACCATTAGTTCACCTCCTGAATATCAATTGATTTTCTAATACACCTATTATAATGGTAAAATAACTTATATAACTCAATATGATGTCAACTACACTATATTTGATGCCAAATAAAGTTTTAATAATCCCAAAAATATATTACCCTTTAGCTTTTTTCAAACCAACCATTAACAAAACTCCTTCAACAATTAAAGCTATTGATATCCCATGAACAACTGATGGTAGTTTCAAAATAATGGCTCCCACTACAATACCGCCCTCTATAACTAAAATTCTTTTTGTTTTCCTTGCATAACACCTGTTTTCTTTAAAAGAAAGAGGTTTGTTTTCACTTTGCAATGGTGCATACTTAAAAATAACCCCCATTGCTATAAGCAAAGCAGGAAATAAATATCTATACTCTAAAAGATAACTAAAAACAAAATAATACTCCAATAAAATGATCAATATCAAAGAATACACCATGCACTTCTTGACCGAAGCAGCGTGATACCCACCTGCAAAACTTCTAAGAGGAATGTATGCAATCAAAAATATAAATGTTTGAAATAAATTATTAAATAAAATACCAAGTACAATTGATATTATAATATTTTGCAATATCGTAAGCCCTTCTTTTATGCCATAGAGATATATAATGCGATCATCTTCTGCTATGACATGATAGTCAAGCATTTTGTCCACCAGATAGTCAGAAATCATAATACTCCTTATCCATATAAAAATATTTTAAACATAAAGCATAATACAAATCTCAAACCACTTATCATTATAATGAATATCCATCATTCCATGATATTTTTCAACTGCATACCTGGTGTTTTGTAATCCAATGCCATGAGGCATTTTATCCGATTTTCCTGTCTGTAATGTCCCCTGCTTTATCACAATTTTTTCTGAGTATGTATTTTCTGCTTTCAACAATATTCTTCCTCTATTGTAAATAAATAAAATGTTGATTTTTCGCTCGCCCACTACTCTTGACGCCGCTTCTATCGCATTATCAAGGATGTTTCCTAAAATTACGGTAATGTCACAAGGATCAACATTCAAATTTTCCGGTATCTGCAGTTTGGTATTAACAATAATATCTTTATTCTTTGCCTCCTGCAGCTTGATATTTAAAATACCGTCCACAATTGCATTACCGGTTACAAATAAATCCGTCAAATTGCTAAAATCAATATCGATGATCTTATCAATATATTTAGCTGCTTCTTGTACCTGATTATTGTTCAAGTAAGATCTAACGGATATAAGATGTTTATTCAAATCATGCTGCAAAGAATCGGACATTTTTGCCGAGGCTTTCAACAATTCAAACTGTCCCTCATAATACTTATTCTGTTGTTCCAGCAATACTCCTCTGGTACGTTCGGACATCGATTTAACTACTAAATCATAGAATACCATAACAGAAAAATTGACCGCCAATAAAAATATCATGCATAAAACCAGATAAGATCTATTTAAATTTCCCATATGAAATAATAGTACCAACGAATAAAGTGAAACTAACGGCATGATAATAATGCATAACCAATATACCATTGGTAAAGCAACTGTTCCCTTTACTCGTTTCTTTGCGCTTATCATATACACGATAACCAAACCAATCAATTGATTCCCAATTTCTCCAAAAAGTGATAAATAATTACTGCCAGAGTCAAGAGGAAAATGAACATACCCGCTTAATGCTGCTACTAACATCTCAATAACAAACAATAAACTATATATGTAAACGGCAACCATAATACGTTGTTTCCATTCCGCTTTATAATTCAACGTTAAAATCATAAAATAAAGTATATTATATATCAGCATTACAATAGGAACACGTATAAAAAAATAGCATACTAAAGCCATGATAAAATAAGACATGTAACTAAAAAATTCAATTTTTTTATTCTCTGGGCCATCTATAAAAAAAATATTCATAAACTTATAAACGACATATGTTGCTGCTAAATTACAGCATATATGAACAATATACAGTTCACTGATCCGCATTCCCCGTCTCCATTAATAAATATTTTTTTTGAATTTCTCTAACTGTTTTTCTTCTGTTTTGTGCGATTTTTATCACTTCATTATTGGAAATAAAAATTCGGTCATAGTGAAATTCACGAACATGAAGATAATTAATTAAATATGATTTATGCGCATAAAAAAAACCGTAAACACTTAACTGATCATAAATACATTCCAAAGACCCATAAAAAACCTTTTTATCAATTGATGTTATCATTTCAACTTCTCTATCATTACTTTTAAAATACAAAATATCGTTAATTGATATTTTATTTAAATTTCTCCCTTGTTTATATTGAAATGATACTTCTGTTTTCTTCAGCAGCCGGATGCAAAGCCTTAAGGTTTCCCAGATGGTTTCATCTGCAATTGGTTTAATTAAAAAATCAATTGGGCGAATCTTAAATAAGTCCAACGCATATTTTTTATGTGATGAAATGAAAATGATTTGAATCGCTTCATTTTTTAAATTTTCCCTGATATATTGACCTATATTTACTCCATTTGAGGAATCCGCCAACTCAATATCCAAAAATAAGATATCGTATTGCTCACCATGGTCCAAATCATTACATAAAGCCATTCCTGTATAATAAACTTCAACAGCCAAAATTTCTGGAACGCTTTTACCAAACATCATAATCATGTTTTCTATCTCTGAGCAGATTCGTATATCATCATCACAAATTGCAATCTTTATTAATTCCTTCTCCATAATGAAAGACTCCACTTTTTAATTAATATATTTTTGCAGTCTTTTCACTGCTTCATACCTAGTGTTATTCCGTTTCATTTCAATTATCTGGATAATCATCAGATATTTCTAATCACAAAGCTGTTTAATTGTAACTATTATAACATCAGTCTAAGGGATAAGTAAACGAAAAAATGTGTATGTTTCCATTACGTGGACTGTTTTGGAAACATACACAGAAACCGTTTATCTACATGTTCTTCTATTTCAACGCCCCATTCTCATCGGTCTTCAATTCCAGTTCCCCGGTAAACATCGACCCGTCTTCCGTGATCCGGTACAGCTGGCTCTTCCAGATGACCCACTGGCTGTGGGCCATGCAGCCGTCGGAATTGAGGTAGTACCATTTTTCTTTATAGAGTATCCAGTCGTCATGCACCATAAAGCCCAGGTCGTTGAACCAAAACCAGTTCTCCCCATCCTTGAACCAGTCATCCTTGATGTAAATACCGCTGGTTCCAATATAATACCGCCAGCCATCCTGCTCCTTCTGCCAGCCGGGCGCTTTGGCCGTCCAGGTTTTTCTGAATTCCTCCGGGTCTTTATACAATTTTTTAATCTTTGACGTGTCGCTGCCCCAGTCCGGCAGCTGGAAATGGGGCTTATCCTTGATGCTCTTCCAGTTCCCGCCCCACTCCAGCCCCAGGCTCACGCCGATGGCGCCGACTTTCTCAAAAAATTGTCCTTCTTCATTGTAAGCCCCCCGTCCATCATTTCGATAAAAATCAAAAGCGGTCCCCCACTGATGGAAGGAATCGTAGGTGATTCCCCGGGCATTGGTCACAATGCTGCCTGGCTTGGTACGCCCTTTGGCATACAGTTCCTCCTGCTCTAAAACCGTCCGAAACGATTCCCCAATCCGAATTGACAGCCCCTGCTTTTTACACTCCTCAACCAGCCGCCCGGCCAGAAACTGCAGCTGCGGGTGGCATAATGATAAATCTCTCATAATTTACTCCTGTTTTTTTCTTTCTTTATTTATGATATGAAAAAAGAACAGGCCCTGTGAAACTGCTTATGTCCGGAAAATATCAATGGCATGGCTGGTAATTCCCAGCATATCTTCCCGCTCGCAGGTCGCTAAGTGGTATTTCAGATACAGGTCAAAGGCAGCGTCATCCATGGCATCAACCGCTTCCCGCATAAACAGGGCACAGCCGTCCGCCGCCGCGTAATGCAGCCGGGTTACAGGAAATACCGACATCAAATCGTCAATATCCTCTTTGCGGACAAGCTCAAACAAATCTTTTGGCTGGGACCTGGCGGCAAATGTCTCCGGATCAAGCAAGCCCTGTTCGATATATTGGGAAACACTGATGGTCCCGCGTTTGAATCCCTCGTCGAGAAGGCAGCCGTCGGAGATCACGTAAGCGGCAGCAACGATTCCGCCCTGTTTCGTCACGCGGATGGCCTCCCGCAGCGCCTGCCGTTTATCCTCTTTGGTGTAAAGATGGTACAGCGGCCCCAGCAGCAGCGTCATGTCATACTGATGATCCGGAAATGCCGACAGATCCATGGCGTCCCCCTGGGTGATGGTGATCGATTCCTCCGGCAGTGTGTGTTGTTTAAAAATCCCGATATGATGTTCCACCAGTTCCACCGCATCGACCACATATCCCCGGCGGGCCAGCGCATGGGAGTAACGGCCGGTGCCGGCTCCGATTTCCATCACCCGGCTGCCGGGCTTACTATATTTTTCAATGTAATGCATGGTGGTGAGGAACTCGACGGAACCATGTTTGGGAGCGAGACGGCTGTCCTCATCATAGTGGCTGTAATGGTTGATTAAGTATTGATGTGCATTCATATGATCCTCCTCTTACCCGATCCATGATGATAATACATGTTCCAGCATGGTCTCGGCACTCTTTCTGCCTAAATTCAATTTTTTTGCCGCCGTCAGAACCGCGATACCATGTGTATACAGAAACAAATCTAAAAATATCACCTTTGACCGCTCCAAATCCATCCCAATGGCTTCTGAAAAACGTTCCGCATTTTTTACATTGTCAATTTCATCATAAAAATCCTTTGCCTCAGCCATATCCAAATCCATATCGCTGATGAATAACAGCTTAAACAAATGGGTCTCTTCCTTTGCAAACGCGATATAGGAGAGCGGGAAAACCAGGCAGGGATTTACGTTTTCGGATTCGCCAAAATGGTTGACATAACTTACATAATAGCCGTATGCAAACGCAAGGAAGTCCTTTTTTAATTCCACCATATTCTCATAGCAGGTAAAAATCGGCCTGGTGGAGCATTGCAGTCTTCCTGCAATACTTCTGGCATTTACCGTTTCAAATCCCGATTCTCTGGTAAGCTTTAAAACCGTATCTAAGATCATATCCTTTGTAATTCTCGCTTTCGGCGGCATAAAAATCCACTCCTTCATCCCTTTTGTTATTAGATTACATTTGTTATGCAACTATTGTTACACATCAATACAGGATTGTCAATCAAAATTTTTTGATATATGATTGGGGAAATGATCACACTATACAGAGAACTACCGGAAAACAAAAGGAGGGAAAACACGGTGGACCATCCATCAAAGGTTTATGAATACGATGCCATCATTTGTCCCGCAAACAGGGGTGGCGCTTATCTTCCATTTCCCTATGATGTCCGTGCGGAATTCGGCAGAGGACGGGTAAAAGTATACGCTGCCTTCGACGGGGAACCCTACGAAGGCAGCGTAGTTAACATGGGTATGAAGCATGCGGACGGGTCTGTCTGTTATATCATCGGCATCCGCAAGGATATCCGGGAAAAAATCGGCAAACAGATTGGTGACCGCGTTCATGTGGTGATCCGGGAGCGGGAATAGCCGGATTTTTTAATTTATTGATAATCTGCCAAGACTGATGAAAACGGTGTCTTATGGTCTTTCTTCGCCCGCTCGGTAAAGGCTTGATAGTCTTCTTCCGGCAAATAACTGATGACAATACTGAAAACTGCAATATTGCCTTCCTGATAGGCTTTCTCGGCATAGGACCGGATCTCCTCTTTTGACAAATACGGCAAAAGCTCGTCAAAAAAAGTGATTCTGCCATCCGCAAACGCTCTTCTTGCATAGGCCGCGGCTTCTTCCTCCGAAAGGACATAGCTGACGGGTGCAAAAAATGTCAGCCGGTTATCCTGATACGCCTTCTCCGCGTATTTATTTAACAGCGCGGGATCTAAACGGTAGGCGGCGCTGGAAAAGAAGGCTGTATTGGAGTCCTCATACATTTTCCCACACAGTGCATCCTGGGTATTGGAATCCAGTTCCGGGAAAATGGCATTGAAGCTGGTCAGTTTCCGGTCCCGGTAATATTCCCCCGCCAGTTCTCCCAGATCGCGTCCGCCCACATCCTGAACGCTCTGCACCAGAGGACGTTCCAGCTTGAGCGCAAACTGGGAGTTCAAATCCTTTTCGCTGATCCGTTTTGCCAGCGCCGTCAAGGCTTTCATAAACTCCTCATCATCTTTGTAAGACGCACAGGAGGGAGCAAATGCCGCCTTGACCACCTCTTTGCCATTCAACGGAATTTCAGTCCTGGCAGAATAAGCCGAGTAAGCCGGCTCACTTAAATTCCATCCCATCTCAATAATATATGGAGCCTCATAGTATCCGTCCTGACGGTAGGAATGTGTCGTCTCTCCGTTTTCCTTCTTACTCTCCCACTGCCAGGAACCGGAACTGCCGGTGGCCCCATAAGCCCCCACCGATACGGCGCCCGCCACCAAAATCACCGTACAGGCAAATGTAACCGCCACCAGCATTTTTGATTTCTTTTTATATTTCATAATCGCTCCCAGCCTTTCTTTCAATAATTCCTTTCCCTCACACAAGGTTACCGATGCAAGGTTATTGCGATAACCGCCATCTACAAAAACCGCGTGTAACAGGGTATCCCCGTAAGCCCGCCGTTCCCGTTCATTCAAGGTCTGAATCACCGCCTCATCACAGGACAGTTCGCACAATCGGTTGATCTCCCGGCCCATGAGATGAACAAGGGGGTTAAACCAGTGCATGCAGACTGTGATCTGTACCAGCCATTTATAAAACAAATCCCGTCGTTTAAAATGTGTCAGTTCGTGAAGAATCGTGTAGGTAAAATCCGTCTCCGGCAGCTGTGCGGCCGGAAGTACAATACTGGGATGGAAAAATCCAATCAGCAGCGGGGAGGCCACATGCGGATTTGTGTACAGTCTAACCGAACCGCGGACACCGGAACGCTCCACCAGCCGGCCAAACCGCTCCAGCACTTCCATATCCTCCGGCTCCGACCAGCCGGCCCGCAACATCTTTGTAAATCTCCGGTAGAGAAACATTTTATAGACCAGCAGGGAACAGGCCCCGGCCAGCCAGACAATGCTTAAGCCTATTGTGGCAAAGGCTGCGGCCCGGCCGGACAAATTCAGAATACCGGCCAGACGCAAAAGCGCTGCTGTCCCCCCCCCCCGTTTCTTCCACCGTATCGGGCATCCCGGCCCCGCTGCCAGGATTTCCCGCTCCTTTCCCATCAGCTTCAGGATTCCACTCGATCCACTCTGCTTCCTGCTCCTGCTTCTCGTAAAGCCTGTCATTCACTTCCTCAGTGGCATCTTTGATCCAGCCCCCGGCCTGTTCCACACTCTGGAACAGGACGCCCACCAGATTTTGTGCCGGCGCAAACGGAATCCACAGCCGGGCGATCACCAGCAGCCAGATATAATACTGCCATCTCCGGCTGAATCTCTCCTGAAACCAGACTCTCCCCAGCCACAAAACCAGAATCAGAATCCCTCCGGACAGCGACAGTGACAGCCATACTTTCATCACGTCGGCCATAATCAATCCCCCCTGCTTTCCCAAAAGCGCTTCAGTTCCTCATAATCCCCGGGCGTCAGCATTTCCTTCTCAATCAAGGTGCACACCAGCCCTTTGGCATCCCCCTGGTAAAGCTTGTGAAGAAATGTTTCCGTCTGGGCCGCCTGGTAATCTTCCTCCAAAACCATCGCCACATACTCATTCTTCCGCCCGATTTTATTGGACTTTAAAAATCCCTTTTCCATCAGCCGCGACAACAGGGTGATAATCGTATTCTTCGTCCAGTTCTCCCCTCTTGCCTCCAAAGCCTCCGCAATCTCCGCATACAACGCCCAGTTTTGGTTTCCCCAGATGATTTTCATCAGTTCCAGCTCATAATCTGACACCTGCTGCATGGTGCTGCCTCCTTTTAAGTGTACAAAACGTTATCTTAATGTCAGGATAACATTTTGTACGCTTATTGTCAAGAGTGATAAAAACAGCGATAGGCCAACCTCATAATTGACGAGGCCGGCTTATCGCTGTCTGTTACAATACTATTCTTACTCTTCATCCTTTTCCGGCGGGATAAATTCTAACAGATCTTCTATTCGACATTCAAACACGGTACAAAGTTTACATAAGACATACGTATCTAAACGGGTGATGGAATTGTTGCAGTAATTGTCAATCTGCTTCCAATTCATTTCGGCTCTGTGGGACAGTTTATTTTTGCTCATGCGGTGCTGTTTCAGCAGCTCTGCTAAATGAATCTTGATCGTTCCATAATTATTTTCCATATTGCTCTGCATCCTTTATCCTTTACTCATTCTCCGCTTCCGTCTCATCATAAGGTATAAATTCCAGCAAATCCTGAATCCGGCAGTTCAACACCGTACATAGTTTACATAATACAAATGAATCCAGACGCGTGATTGTGTTTTCGCAATAACTGTTCACTTGATTCCAACTCATTTCTGCTTTATGAGTCAATTGGTTTCGATTTAAACCGGCTTTCTCTAGCAGCTCTGGCAGATGGATCACTAATCTTCCGTATTCTTCATCCATTTGGCACCTCGTTAATGTTTTATCTTGCATTCTTATTTTATACTTGTTATAGTATTTCTGTAATCTGTAATAAGTATTAGTTATATATTATTCTGTAACTTATCAACGAATACTTATATGATAAGGAGGGTCCATATTGACATGATGGAATTTGATAATTTATTTGATTTATTGTGGGAAGACCGGCAGGAAACTCTCTTGGAAGAAGCTCTGCGGAAGGATGACGGGTATCAAAACGCGGTCCTGCAGGCCAGGAAAGAAGTGGAAAAACTGGGGGCCAGGGAAACCATGAAAGAACTGGATTACATTACCGCGGCTTACAACTACGTTTCCGCGGAATACGGACGAGTTGCATACCAGCAGGGACTTCGGGATGGGATGAGGCTGGTGAAAGATATCATGGGGAGTTCAACATAATGGGGGCGGCACATTGGCCGCCCTCTCTTCTCTCTTATGGCTCTAAACGAAACGTAACGCTCCACTCCCCTCCGATCACTTCCCCAGATCCATGAAAAATCCCATACATCTTATAATTCTCCAAATTGTGAAATGGTCCGAAAAAATAATATTCATAATAGGTTAATCTAGTGTCACCTGCCATCTCGGACCAGCTGACAGAATAGTCCTCATGCCGCTCCACCCCGCTTTGATCCAGAAGAAACGGCTGGACGTGACGGTCCGCTTCTGTATTGTCCCCCATACAGATTTGGACTCTTAGCACATCATCCTGATATGCAATTCCGGTAACGGTAAAATCATCCGTGCTGCGGCTCTGCCCGCCATCAGCTGAGAGAACACGGAATGTTTTACGTGGACCGCCATCCACATTTTCTCCCAATAATACTTCCGAATAGGGGGAAATATCACCGCTCCCGCCGCTGCCGGATACCGTCACATTTTTTGTATCCGCCCCATACCGGACAACCGACAAATCAATGTCTCGTTCTTCCTCGGTGATACCGCAGATGAAACTGTTCACATAGAAGACCAGTTTATTTTTTTCAAATGGTTCTTCCGACTGGACGGAAATCATAAAATACGCTTTATCGGTATCGGCATCATACCGAAGAAATTGACACCCGCCGATCCAACTGCTCCCCGTGTAGCTTTCCAGCCCGTAGCCGTCAAATATATCCGCCTTTCCATTGATTTTATAAACTCCTTCTTCCCCCTGAAAAGAAACCAAAATTTCCGCCTGGTTTTCATCCAGATTCACAGCCTCCACCTGCATGGTAATTCCCTGACTTTTACTGCTCTCCTCCACCGGCACGAACAGGTCGGCAATTCCAGGCGAAACTGCTTCGATTACTCTGTAAAATGATGGAATATTGGCCGCACAGACAGGCAGTACATTCCAGATGCAGATACAGCAGACAATCACAGCAGCAGCCGGCTTCCACGTCCTTGCAGTATAAGTCTGCCCTCTCTCTTCCCGGGCCACTGACAGGAGACGTTCTACCTGGTCCTGGTTCGGTCCAATTTTATCATATGCTTTTTTATAATCATTCCGAAACATAGTCATCCTCCAATCGTTTTTTCAACATTTCCCTCGCCCTGGTAAGCTGTGTACGGACAGTGGACGGTTTGATGCCGGTTACCCGGCTGACCGCTTCAACCGGCAGATCCTCATAATAAAACAGATGAATCACCAAACGGTATTTTTCCGGAAGCTTCTTTACCATCTCAACAAGCTCCAGCTCCGATGTCTCCAATTCAAAACCAGGAACCTCATTTCCCTCCGTGAATCCTGTCATTTTCCGCACCCACGCCGATTTCCAGTGATTTTTACAGCAATTAATAGTGACACGCAGAAACCAGGCCTTTTCATTTTCTCTGTTCTGAAACAACGGCCTTTTTTTCAAATATTTAAGAAACACTTCCTGATGAATATCATCTGCATCATAATGGCTCTTCACCATCGAATAGGCCAGCCGGTACACCATATTCGAATAAGTTTCAATCATGTTCTCCTGAACACGGTCCGCATCTGCGGATTGCTTTTTCATTCTTTCACCACCCTTTCATAGATCATACAAGGCAGATGTGAAAAAAGCTACATAAGAAGAAAATAAAAAAGTACCACAATTTAGAGATTGCAGTACTTCTCACTAACTATAACCCGGAGTTTATTGTATGATCGTTGTGTTTTATATCGGTTTTTTCCCTTTACTGCTTTGGCCGCAGCCAATAGAGACTGGTATTAACGCCATGTTTTCATGTGTTACTCCTCCAACTCCCGGATCAGTTCCCGAAGCCGGGACTTAATCTTCGTTCGGTGAATACCCGTGTATCCCACTTTCTCCGCAAGGCGAAGCAGGTACTCCCGGTATAGGGCTACGATTTCAGGCTGGGATATCTCAAAGACGGTAAATGGCTCTGAGGTATGCACCAGAAGAGCTCTGTGATTTTCCTTGACCATAAGGGAGCTCTCCTGTTCAACAGGCCCTTCCAGGGGTACAAAGTGATAATGTTCATGTGTGTCCAAAATGTGCAAAATCTTCTTCAAGTGCAGGGTATAGGTCTCCGGGGTGTAGTAAAGGGCGCCGACCGACCAACAGGTGGCGGTGATTGGCACTGTGCCGGCACGTACCTGGTCAGCACTGGCCAGGTGAACGATATCGATCAGATTGTACTGGTCCTGCTCCTGTTCCAGCCGCATCATCTCCTGAAGATAAAGTTCCCCCAGGCGTTTCTGCTCAGGATCTTCTCTTTTTCCGATGGAGTCCGCGACAAGTTCAAAGGGCGCGGTCACTGCGGACAAAGAAATCAGCTTTTGTATGCGGAAGCCCTGGGGCGATAAGAACTTCATAAAGCACTGGAACAGCTTTTGGGGTTCCGAGTAAGTATTCAGCATAGGCCGGCACAGGGCGAGATAGGCCTGAAACTCCACTTCCGTCGCCCGGAGCACCCCCGGGTCTGTGGTCAGCATCGTGGCGTAACTGGTGGGCTCGCCCGCCATGGAGTGGGACGCAATCGCAATTTGTCCGGGCTGCATGATGATGGTGTGCCGGTAAAGGCGGTCGCGGATATGAGGATAAAAATAGGCTTTAACCTTGCCGGTCATGTAGAGCGGGATCCAGCGGGCCAGGGATTCCAGAATCTGATCACCCGAATAGATGGGTGGTATGATGTGACAGATCTGACACCCCCGCCGGATACAATCCAGCAGCCAAACCTGCATTTGGGAGGTAAAATCATAATCCTCCATCAGCCAATCATCGGTCTCATCGGCAAGAATACAGATTGTGCCCGGTTCTTGCCGGGCCAGCAGGTGTTGGTACATGGACCGCACCGCGGCACGCTTTCCCTCATTTCCAAAATGAATAAAATTCCCTTTGCGGCTGATCGTTGTGGCTTCCAAGGTGGAGTTAGACGCAACCCCCTTAATGGTCAGCGATTCAAAGCTTCGCATGAAGCGATCCACTCCGTCATCGTCACCGCACAGCCAGCAAAATAAAAATTCTGACAGTTGATCCTGTTTGTCCATGAGAACCCGTCTGACCCCAGCCATCTCCGACAGAGCTCTTCTCTGATATTCGCCGGTGCAGCGTTCGGCAAGAAAATCCGACATGCTGCGCAGCGGCTCCAGATTTCGCGGAAGCCCTCTCTTCCCGCTGCGGAATCGGCTGATGATGGAGGGGTCTACCTGCGCTGCTAAGGCCAGCTCCCGGTTCGTCGTTTGAGTCAAATTCATGACAAAAATTAGCTTTTCATAAAACTGCACAGTCTCATCCTCCTTTTTTATACCAGTATACCTTAAAGTAATTAAGTTTGCAATAAAATTTGCATCAAATGTCATTCAGAATGACACTTAAGTGTCATTGTCAAATACAGATATACTCTTGAATTTTGCCAAAAAATAAAGTATTCTATAGTTTGAGAATGCTCAAGTTTATTAATTGTCATTTAAAATGACAATTTTATATCATTTGTAATTCGAATTATATGCAGATCTGCATGAATCATGTGAAAGATTGGGTGTGAGCAATGTTATTTGAGAGAAAAATTTTAGTGGTTGAAGACAATGAGATCAACCGGGTGGCGCTGTGCGTCATCCTGTCATCTCAATACACGGTTCTGGAGGCAGAAAATGGGGAACAGGCCCTGTCGCTGCTGGAGAAATACAGAGAGGGAATCTCTCTGATCCTGTTGGATATTGTTATGCCGGTTATGGATGGCTACACCTTTCTGAAGCATTTGAAAGCAGATCACAAGTTGAACTCGATCCCGGTCATTGTCACAACGTCCAACAACAGTGAGGCGGATGAGGTGGCCGCGCTTTCCCACGGGGCCACAGACTTCATTACCAAGCCCTACCGCGCCCAGGTCATTTTACACCGAGCAGCCAGTATTATCCGCCTGCGGGAGACCTCCGCCCTCATCCATCATATCCAGTATGACCGGGTCACCGGGGCGTACAGCAAGGAATATTTCTGCCAGCAGGTCAGGGATATCCTGTTTCGGAATCCGGATGTGAAATATGATATCCTTTGTTCCGACATTGAGGACTTCAAACTGATCAACGATACTTTCGGTATGGCAGCGGGCGACCGTCTGCTGCGGCAGGTGGCGGAACTCTGCACCCAACGGCTGGGGGATCACGGGATCTGCGGCCGCCTGAGCGCGGACCAGTTCGCCTGTCTTCTGGAACACCGCAAGGACTATGCGGACGAGATGTTCACCCAGTCCGACAGCAAAATCAACAGCGGCTTCGGCAATCAGAACGTGATTATGAAATACGGCATCTACGCGGTGGAGGACCGGGAGATTTCCGTAGAACAGATGTGTGACCGGGCGCTGCTGGCGGCGCACAGCATCAAGGGAAAGTACGGCAAGCACTTTGCCCTCTACGACGATAAACTGCGTGGTACGCTGCTGCGCAGGCAGGCCATCACGGACGGCATGGAAACGGCCCTGTCCACGGGACAGTTTGAGGTCTATCTCCAGCCCAAGTACCAGATCCGGGACGGCCAGTTGGCGGGGGCTGAGGCGCTGGTGCGCTGGAACCACCCGGAATGGGGCCTGCAGCCGCCTGGGGAGTTCATCCCCATCTTTGAGCGCAATGGCTTTATTACTAAGCTGGACCAATATGTCTGGGAGCGGGTCTGCGCTCTGCTCCAGGAATGGGACCGGAAGGGTTATCCCAGCATCAACATATCTGTCAACGTCTCCCGAATGGATATTTACAACGCGGATCTGGCTGACGTCCTGACGGGTCTCGTTCGGCGGCACGGACTTTCCCCCTCCCGTCTGCACTTGGAGATTACGGAGAGTGCGTACACGGACACCTCAAGACAGCTCATCGAAACCCTGGGCGCTCTGCGCAGGCTGGGTTTCGTCATTGAAATGGATGACTTTGGAAGCGGCTACTCCTCGCTGAATATGCTCACGGAAATGCCAATCGACATATTGAAGCTGGATATGAAATTTATCCAGACTGAGATCACAAGACCCACCGGCCAGGGCATCCTGCGCTTTATCGTGGACCTGGCCCGTTGGATGAAATTGAGTGTGGTGGCGGAGGGCGTGGAGACCCGGGAGCAGTTGGAAAGGCTTCAAAACGACGGGTGTGACTACGCCCAAGGCTATTATTTTGCCAAACCCATGCCTGTGGAAAATTTTGTTTCCGTCTTGACAGCGCAAGCCCCTTCCGCAGACATGGAAAACAGCCGCTCTGCCGGTTCTGTGGACCGCATAAACAGGGCTCTGCTGGTGGCCGATGAAGACGAGGAATACCGCGCTCAGGTGCATAGGACCTTCTCCGACTGCTTCAAGGTACTGGAGGCAGACAGTTATGAGGAGGCAGTTAAAATCCTGGGAAACCGTCCGTATCAGATGTCGGCTGTAATTTCCAGCTTAACACTTCCAGGCGGCACTGATATCCTGACTGCGGTTCAAATGGAGCGGGGCGCCTGGGAGACGCCGTGCATCGCCACGGGACCGCTGGATATGGAGCTGGAGCGCAGTGCCATGGAACTGGGAGCCGCCGACTATGCGGTTAAGCCCCACAATCAGGAGTCGCTGCGCAGGCGGGTCCTACGGGCGATGAGTATCCACACGCTTCAGGTACGGATGCGCTCTCTTCAAGATGAGTCCTGCAGAGACACTATGACCGGCCTGCTCAACCGCCGGGGATTGTACACCATCGCAGAATCACTGCGTCATGAGTCTACCTCAACTGTTTATCTGTTTGAACTGGACGATTTGAAAAAGTTCAACGAAAAGTATGGCTATGTGGAGGGCGATCATTTGATCTTCCACTTCGCCTCCCTTCTTCGTGCCCACACACGGGTGGCCGATGTGCTGGTCCGGCTGGGCGGAGATGAATTTCTGGTTGTGATGCTCCACATAAGCTCCATAGAAGTTGCCCATAAGAAAGAAACGGCTATTCTCCGGGCTTATTATGAGAGCCGTTACGCAGATCCGGATTCGGTGGCCTGCTATGCCGGTACAGCGCTCTGGAATGCAGAGGAACCATTAGATGAAATCATACGCCGTGCCCGCGAGGCCATGTATGCTGAAAAAGCCGGCGGTAAGGATAAGCGCCTTTCACGGAAGGAGTGAGCATGTAATGTGTCAATATACAAATTTAGAAGTGATATATGTCTCTCCGTCCAGCAAGCTGCTGCGCGGAAAGGACGGCAGCACCGGCAACCGGGTGGTACTTAAGACCGGAGGTCAGGAACATATGACTCAGGAGGAAGCAGCGCGGCTGCGGCGGGAATATCAGATCATGCAGCGGATAGACAGCCCTTATGTGGTAAAGGCGCTTGGCGAAATCACGCTGGACGGGCGATGCTGTCTGGTGGAGGAATTCTGTCCGGGGATTACGCTGAGCAGGCTGCTGAAACAGGGTGCCCTGGAGATGTCGGATTTCTACCGGATTGCGGAACAGTTGGTGATGGGCCTGCGGGACATTCACAAGGCGGGGGTCATCCACAAAGATGTGAACCCCTCCAATATCATATACGACGCGGAGTCCGGCCGTGTGGTGCTGCTGGACTTCGGCATCTCCTCCATGTTTATACATGAACAGATGTCGGGGACCAGACTTGAAAATATTGAGGGAACCCTCCGCTACATCGCCCCGGAGCAGACCGGACGAATGAATACGGAGCTGGATTATCGAGCGGATTTTTATTCCTTGGGCATAACCTTGTATCAAATGCTGACGGGGCGTCATCCATTTGACGCGGAGACCCCCACAGAGCTGGTTTTTTCTCATATTGCTAAGACTCCGCCGGATCTTCGTATGATTTTACCCAATGTGCCGCCCATGCTTGCTGCCGTCATAGACAAACTCCTGGCCAAGATGGCAAAAGACCGCTATTTAAGCAGTGAGGGCCTTCTTTATGATCTGACACGGTGCCAAATGGAAAAGGAATTTATCCTTGGCGAAAAGGATTTCAGCCGGCGCTTTGAATTCGCCCACCGGCTGTATGGGCGGGACGATGAAATAGCCCAACTGAAAAGTGACTTCAAAGAAGTGGCGTCCGGTTCCAAGATTCTTGTCTCAGTCAGCGGCTATTCCGGAATTGGAAAGACCTCGCTGGTCAATCAGCTTCAGGAGGAGGCTCATCGGACCAACGGTATGTTTCTACAAGGGAAGTTTGACCAATATCACACCAATGTACCCTACTATGCCTTCTTTGAAGCCATCAAACAATTTTGCAGCATGATCTTTATGGAGCCGGCGGAAAGTATCGGCAAGTGGAAGCAGACATTGTCGGAGCACTTGGGCGGCGATGCGGCTTTGCTGACCGGCAAGGTGGCGGAGCTGGCCCTGCTGACCGGCGATCAGCCAACTCTTGGGGATATGGGGCCGCTGGAGGAGCGGACCAGGTTCAAATCCGTGTTGGAACAGCTCCTGTCCCTGCTGGCTACGCCGGAGCATCCTCTTGTTTTGTTTTTGGACGATGTGCACCG
The DNA here is from genome assembly GCA_034142505.1 of Bacteroides thetaiotaomicron. Classification (GTDB taxonomy): domain Bacteria; phylum Bacillota; class Clostridia; order Lachnospirales; family Lachnospiraceae; genus Hungatella_A. The sequence continues at coordinate 91,294 of JAWZDV010000062.1, forward strand.
GGCGGATATGGGCTCCCTGGAAATTCTGGAAGAGCTGTTCAAAAATGAGGATATCCATGATTTAATGATGATCGTGTGCTATCGCGACAATGAGGTGAGCAGCGAACATCCGCTCATCCTCAGCCTGAATAAAATCATACAGTGGGGCGGCCGGGTCACGCAGCTCAACTTAAAAGGGCTTGAACTGGAGAGCACCGCACAGATGCTGGGAGACATATTCAAAACAGAAGCGGATACGACTTTGGCACTGGCGGAGATTCTTTATAGGAAGACTAAGGGAAATCCGTTTTACATTAAGCAGTTTCTGCGTCTATGCCATTCAAAAGGCTATCTGAAGCTGGATATGGACACCGGAAGCTGGAACTGGAAGGAGGCAGAGATCCAGGCCTGCCCCGCTCAGGAGAATGTAGTGGACTTCCTGACGGAAAACCTGAACCAGTTTTCGGAGGAGACAATATCTCTACTGTCCTTCGGCGCCTGCATCGGCCAGAGCTTTTCTGTGGAGGATTTGTCCGCTGTCTGCGGCTTGCCGGAACGTGAAATCAACCGCAGGCTGATTACGGCGGTGGCACAGGAGGCGGTATATCCCATGGAAAAGGATGGGAAAACCGGCCTGCAGACCATGTATCAGTTTTCCCACGACCGGTTCCAGCAGGTGTTCTATACGGCCCTGTCTGAGAAGACGCGGGCAAATGTCCATTACCTGCTTGGAAAGCGGTATGAGGAATGCTCACACGCCGCAGGCGATTTGGACGAACGGGCCTTTGAGATTGCGGACCACTACGCAATAGGGCTTGGAGAAGCGGAGGATCAGGAAGAACGGTGCCGGATTCAGGAGTTCCTGCTGGAGACGGCGCACCGGTGCGGGCTGGTATCCGCCTTCGACACGGCGGAGCGGTACCTGAATCTCCTGCTCTCCCAGCCGGAGCTTAAGCACCCGGAAAACCGCCCGTTCCTCACCAAAATCTACATGGAACATCATGCGGCGCTGTGCAATCTGGTGAAAGAGGAAGAAAGCGACCGGATCTACGGGATGCTCTGTAATCTGGTGACGGAGCCCACCGAGCTGGTAGATAGCTGCCGCCTGCAGATATCAAGCTTCTCCAATCGGGGCCGGTATGAGGATGCCTTTGAGATTGGACTCGCACTGCTTGAACAGCTGGGAGTCACCTTCCCTGGCGAAAATATTAAGCTGACTCTGGAGCGGGAAATCGCATCCTTTTATCAGGAGCGGGAGGCCCTTGGAGCGGATGATATCCTGAATCTCAAAGAAGCCGAAGACCCGGTGGAAGCCGGGATCAGTAAATTGCTCTGCCGCCTGTGCGGCCCGGCCTTTTTCTTTCATCCCGATTATTCTTACTGGACGGTATTTACGGCTGTGCGGCGCATGTTCCAGCATGGCTATACACCTCATGGCCTACAGATGTATTCCAATCTGATGATGCCTCTGGGGGAACTGTGCAGGGATTACCGGACGTCTTACGCGGCCAGCAGGTCGGCTATGCGTCTGGCCGAAAAGCACCAGTACAGGGAAGTAATCCACTCCATCTACTGTATGTTTGCTCTCCATACCAGCCATTGGTTCGAAGATGTGGTCGATGCGATTCCCTATGCAAAGGAGTCCATCAAGGGCAACGCCCAGATGGGAGACTTTGAGTACGCCTGCTATGGCTATTATGGGCTCATGATGGCGGTCCTGGAAAGCGCGGTCCATGTGGAGGAGCTGTGGAATGAGGTACATGCCGGAATCAAGTTTGCGGAGAAGACTGGCAGCGACCATGCTTTGGGCAGCTTCTTGAGCTTTCAGCAATTGTGCAGGAGTATCCGCGGGGAGCTCTCCCTCACCGGAAGCTTTGATGGAGACGGATTTTCCGAACAGATCCATCTGGAACAGTTTTCCCATAATCTGCAGGCAATCAGCTATTACCATGTCATTCGGGCCCTGTCAGCAGTGATCTACCGGGATTATTCCACGGCCTGCCGCCTGTGCAGGGACGCTGTGCCCCTGCTCCCATATGTCTCCAGTTTTTACAACGTGGCGCTTCACAATTTCCTGTATTCCCTGTCCATCTGCCAAGTTCTGGAGACAGGGGACTATGATTCGGAGGCAAGGTCCAGCTTTCTGCGTGTCCTGGAGGAAAACCAGGATTGGCTGAAGGAACGCAGTAACGACGCGTTCTGCAATTATGGACATCTCTATCTTGTGATCGAGGCGGAGCGGAAAACGGCGGAAGGCCGTATCGGAGAGGCCCTGCGTCTTTACGAAGCGGCCCTGGAGGCCGCGAAAAAGCATGACCGCAGCCTTCATCATGCCATCCTCTGCGATGTAGCCGCGCTGCGTTATGAGAGGCTGGGAATTAAGTCGGCAGCCATCCATTACCTGACGGATACCTACCGGCTATACAGCCATTGGGGGGCAGAGGGCAAGTGCGCCCGGATGCGGCAGGACTACCCGGATCTGGCAGGCCCATGGAAGAACGACAGCCGGCAGAACACCCTGTCGGATGATTCCATCCGCACCACCGCATCGCTGGATATGTGCTCTGTTCTGAAGGCATCCCAGGCCATTTCTGAGGAACTTGAACTGGAAGGAATCCTGGAAAAGCTGATTCACAGTCTCCTGGAATGCGCGGGAGCACAGCATATCTACTATTTGAATCAGGAGGATTCCGGATATGAGATCCAGGCGGAGGGCCATTCCGGGGCAAAGGACGTATGCATCGTATCAAAGCGGCCAGCGGAGGACCGGGATATTCCACTGAGCATCGTGTCGTATGTGGAGAGAATGCTGGAGGCCGTGATCCTTGAAGATGGAGAGAACTCCAGAGTCTTCGGGAAGGACATTCATATCAAAGAGAACCACTGCAAATCGGTCCTTTGTATGCCCATCCTCAGTAAGGGGGAGCTAAAGGGCATCCTCTACTTGGAAAATAACCTGGCCGCAAGCGTCTTTGACCAGCGGAGAAAGGAAAACCTCATGCCCATTGCGGCACAGCTGGCCATTTCTCTCGAAAATGCCTATTTATATGAGCATCTGCGCTTTCTGGTAGACGAGCGGACGAAGGCACTGCTGGAGGAGATCAAGGTGCGCAAGCGGGCAGAGGAAAAATTGGCCCATATGGCAAACTACGACGCACTCACCGGACTTCCCAACCGCAGACTGTTTCACAAAATCCTGTCCCGGCTGCTCCTGGAGGCAGAAACCAGTGGGCAGCTGCTTGCTGTCCTCTACATAGATTTGGATGGATTCAAAGAGGTTAACGACACCTACGGCCATGAAAAGGGCGATCTGGTATTGGAGGAGACAGCCAGACGGCTGATCCGCGCTGTGCGCGGCAGCGATATCGTGTCCCGTATGGGGGGTGACGAGTTCGTTCTGCTGCTGAGCCGAATCATAGCGGACGAAGAGATCCGGCACGTCTGCGAACGGATCCTATCTGAGATCAGGCAGCCTTTCGAACTCTCAGAGGAACTGTTTGTTGAAATGACTGCAAGTATCGGGGTCAGCGTCTATCCCAGGGATGGTCAGGATGAAAAGGAACTTCTCTCCCACGCCGACCAAGCCATGTACAGGATCAAAAAAAGCGACAAAAACTTTTACTCGTTCACAGAGCCTCTTTCTGAAGCGCAGGAGAATTCTTAAAAGAAAACACCATACCCAGCGGCGGCCGGCGTGAGCAAGACCATTGTTGGTAATGGAAAGGATGAGATCGATGGAAAAAATAATGACGGCCTGGGAGACGTTTCAGGCTTTTTGCAGCGCCTGGTTCGAGCGTAGAAACGCTGAAGAGGTCTATAGCTTTTTAGGTGATGAGTTCTGTTTTGTGGGCACCGGGGATGACGAGTTTGCCCACAGCCCCCAGGAGATGAGAGATTACCTGGTCCGGGACATACAGGAGATCCCCGAGCCCTTCACGGTGGAACTTACGCTCTTTCAGGAGCAGGAGATCGATGCGGATATCCGCAACCTGTCCGTGGGAATGGTCCTCAAGAACACCCAGTACCGCTGGCGGCTGCGAGGGTTCTTTACCCTGGTCCGACGGCAAACATCCTGGCGGCTGCGTACTCTTTGGTTTTCCGAGCCCAGCAGCAGCCAACGGGGCGGGGAGCATTATCCCCGCGCCCTGGTGATGGAGCACGTCGCCAGACAGAGGCAGGAACTGCTCAACGACTCCCTGCCCGGCGGTATGATGGGCGGATACATCGAGGAGGGGTTCCCCTTCTATTTTGTGAACAACAGGATGCTGGAATACCTAGGTTATGCCAGTGAGGCGGAGTTTGTTGCAGATATCAACGGTATGGTCTCCAACTGTATGCACCCGGACGACCGAGCCATGGTGTACGGAGAGATAGTCCGTCAGTTGGCGGAGCGTGGGGAGTACATGGTGGAATATCGGATGAAGCGCCGGGATGGCTCCTATATTTGGGTTCACGACCTGGGGCGCGGGGTCATAGCGGAGAACGGCAAACCGGCCATCATCTCCGTGTGCATCGACATTACAGCCCAGAAAAAAGCCCAGGCCGAGGTCGTGCATCTCTATAACAACGTCCCCGGCGCGGTGTTCCGCGTTAGGTACAATGCGGATTTTTCCGTTGCGGACGCCAACGACGGGTTGTATGAACTGCTGGGCTATACCCGGGAGGAATTTTCCGCGCTGGGCAATCAGATCGCCGCCGTGATCTATCCCGATGACCTGGATGCTGTGCGGGACAAACTGTTGGCGGCAGAGAACCGGGATAATACCATACAGGATGAGCACCGTCTTGTCTGTAAGGACGGACGCGTCAAATGGATCTCGCTGAAGACCCAGGTGATGCCCGGAGACGACGGGGTGCCTTATTTTTACGGATTCCTCGTGGATATCACCGACGAAAAACTGGCTCAGGAACGTGTCCGGGAACTGTACGAAAAGGAGCTGACCTACTTTGCTCAGGCCGCTTCGTTGGAGGGCAGCATCCAGGGGAGGGTCAATGTCACACAGAACAGGGTCGAGAGCTATCAATCCACAGCCGATTGCGCCATCGCCCGGACGGGAGACACCTACGAGCAGGCGGTTAGTCAACTGGCGGACTCAGCCGTAGATGCGGCTTATGAGGAATACTTGCGTCAATCACTTGAAAGAACACAGGTACTAAATGAGTTTTCCGCCGGTAAAACAGATCTCCATTTTGAATTTCTGCGAAAACGGAATGATGGCAGCGCTTTTTGGAGCAGGACAAGTTTCAAGTATCACCAAAATCCAGAGAGCGGCGATGTGATCGCATTCTTCTACACCATTGATATCACGGAGCAAAAAATACAGGAGCAGCTTCTGAGCAGAGTGACTGAGTTGGACTATGAGGTTCTGTCCGACATCGACATCCGGCAGGACACCTTCCATGTGGTTTCATACCACGCCGGTATGGAGACACTTATGCCGGCGAAAGGACGTTTTCAGGCGGAGGCGGAGGCCATTGCAGCTGCTACGATGGAGCCCGCGGCGGGGAGGGAATACCTCGACAGACTGAGCCCCGCTTACATGCAGCATGAGTTGGCCAAGCAGGGCAGCTACAGCTTTATGGCGGAGACCCGTGACGGGCATGGGAATACCCGGGTCAAGCGGTATCAGGTCTTTTACATCAGCCAGGAACTGGGCCGGGTGTGCATCGCGCGCACCGACGTCACTGACATCATCCGTCAGGAGCAGCAGCAGAAGGAGGCTCTGGCCGCCGCCCTAGCCGCCGCGGAGCAGGCCAACGCGGCCAAGACGGACTTCCTCTCCCGCATGAGCCACGAAATCCGCACTCCCATGAACGCCATCATCGGCATGAGCGCCATCGCCGCCCAGTCTATCGACAACGAGGCGCGCGTGGCCGACTGTATTGCCAAGATCGGCATCTCCTCCCGCTTCCTGCTCTCCCTCATCAACGACATCCTGGATATGAGCCGGATCGAGAGCGGCAAAATGCTGCTGAAAAATGACAAGATCCCTACGGAGGACTTTCTTAACGGGCTCAACGCCATCTGCTACGGACAGGCGGCTGCAAAGGGCGTAGAGTACGAGTGCATCGTAGACCCCACCCTGGACGACTTTTATATGGGGGATGCCATGAAACTCCAACAGGTGCTGCTCAACATCCTGTCCAACGCCATCAAGTTCACGGGCGAGGGCGGCAAGGTCACCTTCTCCGCCGCGGCCCATAGGAAGGGCAAGAGTGGTGCCACTCTCCGCTTTATCGTCAACGATACCGGGATCGGAATCAGCGAGGATTTTCTCCACCACATGTTCGAGCCCTTCGCCCAGGAGTCCATGGGAACTACGGCCGTGTACGGCGGGACCGGGCTGGGACTGGCCATCTCCAAGAACATCGTGGACATGATGGGCGGAAAGATCACCGTGCGGTCCATCAAAGGCATTGGGTCTGAGTTCACAGTGGATGTACAGTTGGGCATCACTGAGGAGGAACTGCTACGCCGCAACAGGAAAAAGGCACTCCCCAATTTTTCCGCTCTGAAGACTCTGGTGGTGGACGACGATGTGGCGGTATGCGAAAGCGCCGTGGACACACTCAAGGAAATGGGAATCACCGCCGAGTGGGTAGACAGCGGACGCAAGGCCATCGAACGAGTACAATCGATGTGGGACACAGGAAAGCATTACGATATGATCCTCATCGACTGGAAGATGCCGGATATCGACGGCATCGAAACTGCCCGGCGCATTCGTGCTATCGTGGGGCCGGACGTCACCATCATTATTATAACGGCCTATGACTGGGCTTCCATCGAGCACGAAGCCACGTTGGCGGGCGTCAATCTGCTGATGAGCAAGCCCATGTTCAAGTCCTCTCTGATCTCCGCCTTCTCCAAGGCGCTGGGTGAAAAAGAGGAAATCAGCGCAGGGAATAAGCCCGCGGTCTTTGATTTTTCCGGACGCCGGATTCTTTTGGTCGAGGATAACGCCATCAATACCGAAGTAGCTATGGCCCTGCTTGCAAGCAAAGGCTTTTCCGTGGACACGGCGGAGAACGGGCTGCGGGCAATCGAGCTGTTCAGCAAAACTGAGGCGGGCTTTTACGACGCCATTTTGATGGATATCCGAATGCCGCAGATGGACGGCCTGACGGCAGCCAATAATATCCGTCACATGAGTAACACCGACGCCAAAACCATCCCCATCATCGCCATGACCGCCAACGCGTTTGACGACGACATGGAAAAGAGCAAGGCAGCCGGCATGAACGCGCATTTGGCCAAACCCATTGAACCGGAGAGGTTGTATCAGGTCCTCTACGACTTTATTTTAAGCCAGGAGGAGGAATAGAAAATGGCAGATCTAAAAGAAGTCTTTCAGAAATACGGTAATAACTATGAAATTACAATGTCCCGATTTATGGGCAACGAACAGCTGTATTTGAAAATACTCGCCATGCTGCCACGGGATGAGAATCTACGTAAGCCGGATCAAGCATTACAGGCCGGCGACTATCCCGCCGCTTTTGACGCAGCCCATACATTGAAGGGTATGGCCGGCAGCCTTGGTCAGTCACGGCTCTATCAGGCGGTTTGCGCCATCACAAAGCCTCTGCGCACCGAAGCACCGGGGGAGTATTTCGTTATCCTGTTCCAGTCCATAAAGGAAGAATTTGAACGGGCCACCGATCTGGTGGAGCTGCTGAAAGAGGTGGAGTGAAATGGAACTGACTAACGAATTGAGAGCGGTCCTCGACAGCATCCCCAGCGGTCTTTGCATCTACCAGGTACAGCAGAGGCGGCTTTACCCGCAGTATCATAATCCCGCCTTTTATAAAGTGCTGGGGTATAATAACACACATATTGCTCAGGTCAAGGAGCAGGTGACCTTTATCGGCATCCATGAGGACGACCGCGCCGCGCTGCTGGAAACCCTGAATGACCTGCTGGACGGCGGGGAGATGATGCGACATACCTGCCGGGTCTTCCATGACGGGCTGGGAGAATACCGGTGGATCCAAATAGAGGGTTCCCGGAGGGTGCGGCCTGATGGAAACGACTTCCTGTACGTGGCATATAGTGACGTGACCGAACAGCGCCGGTTGGAGCAGTACTTTCAAAACACTCTGAAAAACCTCCCCGGCGGCGTGGTGGTGGTCCGCTATGAAACGGACGGGAGTATCATCCCTGAGTATATATCGGAAGGGCTTGCGGCAACCACGGAGATGCCGCTGGAAGAAACCTGGAAGCTGTATCGAGAAGACGCCTTGACAGGGGTCCATCCGGAGGACCTAGAGCGTGTTCGGACAGAGTTGGAGAAGTACTTTGCCAGTGGGAAAAGCCACTGGGAGATCGAATACCGGCTTTTGAAAGGCTCAGGGGACTATGTATGGGTCAAGAATACGCTCTCCCTCATCGAACATGAGGGCGGAGAGCGGAAAATTTATTCCGTCTACAACGATATGACAAAGGAACGGGAGGAGCGCGCCCGTGTCCGGCAGCAGTACAACGAGCTGCTGCTGCGGCACCATCAGAGAACCGACCCCAACGTGCTGGTGACAGGCCACTGCAATATTACCCAAGACCGGATCATTCAGATCAGCGACCAGACCGGCGTAGGGCTTTTGGAGACCTTCGGCATCGTCCGCGAGGCATTCTTTGACGGTCTTTCCACCCTGGTCGTGGACAAGAATGAGCAGCGTGTTTTCCGGGACACCTACCTGCGAGAACCTTCCCTGGCTGCTTTTCAACGAGGCGAAACCAAGCAGGTAAAGAATTTCTTTATCCAGCTTCCTAATGAGGATACCGGCCGGTATGTGCAAATAGAGATGAATATGGTGTCAACCCCGGATAGCGGCGATGTGACCGGGATCCTCACGGTGATCGATATCACCGAACAAGTCGTTGCCGACCGCATCGTCCATCAGCTCTCTGTCACCGGTTATGACTTTGTAGCAGATTTGAATCTGAAGAGGAACACGTATCTCATACTCTCCCAGGATGAGAAAGCAAACTGTGTCCCCCCGCGCCAGGGCGTCCACTCGGCTTGGGTGACCGGAATGCTGGAATCCAGAGTCGTGCCCCGGGACCGGGAGCAGTACCGGGATTATTTGGACACCCAGCGTATGTTGGCGTTGCTTCAGCATGGACAGGCCTATACGTTTGCGTTCTCGATGGTGGACGATGCGGGCGATGTCCGGGCCAAAAATGTGACTGTCTCCCCCATTGACCTGCGGCTGGGCCGTGTGTGCCTATCCAGGACAGACATCACTGATTCCATCCGTGAGCAACAGCGGCTGCTCCGGGTGATAGCCTATACCTGTGAGCTAGCCTGCTTCATCGACGCCGTCACTGGGGAGTTTTCTATGTACACCAGGCAGATGGTCCTGGAAAATCTGCCTCCCCACACCGCTCTGGACTATAACGCAACGCTGGACAACTTAACTGGGTATTTTGAGGCGGCTATGAGCCGCGAGAAGGTGAAACGGCAGTTTCACCTGCAGACCCTGCTGGGCAGGCTGACGCAAAAGCCCGGGGGCTATGATTTTGTACTGCCCTACCGCGCGCTAGACGGCTTGCGGTACAAACAGGTCAACGTACTGTGGGGCGATCAGAACCACAAGACGGTCTGTTTGGTGCGCTCCGACGTGACCGATATGCTGGCCGCTGAGCGGACGGCAAAGGCGGAGTTAGAGCGGGCCCTGGAACTGTCCCGGGAAGCCAGCCGGGCCAAGAGCGATTTCCTTTCGGCCATGAGCCACGATATCCGCACGCCCATGAACGCCATCATGGGGATGACCACGCTGGCCAAGGCCAACATTGGCGACACAGGCCGTGTCATGGACTGCCTGCAAAAAATATCTGTCTCCTCCAATCACCTGCTCAGTTTGATCAACGATATTTTGGATATGAATCGGATTGAACGGGCCCAAATTACACTGAACCGGGAGAAAATTTATCTGCCGGATCTAGTAACGCAGATCGGAGCCATCATCGCGCCCCAGGCCGACCGGGCCGGTCTCCAATATGACATACAGCTCAGCGAAATCAAAAACCCCTTTATTTACGGAGACGCCCTGCGCATCAGCCAGATTTTAATCAACATACTGGGCAACGCGGTCAAATTTACGCCGTCGGGCGGTACGGTGCGGCTATCCGTAGAGGAGCTTCCCGCACAAGGAGACATGCATTGGGCGCGTTATCGTTTCACCACCAGTGACACAGGAGTCGGAATGGAAAAAGATTTCCAAGACCATCTCTTTGAACCCTTTGTCCGCAGTAATGCCGTGTCCCGCGTGGAGGGGTCCGGCCTGGGCCTGAGCATCGTCAAGGGATTGGTGGACTTGATGGAAGGCGAAATAGAGGTGCAAAGCACGCCGGGGATGGGCTCCACCTTCTTGATTGAGTTAACGTGCGAGATCACACCGGACGGCGAATGGCGGGATGCTCTGGAATCACAGCCGTCGGGCGGTCTTGAGGAGAGCCTTTTTGCCGGGTGCCGCTTTTTAATCGCGGAGGACAATGCAATCAACTCGGAGATCATTTGTGAGATTCTGCAGATGTGCGGGGCAGAGACTGTGGTAAGGAGCAATGGAGCCCTGGCTGTGGAGTCGTTTTGCGCCGCAGTCCCCGGGACTTACGATGCCATCCTGATGGACATTCAGATGCCGGAGATGGACGGCTATGCGGCCGCACGGTTCATACGGTTAAACAAAAGACCCGACGCTAAAACCATTCCCATTATCGCCATGACCGCAAACGCATTTGAGGAGGATGTTGAGGCGGCACTTGAGGCAGGAATGGATGCACATATTGCAAAGCCTGTGGATATTGGCATACTCTGTTCAACGCTAGGCAAGTTGATGGGGAAGGAAATTTGAATTATAATAACAGCTATATAATTGAGATTCTGATGTTTAGTATGTGATATATAAAGAAAAAAGAAAGGTGTATTAAAGTATGCCTAAATATCCAGATCGGAGCCAAAACCGGCTCACGGTCTGGATTTATTTATATAAAAACCGGGAGCATCGCTCCTGACATGAAATCAAAACAATTTCATGTCATTTTGCGACACTCCCAAGGCAAAAGTAATGGGTCCATTCGCTCAAATCATCCCATTACAGAACACTCTGGCGGAGAGTGAGGGATTTGAACCCTCGGTACCAGAAAGGTACACTAGTTTTCGAGACTAGCTCCTTCGACCGCTCGGACAACTCTCCATTTTTAATTTTCTATATCAATTTCTCTCAGCCACCGTTCCACCAAGTTCTTGCCCTTTCCGGAAAGCAGAGAAGAAAGTTGATAACACACGATAATACAGGAACATCAAACCCCTTTGTTCATGCGGGTTTGCGGGTGTTGCAGTTCCATGAAACCGAAGACTTTTCGAGTGCGCCGCGTTATGGCCACTTCGCTACGTCTCCATAAAATGCTGGCATAAAAAACACCAACCATTAGATTATACACGATTTTCAAGGATTTGAACAGTGGTTGGCGAAAATTTTATTGATTATTTCTGCAAATCCACGCCGTGGATACATCCATGGCGGCCCGGCAGGCGTTGGTCTGGTCCAGGGAGTGGAGCATGACGAAATCGTGGATCATCCCCTGGAAGCGTATGGCGGTGACGGAGACGCCCGCGCAGCGAAGAGCCCTGGCGTAGGCTTCGCCCTCATCGCGGAGAACATCGGCCTCGCCGTTGATGATCATGGCTTCCGGCAGACCTTTCAGCTGTTCACAGGTGGCGCACAAGGGGGATGCGGTTATCTGGTTCCTGTCACGCAGGCTGGGGGCGTATTGATCCCAGAACCATTTCATTCCTTCCCGGTAGAGATAATAGCCATCAGCGAATTCACAATAGGAGCCGGTGTCAAAACAGGCGTTGGTCACCGGGTAGTACAAAAGCTGCTTCTGGATCTTTGGGCCGCCCCGGTATTTGGCCAGCAGAGTCATGGCTATTGTCATGTTGCCGCCCACACTGTCTCCCGCGACCGTCAACGTGTCTGGATTCATGGCAATACCAAGTTCCCCAAGCATCTGCTGCAGATAAAACAACACGCTGAAACACTGTTCCATGGCCACCGGATAACGGACCTCCGGAGATCTGGTATACTCCGGAAACGCCACAATACAGCCACATCTTGCCGCCAGCTCCCGCACCAGCTTCTCGTGTGTATGAAAGCTTCCAAACACCCAGCCCGCTCCATGAATATAGAAAATCACATCCGCCGGGTTCTTTACACATTCCGGGGTTACCAGATACATGGGGATTCTCCCCCAGGTTCCTGTGTTTACCATGTAATGATCCACCTTGGCCGGATACATATTCACCGGCTGGTTCTGCGCCTCCTCCAGCGCTTCCCGTCCCGCCTTTGGCGGCAGTTCAAAAATAAGCGGCGGCTTCGAGCTGGCCTCGCTGACCATCTCTGCGGCCGGTTCCAATGATATTCTGCATTTCATACGAAAAATCCTCCTGACAAAGAGCCTGATAGTATCACTGTATTCACCAAAATCCCGTCCTGTATCTTGTATTATTTATTATTTTATATTCTAAAAAAAGACTTATTTATTGGTAAATTTTGCCGATATATTTATCACTGGAAACACTGGTAGTTCTGCTTCAAAGAACTCGTTCAAATTTCACATCCGTTTTAAAAAAGACTTATCCCAAGTAAAATACCATATGGAGGTTTTTTATGAAAAAAGCTGTTAAACAATCAGTTATGATTCAATCACTCAATTTCTGTTCTATTCTTGCAATGCTTGGAATTGTGTTCTCGTTTCTATGCTTTGTAAATGTGCGAAACAAGGTCAACAACGCAAACACGGACCGGTATGATTTAACCTACAATGCCAACCGTTTTATGAACGGATCAGCCTATCTGACCAATGAAGTCCGGGCCTATGCCGCTACAGGTTCTGAGGAACACTACAACAATTACTGGAATGAGATCAACAATTTGAAAAACCGGGAAATCGGCGTGGCGAACTTAAAGGAAATCGGCATCACCAGCGAAGAGCAGGCGATGATCGACTCTATGTCGTCCCTTTCCAACCAGCTCGTTCCACTGGAAACCCTGGCCATGGAAAATGTGAAGGCCGGAAAAATGGATCTGGCCGTTGACTATGTCTACGGACAGGAATACAGTGATTCCATCGCAAAAATCAACGAGATTAAAAGCAATATTTTAGCTTCCCTGGATCATCGCAGTGAAAAGGAGATTAAACGTCTGGAAGGCGTCTCCACCTTGATTAAATCCGTGTGTTTCCTGTTTATATTTGCAGTCGTATTTATGCAGGGCGCTGTCATCCTGTATGTGAGGAAAAAGATGATCCGTCCAATTGTGGCAATCCGGGATGAGATGACAGAGTTTTCCAAAGGAAATCTCTCCTCCGATTTTCCCCTGGAACCGGACACTTCCGAGATTGGTATGCTGACCTACGCAATCAAGAATTCAAAAATAGAATTAAAACGGTATGTGGATGAGATCGCTAAAGCGATGGAAAAAATGTCGAACCGGAATTTTGACCTGTCTTTCAGCCAGTCCTTTGTTGGAGATTTTAAACCGATTGAGGATTCCATCTACCGGATGAGCCTTGCCATGTCATCGTCGCTGTCCCAGATGTCCAACGCGGCAAACCAGGTTGCCAACAGCTCCGACCAGGTTGCCAACGGGGCGCAGGTCTCCGCACAGGGTGCAACAGAGCAGGCCAATTCCATTGAACACCTGACAGCAACCATAACTGCGCTTTTTGAACAGCTTCAGCAAAATGCAGATACCTCCGATAAAGCCAGTGAAATGGCAAAAGGAGCTGCTTCCGCCATCACGGACAGCAACGAACAGATGCAGCAGCTTATGACATCCATGTACAACATTGATTCCCAGTCCAAGGAAATCCGAAAGATTATCAAGACCATTGAAGATATCGCTTTCCAGACCAATATCCTGGCCCTCAACGCGGCGGTAGAGGCCGCACGGGCAGGGGCCGCCGGCAAAGGCTTTGCGGTGGTGGCCGATGAAGTACGCAGCCTGGCAGCCAAGAGTGCCGAGGCCGCACAGGACACCACACAGCTGATCGAAAGTTCCATTACGGCAATCAGCCAGGGTGTGAAACTGGCCCAGGCCACCGCGGATGATCTTTTACAGGTGGTCAGCGGCGCTGTCGAGACCACCGATCTTATCCAGAAGATCACCAATGCTACAAAAACACAGGCCCAGGCCCTTTCGCAGATCACCTCCGGCCTGGATCAGATTTCCAGTGTCGTTCAGCAAAGCTCCGCGGTCAGCGAGGAAAGCGCGGCTGCAAGCCAGGAATTATCCGGACAGGCGCAAATGCTTCAGAGCCTGATTAAACAGTTTAAGGTAAAACAATAATTGTGGATAGAAAAAAGGACCTCTTCTCTGACAGGAAGGGGTCCCATTCTTTCTATTCTTTACCGGATAAAATTCGTTCTGTAATCTTTCTCAGCCTTTGGCATCTCAATGCCGTTCTCTCTTCCACAAGCGATGCATTTTAAAAGCCATGCCATATTTCTTGCCAGATTCCGCATGGTCTGAAGGCCTTCTTCATCCTTCAGCACATCTTCCACACAGTTTCCGTGTACCACATTCCAGTAGGTCGAGGAAACCACCGGCATCTGGGAAATGGTGAAGTATTTGTTTAACTCATCAACCGTCGCCGTGGTTCCGGCTCTCCTGGCCGATGCGATGGCAGCCGCCGGTTTCCCTGCAAAATAACTTCCGCCCACATAAAACATCCGGTCCAAAAGACTGATCAGGCTTCCATTGGCCGATGCGTAATAGACGGGGGAACCCACAACCAGTCCGTCCGCCTGTCTCATTTTCTCCACACACTCATTGACAATATCATCGGTAAATACACAGCTGTGTCTGTCCTTACAGGTTCCACAGCCAATACAGCCGTGTATACCGGCTGTCCCGATCTGCACAATCTCCGTCTCAATCCCCTGGTTATGCAGTTCCTTTGCCACTTCGCCAAGGGCGGTAAACGTACATCCACTTTTCCTTGGACTTCCATTTAACATCAGTACTTTCATGTCGCTGCCTCCATTTGTCCTATGACCCATATGCTCCCGCCCTCACATAAAAACACCCGGTCTCTGTGTCAGACAGGAATCTTTTGTTTCTCCTCTATCTTATCACAAAAACCGGATGTTCTTCCATTATTTATTAAATTTTAATTTCCAAAGTATTGATTCACCCCGGCCAGCAGTCCGTCCGCCAGTGTAGCAAGCGTTCCATCGGAATGGTCGGAGGCTTTATCTCCCAGCTCGATATCAACCGAGGGAATCGTGGAAAATGAGGTCTGGGTCAGATCCATCTCCATGGCCCCGTTTGAGAATATTTTCACTCCTGCGCCCTTCAATCCGGCAACCAGGCTTTCGCCCAGAGCGTTGTGTTTCTGCCAGTTGGATTTCACCGGCTCCATATTCCGGTAAGACTCCACGTTGGGTACGCTCATGTAAAATGCTCCCTTGTTGCTGGTGGTGGAATCCCAGTGCAGCGCGATATGGCAGTCCGCCATATTGTTGGCGATCACCGTTCTCGCAATATTGTCCAGCTGCACGTCATCGGTCTCCCGGATCATCAGCACATCGTAGCCGGCCGCCAGCAGCTTGTCTTTCAATTTCTTTGCCATGGCAAGAGTCACCTTGGCTTCCGCCGTTCCGTCGGAAAACTGCATCCCGCTGGAAACGGCCACCGCCGTAGTGGCACCGGCACTTGTTGTTCCTCCGGTCACCTTGGCCGTCCCGTCTGGGTGGCACTGGGTCTTTACGCTGGAACCGCCCTTTGTCCCGTGGCCTGCATTGACGCAGACGGTGATATTCTTGCGGGATGCCGCTTCGGACTTGTAAAGTGTGGCCGCGCCGGAATTGATCTTGGAGAAATCCGCATATTTCCAGGAAGGGTTCAGTTTTACCTCCCCGCCATTGGCTGCCGCCTTTGCACTCTCCGTCTCCGGCTGGGTTACAGACACATACTGGGTGGAAATGTAGCAGGTCTTCTCCTGATACACCACCCGGCTCCAGGTATCACTGACCGCCGTCCGTTTGAGGGCGGTTCCCCGGCCAAGAGTCGCAGCCACTTCCGCCGCTGTACTGGCATCGGTCCGCAGATTCACCTGGTCGCCTGTCACATAGACCGTCTCATCGGTATCGGTAAATGACGGCGCCGTCTCTGTCATAATCGTGGTTTCCAGAGCGCTGCTCTCCACGCGGACCGATTCCCCGGCAGATACGCCTTCGCCGGTCCCGCTGGCAGTCTCTGCCTTCTCTGACTCACCGGCGCCGGAACCCATAACACCGTCTGCACTGCCCGGCGCCTGGGCGCTCTCCGGTATTTCCACCGGCTCATAAGTTTTCCCACATCCATTGACCGACAACGCAGCTGCCGCTATGGCCGCCACAATCCAGGACTTACGGCGGATGCCGCGCCGCCTTTTTTGTACCTGTTTCCAACGATTCATCTGATAATACCTCCGCCCACAACGTAATCTCCATCGTAAAATACCACTGCCTGTCCCGGCGTGATGGCGCGCTGGGGCTCTTCAAATACACATTCCACTACGTCATCCTCCACTTCCCGGATAATGCAGTGCGCGCCTTTGTGGCTGTAACGGATTTTCGCCGTCACCTGCATCTCCTTTCCATGGAGTCCGTCAATGGCCATCCAGTTGAGATGATCGCATCGCAGGGTATCCGAGAAAACATCCTCCGAATCCCCGATGACCACCTCGTTGGTCTCCGGGCGGATCTCCACCACGAAAACCGGTCTCTTCATGGACAGGTTCAGTCCTTTCCGCTGGCCGATGGTGTAGTGGGTGATCCCTTTGTGGCGGCCGAGGACATTTCCATCTAAATCTACGAAATTGCCCTCCGGCAGTCCGGTATCGGAATGTTCTTCGATAAATTTTGCATAATCATGATCCGGAATGAAGCAGATCTCCTGGCTGTCCGGCTTGCTGGCCACCTGAAGATGAATCCGGTCCGCAATTGCCCGGATCTCTTCCTTGCTGTACTCTCCCACCGGCATCAGCGTGTGTGCCAGCTGGTACTGGGTTAAATTGTACAGGGCGTAGGTCTGGTCCTTGGCGGCCGTCACCGATTTTCTCAGGGCATATCTCCCGTTTGGAAGCTGTTCGATTCTGGCATAATGGCCGGTGGCAATGTACTCCGCCCCGATGTCCAGACTCCTCTTTAACAGGGACTCCCACTTGACATACCGGTTGCAGGCGATGCACGGATTGGGGGTTCGCCCGTGGATATATTCTTCCACAAAATAATCGATGACATGCTCCTTGAATTCCTGACGGAAATTCATCACATAATAGGGAATGCCAAGTTCCCAGGCCACCCGTCTGGCGTCGTCCACGGCGCTTAAGCCGCAGCAGCCGCCATTTTCCTCCTGGATCTCTGCCTCTTCCTCCTGCCAGATCTGCATGGTGACACCCACCACATCGTATCCCTGTTCTTTTAAAAGGTAAGCTCCGACCGAGGAATCGACCCCGCCGGACATGCCTATCACTACTTTCTTTCCACTCATAGATTCCTGTCCTGTGTTTTAGTACTCTTCTTCTGCCTCTTCCTCATGTTCGCTGATGTCGGTTTTTGGCTGTACCAGTCCCTCGATCTCGATTCCATTTTTCTGGGCATAATCCCAAAGAGCCGCGTGAATTGCTTCTTCTGCTAATAAAGAACAGTGTACCTTAACCGATGGCAATCCGTCAAGCGCTTCCATCACCGCTTTGTTGGTAATTTTCATGGCTTCCTGGACCGTCTTGCCCTTCACAAGCTCGGTGGCCATGCTGCTGGTCGCCACCGCGGCGCCGCAGCCGTATGTCTTGAATTTGACATCCCGGATGACCTGGTTCTCATCAATATCCAGGTACATCCGCATGATGTCTCCACATTTTGGGTTGCCCACGGTTCCGACACCGCTGGGGTTTTCCATTTCTCCTACATTTCTCGGGTGCTCAAAATGATCTATTACTTTCTCTGTATACATAATCTTTCTCCTATTGTTTTCTATTAATTTATGATCTATAATCCGTTGATATTTTATCGTCTCTGATGCTTCATAAAATCTTCATAGAGCGGTGACATTCCCCGCAGGTATGCCACAATCTCTTTTACCTGTTCTACCACATAATCCATCTCTTCTTTTGTGTTATCCTCGTTCAGCGTTAAACGGAGAGAGCCGTGGGCAATCTCGTGGGGCAGGCCGATGGCCAGCAGCACGTGGGACGGGTCTAAGGAACCGGAGGTACAGGCGGAACCGCTGGAACCGCAGATTCCGGCCATATCCAGCTTGATTAAGAGGGATTCTCCCTCGATGAACTGGAACGCCACGTTTACATTGTTGCTTAGACGGCTGGTTCTGTGTCCGTTGATTCTGGTGTAGGGAACCTCCGCCATGATGCGGTCCATCAAATAGTCGCGCAGCTCCGTTTCTTTTTTCGCGCGGGCCTCTAAGGTCTCCTGGGCCAGTTCCACGGCGCGGCCGTAGCCGACGATACCGGGAACATTTTCCGTGCCGCCCCGGCGTTTGCGCTCCTGGGCGCCGCCGTGAATGAAGGAGCGGGTCTTGATTCCGGTACGGATATAGAGAAATCCGATGCCCTTGGGGCCGTTGATCTTGTGGCCGCTGGAGCTTAGCATGTCGATGTGATACTCATCCACATTGATCGGCACATGGCAGTAGGCCTGAACCGCGTCGGTGTGAAATAAGATACCGTGCTCCTTTGCGATGGCGCCGATCTCCTTGATGGGCTCGATGGTGCCGATCTCATTGTTGGCAAACATGATGGAAATGAGGATGGTGGTCGGACGGATCGCTTTCTTTAATTCGTCCAGTTTTATCACGCCGTTCTCATCCACGTCCAAATAAGTCACCTCAAAACCGCGCTTTTCTAGATACTCGCAGGTGTGAAGCACCGCGTGATGCTCAATCTTGCTGGTGATAATGTGGTTTCCCTTGCCCTGGTAGGCCTCCGCCGTGGCTTTAATGGCCCAGTTGTCGGACTCGGTTCCTCCTGCGGTAAAATATATCTCATTGCTCTTTGCCCCGAGGGAAGCCGCAATGGTCTCACGTGCGTGGGCAATGGCCTTTTTGCACGGGGTTGAAAATTCATATACCGATGATGGATTCCCATAATATTCGGTAAAATAGGGCAGCATCGCCTCCACGACCTCCGGCCGTGTCTTTGTCGTTGCCGCGTTGTCTAAATAAATCGTCTGTTTCATCAGTGTAAACCGCCTTTCTTGTAGTACTAAAGTTCAAAGCTTCATCTACATAACCTATTATATATTATATTCCTACTTTTTCAATAGGAATTAAAATAAATTTAGAAATAGCCGCTGACATTTATGTTCTGTTCTGTCAGCGGCTGGAAATCCGTTGCTTCTTGACCAGCTTTTGGGGCAGGAAGATATGACTTCTGAACTGATAGATTATGCTTCTACCAGCTTAAATTGATCGGCGCCCTGCTTGCAGATGGGGCAGGTAAAATCAGCAGGAAGTTCGTCGCCTTCGTAGACGTAGCCGCAGACCTGGCAGACCCATTTGCGGGTGCTCTCTTTTTTACAGGCCTGGCCGCCGGCCTCTGCTGTCCGGTCCGCCAAATCAGCTGCACCGGCCCCGTTATTCGTATCGGCTTCCGGCAGATAAGTCGGCGCATTCTTCGGGGCTTTCCCTTTGACTACCTTGTGATAGTAGGCGTAGGTCATGGCATCGGCCGCGCCCTCATAGACATCTCCCTCCACCACTTCACCAAGGAAGACCGTATGGGTCGCTGTCTCCATTCTGTCAATGACTCTGCACACCACGTAACCGCAGGAATCTTTGACAACCGGAACCCCCTCTACCATCTCATATGCGACGGAGTCAAATTTGTTGACGTCTTTACCGCACTGGAATCCAAACGTTCCAATTAACCCAGGGTCAGAATTCTCCGCCAGAATGGAAAAGGCGAATTTGCCGCTGGCGGAAATACAGCCATTCGTGTAATTGTCGTGGTTGATGCTGACCGCAATGGTGGCCGGCGATGAT
This sequence comes from Bacteroides thetaiotaomicron, assembly GCA_034142505.1. GTDB lineage: Bacteria > Bacillota > Clostridia > Lachnospirales > Lachnospiraceae > Hungatella_A. Next base: position 111,319 of record JAWZDV010000062.1, read on the forward strand.
GTAATCTGCATGATGCTGTTGGCAATGCAGCCGGTCGGCCTTCCATGATCTACCGTTGATACCACATAAACCCCATACGACATACTTCTGAAAATATTTGCGTTCATGTTATTCCCTCCTAATTTTTATTAATCCGTTCTTTTTAATAATAGTAATTGTTATTGATTTAAGTATAACAGACTGGCTTTAAATGTCAAGTGTGATTTCATGATTCAGGGTTGTTTTATAAGAGAAGATTTCACTTTCTCAATAAATGTAACTGCTAGATCCGTATCCTGATGGATTTCCTGTATGGTTTTGTTTTTGAGAAGCATGGTTTTTACGATTTTTTCTTCCGCCTCTTCTCTGCCCTCTTGTCTCCCTTCCTCAATAATCTCCCTCTCAATCTGTGTCATCCGCATCTCCTCCCTAACCTTATCTCTGAATTTCTTATCAATGATCTTGTCCGTAAATGTCAAAATTCCTGCCAGCGACCGGACAGCCTGGCCATGATCCTCCAGTTTCTTAGCCATATTTACTGCATCTACAATGAGTTTCTGCTTCTCTTGATTCCCTTTCACAGTTAACGGAAGAATCATAAGTTCCATCAACTCCTCTTCCGAAAGTTTTTCCTGCCTGCAGATTTTCTCATTCAGCCGGTTATAAACCTCACTGGTCGCAGCTCATTACTCTCAATCACCGGCAGATTCGTTGGCAAAATATCCACAACTTTCAAGTGAGGCAGACCAAAAGCCGCCAGACTTTTCCCCTTCAGGGTCTCCCCCATGACCTTGGCTGTGATATCTTTATTCTGATATGCAATATCACTCATATTCTTTTCCTTTCTTCATTATACGTTATTTTAACTCCTCCATGCAAGATAAAATCAAAAGAACAGATCCATATTCATCACCAGCTTTCTGCTTCCCTCAATATCCGGAATTGTTTGTGGAAACCACAATGAAACTACTTGAAAATTTGAATAAAAAAGGATAGACTCCTTTTTGATGTGTTTAGTCTAACAGAATTCTACGAACATGTCAAGCTTGATTCTTTCGAACCATATTTGAACCATTTTACATGTTGGTACCGCTCCCTTCGGCATCGGACCGTCTTTCAAGCGCATATTTACCCATCTGCAAAATATACTTAATAATAATACCCCTGCTAGGAAGACTCAATGACCGATTTTTTCAAAAAACATACGTTGATCACCGGCACACTACTATTAACCATGACCGGGTTTCTTACAAGATTTTTGGGCTTTTTTTACAGGATTTTCCTGTCGCGTACCATTGGCGCCGAAGGGCTGGGCATTTACAATATGGTCCATCCCATCTTCGGGATCTGCTTTGCGCTGTGCGCCGGGTCGATTCAGACGGCGGTGTCGCGGTTTGTGGCGGCTAACACGGAGAAGGGGAAGGCGGTGTTCCGCACGGGGCTGGCCATTTCCCTGACCATTGCGGTGGCGCTGGCCTTTCTCATCTGCCAGTTTTCCCTGCCGATTGCCAAATACATCCTGATGGAGGAACGGTGCGCGCCGCTGCTGCCGTTTATGGCGGTTTCGGTGCCGTTTTCGGCGATTCATGCCTGTATCAACGGGTATTATTATGGGATACAGAAGACGAAGGTGCCGGCATTTTCCCAGGTGATTGAACAAGTCATCCGGATGGCGGCGGTGTTCTTGATTGCCGATATCTATCTGGAATCGGGGCGGGCAATTACGGTGCAGCTGGCGGTGACCGGGCATCTGATTGGGGAGATCGCGGCCTGTTTTTATACCATGCTGGCTTTCGGACTGTGTACTCCCGGGAGACGCGGCCCCCGGGCAAGCTCATTTTTTAAAGACTTTTCCATGACGGCGGCTCCGCTCATGACGCTGGCTCTGCCGCTGATGGGAAACCGGCTGGTGCTCAATATTCTGGCCAGTGCGGAGGCGATATTTATTCCCAGCAGCTTAAATGCGTTTGGCATGACTAACTCGGAGGCCTTCAGCATTTACGGCGTCCTCACGGGTATGGCGCTGCCGTTTATCCTGTTTCCGTCCACGATCACCAATTCCATGTCGGTTCTGCTCCTGCCCACAGTGGCCGAGGCCCAGGCCAGCGGAAATGAGAAACGGATCGCCGGAACCATCTCCATGTCCCTGCGGTACAGCCTTTATATGGGGATACTCTGCATCGGGTTGTTTACGCTGTTTGGGGACAGTTTAGGCACTACGGTCTTTCACGATCCCAATGCAGGATCGTTCATCCAGACGCTGGCCTGGCTCTGTCCGTTTTTGTATCTGGCTACCACCATGGGAAGTATCTTAAACGGACTGGGTAAGACCTCCACCACCTTCGTGCAGAATGTCACCGCCCTGCTGCTGCGGCTGGGCTTTGTCCTCTTCGGAATTCCAAAGTTCGGCATCACCGCCTACCTGATGGGCATTCTGGCCAGCGAACTGCTGCTAGCCCTGCTTCATCTCCACTCGCTGAAAAAGCAGGTCTCCTTCTCCTGGGACGTGGTGAATATGATACTCAAGCCCACCTGTCTGCTGCTCGTCTCCATCGGCATCTACTATGCCGCCGAAGCCATGATTCCGGGAAGTGTGGAGCGCGGCTCGTTTTTGATTACCGCGGTGGATATTTTGTTGATCAGTTTCTGTTATGGGGGGCTGTTGTTAGTGTTTCATCGGAAAAAAAGTTAATGGAGTATCAAACGAAAAAAGATACAGAAGGTATGGATCTGCTGCAATCCATACCTTCTGTTATTTCTGCCATTTTTCATTTCTACATCTTTATAAACATTATCAATACAATTCCGCAATCAATTCAATCTCACATGCAATATTCCCCGGCAGTGCATTTACGCCGATGGCGGAACGGGCGGGAATACCAGCTTCCTTGCCGAAGAGATCACAAAGCAGATTGGAGCCTCCGTTGACTACCTGGGGCTGGGAGTCAAAATCGTCGGTGCTGTTGACAAATGCAAGCACTTTCACAAAACGTTTGATTTTATTTAAGTCTCCTGTTTTGTCCTGCAGATTGGCCAGGAGATTCAGCATGCAGTTGTAAGCGGCTTTCTGGCCTTCCTCGATGGTTACGTCTCTGCCCAGCTTTCCTTTGATTGGGTTTCCATCACCGATATCCGGGCCGCAGCCGGAGCAGTAGAGAAAATGATCTCCAAACTCCATGACCGGGGTATAGACACCGCCTTTTGCCGGCGGAGCCGGCAGTACAATATTCTTTTCTTTCATTACCTCATAGACATCTCTCATCACAAAATCCTCCTTATATCATCATTATAATCATCAAAAATTCTCCGGCAGTTTCAGGCTGCGGATCTGTCTCATAGCCGGCTCAATCTGGTTCCATCCACGCTTCAATGCGATTCCGCCGTGGGCCGGAAGAAGCAGATCCGGTTTTAGCTGTTCCAGCATACGGCAGGTTTCTATGTATTTTTGAAGATCGCAGTCCCAGATGGCCTGAACGGAGATTTTCCCTCCACAGAATATGGAATCTCCCGCAAACAGCACCGTTTCCCCATTGATCTGCACCTCATAACATCCGTGGCCGGAGCAATGTCCTTCCATCAGTCTTGCCTGGATTTGCAAATCCCCTGCCTTTAAAATCTGACCATCTTCCAGTGGATAAACCTGGCATGGGGGAATCCGGAATCCTTCGTCATAGACCCCGGCCAGTATGGCCTCCTCCACCGCCAGCGCTTTCCCATCACCTTCCGAGACATATCGGGCGGTATCCATCATGGCATAAACGTCCGCATGGCATAGTTTTGACATTGCCGCGGCGCCTCCCGAATGATCCCCATGTCCATGAGTCAGAAGCAGGAACTGCACATCCTCCGGCTGGTGGCCGGACTTGGCAATCTCCTCCACAATCAATTCCGTCTCCATTCCACAGCCGGCATCAATCAGTACGCAGGGCGCTCCCGGCCCCTCCCCACACTCCAGCAGATAGACCGTGCAGTCGCCAGGATTCGTCATGGAAAATCCGGTATCACCAGAGCCAACCACCAGTATCCTCTCATGAATTCTCATCATGTTCCTTCATCTCCTATTCCTTCAGACGCTCTTTCCTTTTGCATCCACCGCAATCACCCGGTCAAACACACCGGACCGGAACCCGTACACACAATCCGCAAGGTTTGTCACCACACAGGCATGATTGGGAATCAGCTGGATTTTCTGTCCGATCTGAAGCGGATTTTTCCCCTCACAGCGCAGAAACGCATGTTCCTCATTCAGCGCGTATATCTCCATGTCCGGGTGCCCTGTCACATATCCGTATCCGGGACGGTAATGACAGGTATCACTGGTCAGAGACTTGGTTCCTACATCGCAGATCACCACATGGTCATCTGGCTTTGACACTACCGTGGAAATCACGGTCAGCGCACAGTCCTCCGGCTCCGCCAGGTGCAGATCCAGCTGTCCGCAGTCATTAAAGATGTAATGCCCGCTGCGGATTTCGGTGATACCTTCCAACAGTTCCGGCCGTTTCCCGGAATAACTGGAACCGGCGCTGAGTACATCCATACAGAAACCGTGTTCCTTTAGCGTCGCGGCGGCATTTATAAGACAGTCCCGTTCCTGCCTTGTGTAGGCCTCCACCTCCGCGATATTGTGGCTGTTATAAATCAAACCGCCATAGTACATCAGCCCCACAATATGGATTCCCGCCAAGTTCCTGATCTTCTCAGCAAATGCCAATGCCGCCTCCGGCTTCACCCCGCCGCGGTTCAATCCCCCGTCAATCTCGATGAGCACATCCACGGTCCTCCCGGCGTTTTCAAATGTCCGGCTCAATCCTCCGGCACCCTCCACGCTGTTGACAATCGTGGTAACCTTCACCCGCCGGTGCAGATCCAGCAGACGCTTAAGCTTCTCTTCCCCGATGATGGGGTAAGCGATGAAAATGTCCCTGATTCCGTCATCAGCCATCACCTCCGCCTCTCCCAGCTTGGCGGCGGTGATTCCCACACAGCCGGCCTCTATCTGCATCTGTGCAAAATACCCCGACCGGTGGGTTTTGATGTGGGGACGGTGCACCAGCCCGTGCCGCGCCGCCTCGTCCACCATCTTTTTTATATTGCGCGCCGCAATGTCCAAATCCACCGCCACTGCCGGTGTCGGCAGATCCCATATGGTATTCTTCCTCTCTTCCATTGTTCTCCTTCTCTCCCTGGTCTCTCAAACGACTTCCATTTCCCGCTTGTCTGGCTTTTCCCTGCCTGTCTTCCAATTGCCCATCGGCGGCTCCCAATACTTCCCAGGCAATCCCTTCATATATCCGGGCCGCCTGTTCCAGCTGCTCCAGCGCCAGAAACTCATCCCTGGTATGGGCCTGATCCAGACTTCCCGGCCCCAGAATCACGGTTTTAATTCCAGCTTTTATAAGAAAACACTGCTCACAGGACGCGTCAAACGCCTGGGGAACCACCTCCTGGTTTCGCACCTGCCCGGCAGTCTCACAGCAGAGTGTCACAAAGTCATCCTCCGGACTGATCTCGCCTCCCGGCATAAAAAAATGGTTCATAATCTGCACGTCAGGAATCCCAGCCGCCGCAATGGCATTTCTCAGCAGGGCTTCCGACTCTGCCTCCTCCATATCCGGCAATATCCGAAAGTCTGTAAGCAGCCGTACCTTTCCCGGAACCACATTGTCCTTCTCGTAAGCCTTCACCATGGTCACGGAAATGCCCGGCGGCGGAAGAACCGGATGAGTCCGCGTCTCCAGCTCCCGGTTCATCTTTGTAATCGCATGAAGCACCCCCGGCAGCTTCTCAATCGAAGAATTCCCGTCCTCCGGCAGCGCCGCGTGTCTGGCCGCCCCCCGGATATCCACATAACTTCTTGTCACTCCCCGGTGGGCTACCGCCACCTCCAGATTCGTCGGCTCCCCGATCACGGCGTAACTCTCCCACCTGTCATTCCGCCCGGTTCTCCCCGTGTTCTCAGCCGCACCGGCCTCTCTCACCACTCCCTCACGCTGACAAAGCGCATCGGCCTCTCCTGCCTCTCTTTCACGCAGACAAGCCGCACCCTCTCTTTCACGCAGACAAACCGCACCAGCCTCTCCCGCTTCCCGCTCCCGCAGATAAGCCATGATGCCCCGGTTCGCGTCTTCCTCATCCGCCACAAACAGCAGTTTTAACGTCCCATGCTCCGGTCCCCCGTGCCCGGCGATTGATAACGCGGCCCGGCACATGGCGGCCAGACCTCCTTTCATATCGCAGACTCCCCTGCCATAGACCTTATCTCCCATCCCGGCCAGTTCAAACGGATCTGTCTCCCATCTTCCCGCCGCCGGAACCACATCCAAATGTCCGTTAAATATCAGTTCCGGTCCGTCCCCCCGGCCCAGCTGTGCCAAAAAGTTAGCTCTCCCGTCTCCCAGATCCCGGACCGTGCACGAAAAACCGGCCGGCTCCAACAGCTCTTTCAGATAAACAGCCGCCGCCTTCTCATTCCCCGGCGGATTCACCGTATTGATTGACACTAAATCTCGCAAAATTTCCAGGCCGGTCATCTCATCCACACTTTCTTCCAACGTTTATAATCATCGTTTTTAATCTCAGTTCTCAATCTTAATACTGAATCATCATTCTTAACCAGATCTCATCCTCACAGCTTCAACTGCTCCAAAACCTCATAAATCTTCAAATACTGCCGGTAACTTCTATCATAAATCTCCACATGCTCCCTCACCGGCTCCACACGCTCCGATATGACAAGGGCCATCCGGGATGCCTCACGTAAGTCTTCAAACATCCCCACTCCCGCTCCGCCCATCAGCGCGGCCCCCACCGCCGACGCGTCAGGATTTTCCGCCAGCAGGAGCGTCTTCCCAAATACATCCGCAATCATCTGGGGCCAGATTCCTACCCGGACGCCTCCGCCTCCCAGCACAATGGGTTTCTCTCTCCCCTTTAACATCTGCCCATACAATTCCAGCGTCTGCCTTAAATTGTAAGACACCCCTTCCAGCTGACTGCGGAACAGCTTTCCTCTCGTCACCGACGCGTCAATGCCTATCACGCTCTGCCTGTCCCTGGAATCAAAATACGGAGACCCGCTGCCTGCCAGAAACGGCAGTGTCATCACTCCGCCGCACCCGGGCTCCACAGCCGCCGCCTCCCCCGACAATTCCTTCACCAGACCATAATCTACCTGGCCATGACCGGAAAACGCCTTCGAAAACCAGTTCACCGCCAATCCCCCATTAAAATGGGACCCCAGCGCATAAACCTGCCCCGGCAGCACATGCATATGGAAAGTCACCTTCCCAAAGGCCTCCTCCAATTCTCTCTCCACCATAGATAAAAAAGTGGCGCAGGTTCCAAGCGTCAGCGTGGTATCCCCAAGTTCAAACAGCCCGTTTCCAACCGCCCCGCAGGCCATATCCGCCCCGCCGTACACCACCGGTATCCCGGCTTTCAGGCCATATCGTCCCGCCGCCTTACCGGTAACTCTCCCTGCCAGTTCCAAAGGTCCATGCACATCCGGAAACATCCAGGCATCCAGCCCGGCCCGGCGGATGACCTCCCCGGACCACCAGACGCCCATCCCATGGCCGGCACTCGCCCCGCAGCCTCTCCTGTCGATACACAGTGAATTATACGCGTCCGTATACTCCGTCTCCAATTTCCCGGTAAACAGAAACCGAATATAATCTTTCGGCGACAGCCAATACCTGGTCCTCTCGTAGATTTCCTTTTCCTTCCGTTTCATCCACAACAGCTTCGGCAGGGAAAATGCATCAATCACCGGATTCCCGGTCATTCTTCTGATCTCATCCCCCACACGCTCCTGCAAAATCCCGCACTCTTCCCCGCTCCGGCAGTCCGACAGCATGATACACGGATGCAGCGCCCTGCCGTCCCCATCCACCATCACCAGCCCGCTCATATGCCCGGAGAACGAAACTGCCTCAATCTCCGAAAGTTCCACCAGCTCCGAAAGTCTCAAGAATCCGGTCCTTAACGCCTTCTCCCAATCCTCCGTCCTCTGCACCAGATGCCCGGGCCCCGGCGTGCCGGTCGGATACCCCTCCGTCACAACTGCCTGCACCCTGGTCTTCTCATCCATCACCAGCAGTTTCAGCTGGGATGACCCTAAATCAATTGCCAATATTAACGGCATCCCTTATCCCCCTCAGACATTCCGGGTAACGGCAGATTATCTTCTCCAGTTCCCTCCTTCAGCATCCCGCATATGTTCTCAACGACCTTGTCAATAATCTCCCGCCCCTTTTCTGCCGAAGCCTGGGTGGCGTCCCCCAAAACTGCCACATCCATAAGCTCCGTCCACCTCGTCGGCGTGTAATCAAACTCCGGTGGAAATTCCGGATACTGGCAGACCGCCTTCCCCATATCCACCTTCTCCGGGCACAGATACAGCATATACGACGTCTCAATCTCACACGCGTGGAAATACCCTTGATGTGGCAGGGGTGCCGTGCACACCTTCCGGATCGTCTCATCCGCCCCCGGATAGGTAAACAGATACACCTTGATGGGGCAGCTGTCATAGAGAATTCTGGCTGCCGCCTTCATCGTCCCCGCATTTCCCACATGGGTATTGATGATCGCCAGCTTTTTGATTCCCGCCTGCCAGACTCCCTCTCCGATCCGCGCCAGAAACCGGCTCAGGATCTCATCCGGCACATGGATGCTTCCCGGCGCTTTCTGTAATGACCACACCTGCCCGTAGGGGACCGTGGGAAGAATCAGACAGTGTTCCTCCCCCAGCTTTTCCTCCACCTTCTTCACCAGCGCTTCCACCAGATAGGTGTCCGTCCCCAGCGGCAGATGATTCCCATGGACCTCCGTGGCCCCGATAGGAAGAATCGCCGTCACATCCCGGTCTTTCAGCCCTGCCGCCTGTTCCTGATTCAAATCCGCATACATCATCGCTCATTCCCTCATTTCTTAAATGTAAAACACCGTCTCGGGTTATGGATAAAGATATCCTCCGCCAGCGCCAGACCGTCAAGCCCCGCGGCATCCGCCTCCTCAACCAGCCGGTCCACCCAGGTTTCCTTGATATACGCAAGCCCCAGCGCGTACGTATAACTCCTGTAATAACTCCTCCTGGCCGTATCCCCGCTGACCAGAATCTGTTTCTGATACCCCCGCTTCGCCAGCTCCAGGATACACCCGATTCTCACCGATTCCGGATTGTATTTCACCTTCGCAATCCCGTCAAAGCAAAGAAATGCTCCCGTATCCGCAATCTTTAAATGGTAATACGGATCAGGATTCCGGTCCATATGTCCAAAGCTGACACAAGATAAATCCACCCCCTCCTCCCGGATATATCTCATCTGCTCCAGCGCCATAGTCCCCGCTTCCGTGTGGGAATGCACCGGCGCTCCCGTAGCCAGATGGGCCCGGCATCCCGCCCGGATTGTCTTTATTTCCAGCGGCGAAATGCTGTTATAACCGGTTCCGAACTTCACCTGTCCGCCCCTCACACCGGTTCCCTGCATTCCCACTTCCACTTCATCAATGACAAACCGGGTCAGTTCCTCGACGGAAGCCTGGTCAATCCACTCCTGATAGGTTCTCTCCTCACCCGGCATCCTTGCATCCCACAAAAAGCCTTTATTAAACCCGGCTGTCCCGATGATTTTCATTCCTGTATGCAGGGATATCTGATACACCGCCTCCGGGTCTCTTCCGTAATCAACCGCCGTGGCGTCCACAATGGTATCCACCCCGGCCGCCTTCGCCAGCCGCACCTCCTCCTCACTCTTAGCCGGATCATCCAGCAGCAGATCCACCTGCCCCCGCTCCATCCAATAGGCCGGACGGCATACAATATGCTCATGAGAATAGGTGAACCCCATCTCCTCAGGCAATATATCACCTGTCATCGTTCTGACAAAACTCATTCTTCCACCTTCCATCCTTATCTAATTTTTCGCCGCCTTCATTTGATTCAGCGCTACCATCACTGCAATCACCACACCCTGGCAAATGAATTTCCCAGCCTCGGAAATCCCCAATATGGTCATCAGACTTTTCAGAATCGTCAAAATCAAAACCCCTGGAAATGTACCCTCCAGGCTGCCCACACCCCCGGTAAATGCCGCGCCGCCGATCACGGAAGACGCGATGGAATCCAGCGTATAATCGGTTCCGATATCCACCGATGCCACTCCGATATAAGCCGAAAGCATAATTCCTGCCACCCCCGCCAGCAGCGCTCCAATCACATAGGCTGAAATCGTAATCCAGTCCGACCGGAACCCGGACAGCTTCGAAGCCGCCGGATTGGCCCCCGTCATATAGAGCTTCCGCCCGTATGTCGTCTTATGTAACACAAAGGAAACCACAATCCAGATCGCCACCCAGATCAGTACCGCAACAGGGATTCCTCCAAACCATCCCTCCGACAAAAACCGGATCTCCTGGGCAATGCTTCCCCTGGCAATTCCCTGGGTGTAAAGATAATACCCGCCCTGGATGATCACCGACATGGCCATCGTCACCAGAAACGGCTGCATCTGAAACTTCACAATGATAAATCCATTTAAAAATCCAATCACCATACAGAGCGCCAGAGACAGAAACACCGCCTCTGCCATATGCTCCCTGCTTCCGTTCATCATGGAGGCCATCACCAGATTCACCATGGAGACTGTGGCCCCCAGCGACAGATCCAGTCCTCCCGCCAGCAGAATCACCGTCTGCCCCATCGCCGCAATCCCCAGCGGAGCCGCACTCCTGGCAATATTCAGCAGATGGGCTGGGGAGACATTTCCCTGGGTCGCTCCCAGAAATACCACAATCACCGCCGCCAGCAGCCCATAGATTCCAAAGGGAAAGGAGCTGTACCGATATCGTTTCTTCCATTGGCTCATACCGTCTTCCTCCTTTTCAACTGGAACAGCATCATCGAGAACATCAGAAGCAGTCCCTTGATGATATACTGGTAATAGGGCGAGATGCCCAGATTGTTCATAATATTGTTAATCAGCGATAAGATCACCGCGCCGCACAGCGCCCCTGCCACGCTTCCGATTCCGCCGTTCATGGAAACACCGCCGATCACTGCCGCCGCCACCGAATCCATGGCGTAGCTGTCCCCCACCAGCGGATTCCCGCTGGAAATCCTGGCCGACAGGATGATTCCCGCAAAAGCCGAGATCATACCGGAGATCACATAAACCAGCACCGTCATTTTCTTCGTGTCAATACCCGACTGGCTGGCATAGAGCTCCCCATTTCCCATGGCATACACCCTGCGGCCGAACCTGGTATAGTGGAACAGTACGTAAAACAGCAGATACAGCGCCACGGTCAGAAGAAACGCCACGGAAAAAATGCCCCATTTTGTCTTAATCAGCCGGACAAATCCCTGGTTCACCTTCCCGCCGGAGCTGGGCATCAGAATCAGTGCAATGCCCTTTAAAAATGCCTGGGTGGAGATGGTGATAATCATGGCCGGAATCCGGAATTTCGAAACGCCGATTCCGTTGACCAGTCCCGTCAGCCCGCCTGCCGCCATCGCAAACGTCATGCCAAGAAGCAGACCTCCCACACTGTCCCCGCTGAACATGGCAATACAGATGGTGCTCATGGAGATCACGGAACTGACCGACATGTCAATCCCACCTACAAACAAAACCGTACACTGTGCCACCGACACAATCGCCAGCACCGCCGTCTGCGTCAGCACATTCCGGATATTGGCGGCCGTAAAAAATCTGGATGATGCAAAGGAAGCAGCCATCACCATGATGACCATAATCACCAGAGACGGAACCGCCTGTTTCATATGGGCTTTCACCGAGCCTGTCATACTGCCGCCTCCTTTCTGCTGTTTGCGGATAACTGCATGATCTTCTCCTCCGTCGCTTCCGCCCCCATCAGGGAACCGGATATCTCTCCCTCATACATCACATAGATCTTATCGGAAATGCCGATCAGCTCCAGCATATCGCTGGTAAATACGATTACGCTGATTCCCTTCTTTGTCAGTTCCCGGATCAGCTGGTAGATCTCCAGCTTCGACTGCACGTCGATGCCTCTCGTCGGCTCATGGAGCACCAGAATATCCGGCTCCGTCTTGATCCATTTGGAAAACACGATCTTTTGCTGGTTCCCGCCCGATAAACTGGCCGCCGCCTGCCGCTGGTCGTTCAGCTTGATATTTAAACGTTCAATGCCCGATGCAATCTCCTTTAAGGAACTGCTTTTATTCACCAGTCCCATTCTGGAATTGCGTTTCAGGGACAGGGATAAGATATTCTCCCCGCAGGACAGCACAAGAAACAGCCCTTCCGCCTTTCTGTCGTCGGAGACAAAGGCGATCTTATGTTTCACCGCCGCCACCGGGCTGTGGATTTTCTCAGGTTTTCCACCGATGAAATATTCCCCGGAGGTAAATGGTCTGATGCCAAACAGCGCCCGGCTCAGTTCCCTCTGTCCCTGCCCTTCCAAACCGCCGATCCCGATCACCGAACCGGCCGGTATCTTCAAATTAATATTTCTGACCTTGCTGCCTACACAGGCATTCTTTAACTCTAATTTTATCTCCTCCGGACACGTCTCATTCCGTGGCGGATAAGCGTTCTTAAATTCCCTCCCCACCATCCGGCTGATGATCTCGTCACTGTCCGTCTCCTCCATGGGAGATGCATACACAAAACTGCCGTCCTTCAACACAATCACCCGGTCACAGGTGGCGAAGATATCCTCCATCCGGTGGCTGATCACAATCACCGCCACTCCCTGCTTCTTGATCCGGTTGATAAACGCAAACAGCTGGTTGGACTCCGCTTTATTGAGACTGGATGTGGGCTCGTCAAAAATCAGCACCCGGGGCTTGTCCGCCCAGGCCTTGGCAATCTCCACAATCTGACGGCTGGCCGGCGTCAAATCCCGGACCAGCGCATGGACGTCGATGGAGAACCCCACGTCCTTCAGGATCTCTCCCGCTTTCTCATGAAGCTCCTTCTGCCGGATGAGACCGTGGGACTTTGGCTCCTGGCCCAGCATAATATTCTCCCCCACCGTCATTTCCTTCATCAGGCTCAGTTCCTGGTGGACAAAGGCGATCCCCAGTTCCCTGGCCTGTCTGGGACTTGTAAAGTGGCATTCCCGGCCATCCACCCACACACTGCCCGAGGTTGGGGTGAGACCGCCGCTCAAAAGATTCATAAGCGTGGATTTCCCCGCCCCATTTTCCCCCGCCAGCGCGATGCCTTCTCCCCCGGCACATTGAATGGAAACATCCGACAACACCACATTTCCGTTAAATGCCTTGGAAAGATGTCTCCCCTCTACGATGATTTTCCTGTTTTCTGCCATAAGCTACCTCATATAAGACAGGCTGGACAAACGTCGCCTGTCCAGCCCTTATTCTGATTACTAGTTACTGAAAATACTCTTCAACACGTCCTCCGGCAATTCGGTTCCACACCATACATCGTCCGATAAATCCTGATGCACGTAGTCCGGCATCTCCTCCGTCTTGATAGTCATAACCGGATAAATGTCATCCTTTTTCACTTCCTCGCCGTTCATCAGCTTGATGGCATTCTCAATTCCCACTCTGGCCAGCCAGGTCGGCTTGGAAACGGCGATTCCCTCCATATTGTTGGCAATACAGGCTTTCAGATAACCGTTGTTATCCTCACCTGTCATGGGAACCAGATCACGTTTTGCCGCATTGTAAGAGTCGATGGCTCCCAGAGTCATAGCGCCGCCCTGTGACCATACGCCGTCGATCTCCGGGTAAGTCGCCAGCAGGTCGGTGGTCACGGTCTTGGCCGCCGCGTAATCCCAGTTGGCATCCTCAGCCGCAAGAACCTTGATGTCCGGATACTGATCAAAGACGGACTGCGCGCCCTCGTAACGGAGGGTGTTGGTAGATAAGCCGGAGATTCCGTTTAACACGACAACGTTTCCCTTACCGCCCATCTGGTTTGCCAGCCACTGGGCTCCCGTAGCGCCGAAATCCTTCTCATCCACGGTTACCAGCGTGTCATAACAGTCGCCGTCCACCGTCGCACACAGAAGAACCACTTTGATTCCCGCTTCCCGCGCTTCCTCTAACGTACTGTTGATGGCCGTGGTATCACACGGTGTGGTAATGATCACGTCCACATCCTGCGCGATCAAATCCTCCAGATTGGCAATCTGCTTGCTCACATCATTGTCCGACTGCACGTAGGTCACTTCCAGATCATCCTTGTATAAATTCTCCGCGTTCCACTTGAATTCCTGATAAAGCTGCACAGACCAGGAGTTGCCGAGATAATAAATATCATAGCCGACCCGTATCTTTTCTCCCGTCTTGTTCTCCACCTTGGCGGCCGCCTCCGCCGCTTTCGCACCTGCGGTCCCGCTCTCACTCTCCTTGGCTGCCTCCGTCTGCGTCTCACTTTCTTTTGGCGCTTCCGTCTCTGCCGGAGCCGCCGTCGTCGCCGCCACATCCGCGGCCGGCTTGGAGCATCCCGTAAGCGCTCCCGCCGCCATCATGGCAACCGCCAGGGAACATGCTGCTGTTTTTCGGAACAAGTTGTCTCTTTTCATAATGAATCCTCCATTTCTCTTTCGTTGCATCAACAAGATAGCTATATGATATCATTATTTAGTTGACTAGTCAAGTATATCTTTTGGCTAATTCTTATAGTCAATCCAAGCTTAAACGCAAAGATTATATACTATATTGACAATTATCAGTATTTGTGCCGATTGACAATCGGTTAGACCTATGGTACATTTATTTCATAATATTTAGTAACTACACTAAGGGGAAACATGGAAAACAGCCTTTTTAATACGATCAACGAACATTCGCATATGCCCTACTATGTTCAAATCAAATGCTACCTCCGCCAGATCATCAAAGAGATCGGCCCCAACGCCCTGGTTCCCAGCGAAAAAGAGCTGGCCGACAAATTTGGCGTCAGCCGTGGAACCGCCAAACAGGCGATCATGGATCTGGTCTATGAGGGCGTCCTGTACCGCAAGCAGGGGAAGGGGACGTTCACGGCGAGCCACATTGCCAGAACCTATGACCGGCTCCCCACCTTCACCCAGGACATCATCCGTTCCGGCCGGTCCGCCACCTGCCGGCCGCTCAAATTCAACCGCTCCGCCCCGGCCCAGAGAGCCAGGGTATTCTTTGAGCTGGCCGATGAGGAGACCGTCATCCGCTACAAACGTCTCGTCCTGGACAATAACGAGCCTATCGCGGTGGTCAGCAGTTTTTTAAACGGCCATCTCTATCATGGACTGGAACTGGCCGACATCGAAGATTCCCTGTACGACGCCCTGGACAAGAAGTTCCAGGCCGCTCCAACCCAGGCTCATGACACATACAGCATTGCGGAGATCTCACCCAAGACAGCCGCACTGCTTGGCCAGCCGGAGAACAGCATGATTATCTACTCGGAACGTCTCGCCTATCTCTCCGACGGCACCCCCGCGGAATTTGTGGAGAGCGTAATACGGGCCGATAAATTTAAACTGGAAGTGGATTACAGAAGCCGGGAAAAGGACGACAACGCCGCCTCTCCCGTAGAAGTGAATTTTAGAATTTAATGAAATACACTGCAAAGACAGGAGAACCGAATGGCCCTCCTGTCTGTCCTTTTACTTTCTCTTATGTTTGAAACACTGCCCGCCCCAATACCACCGCAAAAACACCCTTCTCTCCAAATTCCTCCGCCTGCATCATGCTCATGGCGCCGTCCAGCCAGACCCTCCATCCTTCTTCCAGGACCTTGGAAACCTTTTGTTCCATCCCTTTTTGATAACGCTGGCCATAGCCATCCGGCTCGCACATCATGAGCAGTACATCCGAAACCCGGTCCCGCAGATACTCATACCGCTCCGGGGCCTCCGCCGGATTCAGGGCAATTCCCATCCGGATGCCGGCCTGCAAAAAAGCATCGGCCACCTTGGACGGGTACCTGCTGGTATCCAGGTGCACAAATACAATCTCCGGCTTTAACGCTTGAAGCTGTTCTACATAATCAAGCGGATTCATCACCATCAAATGGACCGACTTCTCACAGGAGGTGGCGGCAAAGATTCCCCTCACCGCCTTCATCCCGAAAGTAATGTTGTCGATATAATTTCCATCCTCAATATCAATGTGAATATGCCGGTACTTTTCTTCCAGCCACAGACACTGGGCCTGGAGATTCATCACATCTCCGCTGGCAATTGACGGACATATCTTCATATCATCAACCTCTCACTACACACATATCCCACTCTGCAGCAGTTTCTTACCAGACGCTGTCTCATTTTACAGTCTCCTGCCTCATCCACTATCTCAGCGCTCTGACTTTCGCCATAAACTCTTCCACTCTGGCCTGGTCCACCTCATTGAAAAACTCACCGTCTCTCTTAAACGTCGTGCCAACCACGGCGCCATCCGCAATCCTTAACTGTTCGCCCACATTTTCCAGGCGGACGCCCGTATTCACAAAGACAACGGTGTCGGGAACCGCCTTTTTCACCCGGTCAAGCACCTGAGTGTCCGCCGGTGAGCCGGCTGTCAGACCCGACACGCACAGCGCCTCCGGCTGGCAGTTGAACACCGTGGACTTGGCGATGGCCACAATATCACGGTCTCCTACATATTTGGCCGCCTCGGGAACGATGTTGAATAAAGCCTTCACCCCCATTCCGCCGATTCTGTCCCTGTGGCGCACCACTTCCCCGTAGTTGGTATTCCAGAGACCGAAATCACTGGAGTACACGCCTGTAAAAATCTCCCGGACAAATTTGGCATCCACTGCCACCGCCAGGTCAAACACCTTATAGGGGTCCCACAGCACGTCCACCCCGTAAGGCACCCGGATCTCCGGCATCAGTTCTCCGATGATTCTGGCCATGGAAGCCACGGTCTCCGTCTTCACATCCGTCAGATAGGGAAGACTGAATTCATTGGAGATCAGAATTCCATCCACGCCCCCATCCTGCAGCGCATGCAGATCCCTCCTGGCCCTGTCAAGAATCTTCTTAAAACCGCCCTCTCTGTCATACCCCGGGTCTCCCGGCAGCGCCAGCAGGTGAAGCATGGCAATCACCGGTTTTTCTACTTGAAATATCTCCTTTGTCCACATAACATTAAGACTCCTTTTTAACTATTTTTTTGAAAAAATAAACAATTCCTCCTGTCAGCACGATGATGATGGCGGAACCCAGCAGCTTGAACTTGGAAAGCTGATATAAGATAAAGCCGATCATATTGCCTGCCGACAGCGCTGTAACCTGAACCGCTCCCTCCGGAATAGCCAGCGCGCCCGTAGCCGCGAACTGGGTGATCATCGGTGCAAAGAACGACGCCACGCATAACACGATGCCCATCATGATCGTACCGCTGATCAGAGTCCGCCCAAAGCTGTTTTTGTGGATCGGCGTCGCCATGGAGATAAAGTAGGCTGTGGAAGCCAGATCTCCCAGCGGCAGCGTGGTGTTGATCGGCAGGATCATCGCCAGCACCAGTGTAATCGGGATCAACAGCAATGCAACGGACATGGTGGTCGGAAGTCCAAGCAGAATAGCAGAATCCATACCTATGTAAAATTCCTCGCCCTGGAATCTGCTCTGCATAAATGTTCTCGTCTGCTCACTGATCGGATACAGACCTTCCATAATCACCTTAATCATTCTCGGAAGCAGGTGCATCAGAGCCGCCATCGCCATACCGACGGTCAGACAGTTTTTTAAATCATAACCAGCTAATACTCCCAACAGAATACCGATAATCAATCCCAGAAACAGAGGCTCCGCCAACGTTTTCAGGAACCCGAATTTGTTCATCAATCCACTGTTATTCGCTTCCTTGTCCGCTTTCTTTGGCAGAATAAGGTCATAGACCTTGTCAAGAGCTTTGTAAACCGGAACCGTGGTCACCGCGTACCCCTGTGGAATGGAAATTCCAGGTACTCCCAGCGCCTCCTGCACCGTCTTAGCCGTGTAATCCGCGATCATCAAAGCGATGGTACAATGGGCTGCCGAGGCCACAAACGCGCAGATCAGGTTGCCGGTCAGCAGGTACACAACCGCCCCTGAAAATGCATAATGCCAATAGTTCCAGATATCAATATTGATGGTTCTGGTCAATTTGAGCATCAGTAAAATCACATTGACCAAAATAATAAACGGGATAATAAAGGACCCCACCGTCGTGGAAAACGCCAGCCCCGCAGCGGCAGACCAGCCGATATCCACGGTATTTAAATTCAAGTTAAATTTCTCTACGAAAATGTTGGCCACCGGACTCACATAAGTCCATAGCAGGTTTAAAATCATATCCAGACCGATCAAACCAATTCCAACCGTAACGCCTGCCTTCAAAGCCTTTGGAAATTTCAGACGTACAATCAACCCCACGATGGTAATCATAATCGGTATTACAACATAGTTCCCCAAACCACTGATATAATCAAATATGCTTTTTATAAACTCCATAGAAACCCTCCTGCTTCCCTAAGCTAGTGCATTTAAAATATCTTCCTTTACCTTCTCCATCCCAATACCGGTTAAAAATGCCATTCCCACAACCTTCGGAATCCCAAAATCCTGGCCGATGGGCATGGAACTGACAATCAAATCGGCGTTTCCCGTCTGCGAAGCAACTTCGCTTAAACTACACTGGACAATCTGGTGCGCAATCCCATGTTCCTCCAGCAGTTTCTCCACTCCATTACAGATAATCGTGGATGTTGCAATTCCTGAACCACAAGCGATGATGATTCTCTTCATACCTTTTTACCTCCTTTCCTTTCCATAAATATCCTCTTTTCTGCTCTCCAGGACAAAATGCTTCAGCAGCGCTGCAATCTGCTCCACATCCCGCTTGTGAATACATTCAAAAGGTGTATGCGTATACCTGGTTGGTATGGATACGTTGGCTACGGCAACTCCCTCATTTTCAAACAGGATAAACCCATTCTCCGTGATCACCCCTGGAGCCACCTCTCTCTGATAAGGGATCTGGTTCGTCTCGCAGATCTCCACCAGCTTCATAAGCAGTTTCTCATCCGGCAGCACCCCGGCCAGGGTCCCCCTTCCGTGGAAATTCATCTCGGTAAGCGCGGGCCCCTTCCCCAGCGCGATGTCATTGTAATTCATGTCAGGAGTATCGCAGGACGGTGTGATGTCAATGCCGATGGACACCTCCGGCTGAATCTTTCTCACCGCCGGCATAATGCCGCGGATATTATACTCCTCCATCACCGCAGCAACCAGGTAGACATCCCACTCCGGCTGCCGGTCCGCCAGCTCCTTTGCCAGCTCTAAAAGCACCGCGCAGCCCGCCCGGTCATCCAGCGCTTTCCCGCAAAGCAGATCCTCCGACAGATTCATAAAGTGGTTGTCAAACACCACCATATTGCCAACCCGGATTCCCCTCTCCTCCACTTCCCTGGCGCTGGCAGCTCCTATATCGATGTACAGTTCTCCCACCGCAGGAACAGAGAATTTGCTTTCCGCCCTGATAAAATGATGGGATGGGGTTCCGATCACCCCCACGGCCGGCTGCTCTCCTAAAATTTTCACGCGGGTTCCCGGCAGAATCTGGGTGCTGACTCCCCCGATCCGCTCAATCCTGATAAATCCATCCGCCTCAATCTTTCTGATGATAAACCCAATCTCATCCATATGGGCAAACAGCATCATCCTTCGCGCAGGCTCCGCTTTTCCCGGAACATGACAGATCACATTGCCAATCCGGTCCACCTCCACCTGATCTGAAAAGGCCCGAAAGGCATCGTACATGTAATCGATCACCCCATCCTCCCTGGAACTTACCCCATCTAAGGAAGCCAGCTGTCTGATTCGTTCTTCCAGTCCCATCCTCATCCCTCCTGTAATATCTTTGCCAGTGTCTCAACAGAATCAGCTTTTTTGATCTGCTCCAGCCGGTCTGACTGCAGAAGTCCTGACAGCTGCTGAAGCACCGTTAAATGACTGTGCGCATCCCTGAGAAGCAGCATAAACGAAACCTCCGCTTCCACCTCCTCATCCGGCGCGTCCATCCTCCGAAATGCCACCGGCTTTTCAAACACCGTTACCACGATGGATTCCCGGTTTACATATGAAAACTCCGCATGGGGAATACTGACCGGCAGCGTCAGCGTCTTAATCCCAGTGGGATACTGTTCCTCACGGTCCATAAGCACCTTTTTGAACCCCGCCTTCACCAGCCCCTCCCGCTCCAGCATACCGGCTGTGTCGGATAAATACTCCTCCCGGCTGTCATACGTCTTCTTCCGTAAATATCCTTTCTTTACCAGTTCCAAAAATTCTTCCATCCAATACCCTCTCCTTTATCTGGCTACGATTACCGTATCCACAACTTTTCTGATTTCCTCCAGTTCCTGCTGGGGAATCCGGCTGTCCGTGATCAGCACATCCACCTGGCTGAGCTGGCAGACTCTGGCTACCCGGTACTCATTAAACTTGGTATAATCCGCCAGCAGAACCACCTTTCTGGCCGACTGGATCATCTTCTGCTTGACGCCGACCTCGTCAAAATTGACATTGGAAACCCCCAGTTCCAAGTCAATGGCGTCGGTCCCCATAAAAAAGACATCGGCATTGATGCCATCCAGCATCCGTTCCGTCATCCCTCCGCCTAAGCTGTACAGTCCGTTTCTCTTTCTTCCACCCAGCATAATCAGGTCGATGTCCGGCTTCTCCGCCAGAATCATCCCCGTTTTCATATCATTGGTGACAGCGATTCTGGCGCCCAGTTTTGTATCCTTCACGATCTCTTTGGCCAGTGCCAGGATGGTCGTTCCGGCATCCATAAAAAAACTGGCGCTTTGGTACACATACTTCATGGCTGCCTTGGCAATCAATGTCTTGTACTCCTGCTCCAGATTCTCCTTCTCATGCTGAATCGGCTCATATGTAAAGATTGCCCTTTGGCTGGCGGCCCCGCCGTGAATCTTGTGAATCTTTTTCTCCTCCTCCAGCGCGGTCAAATCCCGGTTCAGGGTGGCCTTGGATATTGGGAAATGCTCCATCAGCTCCGCCACGGTCACAACCTCGTGTTCATCGATATATTCCAACAACTGATTCTGCCTCTGCTGCTTCATCCAAAATCCCCCTTTTCTTCTTAAATATGAGATAATATGAAACCTTTTCTTTTTTTATGACAAAATAATATCATATTATCTCATATATGTCAATTTATTTTCTTTTTAATCTACAAAAAATATCATTTCGCTTTCCATAATCATAGATTTTTGTTGAATAATCTAATTATAGATCATAACTATCTCATTTATCTTTCACTATTGTCGAAAATCAACGAATATAGTGTAAATAGAACAAAAAAGAAACCGCAGCGCAACTTCATGCTCTGCGATTTCCCCAGTTTCTGAACCCAGAATTTCATTTTACTTCATACACGCACACAATTTCCCATACAGTTCTTCAATCTCAATCGGCTTCGCCACATGGGCGTTCATCCCTGCCTCCAGCGCTGCCGCCACATCCTCCCGGAAGGCGTTGGCCGTCATGGCGATGATGGGGATGGAAGCCGCGTTGGGGCAATCTGAACTGCGGATGGCTCTTGCCGCCTGGTACCCATCCATCACGGTCATCTGAATGTCCATCAGGACCGCGTCACAGGTTCTTCCCTCCGGTCCGGTAAACCAGTTGACTGCCTCCTCGCCATTGCAGGCGCTGCTCACCTTAGCTCCGGCCATCTTTAAGATCTCCACGGCAATCTCCATATTCAGCTCATTGTCCTCCACCACCAGTATCTTCCTGCCGGCCAGAACATCCGACTGCTGCAGCTTCCCGGCTTTGGGAAGCGCGCCGCCCAGCTTTGTGGCCGCCAGCAGGGTATTGTAGAGGGAGGACGCAAACAGCGGTTTTGTCAGGAATAAATTGACTCCCGCCGCTCTGGCAGCCGCCTCGATCTCACTGTAATCATAAGCCGTGATTATGATGATCAGCGTGTCCGGCCCCACGATACTCCGGATCAGGCGGGTGGTCTCGACGCCATCCATCTCCGGCATTTTCCAGTCGATGAGACAGATATCATAACCATCCCCCTCCTGGCTGGCCCGGCGGATCTCCTCCACCGCCTCCCGGCCGCTCAACACCCAGCCGGCCTGTATCCCGAATTTCTCCAGCAGCAGGGAGGCGTAAGCGCAGTCATCCGGGTCGTCGTCGCTGACCAGAACCTTAAGCATTCCCATCGCCGGATATCTCACCGCCATCTGACGGCCTGAGAGTGCAAAAGGCAGTTCCACCGTAAATACCGTCCCCCCGCCAATCCGGCTCTTCACCGTGATGGTTCCGTCCAGCAGCCCCACCAGATTCTTGGTGATGGACATGCCAAGTCCCGTGCCGCCGCTGCCATTTTCCTGCTCAAAGGATTGGAACAGCCGGTTCTTTACAAAGTCCTCGCTCATGCCACGGCCGGTATCGCTGACGACGAACCGCAGCCGCATCCCGTCCGCCTGAACCAGACGCCTGACCTCCAGCTGCACTTTCCCATGCTCCGGCGTAAATTTTACCGCGTTGGACAGCAGATTGATCAGAATCTGGTTGACCCGCATGGAGTCCCCCAGCAATTCCTCCTCCGCCATATCCTGCACCGTGGCCCTGAAATCCAGTCCGCGGGCCGCCGCCTGGGGATAGATCATCGTCGTGACGGAATCCAGCACCTGTTTTAAATAAAATGGCTCTCGGTTCACCGACAATTTCCCATCCTCAATTTTCGACATATCCAGAATATCATTGATGAGGGAGAGCAGATGTCTCGATGAAAATGCAATCTTCCCCAGGCAGTCCTCCATCCGCGCCCCATCCTCCAGATGGGCCATGGCGATTGTAGTCATACCGATGATGGCATTCATGGGCGTACGGATCTCATGGGACATCCGGGACAAGAACTCCCGTTTGGCAGCGTTGGCTTTCTGGGAACCGGCCAGGGCGTCCTGCAGCTGCTGCTTCTGTTCCTGAAGCTTTTCCTGCATTTCCTGAAGCTCCGTCAAATCCGTGATGTCGATATAGGTCAGCAGATAGACCGGCGAGCCGTCAATCCAGTCCACGCAGTCTCCGTTAGCCTGCATAAAGACAGTCCTTCCCTCCCGGTTGCGGAGGGTGGCCAGAAAACGGACATGCTCCCCCCGCATGACCTGTTTCATCAAAGGAATGATAGATTCTTTGTTGTCCTCCACATTCATCCGAAACAGCGGGTCATCTGCGGGCCGGTCCCGGTCCGTATCAAAAAACTCCTTAAACTGCCTGTTCGATTCCAGCAGTTCGATGTGGAGGTAGTCTTTGATTAAGTATTTTGCCACAAAACCCGGGATGTTGTTGTAGGTGATGGACTGGGCCTGCTGCATTTTCACAAAGTCGTCCACATCTGTCATCACCGTATAGGCAATGGGATAACCGTCATAGGTATTCTCCGTAAATACACCATGCATCTTTACCCAGACATGGCCGCCGCCCTTGACCGGCATCCGGGTCACAATGCTGTACTGCGATTTTCCTGCCTGAAGAGCTTCTGTCACGGTCCGGCTGATCTTCTCAAGCTCCTCCCCATAATGGTGATAGGGATAATAGAGGTCCGGCCGGTTATGAAACAGCGGCTCGTACTCCTCTCTCGGGTACCGGATCAGCTGATAATAGAAATCATTGCTCCAGACCACCGTAAAATGCTCATCCAGAATATGCTTGCTGACGCTGACCTGCATGGAGTTCATCAAAAGCTCATAATCCCCCGCCGCGTCCCCCTCCATCAGCCCTGTTATATCATTTGGTTCCACCGTTTCCTTCATATCGCTCCCATCTTCGATTACTTCCTTCATAAAGTCCCCCGGTCCTCTCTTTCTTCCCATGGTCCCGCCGCTTCCAGGACCGCCCGGTATTTGGAGATATCATGGCAGGCCAGCAGACAGGCATCCTCTTCCCCCCACCGGATCAGGGAGGCATCCGCGATGGACCAGACATCCAGAATCGGATTGTAAACTTCCAGCGTCTGGTTGGTTAACCTGCGGATCTCTTTTGCCGGGCACCGTTCACAGGGCGTATCCCGGTGGAAAAATGCCTCGTAACAGCGCATTCCCTTTTTCGCGTCCGGCACGGTGCGCAGTGTCTTCGCATTGATGTAAAATAACACAAACGTGTCCGGATGAATCACATAGATCCAGGAATTCTGATTATCCAGAATCATCCGCATATCCCTGGCTGCCGCCACCGTCCGGTCCTGGGCCCGTTTTTTGAGCAGGAACGTGGCAATCAGTTCCGACATAAACGCCAGGGCGTCAATCTGGTCCTGAGTCCAGGTTCTTGGATAGGTACAGTCATCAAAGCCTATAAAACCGGCAAATTTCCCTTTGTCGCGCACCGCGCACTGCAGCATGGAGCGGACTCTCTGAGGCGCCAGAACCGCATATTCCTCCCTGGGAAGCTTCCTGACGTCCTGGCAGTAAAAAATACCATTCTCATTAAAATGTTCCCGGTACTGCCCGCCCAGTTCATCATAATCCACATGCTGCAGCTGGCCGATGGCAGGCTCCACCCCCTCATTGCACCACTCAAAGGTATTGCGGCACCAGAGACCGTCCCTGGAATCCTCGAAAATATAAACCCGGCTCACATTGAATTTGCGGCCTGCCATCTTAAGAATCTCGTTGACCGCCGTCTCCACGTCCTTCGACTCATACAGCAGACGAAACGCCATCGGCACCAAATCGTCAATATTGAAATTGGCGGTATCATCGGATTCAATTCTGGTTCCCGCCACAATCTGCCCGGCGTCCAGGCCAAAGACCTTCCTCATAGTCGCCTCTTCATAGAACGAAAAGCAGTCCTTCCCCTTCCGCTTTGCCTCATAAAGCGCCTGGTCACAGTGCTGGAAGAGGGTCTGAAAATCCTCGCCGTCTTCCGGACACCGGGCCACTCCCATGCTGCAGGCCAGCAAAGAATCCTGAAGTTCCTCCGCGTACACGCCGTGGAACATCTCAATGATCTGCTCCGCCTTTTGCCGCAGAAATGTCTCATCTGCGGTATGCTTCAGGAAAATCAGAAATTCGTCGCCGCCAAACCTGGCCACAATATCACCTGCCCGGAACAGGGACCGGAGCCGGTCCGCCGCCTCTGTAAGCACCGCATCCCCGAACATATGGCCCCGGGAATCATTGACCAGTTTAAAGTTATCCAGGTCGATGAGCAGCATGGCAAACCGGTCCGTTTCCACTTTTCCCTCCAGCATTTCCAGCACTTTTTCTCTGGCCGCGGACTTGTTGTAAAGCAGGGTCAGCGCATCCCTCTCCGCCTTCGTCGCGAGCGCCTGGTTCTGGCGTTTCTCCGCATCGATATCCAGAATCACGCCGACCGCCTTCACCGGCCGCCCCTTGCTGTCAAACTGAGTAGTGGCGCGAATCCTGCACCATGCATAGGTTCCTGCGCCCTTGGCAATCCGTATCTCCGCCTCCCCGTAAGGAAGACCTCCGGCGATGGAATCCCGCAGTTCCAGAAAATGGGGAATATCCTCCGGCAGAATATGGGAAGCCGTCTGCGCCAGCTCACTGGCGCTCACCGGCACATAGCCAAACAGCTTCTCCCAGTTGGGAGAGTATGTAATCCGGTCCTGGGGAATATCCCACTGGAAAATGATATCGTTGGTCTGGTTTAAGATAATCTGGTAACGCTCCATACTTAAGCGCAGTTCCTCCTGGGCCTGCTTCACCTGGGTGATATCCGTCAGGACGCAGTTTAAATATTCCCGGCCGTCCCCGCCTGTCACCACACGGCATTTCTCCAGCACCCAGACAATCTGCCCCTGTTTTGTGATCACCCGGTACTCCAGCTCCAGCACCCCCGAGGCACTGATCTGCTTCAGAAACCGGCGGCGGACCGCCTGCTGGTCCTCAGGATGGATCATTTCGATAAAATGGTTGTTAAACCGGGTCCTAATCTCCTCCTCCCGGTAGCCGAACAGGGAGCAAAAGCCTGCGTTAACATACGTAATGGTAAACCACTGGTCCCCGAGACACTGCTGGATTCCGACCGGAAGGTTGGGCATGCTGGGCGCACCCACCGCTTCCACCCGGCCTGACGGTGACAAAGCGGCCGGTTCCGCTACCTTCCAGATCAAAAGCAGTCTGTGGCTCTTGGGATTATCGACATTTACCCGCAGGGCCGTGGCCTCATAGCGGATATACTCCCCCACAGCCCGGTGCAGCACCCGGTAGGTCTGGACGCGCTTCATCAGCCCCCGGCTGAAAAAGTCATCGATATAGCTGCCCAAAATCTCCAGCACAACCCCACGGTCATCGGGATGCACGCAGTGGTCCACGAAATTCCGGAACGCCTCCTCAAAGATCTCGCTGGAGCGCAGCTCTTCAAAGTCCTCATTCTTCTGGTACACCAGATGATAGGTTCCTAAATTCAAATCCACCTCCAGCACCGTGGAGTCAATATACCGAAGCAGAGTAAAATACTTGTTATGCCCCAGCTCCGGTTCCGCCTGCCGGTTTCTCTCGATCCGGGAATCCGGCCGGGACGCCAGGCCGGAGGCTTTTTTTAACGGCTGGCTGTCGGCATACCCCAGCGCCAGAGCCGCAAACTGCTCCCCCACATTCTTAAAACATTCCAGCAGCTTGGGGGAAAACTGTCCGCAGTCGCCGTTCAGCACCATGGTCGCGGCCTGCTGGGTTGGAATCGCCTTCCGGTAAACCCGGTCCGTGGTCAGGGCGTCGTAACAGTCGGCGATGCCAACCACCTGGGCATAGATGGGAATGTTGTCCCCCGCCAGTCCGTCCGGATATCCCCTGCCATCCCACCGCTCATGATGATAGCGGCAGATGTTGTACGCGTAAGTCAGATATTCCTGGTCTCCCATCCGGTCCAGCCCTTCTAATATCTCACAGCCCTTGACCGTATGGGTCTTCATGATATCAAACTCTTCCCGGGTCAGGCGGCCCGGCTTGTTGAGAATCGTATCCGGGATGGATATCTTTCCCACGTCATGAAGAGCGGCCGCCTCCGCAATAACGCCGATGGCCCGCTCACTTAAATTATATTCCGGACAGCTCCGGAAAACCTCCTCCAGCAGCACCTTGGTAAACATGCGGATGCGCAGAACGTGCTGTCCCGTCTCCGCGCTACGGTGCTCGATCACCGAGGAGAGAGTGTCCATAATCACGTCCCTGGACTCCCGCAGCTTGGCCGCCTGCTCTTCCACCATCTCCTCCAAATGCAGCTTGTGCTGGTTCAGCTCCACCGCATTCTGCACCCGCCGTCTCACCACGTGGGGCTCAAAGGGCTTGAGGATAATATCCGAGACCCCCAAATCGAAGGCCCGGACCTCATTCTCGATGGATTCGTCCGAAGTAATGACGATCACCGGAATCCGGTTTATGAGTCCGCTCTGATTCATATCCACCATAACCTCGTAGCCGTCCTTGACCGGCATCACAAGATCCAAAAGCACGGCGGCCAGTGAATCCCGGTACTGCCGGATCAGCAGAATCGCCTGCTCCCCATTCTCTGCTTCCAAAAAATTATAAACCTGCTCAAACTGGGCGCGCAGTATCGCCCGGTTTATCTCCTCGTCATCCACGATCAATATCGTATCCTGCTTCATCATTTTCCCATCCTTTTACGCCTGTGCCAAGCCATGCAGACCAACCATACTCACTTACCAATAAAGTATAGCAAACTCTCTTTTAAATGGCAACTGTTTGATAGATAAAGACAGATATGTTATACTTATTTCATCACGGAAAACAGGAGGATCAGCTTTGCAACAGGAGATGGAACTGCAGCAGATCATTTACAACCTTTTGAAGATACAGATTACGTTCGGTGGATACCGTTTTGAGGATTCGCTGCCTACGATCAGGGAGGCCAGCAGTTATTTTAATGTCTCCATCGATACGGTCCGGCTTGCCTATGTCCGGCTGAAACAGGAGGGCTATATCTCTCTCAGCACCTGTGTGGGCGCCAGTGTGAGCGTCAATTACAGCGACGAAGAAATTCAGCAGCATATCCGGACCTACTTTGCCTGCCGGAGGGAACCTCTGCTTTCATTTGCCAGAGCGGTGGGCGTGCTGGTCAATTACGCCCAGTGGTTCGCCTTCCGAAGCTCCACCCCGGAGTCACTGGAGGAGATGGAGCGCATCTGCCAGAACCAGGAGATCCCTCCGATCTTTCGAATGTCCCGACAGATTCAGCTGCTTTACGCCCACCTGGGCAATGATATCCTTTTAAATCTCATGTGGCAGTTATTCTTGTTTTTCCAGGTGCCCTTTATCAGCGTGCCTCAAAATTCCGGCATGTATCACAGCGGGGATACTCCTCTTCTCAGTATGATCGCCCACATCCGAAAGGAAGACTGGCTCGGACTGTGGGAAGCGGGCGAAGCTTATTTAGAGAAATACGCGGCGGCTCTGGACCGTTTTTTTGAAGACAATCCGGAGATTTCCGACCAGGGGGAACCCATTGAGTTTACCTGGAATACCTACAAAAAGGTCTCCCAGTACCGCTACTCCCTGTGCACGGAGATTATGACCAAAATCCGTAATAGAATCTATTCCCCCGGAAGCTACCTGCCATCTCCCCGGCTTCTGGCCCGGGACTATCAGGTATCTGTCAATACCATCCGCCGTACCCTGACCCTGCTCAACAAGCTGGGGGCGACCAGGACTGTCAACGGCGTGGGCACACTCGTCCTGCATTCCTGGGAAAATGCGCAGTATTGCGACTATTCAGACCCTGTCATCCGCGCGCGGCTGTTAGATTTTTTACAGAGTTTTCATATTCTGGCCCTGTCCTGCCGTTCCTGCGCCCGGGCCTCCCTTAGCTCCATGGATGAGGAAACCATGAGACAGTGGGCAGATCGGTTTGACGCGGTGAAGCAGACGGAGATCTGTGAGCAGATCCTCTATCTCTGCTATGAGATTATCACCGTCCACACTCCCTGGCAGTTAATCCGGACCATCTACACGGAACTGATGCAGCAGCTCTTCTGGGGCCTTCCCCTGCGTGATCTCCATGGGGATTCCTCTGCCACCAAAGCTTATTTTCTTCCTTACATAGAAATACTGGCGGACTGCTTAAGACGGGGTGACGGAAGGGATTTTTCCGAGAATCTGGAGAAACTGCAGATTAACGAGACTTTTTATATTGCCCAATATCTAAAAAACATTGGGATTGAGGAGGCGGCAGCCATCGTGATTCCGGAATAAAAACCATACCGGAACAAGAATGATCCCGGAATACAACATGCCGAAGGCGGCCAAGCAATGGCTGACTTCGGCATGTTTTTTATTCTTTAAAATACTCCGGATACATCCGGCGGATGGCTTCCTCATCGATCTTATACCGCTCCAGATGCTTCTCCATCTCCCGTCTGGCAAGGGCGCCGTCATGGGCCACTACCGCTTCGAGAATTGCGCGGTGGTCATCCACCAGTTTTAAATCGCTGACCGCATTTAAAGACATGTTGCGCACCCGGTCGAAATGGACCGTGATGCTCTTCATCAATTCGTAAGCCTGAAGCTTTCCGGCGATCCGAAAGAGCATGTAGTGAAATTCATTGTCCAGCTCCAGAAGCTTTTCCAGCTTCTTGTCTTCCCGGTAGAATTCCTGAAGCTTCACATTGTGTTCCAGTTCCAGAATCCCTTCCGGCGCCGCCATGGTGCAGACCAGCTCCACCACCGCGGTCTCCAGCACGCCGCGGACAAACCGGGCCTCGTCAATCAGATCGTAGTCGATGTAAGCCACCACGCTGCCGCTCTGGGGATAGACCTCCACAATCTTCGACTTCGCCAACTCCAGCAGGGCTTCCCGGACCGGGGTCCGGGATAAATGAAGCTGGTCCGCCACCTCCCTGGCGTTGATGCTGCTGCCGGGAGCCAGCTCCAGGCGGATGATGTTGTCCTTTAAGATCCGTATGGCATAGTCCCGTCCATTTTCCCTGGGATACTGTTCCGTGATATACATAGGGTTTCCTCCTTCGCTGTCATTTGGCTGCCAGGTTCCGGCCTACAAGTATTTCTTAAGCGTCCCGCGGACCGCCCCCGGACCGGCTAACATCTGACAGAACATATCCTCCACTTTCTCTCCCAGACCGGCTTCATATAAGTCAAGGCCAAACAGCGCCGGATTGGAGAGTATCCCTTCCAATTTCCCGCGTCCGCTCTCCGGTTCCCCGAAGACCACACCGGAGAGAGCTTCCTGTAACATGGGAAGCATCGGGTCCGGGCTGACAGCCATCGCCTTCCCCCCATCATCCACCGCTAGCAGATAGCGCAGCCAGCCGGCCAGCGTTAACGGAATATAAGTAAGGCCGGAGGCATCCAGCGTCCCGCTTGCCAGATAGGATTTGATGGTCTCTCCAAACCGGACCGGAATCTTCTGGCTGGTGTCTGTGGCAATTCTCTGAGGCATATCCGGAATAAACGGATTGGGAAGTCTCTGGTCAATCACCTCGTGGATAAAATCCATAGGGCTTAAGATTCCCGGGTCCGTCACCACCGGCATTCCCTCATCGTATCCGATATGCTCCACAAGAGCCTTCAAATCCGCATCCTTCATCTCAGCCGCGATACTCTCATATCCCAGCATACAGCCGTACACTGCCAGGGCCGTGTGAAGCGGGTTTAAACAGGTCGTCACCTTCATGCGCTCCGTCATGTTCACCGTCTCCCTGGTGGTCATGTAGACGCCTGCCTCCTCCAGTCTCGGACGGCCATTGGGGAAACGGTCCTCCACGACCAGATACTGGGGGATCTCCGCGTTGACAAAGGGGGCAATATAAGTTTTCCTGCCGGTGATCACCGGAGCCATATCCTCGATGCCAAGCTCCTCCAGCTGCTTTTCAATCACCTCCGCCGGTCTTGGCGTAATCTTGTCGATCATGCTCCATGGGAAAGAGACCTTCGCCTCATCCTCCAGATACGCCACAAACTCCGCCGGGACAAATCTACGGTCGCACCAGGCTTTCGCAATGGTCAGCACACCGTGTCTTAACTTCTCCCCGTTGTGACTGCAGTTGTCCATGCTGACCAGGGCCACCGGGGCCGCTCCCGCCTGGAAACGAGCCAGCATCAGGGCCGCCGTCACGCTCATGGCATGGCGGGCCTTCGCCGGTCCGTCAGCCATATCCGCCTGCACCACCCCCAGAAAATCACCCTGCATATCTTCCAGCGCATAGCCCTTTTCCGTAATCGTAAAGCTGGCCATCTGCAGAGCCGGGTTCTCAAACACGGCTTTCAGGGTCTTCCAGGAAGCCTCGTCACTGCTGTCCGCCTTCACACCCTTCGCGATGGAAGCAATCACTTCTTTCCTGGTGCCGCCATCAGGCTTTAAGCTGACCATCATAGTCATGCTGTCATAAGGCTCATAAATCTGATCAATGATATCATAATCAAAGGTTTCCGCCGCAACAATCCCGCTCTCTGCCAGACCTTTGTTCAACAGCTCCTGCGCAAGTCCCGCGATAAACCCGCGGAAAATGTTGCCCGCTCCGAAATGCACCCAGACCGGCGCTTGCTCCGTCGCTTCGCACATGGCCTTCCAGTCAAATTCCGGCAATGCCACACCTGCCTTTTCCCAGCCCTCTTTGTCGGCCAGGCCTTCATAATTTAATTTCATGCTTCTTTCCTCCAGCCTTTATTTGGACATCTTGTCAATTGCTTCCCACAGACCGTTTAAGTAAGTGGCTCCGAGCGCACGGTCATACAGGCCGTAGCCGGGGCGTCCCACCTCATCCCAGATCATTCTTCCGTGATCCGGACGAATGTACACATCCTCCGGGCAGGTATCATATACCGCTTTCATGATGGCGAACATATCCAAATCACCATCGGAGGACAGATGGCTGGCCTCGCGGAAGTTGCGGTACCCCAGATGCTTTACATTGCGCACATGGAGACAGGCGATCCGGTCCATCTCCCCAAAGTGGCGGATCACGGCCGGGATGTCATTGTCCGGGTTGGAGCCCAGAGATCCGGTGCACAGGCACAGTGCGTTGCAGGGGGAGTCGTGAAGAGCCACAATCTTGTCAAAATCCTCCTGGCTGTGGGCGATTCGCGGCAGCCCAAAGATCGGCCAGGCCGGGTCATCCGGATGACAGGCCATCTTGATGCCTGTTTCCTCGCAGACCGGAATGATGGCGTCCAGGAAATATTTATAATGTTCCCGCAGCATATCCGGCGTCATGCCTTCATACTGCTTTAACGTGGTCTCAAGTTCCGCCAGACGCTCCGGCTCCCAGCCGGGAAGGGAAAATCCGTTGCAGCTCTCCGCCGTCTTTCTCACCAGATCAAGCGGACCCATGGTTCCCAAATCCTTCTCATCAAAATACAGACTGTTGGACCCGTCCCCCTCGATGGGGCGGGCCAGGTCGGTACGCAGCCAGTCGAACACCGGCATGAAATTATACACGATCACCTTCACGCCGTACTTAGCCAGATGGCGGATGGTGGTAATGTAGTTGGCAATATACTCATCGCGGGTCGGCAGCCCCATCTTGATGTCCTCGTGCACATTCACGCTCTCAATCACTTCGCACTCCAGCCCAGCCTCGTGAACCTGGTCGATATAAGCCTTAATCTCCTCCTCCGACCATACCTCGCCGGCCGCCTTGTAGTCCAAAAATCCCATCAGCCCGGTCATCCCCGGAATCTGTCTGATCTGGCTTAACTTCACCGAATCACTGTTCTCACCAAACCACCGAAATGTCATTTTCATTGTGTAGACCCTCCTTTAATAAACTTATGGTTCCATTATAATCCCAAAAAAATATTAGTCAACTAGTATGCCAGTTAAGAAATGCTTGTCGTTTTTCTGACTTTACGGTACTATGATAGACAGGAATATATTTTAAGAGCATACGGAAAGGCTGAGCACATGAACATAGAATCCATAACCATACCGGTACGGCTGGATGCCGTCACGTTTCGAAGATTTGCCATTTTTGATACCATGAAACGCCAGAAGCGATGGAAATCGCCGGCCATCTTTGCCACAATCCTGATGGTCTCCGCCATCTTCTGTTTCGCCATGAATTCCCGGGCGGACCAGGCGGTCTTGATCGGCAGTGTGCTGACCATCATAGCACTGGGACTGCCGGGCGTCTGGTTTGGCATGTTCTTCCGCTCTCTGGATGCCCAGGCGAAAACGATGAAGCTGCACACGTCGCGGCTGACCTACACGGTAAAGCTGAATGAGGGAGATCACGGAAGCCATGGGGTTCAGGTAACCAGCCCGGCGGGGGAGAACAACACGGCCCAGTTTTCCTGGAAGGATTTATACGCGGCTTACCGGGACACCGGGTGCATCTATCTCTATGTATCGGACTGCCAGGCGTTTCTGCTGCCGGATGAACAGGCGGATGTGGCCGCGGATGAACTTTGGGACTATTTAAAAGCACATATGGGATCTGAGAAAATGCGTGACTGCCGGAAGAAATAAACTTCCGGCAGTTTTGTTTTTATAGGAAAGTCCGGCTGGCCGGACTCTTTATGCCTTTCACGGATTCGCATTCTCATACCCAAGCCCAAAATCCAGCTCATAGTAATTGCCGGCTTCATCCCGGTAGGCATAGGCTTTTCCGTTTTCATCTTTCATCTCCTCCGGCATGTAGAGGTCCTTATCATAGCCCGGTACGTCGTTGGGGGAAATGCAGATGCCGTCGGCATTTACCTGAAGCACGGAATCACCTTTTGGCAGAGTGACCGGCATTTTTCCGGTGGGGCTGTACTCACCAAAGATGACATCCAGGGTGGCGTCCATGTAGGTGTCGAAGCCGGCCAGAAGGGCGTCCGCGTATGGTTCCACATTGCCAACCTGCCAGGCCAGCGTGAAATTGATATTGGAGATGACCGCGCCGCCGTGGCTGTGGACGGACTCATAAATCCCGGAAAGTCTCCCTGCTCCCCGCAGGGTGGTCTCCTCATGGAATGTCTCTGCCGGGCAGCCGGACTCATCCACATCGGGGACAAGCTTCTTCTCGCAGATATCCAGCTCCAGATACCCTTTTGTGGCGTTAAAATACTCACCGGAGGATGGCGTCAGGAACAATAGGGCGTAATCGGCTTCCCCGTATTGATCTGTCACGGTAAAGGCCGGTGATCCCCCTGCCTCTGCCCTCTCTTTCAGCCGTTTCTGCAATGCCTTTGTCTCCTCGGCAGCCGATTCCTCTTTGCTCCTGAAACACTCCGCATAAACCTTCCTGCCGGCCAGCTTCTTTGCAGTCAGCGGCAGTACCCCGTTCCGGTTTTTCAGCAGCACCACGGATTTGCGGTGGACATCGTAAGCATGTTCCCAATGGGACTTTTCGGCCACCACCTTTCCCGCGGTTTCCGGGTCGCGGTAGGGATTGTCAAAGAGTCCCAGCCGGAACTTCTCCTCCAGCGTCCGCGCCACCGCTCTTGTCAGCGTCTCATCCGACAAGGTCAGCTGGTCCGCCCGGTACCCCTCCGGCACCGGGTGCCCCTGGGTCGTATAATAGCCGTTGCCCCCCCGCTCGTATGCCTCTCTTGCGGAAAATACATCCAGAGACCCGCTGATGATATCCACGCCGTTGTTGACCGCCAGAGCAATCCTGGACGGCACATCCAGTTCCTCCACGCCCCAGGCCATCTTGTTGGTGATGCCGGAGTCACTGTTTACATACCCTTCAAAGCCCATCTGCTTCCGTAAAAGTTCCTGGATAAAGAACTGGTTAAAGGCAAATCCCACCGGCTCCATCGGCACCGCATTTCCATTTCTGTCATACTGGGGGCGGCTTTTTTCCTCCGCCGGTTTTGCATAGTAAGGCATCATGGACGATGCCTTTTTCTCCACCGCCGTCTGGAATGCCGGAATGTGATACTTCTGAAGACTGTTTTCCGTCCGGTACACATTCCATTGGCCCTGCACATAGTGGGGGTCGAACCCATTTTCCCGGGCGCCGCCGCCGGGGAAATGCTTGATCGTCATAGCCACGCCGTCAGCCGTCACCCCGTTTTCACTCCCCTGAATACCGGGAATCAGCCGCTCCATAATCGCCGACACCAGCCCCGGGTCCTCCCCGAAGGTGCCGTAGCTGCGCTGCCATCTGGGGTCCGTCATGACGTCGGCCATGTACAGATACCCCTTCTTTAAACCGGCTGCGTCCCATTCCTGGCGGATACAGGAGGCAAAATCGTCGATCAGGCCAAGACCGCTGCCCTTCACCGCCGCCGCGATCCCCATAGTTCCCGGCCACGCGGCAAACACGCCGGCCGCGTCGTTCATGCCGAACACCACCTCGCCGTGCTCATTGCGGGAGTTGGAAACCACCATCGCCGGCACGCCGTGTTTGCTGCCCTCCGCCACCTGGTTCAGCTGATTGATCCAGTCCGCCAGTTCCTCCGGCTTCGGATTTTCCCGGAGAATGAAATGGCGGATGTTCAGATTCTCCAGCGTGTAGGTGGTTCCATACGTTTTTTCCACATTGAAAATGGATTCGTCCCGCTCCACAATCTCCTCATTGAGCAGCCCGCTCTCATCCACCTTCGTCTTGTCCTTCTGGCCGATTCCCATTTTCCAGGAATTTACAAACAGCAGGCCCAGTTTCTCCTCCACAGAAAGGCGGCCGGCTAAATCCACTGCCCTCTCATTTGGAGTTTTTCTCCAGTCTTCATAGGGGCTCAACGCTCCATCTCCATCCAAATCTTTGAAATACAAGCCATCCTGCCGGATCACCGGTTTCACAGTCACTCCGATCACCGGTCCATTTTCATTGTTATAATATTGAACGTTTGAAGTTGCTTTTTTCATGTTTGATGGTTCCCTTCTATTTTTCTTATCTATCATTTTTATCCGCCTTATGACGCCAAATCCGTCACGCCGTCATTTTCCGCTCCTCCAGAACTTCCTGGATCTCCGCCATCTTCGCTTTATCCAAATGATACCACTTCATGGCAATAATGGTAGCAATATGGCCGAGAATCGGAACGATGCAGAAACAGACCATGATCGCCATATTAAAGGTCTCATTCACCGGTTCGTTTGGAGTGATAATGACATTTCCCACGCCGGCGAGCGTCAGTGCAAAGCCCTGGATCATGGCGGAGAAGGAGGAGACAATCTTATCGATGAAGGAGAACATGGTTCCCATCATTCCCGGCACAAACCGCCCGCTGCGGTAGGTCTCATAGTCCGTACAGTCCGCAATCATGGGAATAATGCCGGAGTTGCCCATACTGGCCAGACATTTCTGCACCAGCATCAGTCCCAGAAAGACCACCGGCGTCTTATCATCCGGTCTCACCACAAACATCACGGCCAGAGTGATCATCGATCCCCAGGTCCCCAGTAAAAACGTCCGCTTCAGCCCGAATTTTCTGGAGACGAACACCCCTCCGATGGAGATGGCCACCAGCGGCGCGATCAATACGCTGGAGAAGACCCCCTGCAGTTTCGTATCCAGCAGCATGTTGGCAAAAATATAAGTCATGGTTCCGCTCATCAGCAGCTGGCCCAGTTTATCCGTTGCCGCCGAGATGATCAGCATCTGGATGGGCCGGTTATGTAACACGATATCCTTGTAATCCTGAAACTTTACCTTCGGCTGGCTTCCCGCCTGCCCAAAGAATTCCGGCCGGTCCTTCTGGCTGATTCCGATGATGGCAAGTATCGTAAACACGAAAGAGATAAGCGCCAGAATCAGCACCGCTTCTTTCCACATGTCCGGATTGATGATCCCAAGGCTCTTGCCGTTTTCACCGATATACTGGCCCACGGAGTATTTCTCCGCCAGTATGGTGGTGATGAGCATAGGCACCAGGGCGCTGGCCATCTGGGTCAGCACGCTGTCAAACCCGGCAAAAATGGGTCTCTGCTTCGGATTGTTGGTCAGTACCGCCTGCCCCGCCTTTGTCACCACGGTCTGGCAGGTATATCCCAAAATGTAAATGATGTAAAAAGCAGTGGTCATACCATATTTCTGTCCGGTGGTCCAGTGGGCCGGCGTGTTGAAAATCACTATCAGGCTGAACCAGATAATGATATTTCCGATCAGCATGTATGGCCGGAATTTGCCAAATCTTCCGTTGGTCCGGTCCACCAAAAATCCTACCAGCGGGTCCGTGATGGCGTCAAAAATTCTGGTTCCGGTTGCGATCATGCCGATGATGGCGGCGGCCAGCCCCAGCACATTCTGGGTGAAATAGGAGTACTGCATCATCAAAAACATGGCGATATTCGTCGCACAGTTGTTCAGTGAAAAAAATCCGATCTGCCACATTTTGGCATCATTATACTGCTTTGCTGTTCCCTGGTTCATGTTCCTGTCCTCTCTCTTGGATAAATGGTTAAAAGTAAGCGCCGGCTTCGTTTTCAGCCTTATTCTAACACACTTGCATTTTGAGCGTTAGGAATATATAATACTAATTAGTAAAATATTGTTTTATTTAATTGTCACTATTTTATATTTTTTAATCTTGTATTTGTGCATATTGTATAGTCTTTGAAAAGGAGGAACCTGGGATGGAGGAGAGAGAGAAAGCGAATCTATCCGGGCAGTTTATCGAAACGCTGTTATCCGTTCCTGTCAGCATCTGCCCCAACCGGCTGCGGGAAATCGAGACATGTCTGGGGACTTACCTGCCGGACTTTTTGAAAACCTCCGTGCCGTTCTTTATCACGGAATCTATTGTCAATTCCTTTGAACCGCAGGTGCTGTATCACATCACCGATTTTTTGAATTTCCATTTCAATTTGTTTTTGTATGAAGGGCGGAGCAAGGTCTTTATGGCCGGGCCTTATCTGACCCATCAGCCGGATGACGATTTCTGTGAGCGGACGCTGCAGGCCAACGGAAAAAATCTTTCCCTGCTGGTGCCATTTCGGCAGTACTGTCTGACTCTGCCGGTGATTACAAACTCCCGGATGCTGGACGCCACGCGCACCGCGCTGAAAGCAGTGACCGGATACACGCTGGATGTGGCCTACCGCCATTATCAGCCCCAGGAGAGCCACAACCGGGAGATCTCAAACTTATCGCCGGAGGGCGTGGAGGAAGCGGCCATGGAACTGCTGGAACAGCGGTACCGCTATGAAAAGCTGATGCTCCAGGAAGCGGCCCAGGGCAATCAGGACCTGGCGTTAAAATATTACCAGCAGTTTTCCGCGTACAGCCAGTCTATCGTCCGGACCGAAGACCCGGTGCGTACGTTTAAAAACCTGAGTTTTTCTCTGAACACGATGCTTAGAAAAGCCGTGGAACAGGCGGGAATTCATCCGGTTTATCTGGATATCATTTCCGCCAACTTCGCCATGCTGATTGAGAACTCCAACAGCTTGAAGGAATTACAGGAATTCCGGTTCCAGATGATCAGCGCCTACTGCCGCTATGTGCAGAAGCTGCGTTTGGATGATCACTCGCCGCTGATTCAAAAGGCAGTCACCTACATCCGGCTCCACCTGGCGGACCAGCTGACCCTGTCTAAGATTGCAGGTGGAATCAAGGTCAGCTCCTCCTACCTGTCCCGGCAGTTTAATGAGGAGATGGGGGAATCCATCTCCCATTACATCACAAAAGCCCGGATCGATAAAGCATCCGAGCTTCTGACATTTTCCGGGATGTCCATTCAGAACATCGCCTTCTATGTTGGGTTCAGTGATTTGAACTATTTCAGCCGCTGTTTTAAAAAACAGAAACACATGACGCCTACCAAATGGCGGAATACCTCCAGCATCGGGGCCTGAGCCATTTCCTACTCTGCCGCCAGCGCTCCTGCCTTCGGGTCTAAGAATACCTCTTTCTTCACCGCCCCGTCCTGGCAGGCCACAATGGTGGTGCACACGGCATCTCCGGTGATATTGACCGCGGTCCGGCACATGTCCAGGATGCGGTCGATGCCCATGATCAGCGCGATGGCCTCCACCGGGAGACCTACCGATGCAAATACCATGGACAGTGTGATAAGACCGACACCCGGCACGCCGGCGGTTCCGATGGAAGCCAGTGTGGCGGTCAGGATCACGGTCATATAGTCGGCTCCCGTCAGCGTGATCCCGAAAGCCTGGGCCGCGAATACCACGGCCACGCCCTGCATGATGGCCGTTCCATCCATGTTGATGGTGGCTCCAAGCGGGATTGTGAAGGAGGAGATTCGCTTGGACACGCCCATTTTTTGGTGCAGCGTATCCACCGAAAGCGGAATCGTGGCATTGGAGGTCGCCGTGGAAAACGCGAATCCCATGACTGGCAGGAATTTTTTCAAAAATACGACCGGGCTTAGACCTGTGAAGCCTTTCAGCATGGACATATACACCACCAGGCACTGGACTGCCAGAGCCAGCAGCACCGCCGCCATGTATTTAAGCAGCGGCACAAACGCGTCAAAGCCGATTCCGGAAAAGGTCTTGGCGATCAGGCAGAACACGCCGTAAGGCGCCAGCTTCATCACAAGACCGGTCATCTGCATCATAATATCGTTAAACTGGCTGAAGAAGTTCCCGACCGTCTCCACGCTCTCCCCCATCTTCGCCAGCAGAATTCCCACAATCAGTGCAAATAAAATGATCGGAAGCATTTCCCCGTTGGCTAAAGCGGATAAGGGGTTGGTGGGAATGATGTTAAGGATCGTATCCGCCAGACTGGTCTTCTCCGCGATGGCGATATCCGCTGCCTCGATGGAAGACATGTCAAGCCCTATGCCCGGATTAATCAGCTTTGCCACCAGGATAGCCGCCGAGATGGCCAGGGCTGTGGTTACCAGATAAAATCCAAGCGTCTTCACTCCAATTTTCCCCAGCTTTTTCGTGTCTCCCATGGCCATGCTGCCGCAGACCAGGGAGCAGAACACCAGCGGCACCACCAGCATCTGCATCAGCCGGACAAACCCATTGCCGACCACATAGAAAATGCCTCCGATCACCACGTCATCTCTCACAAAGCCGGCCGGCACCACATAATGCAGGAGAATCCCTGTCACAGCTCCGGCCAGCAGGGCGATAAAGATCGCCGTTGTCAGTCCTAATTTCTTCTTTGTATGATTCATATATAACTTCCCTTCTACGTTGTATTTCGTCTTGTCGTCAAACGGTATTTCCTGATACCGTATCTATGCTGTCGCTGGCACTGCAGCCAGAATGTCTGCCTATGGCTGCTGCCCTGTGATGCCGCAGCCTCAGCTTTATGCCTGTTTCCGATCCGCCATATAGCGTTCCAGCATCTCGTTCCAGGCAGGAAGCTGTTCCATATCGGAGATTCGAAGCATGAAGTTGTCCAGAACGGAGTAAGTTGGCCGCATCAATGTCAGCTGATCTTCACCGGCATCTACCGGAACCACCTTCCCGTCATACCCGGACAGCCGGACCACCTCTTTGGCAAATTCATACCGGCTGCAGCTCCCCTGGCCTGTCACATGGTACAGTCCGTCAGCCGCATGTTCCATCAGCTCGATCATCTTGTCCGCCAGTTCCACCGCTCCCGTGGGCGACGCTACCTGGTCCTTAGCGGCCCGGATCTCCCGGCCCTCTTTAGCCATAGCCAGAATCTTCTGCATGTAACTGTTCCCGTCACCGAAGATCCACGAACTTCTCACAATAATATGCCGATTGCAGAATTCCCTGACAAAATTCTCCCCGGCCAGCTTCGATTTTCCATAAACGCTCTGGGGATTCGGCGTGTCAAACTCTGTATACGGCGTCTCACCGCTGCCGCCAAACACATCGTCCGTAGACAGCTGCACCAGCCGTGCCTTCATTTTCCTGGCCGCCACACTCAAGTTCCTGGCTCCTAACGCATTCACTTTATAAGCCAGCTCCACCTGTTCCTCGCAGGCCGCCACGTCCGTCATTCCCGCACAGTTAATAATATAATGGGGCCTGTTGATCCCGGCGTAATCCATCACGTCGTTTAAATTCGTCACGTCCACCGAATCCACATCCGTCAGCAGAATCTCCGCCCCCGTTTTCTTCAG
Source organism: Bacteroides thetaiotaomicron (assembly GCA_034142505.1). GTDB lineage: Bacteria > Bacillota > Clostridia > Lachnospirales > Lachnospiraceae > Hungatella_A. The sequence continues at coordinate 152,217 of JAWZDV010000062.1, forward strand.
TTCCCTGCTCATCTTCCGCCCCACGCGCCCATTCGCGCCACAGACCCAGATTTTTTCCATACGATTCATCCTCTTACCTCCTGGTCTCAAAATTCGGAAAGTACTATTCTAACACAAAAGGCAGCATGTGCGCAACTCCATCCGCCCATGCTGCCTTTATGGTATCCATGATCTAAATCACATATTCAAATCTCATATTCCTGATACAATTCTTTCAGCAGTTTTGAATCCGAAGCCGCCTTAACAATTAAATCTGACTTCCCTGTCTCTGCAAGTTTCAGAATCAGACGGCTGTAACGTGCTTCTTCTTCCGCTCTTCCTTCTGCTCTTCCTTCTGCTCTTCCTTCTGCTTTTCCTTCTAATCGGCCTTCCTCTTTTAACATCACTTTTTCTTCCCATGCCTGCATATACTTCACTCCAATCTCTTCGCTGGACTTAATTTCGAGGACATGCTCATGGATTTCCCTGATTCGCCGGCTCTTGCCGGCTTGTTCTGTCAGGGTATCTGATTTTTCTATATAACGGAGCAGCTCCACTAACTCAGCGTCCACCCCGTCGCCACAGCTTCCCCGGGTATTCAAAAATATCCGCGTCGCCCCGTCATCAAGCCTTAATCCCGGTACCTCCTCACACTGTTCATAAAAAGTATAACGGTAAAGGCCCCTGCCAAACAAATCAAAGGGTGATACCATAATCATGTAGCAGTCATTCAGCAGATTAAAATCGATCACTCCCGGCTCCAGTAAAGAACTGTCCAGCAGAGCCTGATAATACCGGCTCCGTTTCGGAAGATTACCCGTGTTGGTTTTCTGAGATTCCACATTGTATATGCTTGCCTCTTCATCCACCGCGTATACATCAATACGAATCGACCGGAGCATCGGAGAAGTCCGCACTTCCTTTTCCGCTTGTGGCGCTTCCAGCACCTTGATTTCCGTCCCCAGAATAATCTCCAGAACATTTTTGCAGATTACCGGATCTTCCATCGCTTCCGCAAATAAAAAGCGGTCCATCAAATCCAAGTCCTTTAATGGTTTCATCATTCTTTTTTCCGTCATGTATCTCTCCTTTTATTATAAACTTGTCTTCTGTCCGTATCAAGATAAATTTATACGTTTCCCATAGATATCACATCGCTTTCTTATATTTACTCAGGTTATAATGATGAAAATTTGACCGAAACGGTCCGCCACGGCACTCGCCATAGAATTTCTGCAGAGAAAATTCTGCTTCGATTGTTATCAGTGTATCACAGGCTGCTTGATTCTGCAATCATTTTATGAGTGCAAAAGGCAGCATGTGCGCAAACAGAACTGCACATGCTGCCTAACTTATTTCTCAAAACAAAATATTTTATGATTCTTTCCTTGCCCCGTCCGGTCCGATCTCATAGCCGTCGATCTTGGTATCGGCTGCCATCGTTCCGTCCACATAAAAGTAATACCATTTGCCGCCAATCTGCTTCCAGCCGGTGACGGGTTTGCCTCCCTGGTAATACTGCCAGCGGCCGGTGGCGTTTTGCGTCCAGCCCTGGGCGGTGGCGGGGTCCAGGACGATCTCCACAAACCGGCGCAGGATCGCGGCGGTCTCGGCACGGGTGGCATTGTCCCTGGGTTTGAAACGGTGTTCCCCTTTGCCGTTCATGATACCTGCCTGCTGCATGGCTGTTACCGCATCCGTTGAACCGCCGGCAATCTGGTCTGCGTCTGTGTAATTTTCCGCTTCACGGACCACCGGAAGTTTATAGGACAGTTTTTTGGCATATAGATATATGATTGACGCCATCTGCTGCCGGGTGACTGCCGCGTCGGGGCTAAAGGTATTTTCCCCGGTACCGTTTATGATGCCATTGGAAACCGCCCATTCCACAAAAGGAGCGTAGTCAGCGTTGGCCGCAACATCGGTAAACCGGCCGGAGGAAGGGAAGGCGGCGGGATCAATTCCTGCCAGCCTGCCAAGAGCCGTCACGAACGTTCCGCGTGTAATGGAGGTATCCGGACTAAAGGTGGTTTGACCGGTACCGGATAGCAGGCCCCGGCTCACCGCAAAGTCAATATCGTCCTTTGCCCAATGACTTGTGATATCAGCAAAGGCCGGAGCAGGCTTACAGCCCACACCGTATATGCTGAAATGCTCCGCCTCGAAAATCACCGCCTTTTGGTCTGGATCGTAGGTGGATTTTGTCAGCCAGTGAACCGTTCCGGCATCGTCCACATAAACGGCATACAGGTTCCCGGTTTCTTCCCCCTCGTTCGGAGAGTAGGGAAGTTTGACCGTGATGGTCTTGCCACTCAAGGTGGCGGCGGGTACTTCCACCCCGCTTTCCAGATAGATCATGGCGACGTCGTACACCGGGCGGATGCCCACCGCGTCCTGGGCCGCCCCGGTAAGTTCCAGCTGCTTCTCCGCCCGGAGAACAATATGGCTGCCCTCCGAATTGATATCGAGCTGTTTTAAGGTATCCTGGGTAAAACTGTATGAAACCATGTCGTCTGTCGTCAAGTCAAACCGGGTGACTTGTTCTCCCACCAGCATATCCAGCGTAGGCGCCGGAATGGTGACGTTAAGGACCGACTGCCCGGCGGTAGTATTTACCGGGACGGAAACGGCAATACCGCTTCCCGTACTGCCATTACGCTGGGCGTTCTGCTTTGCAGCGGATAGGGCGGCGGATATCACATCCCCCTGCACGGTTACGCCGCCGTTCTGGTCCGGCGTCAAAGGTTCCGTTGTCCCTGTCGCTGGAATTTGCGGAGGGGCCTGGGTCTGCGTAGTCACGCCGGAACCGCTGTCTCCTCCGGAAGAGCCGGAATGATCGTTGCCGCCAGTGGAACTGCTTCCACCCGAATCTGCCGTCCGCGTAATCGTGATAGTATAGGCCAGCTTAGAATCATCCATGGCAGTGACCGTAACTGTAAAGGTATTGCTGCCCACAGCCAGCGGCTTCTCTCCTGTGTCCCCGGAAACCGTAGATCCTCTATCCGCCGCCGTGGCGGTGATGATAACGCTGGAAATCTCATACCCCACCGATGCAGTGTAATCGGTTGTGGCCGGTTGAAAGGCCGGGTTCATGGCCACGCCGCCCAGCGACAAACTGGAAAGGGTGGCATCCGAACTGATGTAACGGATTGCGGTGATGATGCCTTCCTTGCTGGCAGTGGCACTACTGGTCTCTCCTTTTGAGAGTGTTACAAAAAATGTAAAGCTTCCGTTGACACCATCCGCATTTCCCACATCCCCGGCGGTGGCCCCGATGAATCTGCTGATTGTGATGCTGCCCGCCGCTACCATAATGCCGGTGCCGCTCATGCCAGGCAGATTGTTGATCTGCTGGGCCAGGGCCGCCTTTAGTTCGTCCTGTGTCCCTGCGTCGGCCTGGACCACGGTGTATGCGCCGCTCTCAATGGCGGACTTGGCCGCCGCGACCGCCTGGACGTTAGTCTGGCCGGTGTAAGCGGTGGCAGTGATGACGCCATCTCTGCTGCCGGTGGTGTCACTGGCAGCTCCTTTGGAGAGTTCCACAGTGAAAGAAAAGTTGCCGTTGGTGCCGTCCGGGTCGTCCGCGTTTCCTGCGGTGGCTGCGGTGAAGCTGCTGATAGTAATCTTGTCTGCCGTCACAGAAATACCGGTGGCACTCATGCCGGACAAGGCGTTGAGCTGCTGGGCAAGGGCTGTCTTGAGGGCGTCCTCCGTCCCAGCGTCGGCCTGGGCCACGGTGTAGATGCCGCCCTCAATGGCGGACTTGGCCGCCGCGACTGCCTGGACGTTAGTCTGGCCGGAAAAGCCCGCGGCGGTGATGGTGCCGGTCTTGCTATCAGTGGTGCCGGAGGCCGCTCCCTTGGAAAGTGTCACGGTGAAGGAAAATCCGCCATTGGTGCCGTCCGGGTCGTCCGCGTTTCCTGCGATGGCGGCGGTGAAGCTGCTGATAGTAATCTTGTCTGCCGTCACGGAAATACCGGTGGCACTCATGCCGGACAGGGCGTTGATCTGCTGGGCAAGGGCCGTTTTTAGGGTGTCCTCCGTTCCAGCGTCGGCCTGGGCCACGGTGTAGGCGCCGCTCTCAATGGCGGACTTGGCCGCCGCGACTGCCTGGACGTTAGTCTGACCGGAAAAGCCCGCGGCGGTGATGGTGCCGGTCTTGCTATCAGTGGTGCCGGAGGCCGCTCCCTTGGAAAGTGTCACGGTGAAGGAAAATCCGCCATTGGTGCCGTCCGGGTCGTCCGCGTTTCCTGCGGTGGCTGCGGTGAAGCTGCTGATCGTAATCTTGTCTGCCGTCACGGAAATACCGGTGGCACTCATGCCGGACAAGGCGTTGATCTGCTGGGCAAGGGCTGTCTTTAGGGCGTCCTCCGTTCCAGCGTCGGCCTGGGCCAAGGTGTAGCTGCCGCCCGCAATAGCTGTCTTGGCCGCCGCAACCGCCTGGGCGTCTAACATTGCCTGATTTTCAAATATCGGCGCAATAGTGATTTTGCCGTCCAGTGTGAACGCCACCGGGTTTTTAGTGGCATCTCCAAGGGTTGTACCGCTGGCGGCCCACTCCTTAAAGGTATAGCCGTTGTTGAGAGCAGCTTCCAAAATGATGGACTTTGTGTTGTGAGTATAACTGTTCAGCTTCGTCGTTCCGCCCTCTGCGCTACTCACTGTAAGTTCTAAAGTGTCCGACAACTTAAACAAAGCAAGTGGATTATCGGAGCATTTCAGAGAAGTCATATTTGTCAAGCTGGACACATCCAGTTCCGTCAGCTCGTTACTCCCGCAGTCCAGAGTTTTAAGCTCTGTCAGAGTGGATACATCCAACGTCGTCAGTTTGTTATTGTAACAGTCCAGAGAGGTCAGCTTTGTCAGGCTGTCCAGCCCCGGCAGCTCTGGCAGTTGGTTGAATCTGCAGTTCAGAGAAGTCAGCTTTGTCAGGTTGCCTAACCCCGACAGCGTCGTCAGCTTGTTATTGTTGCAATACAGAGAGGTCAGGTCTGTCAGATTTCCCAGCCCTGGCAGCTCCGGCAGCCCGTTGTGATTGCAGTGCAGAGAGGTCAGCTTTGTCAGGTTGCCTAACCCCGTCAGCGTCGTCAGCTTGTTGTTATCACAGTACAGAGCTGTCAGGTTTGTCAAGTTACCCAGCCCCGGCAGCTCTGGCAGTTGGTTGATTCTGCAGCTCAGAGAGGTCAGCTTTGTCAAGCTGTCCAGCCCCGGCAGTTCCGTCAGCTTGTTCGTCTCGCAATTCAAAGAGGTCAGCTTTGTCAGACTGCCCAGCTCCGGCAGTTCTGGCAGTTTATTTAATCCGCAGTCCAGTTTGATCAACTCTGCCAGGTCTCCCAGTCCAGTCAGCCCAGTCAGGTCATTATTACGACATAGCAGCTGAACCAGGTTTGTCAACCTCGATACATCCAGAATACCCGTTAGATTTTTAGAACTTACGTTTATGGAAGTGATTCTCTTCGGGTTTGCATCGTTCCAGCCCGCAAAATTCCAGCTCGTCGGTTCGTCTTTCGTGGCGGACAGCCCATTATTCGCAATCATGGCGTTAATTGCCGCCACGTCGCCGTCGTGATAGCCGTCTCCATTGGTATCGTTCGGGTCTGTCCCGGCGCGGGTTCCCCACCCATACCGCACTTCAATTTCGGGCAGGACCGTGTCCCCGGCCAGCGTGTACCCCTCCGGCAGAACCGGCTGGAAATAATAACTGCAAGGCGTTTCCCGCCCTTCCTCGTAGGTGGCGGGGGTGTCGTTTTCGCCAGTTGGCTCCCACGTCACGCCGGTTATGGTGATCGCCTCCGCGGCGGATTCGATGCCGTCAGCCACAGAGTAGCCGGACGCGCCCAGCGTGGCGGGCAGGGTCAGACTTTCCAGTTTCGTCCCGGCCTTGACCGTTTGGTTTTTCACTGCTTCGTCCAATTCGTCAAAGGACGTAACGATCATATCTTCTATAGTGTCAGGCTGCACGAGTTCCGGCTTGGTTTCCTCCAGCACAGGAAGATTGTTCCCGCCCGTGAAGTTCCCATTGGTGGTATTTCCAGTACCGCCGTCATTCATCGGTTTGTCACATTCGGCGCAGACATATTTGCAGGGCTGGCCCTCCACGGCCTCTGTGTACCCACAGCTTTCATCATGCTCCCCCTGCTCATGAGGGCAGTCCAGTTCGTAACAGTCCGTGGTATGAACATGATCCGCATCGTAGTTAGTCGCCGTCATATTCCCTGCCTCAATGTAACCGCAAATCAATTCGTCCGTGCAGCAGTCTGCCGTATGTTCATGCCCGCATGGATGGCCCGGCTTGGCCTCTTGATACCCACATTCGGCGGTATGTGCCTGGTGGTGTTCACATAAGCCGGTGTCCGCTTCCGTAGCGAAAGCCATTGATGGCATAAACGTAAACACCATACAGACGGACAGCGCCACTGCTGCCGCCCGGGCCGTGGGACGATGCGATGACCGGAATGTTCCCGGCTCCGGCAACGGCGTACTTCGGCGCTCTGCCTGACCTTGCAGGAAACCACTCCGCCATTTGGCAAATGCTTCCATAATTGGTCCTCCGCTCTTCCGAATCCGGCAGGACCAGCTCACCGGCCGCTTCGCCAGGGCGGTTCCACCAAACAGCAGGACCAAAGCAATCAGGGCGAAGGGCTTCAGCCACCCGTGCTCCTTTCCTGTTTTGATGATACCGCGTACCATTTTGTCAAACATAACATTTTCCTCCTTTGCGCTGGCCAGCGGCATGAGGTATTCCACAGCCAGCAGTTGTCTTTTCTTTTCCGTGCGATAACAGCTGGAACACTTGATGAAATCATTATAATCGAACCTGGCTAAAAAATGAGGTCTCAGCAAAAATGTTACCTGCCGTTAGCTTTCGAAAGAAAAATGGCGGAAATTTTATGCTATACTATACAAAAGAAAGACAGATGGAAGATGAAATAAACAGGAGAGAACCAATATGAGTAAGGTATTGATCGTAGATGACGACAAACATGTGTTGAAAGATAACGAGGAATATTTTCAAACGCTGGGGTATGAGACGATCTGCGTGGAAACAGCCGGGGCCGCGGAGGAAATCATAAACTCCGCCGCACTGGACTGCGTGATTCTGGACATTGACCTCCCGGACGGAAACGGGTTTGATCTGTGCGCCCGTGTCCGGGAAAAGACCGGACTGCCGATTGTGTTCCTCTCCGGGTATACGGAGGAACAGAGCCGGGTAAAGGGGCTTTCCATCGGTGGTGACGATTATGTGTGCAAGCCGTACAGCTTACAGGAACTGGAACTTCGGGTGCGGGCACGCATTCGGGCCGGGCAGAATGCCATTCCACCGAGGCCGCTTCAATACGGCTCCCTCCGCATTGACCCCGGCAGCCGCGTCGTGAGTTACGGGGAACGATCCGTCGATTTTTCCACTTTTGAATTTGATGTGCTGTATTTTCTTGCCAGGCATCCGAAAGAGGTGTTCTCCTATGAGCAGATTTACAATCAAATCTGGAAATCGCCCCTCAACAAGGGGATTAAATCCCTCCAGGTTATCATTGTCCGCATCCGTCAAAAACTTTTAGAACTCTGCCCCGATCATGACTATATCCAGACCGTCCGGCGCAAGGGATATCTATTCGTGCCGTAAATAGTGACTGCTTTTCCTGCACAAAAACATCGGCTGGCACTGGGAGGTGGCAGCCGATGTTTTTTGGTTTAATGCCTGGTCTTGTTTCGCAGCTTCTCCAATAGCTTTTTCCATACATCTCCGCACAAAACACGTCTGCCCGGAGGACATGAATTACGGGATATCCCCGGGTAGCCTTTGAGATTCAGATAGAGAGCGGCCCCACCGAAAGATACCGTGATTGCCGCAAGGCCCGCCGCGACAGGCAGGGCACCCGGTCCACGTGGGGCGGTTTTCGGTTCTGCCGAAACTTCCCCGCTTTCCTCGGATGTGGGCGGCATGGTCACGCGGTCAGTCACTGCCGGGGCTTTTGCCTGCCAAACCGGAAACGTCTCGTCGGGTATTCCCTCTTCCGAGGCTGGATGAAGTCCCCGGCTTTCCGCCGGAACCGGCTTGGAAGCCGTCAGTTCACCGGTGGAGAAAGCGGCAGTCTCTTCGGACAAAACCGGTTCTGACTCCGGGTGGAAGAAAGATTCTGATATCGTACCAGACACCGGTTCCTGGTCAGAAAGCGGCTGCCCCGGTCCGCCGTCAGAAGAACTGATTGACGGCCCCGCTTCATGATCCGTACCGTTGTGATCCGGCCGGCCAGGAGCAGGGGATGTTGCGGCCGGGGGCAATGCTGTTCCCGGCTCCGATGGTTCCGGCCTCGGATCTGGTTCTGGCTTCGGATCAGGTTCCGGTTTCAGGTCTGGTTCCAGGTCTGGTTCTGGCTTCAGATCTGGTTCCGGTTTCAGGTCTGGTTCCGGTTTCGGATCTGGTTCTGGCGGCTCCGGCGGATTGACAATGTCCGTACCACCTCCCCGGTCACCGCCCCGATCCTCGCTTTCTTCAAGGTTGTCCCTTGCAAAGCGCAGCACATTGGAGTAATACAGGGTTCCACCGTCATTCCAGCTCAGCCGGATATCAATATTGGGAAAACTTTCCACATCCCAAGCCCCCGCGGAAAAAGAAATGACAAAGACAGAGTCCGGATTTCTAATCTCACTTTCCTCATCAAGCAGCCAATTGTCCCCGTCGAAGGAATATTCCTGATGAATGATTATGGGCAGACGGTCCACCGGTTTGGAGAAGGAGCCGTTAAACATGTAAGATTCCCCCCGTCCCCCCTCTCTTTTTTTCGCGTTTACCTCCAGAAACGTGAGGGGATAATCATCATAAGCTACCGTACACACCGGTGCGATGTCATAAGCAAAGCCAGGAGCGTTTCCCACTGCCTTGAAACGGAGCCTCTGTTCCTGGGAATCCTCGTGTCCCGGCAGTTCCCAGATCACGGGTACCTTCTCTTTGTTTAATTGTCCCATCCGGTTGACATCATAAGCTTCCGCCGTCTCCGGAAGGACATCGGCGGCCGTCTGCCCCTGTTTCACGACAGCCAGCATAGGCTTCCATTCCCACACATAAGGGGTATCTGCATAATGGACGGCATTTTCGGCCAGTTTGCACTGCGTTACAGCCAGTCCGGCCCCCTCCTCCTGAAAGGCGGCAACTCCCGCTTCCGCCTGGACGGTTATGTAACCAATGGACAGAGCGCTGCCCTCGGCCGCCCGCAAAACGCCGTTTTCCCCGCCCTGGCCACGAATGGTCAGCCCGGGACACCATAAATATACCTGGCCGGTGGCAATAATAGAAAACTCTCCCGTGTCTATGGTAACATTTTTAGCAAAACCGTACTGATATTCCAGATCGTCAAAGTAAATGTCCGCCGTAAGCTTCAGTGTACCTTCCCTATTTTTGTGCGCCTCCAGCCACGCCAGCAGTTCCTCTTCCGTGGATGCCAGATCAGGTTCCGGAAATTCTTGCTCCGGCAACTCCTTTTCCACAGCATTAAAAGGAGTACCTATAACCGGCTCCGCGGACATGGGAGAAGACTCCACCGCTTCCAAGGCATCATTCCTGCTTCCACGCAGTTCTTCCGTTGCAAAAACTCTGGGAGTCATGCATAATGAAAGAAGGATTGCTGCCATGAGCGCAGCCGCTATCCCCCTGATATACGCTTTCACAAAGCTTACCCCCTTTCTTATGAGGTGACAGAATGATAAAAATAAAATTACCTAAAACAGCCGCCAACGCCGTTATCTTGATTTTATGCGCCGTTTTCGCAGCTCTTTCCGGGCTCACACTGTTATATCACATTGATAATAAGTATACAATGAAAGCGGTAGTTCCGCAAGAACATGTGGCTGTTATCCCTGTTCACGGCGCCCAGTTCCTAGTGGACGGATGGGAGTTTTATCCCGGCCGTCTGCTGATGCCTGCCGACTTTTCAGAGGGAATACCAGCGCCCTGTTATACTGTGTGGTCCGGGGAATATCCGAACCTGTCCTTATTTCATCCGGACGGCAGTCCCTATGGCACAGCCACTTACCGGCTGCATTTACAAGGGAATGGAATGGCGGCCTTATACCTTCAGGAACCGCTCTGCGCCGCCCGCATCTTCGTGGACGGCAAGGACTTGGGGGGACCGGGGGAAGTGGACCCTAAGGACTATCGGCCGCTGATTCGGGACACGGTATATTCCTTTCCCGTGGACGGCGGGGCAGAGTTGATCATCCAAACGGCGAATTACTCCCATTATTACGGCGGCCTGTGGTTTCCTCCCGCAATCGGAAGCGTGGACCGTGTGACCCATATAGCGGCCTCCCGCATGATTTTCTATGGGGTATTCTGCTTCAGCACTCTGGCGCTGTCCCTGTTCTGCATGGTTTTGTGGTTCGGGCGGAAAGAACAGCGTACCTCCGCCTCGTTCCAATTCGGACAGAAAGAACAGCGCGATCCTGTGGCATTCTGGTTCGGGCTGCTGTGTCTGACCTTCTCCCTGCGGGTGTGCTATCCGTTTTTCCGTTTATGGGGTGTCCCTTTCGTGAGTCCACTGTACGCGCTGGAGGATGCGGCGGCGCTCTGCGGTATTTACTGCGCAGTGCGTATTTCCCTCTATCTATTCGTGCCGGAGCACTGGAAACGGATACAGGGGACTGCTGCCACCCTCTCCCTGGGCATGTGCGGCGTTGGGGTTCTGGTACCGCTTTTGGTGCTTCCTTCCTTTCCAACCTTTATGCTGTGGTATGGCCCGCTCATCTCCGGCTATCAGATAATGGCATCCCTGTTTCTGATTTTTTCAGCCGTCTGCGGCTGTGCAGCGGAAAAACCCCAGGCACGTCCGGCGCTGATGGCTGTCACGGCAAACGGTGTGTGTCTGCTCTACGGATCATTTTCGGTGGGACGGTTTGAGCCGGTGATTGGCGGCTGGCCGGAGGAATATGGGGCTTTCTGTATGGCGCTTTCCTTTGCCGTGCTGATGGTATCCCGCAGCCGCAGGATGGCAGCGGAAAATCTCCGCTTAACCGAACACTTACAGGAAGAAGTGGAGGAAAAGACCCGTCATTTGACAAAACTCCTGGAAGAACGCGGCCAGCTCATGGCAGAGCTTGGACATGACATGAAATCCCCTCTCACCGCCCTGTCCAATATGGCGCAGATCATCCGCCTGAATGACATTATGCTGGACACGGACACGCGGGAAAAAATGCAGGGGATCGAGGATAAATGTGACATTCTGGCGGACCGGCTGAAGTCCCTCCAGGAATTTGCGGGCGAGGCCGGCACACTGCCCCACATGGAGCCGGTTTCCTTAAATGAATTCCTGTCCGGATTTTACCACAGCAACCAGCCGGTGGTGGAACTGACCGGCCCGGACTTTCTATGTGAACTGACGCCTCTGCCTTGTATCGTAATGGCAGACAACCGGAAACTGACGCGGGCGCTGGAAAACCTGGTCTTTAACGCAAGTGAATTTACACCGCCCGACGGAAAGATCATGCTCTCTCTGGAGAGGGACCACGGCTTTGCCGTCATCCGCGTGGCCGACACCGGCAGCGGCATCCCGGAAGCGGCGCTTTCCAAAGTGTTCGACCGGTTCTATACGACCCGTCCGGATCAGGGTGGCCAGGGCTTAGGGCTGTCCATCACCCAGGCCATCATATCCGAGCATAGTGGAAAAATCAGCGTGACATCGACGCCCGGGGAAGGAAGTGTCTTTATGATCCGGCTGCCGCTGGTATCAGAGTCACATTTCGGTTGACAACCGTCCCAAAACCTTATAGAATGATAGCAAGCACTTGCATGGAGGTGGCGGTTTGGACGAAACCAGTCAGAAAATTATTGATGCAGCCATGACCCTGATCCGGGACAAGGGGTATGTTGCAACGACTACAAAGGATATCGCCCGCTTGGCCGATGTCAACGAATGTACTTTATTTCGCAAATTTCAAAATAAAAAGGATATTGTGCTGAAGGGGATTGCCCAGGAAAAATGGCGGGCCAATGTCACGCCGGAGATCTTTCAGAATGTCCGGTGGGAGCTTGAGCCGGATTTAGAGATGTTTATGAGCGCTTATATGGACCGGATCACGCCTGATTTTGTCAATCTGTCCATCGGGCTTCGGGCGCCCCAGCTCTACGAGGAGACTGCCCCGATGATCATGAAGATCCCCCAGGCATTTCTGTCCTCCCTGGTATCTTATTTTGAGACCATGGAGGAGATGGGGAAGCTGGATCACCGCGATTTTGAAAGTCTGGCTATGACCATCTTCTCAGCTACCTTCGGCTATACCTTTTTGAAGGCGTCTTTTGACCGGAACTTAACCGCCGTGTCACAGCAGGAATTTATTAAAAACAGCGTCGCCGTTTTTGTCGGCGGCATTTCCCACAGGGAGTAAATGGTACTGAATTGTCAGTGCCATTTTATCTACAATTTATGCAAGTAATTACTTGCATTTAAGGAGGGGTATTGCGATGATAACAGGAGCAGAATTATTTGTGAAAGCATTGAAAGCAGAACAGGTGGACACCTTATTTGCCTATCCGGGCGGGCAGGCCATTGATTTGTTTGACGCCCTTTATGGAGAAACTGACATTCAGGTCATTCTCCCACGCCACGAACAGGGGCTGATCCACGCCGCCGACGGCTACGCCCGCTCCACCGGGAAAACCGGGGTCTGTCTGGTCACCAGCGGCCCGGGAGCAACCAACCTGGTGACAGGAATCGCCACCGCCAATTACGACAGCGTCCCGCTGGTCTGTATCACCGGCCAGGTTCCCACCGGGTTGATTGGAAATGATGCCTTTCAGGAGGTCGATATCGTAGGAATCACCAGAAGCATCTGCAAATACGCGGTGACAGTACACCGGCGGGAAGACTTGGGTTCCATCATCAAAAAAGCATTTATCATAGCCCAAACAGGAAAACCGGGCGTCGTGGTTGTCGATTTCCCGAAAGATATCCAGAAAGCCCCGGGCAGTGAAGATTATCCGGCCCAGGTCGAGATCAGAGGCTACAAGCCCAGCACCTCCGTTCACATGGGTCAGATTAAAAAAGCCCTGGACACGTTAAATCAGGCAAAACGGCCTCTCTTTCTTATCGGCGGCGGCGTAAATATCAGCCGCGCCCAGGCACAGATGCAAAAGCTGGCGGAGCGGACCGGCGTTCCCGTCATTACCACAATCATGGGAAAGGGGGCCATTCCCACCACCCATGAACTGTATGTGGGCAACATCGGCATTCACGGCAGCTTCGCCGCCAACACGGCCATCAGCCAGTGCGACGTCCTCTTTTCCATCGGAACCCGGTTCAATGACCGCATCACGGGAAAAATCGGGCAGTTTGCCTCCCAGGCCGCTATCATCCACGTGGACATTGATCCGGCCTCCATTTCCAGAAATATTGCCGTGGATATCCCTATCGTGGCGGATGCCAAAAAGGCAGTCTGCGCGCTTCTGGAAAAAGCGGTCCCCTTAGAGACCGGCGGCTGGCTGGCTCAGATCCGGGAATGGAATCAGTCCCATCCCCTGACCATGGGCGGAAACGGCTTAACTCCGGAACGCATCCTCCATGCCATCAACCGCGCCTTCCCACGCGCCGTCATTGCCACCGACGTAGGCCAGAACCAGCTGTGGGCCACCCAGTTTCTGGACTTAAATGCCGGACGGCAGCTGCTGACCTCCGGCGGCCTTGGCACCATGGGTTACGGCTTCCCCGCGGCCATCGGGGCCAAAATCGGAAACCCGGATACAGACGTCATCGTCATTTCCGGGGATGGCGGCATGCAGATGAATATCCAGGAACTGGCCACCGCCGTCTGTTATGAACTTCCAATCACCATCTGCGTCCTCAACAACGGATATCTGGGAAATGTCCGGCAGTGGCAGGAACAGTTTTTCGACCGCCGGTATTCCAGCACCTGCCTGCGATACCGGAAAAGCTGTGAAGACACCTGCAGCACCCCAACCGCCTGCTGCCCTGCCTACACACCGGATTTTATCAAACTGGCTGAAAGCTACGGCGCCGCCGGTATCCGGGTCACAGAGGAACAGGAGATCGCCCCTGCATTCAAAGCAGCGGCCTGCAATACAAAAGGGCCCACCCTGATTGAATTTATCATAGAACGGGAACTCAATGTCATGCCCATTGTCCCGCCGGGCAATGCATTGGAAGATATGATTCTGGAAAGTGAGGAAATCTGATATGAAAAAACGATGGATCTGCCTTTTCGTGGAAAATGATATCGGCGTGCTGGCCAAAATCTCCGGCCTCTTCTCCGGCAAATCCTACAACTTAGACAGCCTGACCGTGGGAATCACCGAAGACCCAACCGTCTCCCGCATGACCATCAGTCTGACCAGCGATGACAAAACCTTCGAGCAGGTCAAAAAGCAGCTGAACCGGAGCGTGGAGGTCATCAAAGTGATTGATTACACGGACACGCCCATCCACATGAAAGAAATCATGTTCGTCACCGTCAACAGCTGCTCCGACCAAGACCGGACCGAACTTTTCCGCATGTCACGGATCTTCCATTACACCATCCTGGATTACAGCCCCGGCACGGTATTGATTGAGAGTGTCCAGACCGGAGAACAGAACAACCAGCTGCTGACCCTGCTGGAAAAATTTTATGTCAACCGTCTCACTGTGGTACGGGGTGGCAGCGTGGCCGTGGAAGCCGTATGTTAAGACCGTATCAACAGATAAGATATAAAACTTGTCACTGATTCACATACCTGTCCCGATATGCCGGATACACATATTTCACAATCATCACCAGATTCGCCCCAAGGATGACGCCAAACAGAATTCTTGCGGCGCCCTCCGGCATCATCAGCTTGATCCCATTCATATCTCCTCCGCCCACATAAGGATACAACACGGAAAGGTAGACAGGGTCATTTAACAGAAACACTACGGTAGTATAAAATGCCACCGCCCGGAAAAAGAGCGAACCGCTCCTTAAAATCCGCGGCATCACAAAGACCAGAATCCATCCAGCCAGCAAAGCCGCCGCCGCTCCCAGCATACAGAAAACTGCGGTCTGCACGTCGCTCATCTGTTCCCGGTATGACACAATCTGAACCCCCAGCCCGGTAAAAGCCACCCGCTGAAACACACCCAATTTCAGCGCGTAGAGCAGATGGGCCCCCTCATGAACCACATAGTATAAAACAATCGCCGTCAAAAGAGCTGCTGCTTTTCTCATATTCCGCCCAACATCCATCTTCATTCCTCCTGCCCTTTTCCGGCTCCCATAGTCCTATCCTTCAACTGCCGCCGTATTTCCTGAAACCTGGGCAATTTCCTCAGGGAATCAAAATCCGGCTCCTCCAGCATCCCGTTCACCGCATCCTTCTGAACCGCCCGCTGGCTCCTCATCAACCCCGAATTCATCACCGATTCCAAAAGCCATCGTTCCACTTCATCAAAAAACCTGTCTCCGCCAAGCCCTTCTGCCTGGCCGCAGGTATCATACAGTGTCAGATACTCCTCCAGCAGTTCCATAGCTTTCTCTTCCTCCCCATTCCTGCTGAACATGATGGCCCCAGTCATATAAGCCTGGAGCACCGCTGAAGGTTTCAGCGTTTTCAAATGAAAGACCTCTGACAAATCTTGAAGCCGTCCCCAAGTCTCCTCAAATACCGGGCGGTTATCCCCATTCAGATACAGGTAGGAGATCAAATCATCCACAACCGCCATCAGGTGCTGGTAAATGCTCACCTGAAGCACCTTCCCGGCCTTCTTCCTCTCTCCCATCCTCTGGTACGCCAGAGAAATCGCACCTTCGTCTCTGGGTAACACTGCTGTCCCATCCCCCATAAGCTCCAGCACCTGTTCCGGCCGGCCCAGCAAAAGCAGGCAGGCCCCTTCCAGCCCGGTTGCCTGTTTTCGGACCGCCTCATCCTCACATTCTTTTCGGATGCGCCGGCACAGTCCCAGCGCCTCCTCAAGCACTTCTCCCTGTCGTTCCTGCTCCACCTCCGTCAGGCAGTTAACATAAAACAGCACCAGCCGCAGCAGCAACGGAAAACAGGCGGAGTAATCCCCCGCCAGTTCCCGGCACTCTGCCATCACTTCGTTCACATTTCCCTCTGAAAATCGATCCGACAGACGTTGAAATGTCAGCCGGATCTCACGCTCATCCATCTGCGGCGTGTACCCCATCAACTCATCAATACTGATCCGAAAATAGGAAGCCAGCCGCGGAAGCAGCACAAGATCAGGGAAACTTCCCCCTGTCTCCCACTTGGAAACCGAAGCCTTTGACACCCCCATTGCTCCCGCAAGTTCCCTCTGGGTAACTCCACGCGCCTTCCTCAGTCTTACAATGGTCTCCCCCATCCGTATCTCTCTCATCTGCTATCCTCCATTATTTCTATATATCAAATTATAAAGGACACTGCAAGGCCGGCGCAATGGAACAATTGTTAACTTTCTCTTACTAAAATCAACCGGCGCGATACCAGCTTCTTCCGCATAGGGGTGCAGAAAACTTCGAGCTTAACTTCCCACACTCCTCAGATACAGCCCCAGCCCCGCCACACACAGGACAAAGCCAAACATCATCGCCACAGCCAGATTCATTTCCGCCGTTTTTCCAAACATAAGGTTGGTAAAGATAGCCACAACATCCATCAGCACCGCATTCAGGCTCAAAGCCGTCGCCCGGTTCTTCGTGACGATCTCCTGATTCTGAAGCTGCAGCTGCAAGGGCTGAAACAGGCTGGAGCTGACTCGCAGCGCCAGCACCGCCGCCACCGAGAGCACAGCGTCACCCGTGGCAGCCAGCACAAGGCAGGCGGCTGCGGCAGTCAAAAACAGTCCTGCCCCGGTTCTCTTTACCCCAAACCGGTTGGTCAAGCGGGAGGACCAGCCGCCGGTCAGACTGAGCAGCGTCATTGCGATATAGACACCGCCGATCGTTCCCGCCGCCATCCCAGCTCTGCTATATTGCAGTTGGTTTAGGAACACCGTGATCGTCTGGTTGGTCTCGCCGAGCAGCGCGGCTGCCACAATCAGCATCCACAGCTTTTTATTGTGTACCAGCTGTCGCAGCAGATCTAAAAACTCCCCCGTCTGACCCGCTCTCTTCTCCCCCGGTCTTTGAACCTCCTGGAGTCCCAGCGACAACGCCGCAGCCACTCCATAGCAGACCACTGTCAGAAACGCCGCCAACCGGTAATTCTCTCCAACAAAAACAGAATAAACACCGGCCGCAGCCAACAGTCCCGCCATATTCAGGCTATTATAAATCCCGAACACTTTCTGTGATTCCGAAGGTTCACAGGACAGATACAGCACGCTGGTATCCACCCCGGACAGCCCGGCAATCACCACTCCCAACATCACTCTCTCCACCAGAAAGCCTCCAAATCCATCCGCCCTCCAAAATACAATCTTCGATACAAAATACACCCCACAGCAGACTACCATCGTCCGCCGGTACCCCATCCGATCCGCCAGAATCCCCCACGGCAGTTCACACGCCACCGCGATCACCAGACAGATACTCTCAATCAAGGTAATCTGAAACACCGTAACCCCTGCCGCCTGCCGGTAGAGCGTCGCCACCGGTCCGTAAAAAACCATCCCCTGAAGGCATGCAATGGCATACATCAGGTAAATATTCCTATTTTTAAGCATAAAAAGAGCCGTCCTTTCAAATTTTAAGTACACCAAAAAAACATCATGAATTCATGATGCTGTCACACATTCGGTTACACTTAAATCGGACGGGTTCCCATGTATGAATCTCCTTTTTCGTTCCTTATACTATCATATCTCAACAAATCTGTTTTATCAACAAAAAAAGCATACAGCCAGCTTTATCACTGACCGTATGCCATTCACTCGATTATAATTCTTCCCCATTCGTGGCAATCACCTTCTGATACCAGTAAAATGATTTCTTCTTATATCTCTGTAACGTCCCGGTTCCGTCATCGTTCCGGTCTACGTAAATATATCCGTAGCGTTTTTTCAGCTCCGCCGTGGACGCGCTGACCACATCGATACAGCCCCATGACGTATATCCCATAACCTCCACGCCATCCTTAATGGCTTCCTTCAGCTGCTCCAAATGGGCCTTTAAGTATTCAATCCGGTAAGTGTCATCCACCGTCCTGCCGCCTTCCCCGTCATCCACCAGCTGGTCCGCCGCTCCAAGCCCGTTCTCAACGATGAACAGCGGCTTCTGATACCGGTCCCAATACTGGTTCAGCACATAGCGCAGACCCTTCGGGTCGATCTGCCAGCCCCAGTCACTTGCTTTCAATGTGGGGTTGGGCACTCCGCCTAAGAGGTTGCCGTTTCCAAGGTTCTGCTTCCCGGTATCGGCGGTTGCACAACAGCTCATATAATAACTGAAGGACACAAAATCCACCGTATGTTTCAGAATTTCCTCATCCTCCGGCGCAAACCGGATCTCAATGCCATGCTCTCTGAAATACCGTTTCATATACCCCGGATACGTCCCTCTCACATGAACATCGCCAAAGAAGAAGTTTTTATGCTCCTCCTCCATCGCCCGAAGCACATCATCCGGCGATGGGGTCAGGGGGTAGGTGGGCATGCTCAAGATCATACAGCCGATCTTAGCCTCCGGCATCATCTCATGGGCGATCTTTGTCGCAAGCGCGCTGGCCACCAGCTCATGATGGGCGGCCTGATACAGTTCCTGCTCCGTCAGTTCCTCCACAGGAGTCGCAATTCCTCCGCTCATAAACGGCGCGTGCAGAATCGAATTGATCTCATTAAAGGTCAGCCAGTATTTTACTTTATCCCCATACCGCTCAAAAATCACTCTCACATACCGCTCATAAAATCCAATCATCCTGCGGTCCGTCCATCCATTGTAATGCTCCGCCAGATAAAGCGGCGTCTCGTAGTGGGAAATCGTCACCAGCGGTTCTATCCCGTATTTATGGCATTCCTCAAACAACCGGTCATAAAACTCCAGCCCTTTCTCATTGGGCTCTTCCTCGTCCCCCTTTGGGAAAATCCGGCTCCAGGCGATGGAGGTCCGAAACACCTTGAACCCCATCTCCGCAAACAGCCTGATGTCATCTTCATACTGGTGGTAAAAATCAATCCCTGCCAATTTCATATTATCTTCCGTCGGCACATCGGTGCGGCTTCCACGGATTCCGTGGGGCAGGACATCCTGAACGCTCAGACCTTTCCCGTCCTCCTGGTACGCCCCTTCACACTGGTTTGCGGCCACCGCCCCGCCCCAAAGAAAGTTCTCTGGAAATACTCCCATATTTGTCACTCCTTATTTTTCTTGTCTGTTCTTTTGCCTTTGACTTGTACTCCGTATTTGACTTGTACTCCGCATTTGATTGCGATTCAACTCTCGGCTCTGCATTGGTTTTACCGGTTTTTCTCCACAATCACCAGTGCGTCTCCCATAAACGGATGCATGCCAAACACCGTCCTGCCATTCTGCGCCCTGCACTCCACCAATGCATTTCTCCGGTTTTCTAAATCCACCGCCCTGGCGGTGTATCCGGCAAGTTCTTTGTCCAGCACAATCCTGGTGCTGTATGGCACATAAATCAAATATCTGCCATCCTCCGTCACTGCTGCCCTGATTTCCTCCGTTTCATTGACAAGGATCTCGTTTACCGGAACCAGTTCCCGGATTCTCATATCCGCAAGAAGCCCCCGGATCATCCCAAAATCCCAGGCCCCCGGAAACTGCAGTGCCTCCTGCCACGGAAACGGCGCGTCAAAGCCCTCGCCCAGCACCGGGTTCTTCGGTTTATGAATCTTCTGCCAGTTCCAAATCCCATGAGCCCCATAGGTCACGCCCGCACAGGCCCCCGACAAGATGCTGGTCCATGCCGCCTTCCTCAGGTCTCTCGGCTGGAACCGCCCATACACCTTCCGGCTGAACCCCATCTGCTCATAACACAACTCGGAATTAATCATCGGCTTCTTCGGGTATTTCCTGCGCATCTTATCCGGCAGGAGATAGGCCATATCCTGCCCCTCTTTGTTGTGGCCCGACTGAAACATATAAAAATCAATCTTCTCCAAAAACTCCTCGGGAATCACATCGTATCCCCGCTTGATATGCATGGTCTTCAGCGACTCCGGACTCTTTTCACATACCACGTCCAGCGCATCCCGGTAATAGCTGACCGCCTCCGGCGTATCAAAATCCGTGTCCCCGCTGATCACGTAGATGGGATGAAACTCATCAAATTCCTCCACGACCTTCCCCGCATACTCCTTCACCAGTGCCTTGGGCATCACATTGCTGGCAATCATCCGGCTGCCCCAGGTCCCCGGCACATAGTTGAGCCAGAGCACCACTAAAGCCAGCTGGAAGCCATAGCCCACTGCCATGCGGCACATTTCCCTGGCATTTTCATAGTACGCTTCCTGCCATGTTGTAAAATCAAAGGTGCGCCCGTCCTCCGTCGCAAAGGGGTACCATCCGATATCCGCCGAACACCGGTCCCACTGGGGGAGTGTGTTAATCTGAAGCACCGTAAATCCCTGCTCCCACCGCCGTTTTAAATAATACTCCCACTCCTCCATCGTGACATTGGTAAACGCGCTCCAAATCGTATCACCCAGGTAAAAAAATGGTTTTCCATCCAGCACAAAATTGCTCTGATTTTGGTCCACTCTTAATCTACCCATCTACTCACCTCCATGATTCTTTTCAAACGATTCTGACCTGTCATGTTGCCATGCACCGCGATCCTTACAGTGCTATTTTGCAATACAGGTAAGGAAATGCGCCCCCTGCCTGATCTGCCCGGCTTCCACCGGCTTCACTTCCAGATAATCCGTGGTGTTTGCCACCACAACCATAGTCGTCAAGTCAGCTCCGGCCGCCTTCAGCACATCCAGGTCCACCTCGACCAGCAGTTCACCGGCTTTCACACGCTGTCCCTCTTTAACCTTTCCATGAAACCCTCTGCCTTCCAGCGATACCGTATCCATACCAATATGAATCAGAACCTCCGCTCCATCGTCCGACACCAGCCCCACCGCGTGGCCGGTGGGATATACCGCGCGGACCACGCCGTCACACGGTGCGCAGATTCTGCCATCCGCCGGCACGATTGCCGCGCCCTGGCCCAAGGCCCCGCTGGAAAATGCTTCGTCCGTTACCTTGGAAAGGGGGATCATTTCCCCGTTTACCGGCGCTGCAAGCTCCACATCCACGCTGGTTTCCGATACGGGAGCCGTAGCGTCCTCCTTCGGTTTCGGAAGCATATCATCACTGTATCCAAAGAAATAAGTCACAATGGCAGAGCCAAAATAAGCAATCGCACAAGCGATCAAAAATCCGCCAAACCCTACACCGATATAACCCGGAAGGGTTAAAATGCTGGTTCCAAGCAGAGCCGGCGTACCGGTTCCCGCTGCTGCCACAATAGCCCCTGCAATCCCTGAAAATACCGCGCCGATAAAGAACGGCTTCTTAAATCTCAAGGTAACGCCATAGATCGCCGGCTCCGTAATACCTGCCAGAACTGCCGACAATGCCGCCGGTCCTGCAATTTCTTTCACTTCCTTCTTCTTCGTTTTCAGAAACACGCCTAACGTCGCACCGGCCTGTGCCATGTTGTTGGGTCCTGTAATGGTAAATAAGGTATCACGCCCATACTCCGCAATATTATTCATAACGATGGGCACAAATCCCCAGTGAACGCCGAACATAACCGCCGCCGGCCAGATCAGGCCGAGGATACCGCCTGCAATCACCGGATTGAGCGCCACCAGCCCGGTATAACCGGAGGCCAGGGTCTTTCCAACAAAATCCGCAATCGGCCCGATCACCAGATAAGTAGCCGGAACCATAACAATCAGACTAAGAAGCGGTGTCAGGAACGTCTTACAGATTGCCGGCACAATTTTCTTCAGCTGTTTTTCCAGCTTCGACAGAACGTAAACCGATATAACAATCGGAATCACCGACGACGTATAGCTGACCAAAACCACCGGAATTCTCAAAAATGTCAGCGCTTCCTTAGCCGCGTTGGCCGCCGTCAGATCAGGATACACCAGAGCGGCTGCAATTCCCATGGCAACGAACTCATTAGTTTTAAACTTCTTGGCCGCCGTAAATGCCAGGAACATCGGTATGAACGTAAACACGCCGTCCGCCGCCGCATACAGAATCCGGTAAGTTCCCATGTCGGAAGTCAGCCAGCCAAAGGTGGTGCACACGATCAGCAGAGCCTTCAGCATACCGGCCCCGCTCATGACTCCCAGAATCGGTGCGAAAATGCCGGAGATGGTATCCATAAATGTATTCAGCAGGTTCTTCTTCTCCCCCGTCTCCATGTCCTCCGCGCTGCTCTCCCGCTTTAAATCCGTATTCACAAAAATAGCATCATACACATCCGACACATGGTTTCCGATGACCACCTGGATCTGTCCACCGCTGTCCAACACCGTAATGACGCCCTCCAGCTGTTTTAAATGATCTTTGTCCACCAATTCCCGGTTCTTCACCTGAAACCGGAGCCTGGTAGCACAGTGCACCAGGGCGATGACATTGTCCGTTCCCCCAATATATTTCACGATATCTTTTGACAAATTCCCGTAATTCTTTGCCATGATCTTACCTCCACGATTTCCCATTTCTCACATTCATACATGTTAGGTGTCTCTTTTTTCCCGATATCAAAAGGCGCGTCTCTTTTATCTGAAATCATCTTAGCATGATTCCAAAGCTGCCTCAATCCCCCTCTTGATTTTCTATATTTCTGTGATTTTTGTCTTGATTTTCAAGTATTTGACTTGTTTTTCTATACAAAAATAACATGCTTTTAAATTTTCTTTAAATGCATGGTTTTAAAAGTATTGTTTTTTACTCCAGGATCTGCTATGATGGGATCAGTACCAGGGTCCCCTAGACTGAACGCAGGCTTCGGCCGGGCTGCTTGGGGGCTCTGATATCTTTTTCTCTGCAAAACGTCATAAACCGATTGTGCATTCTTTTATTCCTGACATCGACTTTCGTTTTAAAATCCTTAAAATCCCTCTGGCTTCAGGTACGCACTTTGAAAATATAATAAATTTACCCAGGGAGCCGACGGGGCGATATGCCAGCCGCCTACTTGCAGCAGAAAGGTTGGTTGGTGCTTATGTACGTTACATATGGTGATTTGTTTACCTTTGTAATCATGCTTTGTGCAGTCATGACTCTTGTCTATCAACATAAAAAATAGCGCCCTCGTCCTGGTCAGATAAGGCGCTATTTTTAGCGTAACTATTAACCGAGGCGGCTAGGCCTAATCTAGCTGTCGGCTCTCTTGTTAAGTATATTATACTAAATATATGGAAAATGTCAAATGAATCACTGTAAGTTCATCCCCGTGCTGCAGAGTCATACACATACTTTGCCTTATCATGCACACTGCTGCCCTCCAGCAATCTGGTTTTATAATACACCTTCACCGTTTCCTCCTCTTTCTGGTCCATCTGCCGCAGCAAATATCGGACTGCCGCCAGATGGCGTTTCGAGTGGGTCCCTTTCACCAGCGTCAGTTCCAGCCCCGGTATGCTGACCGGGGGAAGGGCATCGAAGCCCAGCAGTGATATCTGTCTCGGAATCTGAATCTGCCGCTCCAGCAGCGCCTTGCTCACGCCGAGGGAAATCACCGAGCTTTCCAGCACGAAGGCGGAGGTCTTCTTTAACCCCTCATCCAAATGCCGGCTCATGGACTCGTATACCTCGTCCACACTGCTGCCCAGATACCAGATCCGGCTGCTGGCGTCCCCGCACTCCCGTCTGGCCATCTCCTGCACGAAAGCTTCTCTCCGCTCCCCGAAATTAAAAATCTCGATATTCTCCGCCAGATAGATAATATGGCTGTGCCCCTTGTCCACCAGATAATCCACCGCCCGGCTGATCCCCTCCCGGTTGTCAATCAAAAAGCTGTCAACACCCTCCTCATAGAACAGATTATCTCCCGCCACAATCGGCACATGCAGATTCAAAAACGGGTAAATATCACCGCGCCGCATCTCCGCCGCCATCATGTAGATTCCTTTCACCTCCAGGCTTTTACACTCCCCAATCAGTTCCTCCAGCCCCTTTTTCCGCTCCTGAATAATCCGGTAATGAAAGTCATACCCAGCCTGTCTCACCGTCCGCTCGATCTCTTCCATCACAGGCTGCTTTCGGCCGCTACGGTTCATAATGATTCCATCTTTCATGTAATTAATCATCATCACTGCGCCGCCGGTTTTTTGATTCAGCGCCTGATATTCCTGCAGCCGTTCCTCTTCCTTTTTTCGAATGAAATCTAAAACTCTCTTCTTCGTCGCCTCGTTAATCCCCGGCCGGTCATTGACCGCCAGCGAGACTGTGGCGGCCGACACGCCCAGCTCCCTGGCAATTTCCTTTAACTTTACGCGCATTTGCCGCCACCTCCATTCTCCACCGATATCTATCATTATATCCTGCCACATAAAAAAAGACAATCCTGACGATTATCTCCACATCACCCAAAATCCATGCTACAATGAAAATACCATAAATGAACCCTGGACATCCAAAGAGGAGTGATACCCATATGAATAATATTTCCACGATTCAATTTCACACAGGAACCAAAGAAGAGCTCCTGCCAAACTATACCTCCGAATTCCCCTATATCGCCTCCCGCTGCTGTCTGGACCAATATATGGAGCGGTACGTCCCCTGGCATTGGCATAAATCGGTGGAGCTGTTTTATATGAAGAGCGGCACGGTGGAATACAGCACGCCGAAGGGGAAAACCCTGTTTCCGGCAGGACATGGTGGACTGGTCAACTCTCACGTGCTTCACATGACAAGGCCCATGAGCCAGACGGAAGACAATATCCAGCTGAACCATATCTTCGATCCCGATTTTCTGGCCGGACAGCAGGGCGGGCGGATTGAGCAGAGGTACATCACGCCGTTTACCACGGCGCCCCAGCTGGAAATCATTTCCCTGTCACCGGATGACCCGGAGCAGGCGGGAATACTGGCGGACATTCGGGCTGCTTTTGAGCTCTCCGAGCAGGACTTCGGTTACGAGATCCGGCTGCGGGCCGTTCTGGCGGATATCTGGCTGCGGATTTTTGCACTTGTACAGCCGCTTTTGGAGGAACATGCCAGCTACGATAAAGCCAATGATAAGATCAAGTCCATGATGGTCTACATCCACGAGCATTATGCAGAAAAGCTGCCCATCTCCGAACTTGCCGCGGCGGCCTATTTAAGCGAGCGGGAATGTTACCGGGCCTTCCAGCACTGCCTTCATATGACACCGGTGGAATACATCAAAACCTACCGCCTCCAGATGGCCTGCCAGATGCTGGCAGGGACACGGGAATCCGTCACAACCATCGGCCACGCCTGCGGTCTTGGAAGCAGCAGCTACTTCGGAAAAGTCTTCCGTGCCCACATCGGCTGCACTCCCGTGGAATACCGCCGCACATGGCAGAATAATAGCATAAAAGGGCAGAAATAATATATTTCTCCAGCCAAGATTGCACTATAATGATATCACAAGGACGACAAGCAATCACAACTGGAGGTGATACGGTGATTCGATTAAATATCCTGAACATGAAAGAATTCCTGCAGACAGTCAATGCCTGCAGCGGGTGCGTGAACGTCATGTCCTCCGACGGAAGAAAGGAAGACATCAACAAACAGTATGCAATCCAGAAGGAACTCTTGGAGAAGTACAATGAGAACAAAAACTCCCTGCACCTCTCCCTGGATATTCCAAACTCAACCGATTATATGAACATTGTATCCTACTACATTGGGGATTGCTGATCGTACTCGTATATTTCATCATGAGGGGCCCGGCTGCAGACTGCAGACGGACCCCTCCTCCTAAAACTTGTTATGTCACATGGTACATTGAAATATTTTCTCACCGGCCCGCACGGCACCTCCTGTTCTGATATCACTGATATCTCCATCCGGCCGAACAACAATACACGTGATATCGTATCCTTTTTCTATTAAGCTCTCTTTCTCAAAATGAATCAGCGGATCTCCGGTTTTCACAAGATCTCCCGCTTTCACCATCTCCTTCAAACCGTCTCCATCCAGTTCAACCGTGTCAATTCCAACATGAATCAGAAGCTCCGCTCCATTAACCGCGCGAATGCCCACGGCATGGTGCATGGCGGCTATCACTTCCCCGTCACAAGGAGCCGCCACCTCCCCATTTTCCGGTATGATCCCAACTCCATTTCCACAGATCCCCTTGGAAAATGTCTCATCCTTTACCTGGGAAAGCGAAATGACCGTTCCGCTTACAGGACTGTTTACATCAACCACGTCTGAGGTCTGCGCCTTTTCCTTCCGGGACCTGCCAAGAATAAACGGCAGCGAGAAGGAGACCCCGAAGGTGATCGCCGCGCAGATGAGTAACCGTACTACATTTCCAACCGGATGATCTCCACCCAAGGCATTGGGAATGCTGAACAGGTTCGGCCAGATAAATCCGAAGTACTTCACGCCTAATAACACGCTGAAAAAACCGCCGATTCCGTTGCCTGCCATGGCGCTGATCATGGCGTTTCGGTTCTTGACCGTCACGGTGTACAATGCAGGTTCACTGATTCCAATAAATGCCGTAAATCCGGTTTCCACCGCAATGGCCTTGAATTTCTTATCCTTCGTGGTAAGCGCCGTACCAAATGCTGCCCCGGCTTCCGCCATATTGTGAAGAAACTCAATGGACAGAAGAAATGTAAATCCATAGGTGGTCACTTCCATCAATTCAATGGGGCTCAAAGACTGGTGGAGCCCTGTCAATGTCATAATCGGCATCAGGAAGCCGATGATCAGTCCGGCAAACGGTCCGAAGACATCAAGAAGCCAGGAAAATGCCGACGCCAATAAACTGGCCCCCCAGTTTCCAAGAGGAGCGACGATCATATAAGTCGCCGGAATGGTAATCCCGAGAGACAGAAGGGGAACCAATAAAAGCTTCATAGAATCCCACTTGATGATCCGGTCAGCCAGCCGATGGACCACGCTCAATAAGAGCACCCCCAGAAGAGTTGGAAAGATGGTGGACGCGTAGGAATAGAGCGGAACGTTCATTCCAAAAAAGGTAAGCGCCGCGTCTGCATCCACCATACTCATAAAGCTGGGATAAAGCAGGGCACCCGCCACACAGATAGCCAGGCCCTCATCAACCTTAAAGCGTTTGGCAGACGACCAGGCAATTAAAAACGGCAGAAAATAAAAGGCTATGTCGGAGATAAACTCAAACACCAGATACGTTCCACCCGTGCTGTCAGCAATGCCAAACGTCGTCAGCAGCAGACAAATACACTTCATCATTCCGGCTGCGCAAAAGGCCGG
Source organism: Bacteroides thetaiotaomicron (assembly GCA_034142505.1). GTDB lineage: Bacteria > Bacillota > Clostridia > Lachnospirales > Lachnospiraceae > Hungatella_A. The sequence goes on from JAWZDV010000062.1 coordinate 179,520, forward strand.
TATAATCGGTGAGATAATTGCCGTCAGCGTCTCTAAAATTAACTTAATCGAGAATTTCGTCTTCTCTTCTTTTGCCGTTTTTGCGGAGCAGTTCAGCAGCAGCGCGGCTTCGTCATAAATCTGCTCCACCCCCGTCCCCACAATCACCTGCAGCTGGTCCCCCTGTTTCGTGATCCCCATCACGCCTTCCAAAGACTTAAGCGTCTTTTTATCAACCTTGTTCTCATCCAGAATATTAAACCGCAATCTTGTTATGCAGTGGGTAAAATATGTAATATTTTCATTGCCGCCAACGGCAGTTACAATCCGGCCTGCAAGTTCCTTTTTATTCATGGCGCATCCCCCCATCATTCTTCCCCATTGCTTGCTATACACTTCTGATACCAAGTAAAGGATTCCTTTTTATATCTCTTGTTGGAGCCTTTTCCCTCATTATCACGATCAACGTAAATCACCCCATACCGCTTATCCATCGTCAATGGTCCGCAGGAAACAATATCAATAATCCCCCACATCGTATAACCAATCAGTTCCACGCCATCGTCAATAGCATCTTTCATAGCCCCGATATGCTTTTTCAAATACTGAATCCGGTAATCATCATGTACCGTCCCATCCTCCAATTGATCAAAAGCGCCAAGTCCATTTTCCGCAATAAAAAGCGGAAGTCCATAGCGGTCATACATTTTATTCAACTGAATCCGCAGGCCCTGGCTGTCCATCGTCCAGCCAAAATCACTCTTTTCCAGATACGGATTCGCATATACGGAACCCGCCATATTGCCTACGGTAACCTCCGCCGCCTCATCCTCGGTTGCTATCTGGGACGCGTAATAAGAAAACGATAGAAAGTCAACGGTATTTTCCCTCAGCAGGTCCAGATCGCCATCTTCCATTTCTATGGTAACATGATGATCCCTAAAATATTTTAACATATACTTCGGATAAGCGCCTTTCGCCATCACATCAAAATAAAAGTAATTGGAGAATTGCTCATCCCTAAACGCCTGCAATACATCCGCCGGCTTGCAGGTGCCCGGATAGATGGTAAATGCGGCAATCATGGCTCCGATGTTGTTCCGGCCAAGCATCTGTTTTGCCATCCGGACTATTTTGGCATTGGCGACAAACTGGTGATGCAGGGACTGGTAAATCGTGGTTTCCATATCCTCCGTTTCATCAATCAATACGGAAATGCCGTCCCAATGGGCAAAGCGGGCCGCATTAATCTCATTGAACGGAAGCCAGTAATCTACCATATCGCCAAATTCCGTGAACAACACTTTTACATATCTGACAAACAAATCCACCAGCCTGCGGTGTTTCCATCCGCCGTATTTTTCAACAAGACTGACCGGGATATCATAGTGTTGGATTGTTGCAAAAATCTTGATATCATTGTCCTTCAATGTGCGGAACATATCCCGGTAGTAGGCAAGCCCCTCCTCATTGGGCGTCTCCTCCTCCCCGGTTGGAAAAATCCGGGCCCAGCAGAAGGACGTCCGGAAGATTTTCAGCCCCAGTTCTTTGAATAACGCGATATCCTGCTTATATTCATGGTAAAAATCAATTCCCCGTCTCAACGGATATAACTCAGTTCCCCCATCCGCAATGGCCCGCTCAAATTCCGCTCTTGTCAAATCCGATACGTAAGCTCTCTCATGATAGATCTTTTCAAAGTCCCAGGAAGGGTCAAGATAACGGCAATCCTGGGTGGTCATACCTTTTCCCCCCTCCTTAAAACCTCCATCCGCCTGGCTGCAGGCAATGGCCCCGCCCCATAAAAAGTCACTGGGAAATGTTCTCATAGCTACCCCTTTCTTCAACACAAAATTGTTATTGCCAGCTTCTAACCCTTATTATCCATGTTCATCCCGCAAAATAAAATGACATTTACCTATATAACCAGTAACATATTTACAGGTTATATCAGTAAATGCCATTTACTAACATTTCAAATACGTCTCAGCCCCGCAGACAGCCCGGCAGGCAGCCAAAAAATTGTTTGAATTTATGGTAGAAATAAGTCTGGTTGCTGATCCCGCACCGATGGCAGATCTCCCCAACCGGCAGCTTGGTATACTGAAGCATCTCCCGCGCGGCAAAAAGCTGTTGCTCCAGCTTTAATTCGCTGAAGGTATGCCCCGTTTTCTTCTTGATCATATTTCCCACATAGGTGTAATTGTAGCCATATTTGCTGGCGATATCCCGCAGGGTACAGTCATTGTAATGGTCGTGAATTTCGTGAATCATCGCGGCCAGAATGGAATTTTCCTCCTTGTCGTAGGAGGAGTTGCTGTCATCCACCTCCATCATGCTCAAGTGCAGAAACATCATTCGGATGTATTCATTTAGCAGGGAGTAAAAGCCAACGGTTCTCTCCGAAAAATACAGGCCCAGCATCGATTTCATAGATAACTCAAACAGTTCATTGTGACAGCCGTGAAACAATAAAAAATGATTATGCTCCACCAAATGGTTGTAGTGATTCATGATAAAGCTGGAAATGGTTTTTTTCCGGTTCAGGGAACTAAGAAAATTTTCACTGTAATAATTCTCTTTCAATACAATATTGATCACAATATCGTTCTCCCCTTTGTAATCAGCGCTATGTACCGTCCCCTCCTCCATAATGCACAAGTCTCCCTTACGCATAACGATTTCAGAGTCATTGATGTGAAAACAGCACTGCCCGCTATATACATAATTGATTTCCAGGTATTTATGACAGTGGGCCAATAATTCCGTATAACGCGACTCTTTGATCATCGAGACGCCCTCGTTCATAATCTCCTGCGTAAAATCGAATAAATAGATCTTCTGGTCTTTATGATCGACCTTCGGCATGGACCTGTACCGGACGGAAAGTTCATCCGGATGTGCCAAATGCCAGCATTCACTTTCCGTATTCGTTCTCAGAAATACATCTAATTCCTGCAGATTCATAAATTGTTCTCCACATTATTACCCCCGGCGGACCGTGTCATAGACCACAAAGCAGTCCGGCCGGTGATCCCCTCCTCGTTGCAGGCCAGACTGCTGGCCATAGCCTGTCTCTTGTTCTTTCCCAATATTCTTTATGGAGGTAATTATATCCTTTTTAACGGAAAAAACCAACTGTTAATTTATATTTTACTTTATTTGGCAATGAATCCGTCGTTAAATGTTGACACATGTTAACATCGGTGGTATGATCGATGTATATTAACACATGTTCATATTCCTGGACACCCTTCACAAAATTTGATTCAGACGGAGATGACGATGAAACAAACACCAAAGGAAAAACCATATCACCACGGAAATTTGCAGACAGAATTAATAGAAGAAGGGTTGGCGCTGATTCATGAAGAGGGACGGGGGAATTTTTCCCTGCGGAAATTAGCCAAACGGATCGGAGTATCCCCAACCGCCTGCTACAATCATTATCAGACAGTTGACGATCTGTTACATGAGATGAAACAATATGTGATGGAGAAATTCTCCGAAGCCCTGACAGCAGGGATGAATGATGAAGCAGCCGCCACAGCCCCTATGATAGGCATGGGGAAAGCTTATGTAAACTTTTTTGCAGAAAATCCCCATTACTTTACCTTTGTCTATGATAATGAGGACTACCGGATTACGCTGACGGAGGACAGCTTTGACGGGGATTTTGAGCCGTTTTGCATTTTTAAGGAAGCGGCCATCAAGAATATGACAGCATATCGGATTCCCGAAGAAAACTTTCATGATAATCTGGTATCCATGTGGGCCGCCACCCACGGCCTGGCAGCCATGGCGAATATGAAGGGATTTCACTACGATGGCGACTGGGGCCTGCTGGCGGAAAAACTGCTGTATACGAAAATTAATTTGCTCTGATTAAAATCTATGATAAGAAAAATGCCAGAAAAAAAGAAAGAGAAAGAATGGCAGGAAAGAAGGAATACACAATGACAATTTTAGAAGCAATCGAACAACGCCACTCCGTGAGAAAATACAAAGATAAACCCATCGAGGTCTCCAAAATCCAGGCACTGAATCAGGAAATAGAAGCCTGTAACCAGGAGGGAGGCCTGTCAATCCAGCTGGTCACGGAGGACCCGGATGTCTTTAAAGGTCTTCTGGCCCACTACGGTGGTTTCCGCGGCGTCTCAAACTACATCGCCCTCGTCGGTCCCGACGACAGCAGCCTGGACGAAAAGGCAGGTTATTACGGCGAACGCATCGTATTAAAAGCCCAGCAATTGGGTCTCAACACCTGCTGGGTGGCTGCCACCTACAAAAAAGGCAGATGCCGGGCCGTGGTCACCTCCGGCCAGAGACTGGTCTGCATCCTGGCCATCGGCTACGGCGCCACCCAGGGCGTCCCTCACAAATCCAAACCCATGGAAAAACTGTGCCGGGTAAACACAGAACCACCACAGTGGTTTCAGGACGGCATGCACGCCGCCCTCCTGGCCCCAACCGCCATGAATAAGCAAAACTTTGTGATCACCCTGGACGGAGACCACGTCACCTATGAGGCCTTGAAGGGAACCTACACCAAAGTGGATTTAGGCATCGTAAAATATCATTTTCAAGCCGCCGTAGATGTCAGTGATTCCCTCCCAGAAAAATAATGCTGCGCTTGGTTCGTTCATAATCAGCCCCCGCTTGTTAAGCAGTCAGCCTTTCACCGATCCAGCCACCACCCCTTCGATAATATGGCGCTGCATCAGAAGATAAAACAGCACCAGCGGCAGGGTAGCCAGAACCAGCATGGGAAAGAAAGAGGTCCAGTTGGTGGAAAACGGCCCCACGTTTTTATATACCTCCTGCAGCAGCACCCCTTTCTTTGGATCTTGCAGAAACAGAAGCGGCGTCATAAAATCATTCCACACCGCCAGCGCGTCCAGAATCGCCACCGTGGACACAATAGGCTTTAACAGCGGAAATACGATCCGAAAAAAAATCCCAAGCGTCCCGCACCCGTCTATCTCTGCTGCCTCCTCAAGTTCGACCGGAACTGTTGAGATAAATCCCCGGAACAAAAATATGGACAGCGGCAGATTGATACAGAACACATCGATGATGATTACCCCTGGAATCCGGTTCATCAGGTTCAATCCACTGATAATCTTATATAGGGGAATAATAGCAATCTGGAACGGCACAATCAGTCCAATCATAAAGACCGCGTACATCAGCCGAAATACCCTGCTCTTCCCCCTGGCTATCACATAAGCCGCCATAGAAGAAATCAACAGAAGAACCGCCACCGAAAAGCCCGTAATCACAAGATTGTTTCCAAGGGCCCTGGTGTATTCCATAGCGCTGAGCGCTTTCTGATAATTCGCCAGCGTCAGGTGAACCGGAAGCCCTAGCGGATGAGCCGCCGCTTCCGCCGGCGTCTTAAAGGTAGTCACCAGCAGGTAGTATATGGGAACCGCCATAAAAACCGCCATCAGCAGATAAAGCAGATTCCAGAATATGGTCTTCCGTCTCATGAGATCCCCTCCTCCCAGCGATTTAAGAAATAGGTAACCACCCGGGTCATCACAAAAACAATCACAAAAAACAGCACGGCAAAGGCGCAGGCGTAAGCATTTCTCCCACTGTTAAAGCCCTCCCGGATCATGGTGGTCATGATGGTCTCCGAGGCGTAACCCGGTCCCCCCTTCGTCATGGCAAACACCGCGTCAAATACCTTCAAACCGCCGATAAGGCTCATAAGAATATTAAAGGATGCCGCCGGATAGAGAAGCGGAAGGGTAATCCGGAAAAACAGTGGAATACCGCCGGCCCCATCAATCCTGGCCGCTTCATAAAGTCCCGGATCAATGGATTTTAAATTGGCGATATAGATCACCATGCTCCACCCGGTCCACTGCCACACCTGGGTCGCCAGAACCGAATACAGAGCCAGCTTTTCGCTCCCCAGCCAGTTCACCGGTTTCCCTCCAAGACTCTGAATGACATGGTTTAACAGTCCATAATCCGCGCTGGTCATAATATACTGAAACAGATACCCCACCACCAGAATACTTAAGACCGCTGGAAGAAAAAAAATGGACTTTGCCACGTTTGCCAGAAACAGTTTCCGGTTTAACAGCACCGCAAACACAATCGCCAGGGAATTCTGAACCAAGGTAATCACCACCGCATAACGAACCGAATTCCAGATCGCGTGCATATTCTTCGTATCCTGAAACAGTTTTTTAAAATTCTCCAGCCCCACGAAGCTGTAATTGGGCTTGTAGACCGACCAGTTGGTCACACTATACCCAAAGCTCATGAGCGTGGGAAGGATAAAAAATACCAAAAATCCCAAAAATGCCGGCATTGCCATACAGATAAATATCAGATCTTTTCTCTTTGAATGCATGATCCATACTTCCTTCCTGCCCTTGATTTTCCCATAGTTGGGGTGCAGAAAAGCTGCCGCAGCAATCTGCAGCAGCCCTCCCTTAAAACTACATCCATTCTAATTCAAGGTATCACGCATGGTATCGTTGATTTCATCCGCATCTTCCAGCGCTTCCTTCACTGTCTTCGTTCCTGCCAGAACCTCCTGAAGAGACTTTCCATAACCCTCTACAATGGGATTTCCGGCAATCCAGGAAGCTGTCCACGGCGCATAGACATTTCCTGCTTTAAAGGCTTCCTCACAGTCTGTATAGATATCACCCAGATCCACATTGACACCAGTTAAGAAAGAACTGCCCGCGTTATCTTTAATCAGGGCAAGCTGAGCTTCCTCTGTGGCCGTAAATTCCAAAATCTTAAGCACTTCCTCTGCATGCTCTGTCTTGTTGTTCACCGCAAATGCGGAACCCGGTCCTCCTACCAGCCAGCCAGGACCTTCCTCCAGTCCGGGTATCGGGAACATTCCCAGTTCCATGCCAGGGTTTTTCTCCAGAATGGTTCCAACCGCCCATGGTCCGCTCTCCCACATAGCCGCTTTTCCCGTGGCAAACTCATCCAGCGCCTGGTCATAGCTCAGTCCCAGCATATCCTGTGTCAGACATCCTTCCGTAATCACTTTAGACCACTCTTCCACATAAGGAAGCCACGCTTCTGCCAGCTTTGCTTCACCGGCATTAAACTGATTATCAAAATCCTTGTTGGCCGGATCTGAATAAAATTCATTGTTCACCACGCCAATGCTCTGCTTCATCATCGGCTCCCAGGACTGGGCCCCCATAGTCTGAGGTTTGATTCCCTTGGCGCTTAAATCCTTATGAATCTGGATAAATTCATCCAGCGTCTTCGGCACTTCGATTCCATTGTCCCGGAAGATGGCCCGGTTATAGAAAATACCTTCATACCAGCTCTGAAGCGGTGTGGCATAAACCTTTCCATCCACGGAATAAGGGGTCATTCCCGCCTGGGCATATTGGGCGGTAAAAGGCTGGTTTGTTAAATCCATCAGATAACCGGCGTTGGCCAGCAGTCTGGTCTCCCCGCCTACCTCGATAATATCAGGTCCCTGTCCCGCCTGCAGCTGGGAATTCAGGACGTTGTTGAAATTGTCAAGAGCCACGAATTCAAAGGTAATTTTAATATCCGGAAACTTCTCTTTTAACAGTTCCAGATAGGTGGCTCTGGTAGCCTCCGCGTTGTAAGCCATCAGGCGAATTTCCACCTGCTCTTTTGGTGCCTCCGTCCCTTCCTTGGCCGCCGCCGTGGTGGTCTCCGTCTGCGTCTCATCCGCCTTGGTGGTCTCCACAGGAGCCGCCGCCTGTTTCTGGCATCCTGCCAGAGCCGCTGCCGTCATGGCCGCCGTAAGCATTAGAGCAATCCCTCTTTTTTTTCTCATAATTCTGTTCCTCCTGTCTTTTGAGTTTCAATCTCCATAACCATTTGATACTCTCATTATAGAGAGTTTAACCACAGGAGGAAAGTAACTGGATTCCGTATTCCTGTCACTATATTAAGGTCTCGTTTTCTAGAATCAAAGGCCCTGCGTTTTCCCGCTCCAGATATCTGCTGCAACCGCCTTCCAGAATCTGTCCGCCATATCTCCAGCTGCCCCGGGGCAGCGCCACCGCTCTTACATTCTCCCCCTTTTTCAGAAAAGGCGCCACCAGCAGATGCTCTCCCATCATAAACTGATCCATCACCCGCTCCATGCCCTGTCCCGGAAATGCATACTCCATGGTCCGTATCACCGGCTCCCCGGTTTTCGCCGCTTGATTGAGCGCCTCCAATCGTTCTTTCTCATACTTCCTTCGAATTTCCAGCTGTTCCAGGATTTCCTTAAACTTCTCCTCGTCAAGAATCCGCCATGGCGCGGCGGAAAACTGAATCACCGGCATCATACAGGCAATCTCCCCGTGGCATAAAAACAGCTCCTGATCCAGTCCCGACGCCGCTTCCTTGGCAAAATTCAGATACTCGCCGCCGCCCACCAGATCAGGACAACAGTAGGGGTGGCCGGTCAGTCCCTGGATCAGCGTATCCGGAATCAACGCCCCGATTCCCGTCTTCCCCCAGGAATGATCCTTGTCACAGAGCCGCTGCATCAGCGAATATCCCCCCGCCTTCCACGACACCCGGTACTCATTTAATCCATACCGTTCCCCATATTCGGCCCAGAGCCGGGACTGCTCATTCCCCGTCTTCTCCGACTGGGGATAGTAAATGCTGTCACCCGCGTCAAACTTAAACCCATCCACTCCCAGTTCCAAAAGCCCTTTCATCTGCCGGTCAAACCAGGATACCGCTTCCTCTCTGGTAAAATCCAGCACTCCGGAATAACCATTCCACCACCGGGCCAGCCAGGTCGTCCCATCATCACGTAACGCCAGAATCCCTTTCTTCTCTGCATCTCTCCAGGGAACCGAATCCGGCGTCACAAAGGGACATACCCAAACCATCACGGAAAATCCCATTTTCTTTAATTCCTCAATCATCCCCTTGGGATCAGGGAACTTCCCGCTGTGAAATCTCCAGTCTCCATAACACTCGCTCCAACCGTCATCAATTATCAGAACTCCCGGCTCCAGCCCGTGGTCCACAATCCCTCTGGCATAAGCAAGCACCGCCTGCTGAGACTGATGAAAGGTCAGCTCAATCCAGGTATTGTAGACCGGACTCTCAAACAGCCGCTTCGACAACTTCCAGGGCCGGAATGGAAAATGCTTTCTCATTCCCTCCAGATAAGCTCCACGGAGACTCCCGCAATCTTCTTCCAGTTCCACATCATCGGGACAATGAATCCCCGCCCCGTCAAATCGAATCAAAAACCCTTCCTCCCGCCATAGATACCTCCCTTTGGAGGAAAGAAAAAACGGCATGGCCTGGTTTGGCGTGGAATTGGGACTTAAATTGATCTCCAGAACATCCCCCTGGCCTGCCGGCTGTTTCACGCCGCTGCTGACCGCTCCCCCATACCAGTACTCTCCTGGAATCCATTGAATCTTCATAGCTTTACCCCTTTCGTACTCCTTTTTTCTCCCCATGGGCGGCCCTGTATTCATTGGGCGGCTGCCCCACACATTTTTTAAACAGGCGGGAAAAATAGCTGGGGTTATCATATCCCACCATATAGGCAATCTCATAGCTTTTATAATCTGTGGTAAGCAGAAGTTCCCTGGATTTCTTCAACCGGATCTGAGTCAGATAAGACCAGATACTCTCCCCCGTCTCCCGCTTGAACAGATAACAGAAATAATTCTTACTTACCGCCAGCTTCGCGCACATGCTGTCCAAGGAAATGTTACTGTCAAAATGCTCCTCCAGATACGTAATTCCCTCCTGAACCATACGGCCATAGACCATCTGAGGTTCCCCCTTCTCTCCCGCAAGACAGCCCAGAATCTCATCCATAAACTGTCCCAGTTCATGTACCGTGGATATCTCCGACAAATTCCGGTAGCTCAGTTTCATCACCGGCAGTTCCAGCAGTTCCGTACGTTCCTCCCTGGCAAGCTGGTCCCGGACGCTGCACACTACGTTGTAGCAGAATTCATATACCAGATGAAGGGAAGCAGGGTTCAAATGAACCGACAATTCCAGCACCTCCGCCATGATCTCCTTGGCGGCAGCCATATCGCGGCCGGCCACCGCCTGCCCTATCACCTTGGTCCGGTCCAGAAAGTCCAGTTCGTCGAATTCATTTTCCTCACAGTTAAAACCGTACCCCAGAACCGACGCTTCCCCTACATAAAAGCTGAACCGCTCCAAATTGGAAAGCCGCAGGAAAGCGGACGAAAGAGCAGATACGTTGTCATAAGGCAGTGTAAAACAGATGCGGACAACCATCTCAAATTCCTTCAGGAAATAATCACAGACCTCCCCGGCCCATTCAGCAAACGGCGCTCCCTCCACTTCCGCCACCATCACAGTAAAGCAGTTCTCCTCGTAATCCAGCAGCAGACAGGACCGGTTCCGATTCAGTTCTTCCTCCAGACTGCTCTCCAGCATTTCCAGTCCCAGAGACAGACGGGAGGCGTGCTCCACATGGTCGTTGATGGAATTCTCCTCAATCAGAATCCCCATCAGACGGTAGCGGTTAAGCCCCGACGGAATCTGAGCCGTCAACCGCTCAATCTCCTCCCTGCCGCCCCCGGCGCGCATGAAGAGACTCAGCTGCCGCCTGATCTTCAGCTTCTGGTTTTCCTCCATGATCTCCTCCTGCCGCTCTTTTTTCCCGATTTTCTCCATAACGGAACCGATGGCGGTCTCCAGCTCCTTTTCGTCCACTGGCTTTAAAAGGTAGTGGGAACAGCCCATCTCCATGGCCTGTTTGATATAGCTGAAATCCGCATAACCGCTGATTAAGATAAACTCCGTCTCCGGCCGCCTTTCCTTTACTTTCTGTATAAATTCCAGACCATCCATGCGCGGCATCCGGATATCTGTCAAAATAATATCCGGGCGGTGCAGCTCCACCTGCTTTAGCGCTTCCACGCCATCCTCCGCCGAGGCGCAGATCCGGATTCCACAGTTCTCCCAGTCAATGATCCGGGTCAGCATGCGGACGGATAAAATCTCATCATCTACAATCAAAACCGTTCTCATCCGGCGTTCCCTCCTTTGGTATAATTATGATGACACTGGTATTCATTCCTTCCCGGGAGAAGAGCCGTATCCCTGCTATGGGGCCGAAACAGCTTTTCAATCTCTGGGAAACATTTAACAATCCGATACTCTGATCTCTGGAACCGGCATCGCCCCTCTCCAGAGAACGGTTTAATTCCGCCACCTGCTCCGGGGCGATAGAACAGCCGCTGTTGGTTACGGCGATATGATATTCCTGTTCTTCCTCCTCCACGCTGATGACAATGCGGCCGCCCTCATGGCGTCTAAAACCGTGCTCGATGGCATTTTCCACAATCGGCTGAATCATCAGCTTGGGAACCTGGATTCTCAAAACCTCCCCCTCGCCGTCCACGGAATACTGAATCTTCCCTTCCCATCTCACGTTCTGGAGGGCGATATAATTTTCCGTGTAAGCCAGCTCATCCGTCAAAGGCACCAGATCATAAGGGTTGTAGACGGAATAGGACAAGAGCTTCCCAAGCAGAGTGCTGATTCTGGAGATGGACTCCGTGTCCCGGCAGACTGCCATGGCCTTGATGGTCTGAAGCACATTGTTGAGAAAATGAGGATTGATCTGGTGCTGAAGGGCCTTTAACTGTTCCTCCGACAGCCGCTTCTGCTCTTTAAGAAGCGTCCCCGTCAGCTGGTCAATCCTCTGAAGCATACTGCTCACAGTCTCCGATATCCGGTCAATCTCCACACTTCTGGTGGGGAGGAATGCCACATCCCGCTCTCCGTCTCCAATTCGGTTCAGACTGTCAATCAGCTGGTTCATAGGCACAAGCAGGGATCTGGATATCCTCCATGACACCAGGAATATCACCACACAGGCAAACAGCACCATGGCAATGACAAACAGGCCGTTGGTTCTCTGAATCTCCTCCAGCTGGCTCATGGGCATAATCCCCAGAATACTCCAGCCAGAAATCCCCGACTGCTCCCTCACCACCAGATAAGCCGTGGGATTGGAAGGAGATTTGCCCACGGTAAACGAAGTTTCGTCCCCGGCCAGCTGTCGCTCCAGTTCTTCCTTCTGATCCGGCGCGAAATGACACTCCTGCGGAAAATAAACCGGCGCCACACCGTCGTATACGGCGATCAGAGTATCCGCATCCTGATCCTTTTCCGCGATAATCGGTTCCAGCCGGAAATCGCACAGCAGATAGGACGGCTCCATTATGAAATATTGGTTGGCGTCCCGAATGGGCGTAAGAATGGAAACTGTGTAATCCTCCGACACATGCAGCAGATAATCCGTACTGTGAAAGTTGGTAAAGGAGGCCGCGGCCCCCAGATTGTCCGTGGCTTTCCGGTACCACTCCTGTTCCTGAAACTGGTAGCCCACAACCGGCGACGCCCCATAATAGTACAGATACTCCCCATCCCTGCCAATAATCACCGCATTGGTAATATCGGAAAGCACATCCAGCTGTTTGATCTTTGATGCCACCCGTCTCTGGTTATATAGCTCGATGGAATAGTCAATGTCCTCTGTTTTGTTGCGGTAACTGACCGCCTGAATGATATCGGCATCTCCCGCCACGATGCCGGAGATATTTTTTAACTGGGCAAAATAATTGTCGATCAGCGTGATATTGGCCTTCACGATTCTCTTGCAGTATTCATAGCTCTGTCTGGGATAATGATAACTGTTATAGGCAAACAGACCGCCGCCAAACAGCACGATAATCACCATAAAGACAGCGGAAAAGCTGATGATAATCTGTTTTCTCAAAGATATTTTCATAAAAGATACCCCCCTGTTGTCATTATATAAGCAGGGGGGTACTACTACAATAGCCTATGATACTTTTTTCTGTGACTATATTACGATAAAAGTCTTGATACAGCCAGTTTCCAATGCGTACAGAACACAGCTTTGACTAGGAGAATATGAAATTCCTGAAGAAAACTTTCATGATAATCTGACAGCCATGCGGGCGATGATAACGCATCAGCCATTGTTCAGCAGCCGGTCCAGCACCTGTTTTCGATTGTTGATAAACATCTCCGTCACCTGATAGCTGTCCGTATCTTCATACTCACAGCTATGAATCCTCCCCTCGTCAAATGTCATGATTTCCGCATCCGGAAGCCCCAGCAGAATAGGCGAGTGGGTGACGATGATAAACTGGGCGCCCTTTTTGGCGCACTCATGGATTTCCATGAGCAGAGTCAGCTGCCGCTGTGGAGATAACGCCGCTTCCGGCTCGTCAAACAGATACACTCCATTTCCCCTCAGCTGGCTTTGCGCCAGGGCGAGAAAGCTCTCTCCATGGGACTTTTCATGATATTTTTTAGAAGGATGCTCCGAATCCGAATATTCGATCTCCTTCGTCGCAACATTATAAAAGCTTTCCGCCCGGAGAAAATACCCCCAGTTTGCTTTTCGATACCCTTTTGAGAGCCGTAACGCCTCACACAGCTCGGAATGGGAATCATAGGTCGAAAAACTGTAATTCTTGGTCCCTCCCTCCGGGTTAAAACCATACGCCACCGCGATGGCTTCCAGCAGGGTAGACTTCCCACTTCCATTTTCCCCCACAAAAAAGGTAACCGGCTTCCCAAATTCTAACAGTTCCAAACCTTTCAGCGCGTCAATGTCCCGCAAATAACTATCCCGGCCAATCCCGTTCCAGTCAATGCCGATTCTTTGAATAAACTGATTGTTCATATGTATGATCACCTCTTGCTCACAAACGTCCAGCTATATCTACTTCACCTTTTTCAAGCTAATACTTCACGATTACCGCTCTTGGATGTATAGGAATACGATGCTCTGCCATCTGCATTTATGTTCAATTCTTCTAAACTTTCATTATCCTTCTTCCAAATTATAAGGTGTCTCCTGATAAACGTAGAAATTCAGCCAATTCGTATATAACGTATTCGCCGCATTCCTCCAGCAGAGCACCGGCACGGTAAACGGGTCATTGTCTTCGTAATAATTGCAGGGGATCTCCGGGCTGATGCCCTTGGCAAGGTCCCGGTGATACTCCCCGTTCAGGGTCATCCGGTCGTATTCCGGGTGGCCCTGGACGAAGATCTGCTTCCCGGCGCGGTCAGCGGCCAGGAAAATGCCGGCTTCCGGCGACTCGGCCAGAATCACTAACTCCGGATGCTTCTCAATATCTGCCCGGCGGACCTCCGTGTAGCGGGAATGGGGCGCCATGATATAGTCATCCATACTCCGCACCAGCGGCACCTTCCGGTCCAGAATCTTGTGCCGGTAAATGCCGGACAGCTTCTTTTCCCTCTTATATTTCGGAATCCCGTAGTGGTAATAAAGTCCCGCCTGGGCTCCCCAGCAGATATGCATGGTGGAGGTCACATGGGTCTTCGTCCACTCCATGATCATGGACAATTCCTCCCAGTAATTGACCTCCTCATATTCCAGATGCTCCACCGGCGCACCAGTGATGATCATTCCGTCAAACTTCCTCTTCCTGATCTCCTCAAAGGGCACATAAAACTTATTCAAATGGCTGGCCGAAGTGTTCTTGGAGATATGGCTGGACAGCATGAGAAACGTACAGTCCACCTGCAGCGGCGTGTTGGAAAGCGCCCGCAAAAGCTGGGTTTCCGTCTCCTCCTTGATTGGCATCAGATTCAAGATCAGAATTTCCAGCGGACGGATATCCTGGCTCATGGCCCGGTCCTCATCCATCATGAATATATTTTCCCTCTCCAAAATGGCCTTGGCCGGCAAATCCTTCTGTACTTTAATTGGCATACGTTCCCTCTCCTATCTCTGGCTGGTTTTCCTTTTTCATTCCTCTTCCAGCAGCTTTAAAAAATCCTCCTCCGACAAAATCGGTATCCCTAACTCTCTGGCTTTCTTATTCTTTGACGAATTGGAGGCCACATCATTGTTGATCAGATACGTGGTCTTTGCCGACACCGATCCGGCGGCTTTTCCGCCCCTGGACTCAATCACTTCCTGCAGCTCCTTCCGGTTGGCAAAATGCTCCACCGACCCGGTAATGACAAATGTCATCCCCTCAAAGATGGCCGCCCCGCCTGTGCTCTCCTGCACTTCGATGGTCAGCTCCTCCAGCAGCCGGTCCACCAGCCGGTTATTTTCCTCGTCTCCAAAATACTGAATCCAGGCATCCGCCAGCACTTTCCCGATTCCGTCCACCGCCACCAGACTCTCCTCATCCGCGTGGCGCATTTTCTCAAAATCATATCCGAATGCCCGGCACAGCATCTTCGCATTCGCCAGCCCGATCCCAGCGATCCCCAGTCCATAGATCACCCTGGGCAGCGTGGTAACACTTGCCGTCTTCACCGACTGGATCAGATTCTCATAGGATTTCTCCCCGAATCCCTCCATCTGCGTGATCTCATCCTTATACCGGTCCAGGTGAAACATGTCGGCATACTCCTTGATAAACCCTGCCCCGATAAACTTCTCCAGCGTCGCCTCCGAAAGCCCGTCAATATTCAGTGCATCCCGGCTCACCAGCAGCGTAAATCCTTTGATCTTCTTCGCCTGGCAGTCCGGATTGGTGCAGTATAGTGCCTTCACATCATTTACCTGGCTCACCTTCGTCTCCCCGCCGCACACCGGGCACTCCGAAGGCACGTGGGACACCCCGCTCCTGGTTAAGTTATCCGCAATCTGGGGGATAATCATATTCGCCTTGTAAACCGTAATCGTGTCCCCTTCGCCTAACGCCAGGGATTCCAGAATACTCAGATTGTGCACGCTGGCCCTGCTCACCGTGGACCCTTCCAGCTCCACCGGTTCAAACACCGCCACCGGGTTAATCAGCCCGGTTCTCGACGGACTCCACTCAATATATCGAAGTTTCGTCTCCCGGATCTCATCCGCCCATTTAAATGCAATGGAATTGCGCGGAAATTTCGCCGTCCGCCCCAGAGACTCGCCGTAGGCGATATCCTCATAGGTCAGTACCAGTCCATCCGACGGCACGTCATAGGACCCGATGGCTTCCGCAAAATAAGCTACCTGATCCGGCAGCGTCTCCCTCGTCACCCGCTGATGCTCCACCACGTCAAAGCCCAGCTCCTTCAGCCACGCAAACTGACGGCTTCTGGAGTTCTCAAAATCCACTCCCTCCGCCGACACCAGCGCAAACGCCTCAAAATTCACATGCCGCCGGGCCGTAATCTCATTATTCAGCTGACGCACCGACCCACTGCACAAATTCCGCGGATTTTTATACTTCGCGTCCACATCCTCAATCTCATCATTCATCTTATTGAAATCCGAATACTTGATCACCGCTTCCCCGCGCAGCACCAGCGTCCCGTCAAACGCAATCTTTAACGGAATATTGTCAAATACCCGCGCATTGTTGGTGATCACCTCGCCAATCTCGCCATTTCCCCGGGTAACCGCCTTTAAAAGTTCTCCGCCTGCATACGTCAATACAATCGTCAGTCCGTCCAGCTTCCAGGACAACAGTCCCTCCTGGTCCCCCAGCCACTCCTGCAGGGCCGCCACATCCTTTGTCTTGTCAAGCGACAGCATGGCGGACGGATGGGCCTCCTTTGGCAGCTCACTGAGCACCTCATAACCCACCTTCTGCGTCGGACTGCCCGACAGCACCACGCCGCTCTCCCTCTCCAGCGCCACAAGCTCATCATACAGCTTATCATATTCAAAATTGCTCATGATCTCCCGGCTCTCCTGGTAATACGCCTTTCCAGCCTCCGACAGAACCGTCACCAGTTCTTTCATTCTAGGAATCTGCTTTTCCACTTGTTTCTCCATCTGCTCTCTCCCTGCCAGTCAGTATCCCAGCCTCGTCAAACTCCTCCGCCTCCGGGGAAATGCTGCTGGAACCCTCCAATAATTTTAATAATGTCTGATACTCCGCCGGCGTCACCTTCCGGTACCCGCCAGTCTTAAGATTCCCCAGACGCAGATTCATTATCCGCACCCGCTTAAGCGTTCGTACCTGATATCCAAGAGCTTCGCACATCCGCCGGATCTGCCGGTTCAGCCCCTGAGTCAAAATAATCGTAAATTCCCGAATCCCCGTAGCCTTTATCTCGCAGGGCCGCGTCACCGTATCCAGAATCGCGACGCCCTCGCTCATGGACTTCAAAAATTCTTTCGTCACCGGCTTATCCACCGTCACCACGTATTCCTTCTCGTGGGCATTTCCCGCTCTCATGATCTTGTTCACCAGATCGCCCTGGTTCGTCATCAAAAGCAGCCCCTCCGAGTCCTTATCCAGCCGTCCCACCGGATACACTCTGGACGGATACTTCAAAAACTCCACAATATTCGTGGCCCGGTCCTTATCCGACGTGGTGCAGACAATCCCCCGGGGCTTGTTCACGATCAGCAGCACCGGCTTCACTTTCCGAAACTTTTTACCGCCCTGTGCATCCCCTACGGCTTCGTCTCTGCCATCCGCGGACTGCCCGACCACATTCCCGTCACAGACCACCCGCTGTCCCGGCCGCACCTTCATCCCCATGGATGCCGTCACGCCGTCCACCGTCACCTTCCCGGCTTCAATCAGCCGGTCCGCCTCTCTCCGCGAACAGACTCCCATTTCACCTAAGTATTTATTTAAACGAATTTCCTCACTCATCTTCACTCTCCTGACTTTATAAGCCTTAAAATTATACCACATTTCAAGCCCCAATGCACCATGTATTATTGAAAACCAGAAACCGTGCCGATCCCCAAAACAGAAAACCGGCAGGCTGTTAACTGCATTTTCATGCAAGTCCGTCAACAGTCTGCCGGCTCCCTGATATTTTCATTTAATAGATAAACATCGCATCCCCAAAACTAAAGAACCGATACCGCTCCTTTATCGCTTCTTCATAGGCATACAGCACATGCTCCCGGCCTGCCAGCGCACTGACCAGCATCACCAGCGTGGACTCCGGCAGATGGAAATTGGTGATCAGTGCGTCCAAAATCTTAAACTGATACCCCGGATAAATAAAAATCTCCGTCCACCCGCTTCCCGCTTTCAAAATCCCGTCGTCCCCAGTGGCCGACTCGATGGTCCGGCAGCTGGTCGTCCCAACGCAGATCACGCGCCCGCCTGCCTTTTTGGTATCATTAATCTTCTTCGCTTCTTCCTCTTCCACAATATAAAACTCCGAATGCATATGGTGGTCCAGAATATCGTCCACCTTCACCGGCCGGAACGTCCCCAGCCCCACATGAAGTGTCACATGGGCAATGGTTACTCCCATATCTTCAATCTGCTGTAACAGTTCTTTCGTAAAATGCAGCCCGGCCGTAGGAGCCGCCGCAGATCCGTCATGCTTTGCATACACGGTCTGGTACCGGTTCTTGTCCTTCAACTGGTGGGTGATGTAAGGCGGCAGCGGCATCTGCCCTAACCGGTCTAAAATCTCCTCGAAAATGCCTTCGTAGGAAAACTGAATCAACCGGTTTCCCTCTTCCACCACATCCACAACCGTCCCCGTAAGCAGACCGTCACCAAAGGAAATCACGGTACCCACTTTTGCCTTCTTCCCCGGCTTCACCAGCGTCTCCCAGATATCATGCTCCTTTCTCTTAAGCAGCAGCACCTCAATCTTCGCTTCCGTATCTTCCTTCACACCGAACAGCCTTGCCGGAATCACCTTTGTGTCATTGATCACAAGACAATCCCCTTTTTTCAGATAGGAGGTGATATCCCGAAACCCCTTATGCCAGATTTCTCCTGTCTCCTTATCCAGCACCAGGAGCCGCGACGCCGACCGGTCCTCCAGCGGGTCCTGTGCGATCAATTCTTCCGGCAACTCAAAATTAAAATCCGATACATTCATACTGTCAATATCTCCTTATCTCCATGAACCCCATTCTGTCATTTAAGAAGCCTGGAACTCCTGCCGGGCTCCTTCCTGCGGCTCCGGCTGAGTTTACTGCTGGTTTTCTGCCTGTGTCTCCGGCGGGGTCTCCGCCATGGTTTCTCCCGCAATATTCTCGGAGCCAGCGTCAGTCTCCGGCTGGGTCTCTCCGGTTTCACCCGTCAGCTCCCCAGTCTCCTCCGGCACGTCACTTCCCGCCGGGTCCGTCCCCATGACCTGGTAAATCTCCCGCAGAACCGCGTCCATCTCCAGCGCGTTCTTCGCCTGCTCCTCCACCTGGGCGGACAGACTCTTCACACGATCCAGCATGCTGACCCTGGCAATAAATTCCGCCTCCCGGTCCGTCACATCCTGGGTCATATAAAACTTTCCTTCCCCGTCCCGTTTCACATAGGACCAGGTCAGACTCGGCATCAGCATCGCCGCGTCCTTATACTGAATCTCAAAATAGGGATAAATCACATAGGTAGCCGGCTCCAGACCATCCACAAAATAGCAGGTGATATTCTCATACCCATCCACCACCTGGCGGACCTTGTCCATCTTCACCCGCTCCTCTTCCAGCTCCGCCTCACTCCGGTCCGTCTTCCCAAACACCGCCAGCAGCCGCGCCGGATCTCCATCCATCTTCGCCTGGCAGTACTCCTGCACCAGCGCCGTCAGTTCCGGTATCTCATCCTGTTTCAGTTCATACCGGGACAAATCGATCTCCACCCCGGCCGCGCCGCTCTCCGTCCCATCCGGGCCAGACTCCGTTCCCTCTGCGCCACTCTCTATTCCATCTGCCAGGCTCTCTGTCCCGGCCGTCGTCCCGCCATCTTCCTTTTTGCTGCCGCCGGTTCCCCGGTCCACACCGATAATCACCAGGATCAGCACCAGCACCACAACCGGCACCGCCAGAAAGTACACATATCTCTTAATCTTATCATTTGTAAACGTCACAGCCTTCTTTCTGCTCCGTCTCTCCATCTATATTCATCCTCCAGGCTCATCAGTCTTGCTCTATTCTAACAAAAACCCCTGCAAAAAGCAACCGCCGCCAATAAGTTCCTTCGTAACATCTTCCACAGCAATTCCACAACAATTTTACAAAAACCCTTGCACATTTTCCAACAATATAGTATTATAATAGGGATGCGCCTGTAGCTCAGTGGATAGAGCAGTGGCCTCCGGAGCTGCGTGCGTAGGTTCGATTCCTATCAGGCGCATTCAAAATGGAAAACCCTGGAAGAACTTTATTTATAAAAAGTTTCTCCAGGGTTTTTACATGTAGACGTATCCCCCGGTTTTGATATATAATAGACTTTAATACCAAAGTCAAACGAGGAACCCATATGGATTTAACAAATCAGTTTATAGAAAATTACAAAAAGAGACGCGCCTTCTACGAAGCCGCCGGTATGATCGCGGCCAGGCAACTGGAATCTGCGTTGCAGGCGGCTGGTATCCGCGCGATGGTGACTTCGCGGGCGAAGAGTCCGGGGCGGTTGAAGAGTAAGGTGCAGCGTCGCAATTCCAGGCGGTCGGTTCCTTACAAGAATATGAGGGAAATCTATGAGGATATCGCAGATTTAGCCGGGGTCAGAGTCTCGTTGTATTTCCCGGGAGACCGGGATAAGACCAACAGCCTGATTGTGGATCTCTTTACGATCCTGGAGACCAAGCAGTTCCCGGAGCAGTCCAGGCCTCCCAGCTACAACAAGCGGTTTTCCGGCTACTGGGCCAACCATTACCGGGCGCAGCTGAAAGAAGAATCCCTGGACGGAAACCAGAAACGTTATGCGGACGCGCGGATTGAGATTCAGGTGGCGTCTGTTTTGATGCACGCATGGTCCGAGGTGGAGCACGATCTGGTCTACAAACCACTTCAGGGAACCCTGTCGGATGAGGAGCTTGCCATTGTAGATGAGCTGAACGGCCTGGTTTTGGCCGGGGAGATCGCCTTAGAGCGGCTTCAAAGCGCAGGCAACGAGCGGATGAAGAACAAGAGCACCACCTTCGCCAGCCAGTACGATTTAGCGTCCTACCTCTACAACTATCTGAGCAACAACTTCCGCCGGGAAGATGTGGAACTGCGCATGGGCAATATTGAGCTGCTGTTCAAGCTGATCAGCCGCTTAAAGATGAACTCCGTAAAAGAGATTGAGCCGGTTCTCAAATCCGTTAAATTTGAGAAGGACAGCCGCAACATTTCCCAGCAGATCATCGACCAGATTATCACGGGAAGTGAGAAACGCTACCAGATCTATCAGGAGCTGCGCATCGACAGCAGCACGGACAACGACGCCTGCAGCCAGGCGATTAACGGCTTCTTCAGCCAGTGGGTTCCTTTAGAACGCTACTTAAACGGTCTGGCCTGCAAGAATTCACCCAAAACACGAGGTGCCTTTAACATCAATACCTTAAAACGGATGAATGTCCTGGATAAAGACTGCTTAAATAAAATTATCTCTCTCAGAAAGACAAGAAACGTTTTGATTCATAACATCGAACTCCCTGAGGCAGATATCATCAACCGCCAGGCCGCCGAGGCCCGGGACCTGCTTGTCAAACTGAACAGTCATTAAATCAATACATAACAGCTCATACAAAAACAAGGGTACTTTCTGAACTTTGGGTAAATGTGGAGTTAATGGAGAAAAGACGCGACAAGTAAGGTGCATCCGTTCGTGGTGGAATGGATGCACCTCCCCCCTACGTATGAGTGCGTTTGCATCGTTTCCTTCTGCCAATAAAGTCACCGGGAAATCACGAGATTCCATACCTAGCGGGGAAGGCTCCCTGGGCGGGCTCTGGTTGGTCGATTTCTGGAGGATCTTAGACCCGGAAGCATGAGACCAGCCAGAGCCCGCCCAGGGAGCCTTCCGAACGATTCAACCTACATATCTCGTGATTTCCCTCCACAACCTTATCCCTCCTCCCCCATTTACTGCAAACCGCACAGCCCCCTCCACTTCAAATCAAACTTCTACTGAAAAATCCCCTTAATCCCATTCCAAATTTTCACAAACACCTGGGTAATCCGGTACCACAGCCCATGACTTTCCACCACCGGCTCAATATCCACCGCATTGTCCGTCACACTGTCCTCGCTGATCTCCTGCGTTTTCAGTATAATCTGGATACTCGCCGGCGTCTCATTCTTATCCGACGTAAAGGAAATCAGCTGCTGCTCCACATCCAGATTCAGGAAATTGGTCTCATCCTCCACCTTGTCAATCTCGCTCTTCACGCTTTCCTTCATTTTCTCATTGGCGTCCTTGACCCGCGTGGTAGTGGAATCCGCCACCGCCCGCTCCATAATCTCAATCAGCCCATCCAGCGTTTTCTCCGTGCCGCTTTCCACATCCGCCCGGTTCGCTTTCAGCGTATTCTGCAGGATTGTCAGCGTATTGGCCAGATTTCCCGACGCGCTGGTCAGCCGCTGAGCCGTCACCATAGTGTCATCCAGCATCCGGTCAAAATCCGCCTGATCCCGCTTCTTGATGGAATTGACCGTGCTGATTCCCGCCATGGCATTCTCCAAATCCGCCGCCACATTGTCCAGTTCATTGAGCACACCTGCACTGCTGGTAAATGTCCCGTCAACCGAACTGTTGTCCAGCACCTCCTGCAGCTCATAAACCACATCCTGTACCTGGCCGATCATCTGGGTATATTGATCCAGCAGCTCATAAAGTTCATCCACATTGCCTCCGGCGGCAGCCGCAATGGCATCCTGAAGCTCCTGTCTCATGCTGTCCGCCTGAGCCTTTCCGATATACGGCTCCAGACTCTTAATCAGCGCCAAGGTCTGCTGCTTCATCGCTCCCAGCGCCTGGGCCATCTGGGCCTGCGTCATGCTCCCGCTGGTCACCATCCCCAGCGCCTCCGACATCTCATCCAGTTTTCCCTGCACACCGTCCACCTGCGCCTGCAGCTTATCGACCTTGGCCTGGGTCACACTCCCGGTATTCTGTAAATCCCCCTGCAGATCCCGCAGATCATTCTTAAGTCCATTTAACTTCCCGCCAAGGTCCGCAAAATCATCCTCCGACCCTCTCGCCACATCTACCAGCCGGTCCATCTCCTCGCTGATATCCAACATAGTCTGATGCACATTATCAATATCCGGCGACAGTTCATTGAGCGCTGCGCTCAACCCTGCCAGTTCCTCAATCCCCTGATCGGTGCTGGCCGTCAGTTCATCCTTGGACGCGTCAAATTTCTCCTTCGCATTCTGCAGCTGCCGAAGCCCTTCCTTCGTCGTCGCCACTCCATTTGTCAGCCCATCCAGCTTATCCAGCACGTCATTCAAGCTGTCTATCAATTCCTCCGCCGAGTCCGAAAACGTATCCTTCGCCTCCCGGATATCCTTGATCTCCTTCATCTGGTCCAGCGTCCCCGGGACCATCATCATAAAGATTCCCATGGACTCAAAATCACTGGACCCGATCTCCATATGAAAGGTCGCCGTCTCCCCCGGCACTGCCGCAAACAGAATCACCTTGTACGTTCCCAGGGACTGTGTCTGTGAACCCGGTGCCACGATGGTATTCACATCCTCCATATTCACCGCCGTAGCCACCTGCAGCAGCATATTATTCTTATAATAGTCCTTCGCCTTCTCGTTGGGCGTGCAGGCCACATCGATTGCCACCAGCCCGTCGGCCCCGGCCAGCGCCTCCGCCTCCACCGGTACCCCGTTCAGCTGATAGGAAATGTCGAAGTCCCAGGGCAGAATAATGCTCTCATTATCCATCTGGCACTCATAATAGAACCGTTCCTTGCTGTCCTCCGGCAGATTCCAGGTCACCCCGTCCTCCGTTTGCACCGGCTCCACATGGCTGGACATATTGGTCACATCCGTATACGTCCCATAATCCGTAAAGGACCGGATTCCATTCAGATTACACCCTTTCACAATGCTGGTATGGGTCCGCGCCCCATAGTAATCCAGGTTTACATAAAGCGCCTCATCCGTGTCAATAGAAGGAGGTCCCGCAAATGCCGTCACGGTCATATTCCCGGACGCCATAGCAGCCGTCAGGCCAATCGCCACACCTTTGCGCAGTCTGTTTTTATTCTTACTATTCTTCCACATCATCTTCATCCTCCTCTATCTCCTTTCCGTCCTTTTCCTCCTGGTGATCCTGCTGGTCTTCCTTCTTTTCTTTCCGTTTCCTGGTCCACTCACCCCATCGCTCTTTCAGGGACTTCTTTGGCTTCCGTTCGCTTCTCACCAGCCACCGGTCGCCGCCCACCAGCAGAATCGGCAGCAAAAACAGAACCAGAATCACACTGATCAAAGCGCCTCTTCCAATCAAATGCCCCAGGTCTCCAATGGCTGTCACCGAGGACACCTTATAAAGCCCATACCCCACAATGGTCAGAATCGACCCGGAAGTCAGAATCGACAGCGCGCTTCTGGATACCGTATGCTTCACCGCCCGCGCCTTCTCATCCGGATACTCCTTCCTGGCGTCCATATAATTGTTGGTCATCAAGATCGAATAATCCACCGTAGCCCCCAACTGCAGACAGCTGACAATGATATATCCCAGATACAGCATTTTATCACCCGTCAAATACGGGATTGCCATATTAAAGAAAATCGCCACCTCAATGGGAATCAGCACGATCACCGGCACAACCGCCGACCGGAACGTCACCGCTACCACCAGCGCCACACCGATAATCGAGAGAATATTTACAAAATTATAATCCGCCGTGATAATATCCCTGATATCCTGGGTTGATGGCGTCACCCCAGTTACATGGGCTCCCTCGGGATAATATTTCTCCACAATCTCCTTGATTTCATCTGCACACTGGAACGCAAACTCACTCTCATCCTTCGTCCGGATATAGATCAGAATCCTGCTGTAATCCTCTGTATGTAACATGCTGGTCACGCTCTCCGGCAGAATGTCCACCGGAATCCCCTCCGGCAGTTCCTTCGCCAGAGACGTTACCGACTTGGTGTAGTACAGATCGTCTATCTCCTCGCTCATCTCCCGCTCGGTCACCATATCCGTATTAGGCACGATAGCAAGAATCAGGTTGCTCTTGCCAAACCGGCTGTTGATCTCCTGCTCATCCTCATAAGCCTTCGTCCCCGGACTGGCCCCCAGCGCGCTGTTGCCAAACGTAAACTGGTTCATATTCTGAGCCACAAACATGGGAACCACCAGCACCACCACGATTCCAAGTACCACATAACGTATCTTATAGACAAAATTCCCCATCTTGTGGAAAGAAGGCATAAACGATTTATGAGCCGTCCGCTCCACCAGACCGTTAAACCGCAAAATCAACGCCGGCATCAAAAACAACACCGTCGCCAGACTGATCACAATCCCCTTAGCCAGCACAAATCCCAAATCCCGGCCAATGGAGAACCGCATCAGCATCAGCACAATAAAACCCACAATGGTTGTGGCTCCGCTGGCCAGAATGGAGGACAGCGAATTCCTGATCGCCTGCGCCATCGCCTCCTCCGACTCAAGGCCCTTCACCTTCAGCTTCGTAAAGGAGTGGAGCAGAAACACTGAGTAATCCATGGCGATAGCCAGCTGCAGAATCGGCGTCACACTGAACGTCAAAAACGACACTTCCCCGATAATCAAGTTGGTCCCCATATTAATCACAATGGCAATTCCCATCACCATCAAAAACAAAATCGGCTCAAACCAGGACGTGGTAGTCAGACACAGAATCACCGCAATCATGATCACGCCCATCACCAGCGCAATGGAAATCTCCTTAATCAACGTCTCACTCAGCGACTTATTCTGCACCGCGGACCCCATAAAATATCCCTTATCCCCGGTAATCACCTTCATCTCATTGAGGGCCGACTTCGTCAGTTTACTGGAGTCTCCCTCCTCAAAAATGACATCCATCACCGCATAGTCATCCCGGTAATAGTCCTCAATATGGTCATACTCAATAAAATGCTGGGCGCCGTAAATGTTGGTGGTGGTGTCCGCCCACATCACCATATCCACGCCGTCCACCGCCGCGATCTTATCCTTATAAATCTTCGCCTCATACAGCGATACCGGCCCCACCATCACCCTGGCGGTTCCCGGATACCCAAACTCCTCCTCCATCAGATTGAGTCCTTCCTTTGACGGAGCATAGCTGGGCAGGTACTTGCTGATATCATAGTTCACGCCGACAAAACAGGTAGCAATACAGGAAAGCACCACAGCCACCATGAAAAACTTCTCAATCAGCTTCCCCTTATTCACAATAAAGTCAATCATGTTAAATTTTTTCTTCTCACCAACCGGCAATCTAACTTTCACTTTCTTCATGTCTCTACCTCCGTCCTCTAACATAATACCAATTCCCCATTTTGTAATTATACAATTTCCAAAACCTGGCTGATTTTTAGACAGATTTTTATTTTTGTCTAAAAATATTTTTAGGTCAGTTTACAAGAGACTACACGCAGACCGTGAAACGGGCTGCTGACAACAAACGGCGCTATGCTCCCGGCAAGGGGCATAGCGCCGTTTGTTGTGGGGGTATCCAAAGGGGGCGTAGCCCCTTTTGGCACACGACTTTGCGTAGCAAAGTGTAGTGTGTTATACGCTCTGTCGGCGTTGCCGTGAAAATGCCGTTGC
>JAWZDV010000063.1:0-3999 GCA_034142505.1 Bacteroides thetaiotaomicron
AAGGATAATTAGAAATTATCCAACCATTAAATTTGTGGAGGAACAATAAAAATGTCTTATTATGTGTGGGTGGGCCCCCGTGAGTCCAATTGTATGTTTTCTAATATTTTTTCAGATACGATATGTTATTTTTCAGATCAGAATCTTTTGGCTGCCCGCAAGACTCATATTTATGGAGCTGAGTATCATCAATTTATTATCGATCAGATGCACCAAATTTTAAAAAATCATCCTGATGCTGCTTTCATTTTTTACAATCCTAAAATTGCCTATCAAATCCCAGTGGAACTCAGAGAAAAGGTTGAGTGCCTAAACAAAAAATATATCCTTGAGCTTCTTAGCGATAAAATCCATACCCGCTTCTGGCTGGCTAATTATGTCCCAACGCTCCCCTCCCGGCTGCTTGAGTCAAGCAATCTAACTTTTCAGGGAATGAAAGAGATGATATGTCCCTCAGCGCATTATGTTGTGCAGCAAAATCGAAACTCCGGTGGATTTGGAACCTTTTATATTGAAGGAGAAAATTCTGTTCTGAGGGAACTAAGGGAAAATACACAAGAAGTATTTCTTGTCTCTCCTTATCAGGAAAAATCAGTATCCGTAAATGTTAATGCCATTATTTCCAAACAATCGGAGATATTATTTGAACCGTCCCTTCAGATTGTTTTGCGTAATGAAAATCAATTGTTATATCATGGAGCAGATTTTACTGCGGCACAGCAATTGTCCCAGGAACTGAAAAATAAGTTATTAGATTATAGTTTAAAAATTGTGGAGAAACTTCGGGGCTTAGGATATTTAGGAATCTTGGGGATTGATTATTTAGTAACGAAAGACGAGGCATATTTCTTGGAAATCAACCCAAGATTTCAGGCATCCAGCTTTTTAATTGATAAAGTTCTAAACGATCACAATGCGCCATCACTGGCGGAGATGAATATAGCCGCCTTTGGCCAGCCAGACGATCTATCCAGGATATTCCCCGCTCACAAGATAGACGTCCCATATAGTTTTTATAAATATTTATATCACCAAAATAGTATTCATATGAACTATATTTATGAAAAAGCAGGCAAAAATTCAAATGTAGTAACAATATGTGCGGATGGCTGGCAGCCGGAATTACCTGCGGAAACAAATGCATACTGTTATAGTTTGATTTTTGACACGAATATTACCGCGATAAACCCGGATGCTTCTTTTAACGTCTATTCCAATATTCCCGGGGAAGAAGCCTTTATAAACCAAAATTCCGATGATACCGTTATGACATACAAAATTTCCTTGTTAAATCAAGGATGTTCCATAACACAGAATGCCGTAAACGTTTTACAGGAGAAAGGTACGATAAAGGAAGCTGTATTCCATGCTGTTGATTTTTATGGTTTTCATGGTATCCCGATAAATGCTCCTGTAAATTTAAAGTTTACAGATTTTTCTCCATTTACCATTGATACGGATGATCACAAAAACCTTCGGCTATATTATTACAACACGATAATCTCCAATATAGAGGTGGAATTAAAGCCAGATTGGACAAATGAAACAACTAGTTCCGGAATCTCCTACGGGCGCATCGCTTATCTGTCAACAGACCGCTTGCGGTTGAAACACGAAGGAGTTTGTTACTTTAAGATCCACGAGAAAGGCTGCCACTTTTGTAACATTCCAAAATCCAATATTATGATCAGCAATTCCGATTTAGAAGAAGTAATTGAGAAATTGATGAAAAAGCCGGCTTTCCGTCATGTTCTGATTGGAGGCGGCTCCGGCAGCCCGGAAACAGAGTATCAGCAGATCCGGTTTATTGCACAAAAAATTAGAGAGGTTAATCCCCAGATCCCTATCTATTTAATGAGTCTGCCGCCCAGAGATCTGCAAATTCTTGATCTGTATCAACAGGCGGGAATCAACGAAATTGCCTTTAACATAGAAATTTTCGACCGCACGCTGGCGAAAAGGCTTATGCCGGGAAAAGGTGAAATTCCGTTGAACCACTATTTGGATGCCTTGGAATACGGAACAATGCTTTGGGGCAAAACAGGAAATGTACGCACTGCTCTAATTGTTGGCTTAAATGATACATTTTCTCTGCTGCATGGAATGGAACTACTGTGTCAAAAGGGCATCCAGCCAATGCTCTCCGTCTTCCGTCCCCTGCCTGACACAAAATTAGAATGGATGGTCCCACCATCTAACCAATCATTGATGGATATTTACAAACAGGCACAGGAAATCTGTCACACATATCATTTGACATTAGGCCCTTCCTGTGATGCCTGCAAAAATAATATGCTGGCCCTGTAAATACTATATCTATCTTCCACTGGAAAATTGTATTAATTCTGCCGGAGCATCAGAAGGGATATTGCCGTAAATAATATGGTGAATTTTTTGAATTCCTATTTCATTTTCGGTGATATCCTTTCGCAGGATTGTCTGCCGGATTTTTTGCTCCTCTAATTCTTGAAGCTGTTTTTTATGCTGTAATTCCATCTCTTCATGTTCCAAAGAAACTTGAGAACGTCTTAATTCAATTCTTGCTTTTTCTATCTCCAAATCCGCTAACTCTTCCTTATGACGCAAGTTGATTTTATCGATTTTGCGGCCTCTGATTTTCTCTTCTAAAACCAAACTTCCCAGAACAACTGAGTAGATAGCTGGAATAATGATTTTCAAGGCATCATAGAGATCCTGGATTTTCAAGAGAAATTCTACGTCGGAATTATGACGGCATGTAATATGGTGTTCTTCTTTTTCCGTCTTTCCAAGTTCGATGATATGTTCCAACGTTGTCAATAAAACACCCAGCTTTTTAGTATCGGTGTGATTGATATTGGTAAAAATAGAAATTTCAGCAGTAGCTATCCCATTTTTATTATTATCAAGTAAGAAGGATTCGATCTCATATTTATAAGAAAGATAACTGTATAAATCACCTTCTGTCAAGTTGGGAAAAGAAATATGGGAGTTAATATAATCATAGATTTTCTGTCTTTCATGAAAACCAAACACCTCATATTTATTAATCAGCTTACTAAAATACTTGATTTGCCTAAAATTCCCCTCATGAGAGGCGGACAAAATTCCGCTTAAGATTGCTGTCTGTGCCAAGTCGTATTTTCCCTGAGCCAGATAAATATTGGCCAGCGGAAAGAAGTCATAAGTACCTGCATAATAAATTTGAAGCGTATCCAGCAACTTTAAAAACTCATCTTTTTCCATTCTTCCATCAGGTGATTGATGCGAAGTAATATAAACAGCATCATTTGTCGTCAACAGATAGGATAGAATGCCATAGGTAAAACAGATTTGTGAAAACGGCAGTACCACATCATTCATTTGAACGTCATTAAATTCTGCATAATCGATATTTAAATCGCTAAATAGAACCCGGTTCATGATTACATGTGAAAATAACGTATCCTCTAAAGTACTGGAATAAAATTTTGTATCCGTTATTGTTCCATTAATGAATGCTGTTTTCTGGAACACACTGTGTTGAAACTCCACTTCATTGATTGAAAAACCGCCATCAAATAAACTTTGATTAAAATTGCTGTTTGTAATTGCGTTATCATTTAAGTGATTCAAAAATCTGGCATTAGAAAACAGACATTCCTGAAAATTGGCATTTGCGATAAGACATTTTTCAAACTTACATGATTGAAATACTGACCCCGCCGCTGCTGTATTTTTAAAGACACTTCCCTCAAAACTTTTTTGATTAAACTTGGAACGTTTAATGCTTTTTCCAGTATAATCAGCATGGTCGCTTCCATTCACTGCGACAATGAAAGGAGCAATTTTAAATTTTGATTTATTTTTACAATGTATTAAAAGACTGTCAACAGCATTTTTCAATTCATCTGTTGTAGGATATGATAATTCCTTAGAAGTGATATTATAATCCATGATAGGTCCTTTCTTCTGTATTAAATCATATGGTTGGATAATTTCTAATTATCCTTTATAACTACCTTCTCCCCAGCTCACTTA
>JAWZDV010000064.1:0-1825 GCA_034142505.1 Bacteroides thetaiotaomicron
AAAGCATTCTGGTGATATGTCAAGAGAAATTTGAAAAAGATTTTTGGGTGTTTTCTTAAAAAAGGGCGCACCTCACCATCGCTCATTTAACGTTTAAAAAATGAGCGTTACTCAAACTCAGTATTAAGTTCGGCGTCCAGCTTTTCGCCGGTGTACAGTTGGTTTTTGACCAGCAAACCAAAAACGAGTCGTACAAATTTACGTGATGTAAGCGCGAGTGCTCTTTTGTGCTGATGCTTGGTTACTTCAGCGTATTTTTTAGAGTAGTAATCAGCGTATTCAGGTATATGATGCCTGACGCTGTTGGCAGCCTCTCCGATGTAATAACGCAGATATGTATTTCCGGCCTTGGAAACACGGTTATCTTCAGAAATGAAGTCACCGGAGTCGTTTTTTAGCCATGTCAGCCCTGTATACTTGGCAAGCGCATCAGACGAATGGAATGCGGAGATATCGCCGATTTCAGACAGGATGCCAGCCGCCCATACAGGCCCAATGCCTGGAATGGATTTCAGTATTAAAAAAGCATTGGGGTTCATTCCACTGATACATTTTTCAATTGCCTGATCAATCAGCTTGATTTCTTTTTGATAGGTCTGAATACAGTTGAAAGAGCTTGCCAATGAGACATTTAATGGCTCGTACATGCATTTATCTAACCGATAAGAATCTCTGGCAGCTTTTTTGAGCAGTTCCGAGGTCTTAGATATATCTGCAATGCGGTTTCGGCTCTTGTGGGCCAGAAACTGCAGCAGTTCCTCTTCAGGAGTATCCATAATCTCCTGGAGAGACAGGAACTCGGTCAGCACCGCTGAGGCTGTAGCGCCATAGATGTTGCTGAAAGGCTGGCAATCCTCCTCCAGAATCTGAAGTTCACTGAATTTCAGATAGAGGTTTGATACCATGTAAGTTTTTTCTCTGGTAATACACTCGGCGAGATGCAGGCGGTGCCTGGTCAGCCGCTTTAAAGCCAGATACTGGCTGCCGCGCCAGGGTTCACACTTTTTTGTGCGGCCGACTCTGGCGAAGTCAGCAAGCAGACGGGCATCCTGAGGATCCGTCTTATCCATAGCCACATAAGACTTGCGGTAGTTCGCGGTCATCTTGGGATTTACGCAGTACACATATGGCTTGTATGGCATTAGCAGTTCACAGGATGATAAAAAGTTGGCTATGTGAATGCTATAAACGGAGGTGGATTCCAATACAAGCAAAATGGTATTGAGAGCAGAGTGCTTATGTAAACATTCCGCAATCATTTCGGCAAGCTGGTCAGCGCCGGGCTGATTGTTGCTGAAAGAAGAATTGATATATTTGTTCTCGTCAAAATCCATAGCATAAACGACATTGGACTTTGAACTCACATCAATACCAACGAACAAAGTGGACATATAGTTGATCTTGATCATGTTATCACGCTCCTTTCCGACCGGGATTGGTGAAGCCTAAAGCAGAAGGTTAATCCTGTGCTGCATATGGTGACCGCAACCTCGCGTAATGAGCATGCACCCAGTCAGCATTTTTTGCTGGTGCTAACGGCTGGGGAAGCAACTTCTGTGTAAGCGGAATGTGCCATATGAGTCAGGCTGCATGCTTTCTGAGCAGTCTCGGACAAAGCCGGCTGAAAGGAGACTAAGCAGTGCCTTCGGACATCAGACTCTGCTGACATCATACCACAGGATGAACCATATGAAAATGTAACTGTTAACTGTATAGATGGGAATAAGGTGAGGGGAATCCCTCTTAGATGTCCTTACCTCTATACCATAAAAAAGAATAAGTCTGTAAGCTGTTTTTCTTGCTTACAAACTTATTATACGAGGAG
>JAWZDV010000065.1:0-127587 GCA_034142505.1 Bacteroides thetaiotaomicron
CAGCTTCTCTGCTTTTTAATTATTCAGTTGTAACACATGTATTGTAAACCTACAGTGAAACTAACACCATTTACTTTTTTTGCTTGCTAAACCTTATAAAAACGCGTATAATAATAACGTTAAAGAATGTGTTGACAAATATCATATGCTGTGTTAAACTAATCAGCTGTGTATGAGGAGGAGTTGGCGTGAGAGACACAAGGATTCTTGGGAATAATGTTAATCTGCTGTTAAATCAGCAAGGTATTACGAGAGAAGACTTTGCAGAAGCGTTAGGATACTCTGTGTTTGATGTTCATAAATTATGTGATGCAAGGTTGAGTACTTCCGCAGAAGATCTGAAAGAAATAGCACAGTTTTTTCAAGTGGATGAATCGAGCCTTTTTGTCGATTTAGGGGATCATGCATACGTCGGGGATGGATTTATGCACTGTATGGGTGAATTTAAAAATAAAGAAAATAAAAATAAGATATTAGATATCTTTGATATGTACTGCGATATGCAGGAAATATTAAGTATGAATGAGTAGTCAGTGAGTGGCCCAAGGTGTATTTATGCGCTTTGGGCAATTTTTATAAGAGGACATAAAGATGTTAAATAAGCGGTTGATTCGTGAAATTGTAAAGCTGGTACAAGAGATAAAGACAGAGAATAACATAGAAAACGAAATAATACGCGATGATGTGTTTTCCATTCTGCAGGCTATGGATTGTGTGGTTTTATATTACCCATTGGAAGAAGAAAGTATTGATGGGTGTCACATAGAAAAGCCGGTGAACGGACATATGGAGCAATTTGTTTTTATTAATTCCAATAATACACGGGAACGGCAGGCTTTTAGTGCGGCGCATGAACTGGGCCATATATGGCAGGTCGATAAGAGATTGGAAAAAAAAGTTCCGGATATAGAGTTTGACAGTGAAGTAGTGGTCAATCGATTTGCAGCGGAGATGTTGATGCCCAGGAAGTTATTCGAGGATGCATTGGCACGAAAATTAAAGGAAATGCAGTATCGGGGACCATCCATTAATATGTCTGATTTGTTAAGGGTAATTGCGTATTTGATGAATTATTTTTTTGTGCCCTTTAAATCAATTGTGATAAGACTCAATGAGATCAACCGATTGAGGGAAGAAGATAACGAACAGGTATTGGATTATAAAGATAGCGCATTTTTGAACGGAGTTATAAAGGCAGAACAATATACGCGGCTGAATATTGTTAACAAAATTAAAAGCATGGATAATTTGCAGGAAAGTTTAGACAAAATCGAAGAGGCCGGACTTTTTAATGCTACAAAGATTAAAAATATTAAGCGTGAGTTCGATATTGTAGAACCAGAACCGGTATCGGATATGGACGTTAAATTTTAAAGAGGAACTTCATGAGAATTCAATAGCAAAAGGCTTAAAGGAATCAGAGATTTTAAAAGTTTATTCCTTTGATGATTATTTGAACTCGGATAATCAGGATGATTTTGAAATAAAGTTCAGGGAAGCATATAAGAAATTTAACTTTCAGGTATTTGAAGGTGAAGATATATGCAGCTACAGACGGTGCGAAGAAAGTCTGGGAGAAATACATTCCTCTTTGATGGCGTGGTATATGAATATGGATATGATGATGTCAGATGACGGTGAAGCAAAGCATTATGTTTTGAATATGCTTAATGGACGGAAAAAGAAAATTGAGGTATTTAATATTTATGATACCTTAAAATACATAGGGGAAATGCCCGGACGTTGTATAAAATGGAAAGAAATAAAAGGGATGGCACATCAGGCTTTTGCAAAGGCGCCTGGAAAGTATGATGCCATCAGGAAAATTTGGACAGAAAATACAGAATAGGTTTGAATGATACCATCGGTCTTGGCCGGTGGTATTTTCTTAAAAATAGCTTAATAATCCGACAAACTTGTGGTAAGAAAAGGGGAAGAATGGTATACTTACACCGAATATGTCTATTTTTATGGGCAGGGGAACGGAGGAGTTTAGATGCAGGCGATTTTGCTGGCTGGCGGGCTGGGAACCCGGTTACAGAGTGTGGTGAGTGACAGGCCGAAGCCGATGGCTTTGATTGGTGAGAAACCGTTTATGGAATATGTGGTGCATGAGTTGTCACGTCACGGGATTGATGATATTATCTTTGCGGTTGGATATAAGGGATCGATGGTGGAGGAGTATTTTGGGGACGGGAGCCGGTTTGGGGTGACGGTGTCTTATGCCTACGAGGAAACTCTGCTGGGGACGGCGGGGGCGATTAAGAATGCGGCCCGTTTTATGAAAGAGGACAAGGCGTTTGTGCTGAATGCCGATACGTTTTATCAGATTGATTATACGCGGCTGGTGCGGCTGGGGGAAGAGAAGGAACTCTCCATGGCTCTGGTGCTCCGGGAGGTGCCGGACGTGTCGAGATACGGACAGGCCACGCTGGAGGACCAGATGCTGGTGGGCTTTAATGAGAAGGTGGCGGAGGCCAGGCCTGGGACGATTAACGGAGGCATTTACCTGCTGTCACGGGATTTGATTGAAGAGATTCCGGAGGGGAAAGTGTCTCTGGAGCAGGAGATGATTCCGAAATGGCTGAAGGAAGGGAAACGGCTTGGCGGGATTGTCAATGACGGGTATTTTATTGATATCGGGATACCGGAGGATTATTACCGGTTTATCGAGGATGTGGAGAAAGGAGTTGTCGTATGGTAATCAGAGGCAGAGCGCCGCTTCGGGTCAGTTTTGGCGGGGGCGGTACGGATGTGGCGCCTTTCTGTGTGGAGCAGGGAGGGGCGATTATTGGCAGCACGATCAACAAATATGCGTACTGTTCCATTGTTCCCAGGACGGATGACCAGATTATTGTGCATTCTCTGGATTTTGATATGACTGTAAAGTACAATACCAGGGAAAACTATGTGTATGACGGGCGTCTGGATCTTGTGACGGCGGCATTGAAGGCTATGGATATCAAGAAGGGCTGCGAGGTGTATCTCCAGTGCGACGCGCCTCCGGGATCGGGTCTTGGAACCTCCTCCACGGTGATGGTATCACTGCTGATTGCCATGGCTAAATGGAAGGGCGTGGAACTGGATGCTTATGGGCTGGCGGATCTTGCCTATGAAGTAGAGCGGGAAGATTTGAAGATTGACGGCGGGTATCAGGACCAGTATGCGTCCACGTTCGGCGGGTTCAATTTTATTGAGTTCCATGGGAGAAATAATGTGGTGGTGAACCCGCTGCGGATTAAGAAAGATGTGATCCATGAGCTGCAGTATAATCTGCTGCTGTGCTATACAGGCAATATTCATGTGTCGGCCAATATCATCAAGGACCAGGTGAGCAACTATGCTAAGAAGGACGCCTTTGACGCCATGTGCGAGGTGAAGGCCCTGGCCTATGCCATGAAGGATGAACTGTTGAAAGGGAACCTGCACAGCTTCGGCAAGCTGCTGGATTATGGCTGGGAGAGTAAGAAGCGGATGAGCAGCAAGATCACCAACCCGCAGATCGATGAACTCTACGAGGAAGCCAAGAAAGCGGGGGCCCTTGGCGGCAAGCTGCTGGGAGCCGGCGGCGGCGGATATCTGCTGATGTATTGTCCTTACAACGTGAAGCACAAGGTGGCGGCGCGGATGGAGGAGGTCGGCGGCCAGCTGGCGGACTGGAATTTTGAACTGCGGGGCGCTCAGGCCTGGGTGGCGGATGAAGACCGCTGGGCTTACAATGAGGTCAGCGTGAAGATGCCTGACAAGACTTATGAGTTTCATTTTTAGAATTGGTGGCTGATATGGACAGAGTTGTATTTTTAGACCGGGACGGGACGATGAACCGGGAAGTGAATTACCTGCACAAGCCGGAGGATCTGGTGATTCTGCCGGGGGTTCCGGGCGCGATTCGAATGCTTCGGGAAGCCGGGTTTTCCATCGTGGTTGTGACGAATCAGGCGGGGGTGGCGAGAGGTTATTACACCTGCGAGGATGTGGAGAACCTTCACGCGTACTTCAATGAGGTGCTGGAAAATGACGGCGCCCATGTGGATCACTTCTTTTACTGTCCCCACCACCCGGAACATGGGATCGGAGAATATAAGCGGGAATGCGACTGCCGCAAACCGGGGATTGGTATGTTCCGGATGGCGGAGCAGTACTATGAGATTGATAAGGAACACTCCTATATGATCGGAGATAAGCTGCTGGATGTGGAGGCCGGAAGAAATTATGGCGTGCACAGCATTCTGGTCGGCACCGGATATGGGGCGGCTGTTTATGAGGAGCAGGAGGCGTCAGCCTATGATTTTTACGCGGAAACTCTTGTGGGCGCAGCCCGGTACATTATTGACAGAGAGCGGCAGAGGGGCTGAGCGGGAGAAGGATAAGGAGAAGATACAGATGGACGTAAATGGATATTTGGAGGAATTAATCGAGAGATACCCGGTGCTGGCGCCGGTAAAAGAAGATATTCAGGCGGCTTATGAGATTTTGGCAGCCAGTTACGAAAACGGCGGCAAGCTTCTTGTGGCCGGCAACGGCGGCAGCTGCGCCGATGCGGAACACATCGTGGGAGAGCTGATGAAGGGTTTTGTGAAAAAGCGCACACTCTCTGTGGAATTACAGGAGAAACTGAAAGCCGAAGGCGGAGAAAAGGGCGAAGAACTGGCGGCAAGCCTGCAGTCCGGCCTTCCCGCCATCGCACTGACCGGACATACAGGTCTGGCGACGGCATTTTTAAATGATGTCAACGGGGAAATGATCTACGCACAGCAGGTATGCGGTTATGGCAGGGAAGGCGATGTCCTTCTCGGTATTTCCACTTCCGGCAATGCAAAAAATATTGAGTACGCCTGCATTACCGCCAGGGCCAAAGGCATGAAAGTGATCGGCCTGACCGGCAAAAACGGCGGCTGCTTAAAGGGCCAGTCCGATGTGGCGATTGTCGTGCCGGAACAGGAGACCTTTAAGATCCAGGAACTTCATCTCCCCATCTACCATGCACTCTGCCTGATGCTGGAGGAGCGGTTCTTTTGAAAATAAAGAGGTTATTTATGAATAAACATACCTTTGCAATCTGTGCTTACAAGGATTCGCCCTATTTGGAATCCTGTATCCGGTCATTGAAGAAGCAGACGGTTCAGAGTGACATCATTCTGTGCACCTCCACTCCCAGCTCCTATATCCTGGAACTGGCGGGAAAGTACGGGATACCGGTTTATGTCCGGGACGGGGAGAGCGATATCCAGGCAGACTGGAATTTTGCCTATCAGATGGCGGCTTCCAAACTGGTGACCATCGCCCACCAGGATGATATGTACCACAAGCGTTATGCGGAGACGGTACAGGCCTGCTGGGAGAACTATCCCGACACGACGGTGATGACCACGGATGCGGTGATCGTCAAACATGGTCAGCTGCAGAGACCGGACAAGGTGGAACTGGTGAAGAAAATACTGCGGCTTCCGCTTCGCATTCCGGCGATCAATCATTTGACCTGGGTCAAGAGAAGCGCTCTTAGGTTTGGCAATCCCATCATGTGTCCTTCCTGTACGTACAATAAGGAGGCGATTGGGGAACCGCTGTTTCAGTCGGATTATAAATTCGCACTGGATTGGGATACCATGGCGCAGCTGGCGAAGCGGCCGGGCCGGTGGATTTGTGTGGAACAGCCGCTGTTGTATTACCGGATTCACGAAGAAGCGACGACCAAGGGCTGTATCAGGGACCACAGGAGAGAGCGGGAAGAGACGGAGATGTATCGGGAATTCTGGCCGGAATGGATGGTGCGGCTGCTGATGAAAGGGTATCGCAAGGCTTACGACAGCTATGACTAGGAAGTTGTACCGGGAAGCTGTGGGTGGTTAAAGCAGCCGGGAAGGAGTTACATCATGGAAATTAACATTAACAAAAAACAGGCGGATGTCTGGAAAAATCATGTGATTGCGGCTATTCTGCTGATGGGATTCGCATTTTTTATCAATCGGGGAATTGAGATTAAGGGCTTATATATGGATGATCTGTATATGTGGTCCTGTTTTGGCGAGCAGTCATTTTTGGAGTATGTTTTTCCCATCGGGGGGAGCAGATTCCGTTTTCTGTTTTATCTGGTTTCCTGGCTGGAGATGGCACTGATCGGGACCCATGTCAATTGGATGGTGCCTATCAATATTATTCTGAATGGATTTGTGGCCGTCACGCTGTATGGCATGGGCTGGAAGATGAGCCGTTCCAAGCTGATCGGCTTTCTGGCGGGAATCGCCTACCTGCTCAGCAGCTTATCCTACTATCAGATTTCCCAGGGGTTGGGCGTGATGGAGACGATGGCGCTCTGGATGGGGATTGGAATTCTCTACTGTCTGTTCCAGTTCCTTCACGACGCGCATAAGAGCCGTACTTATTATATGACAGCTGTGGGGCTGTATTTTGGAGTTTGTTTTGTACATGAGCGGTATATGGTGCTGCTGCCGCTGTTTTTTATTCTCCTGCTGTTAAAAAAGAACCGGGAGATCCGGCTGTGGCTCTATCCCTTTGTCAGTTTTGTGCTGGTGCAGGTGATCCGTCTGGTTACCATTGGCGGACTGTCACCGGCGGGGACCGGCGGCACCCAGGTGGCGGAGACATTTTCTATCAAGCAGTGTATTAAATACGCGCTGTCCCAGGTGGCTTACATGTTTGGGATCAATGCGGGGCCGGAGCATTTGAATGGGATTCCATGGCGGGATGCGCCGGTGTGGATTCATGGGCTGGTGTACGGGACCCTGGTGTTTGTGCTGGCTATGGTGATCTGTTTTCTGGTTACGGCAATCCGTCATAAGGAGGAGCGGTTTCCGGCGCTGGCCAGCAGTCTGCTGTTTATCTGCTTTATCGGGGCCTGTATCGTATCCTCCAGCGTCACCATACGGGTGGAGATGCGCTGGGTTTATATTTCCTACGCGGCGGCTCTTTTGTATCTGGCTTATATGTATGGGGTGATTATCAACCATGTGGAAGTGACGAAAGCAATTCAGAAATTCGTGCCTTACGGGGCAATTTTTGTTGGCTATGTGGTGCTGATGTATCCGGTTCAGACGTACTACCGGAGTTTTTATCCGAAGCTGTATTACTGGCCCAATCAGATGCGTTACAATTCTCTGGCGGAGGAAACTTATGAGAAATACGGCGACGCCCTGTTTGACAAGACCGTTTACATTCTCGGCAATACGTATGAGATGAGTGAGTTTACGGCCGATACCTTCTTTAAGGTGTATGATAAAAAGAAGGCATTTACCGGGCCGGAGGTTGTGTTGATTGACAGTATTGATGAAGTGGGACTGGTCAATGACCAGATGCTGATTGTGAGAGAGGACCCCAAGTTTAACGGGTTCCAGGATATCACCCAGTTTGTCCGGGATTTGAAATGCCAGCGGGTGTACGGCTACTATGAGGACACCTGGATGGATGAGGAGGCCGTTGTCAAGGTGATGGCGGGAGCCGATGGAAAGATCGCCATCGAGATGATATATCCGGGGAATCTGGAGGGGAATGAGACCTCCGTCATCTATGTGGACGGGGAGGAAGCCGCCACGGTTCACCTGACGGAAAATGTCATGCACGAGGAACTCCAAGTAAAGCCTGGGAATATTGTGGAGTTGAAATTTGTCAATAATTTTTATATCAAAGACGCGATGGAACAGCGGGGAGAAAAACGGTTCTCTATGCTGGTGAACCTGGGGACCAGCTGATGGCAGGCAGCGTTATTGTATGCGGACGGTTAACAGGAACGTGCGGTTGAAGAATACCGGAACTTGCGATATACTTAGCTTTATGGTATTTATTAACCATGAAATTTTGGAAATACAAGGAGAACGGACCACGTGAAGAAAAAATGGCCTTATGTGGCATTTCCCATTCTGGGAGTACTGTTTTGTCTCTGGTATGTGAAAGCCGCGACTTTTGATATTGTATATACGGACTATATCCGTCTGGTCAATACCTATCTGCCGGACGTGATGAATCCTGATAAATTCTTTGTGCCTGACGTCCTCACCAGAATTCCTGTGAATTATCTGGGGAGAATTATTAATGTCGTTTTCTTTCATTACAGTACCACTTTTGATATGGTGCTGGGGGTGCTGGGGTTGGGAGCGGCCGGAGGATTGATGGCTTACTACTGCCGGAATTACTCCGTGGGCTGGTTCTGGGTGATGCTGCTGTCGATTCTGATGTTCGGGCTGAACAAATGGGAGATGCTGACTAACGGAACCGGCTGGGTGCATTTTTTGGCCATTGCCTGTTTTCTCTATCATTATCTGGTTCTGGACCGGGTCTGGTATGGGACGGAGAAAAAGTATGACCGGGTCAAGCTGATGGTTCTGCCCTTTGTGGTGACGCTGGGGGTGGCCGGGCCTTACTGTGCGATTTATACGGTAGTGCTGGTACTCAGTTACGGGTTCTGTATGATCGCCAAGGCGAGGCGAGCCGGAAAATATGAAATGATACATGGCAAAAACGCTAAGAAGCAGCCGTTGGAACTTGGAGATGCAAAGAAAACACGCTGGGGGAAGATGGATGTTCGATATCTTCTGTATATGGTCTGTGCCGTGATTCCGCTCTTTTTGTACTTGTGGAGCAATTCCTACGCTGTGGAGGACCACGCGGGAATGCAGGATCTGCCGCTGATTCAGACGGTGCTTGAGGTGCCGGGGTATTTCCTCCATTTCTTTTTGAAATCTCTTGCCAGTGACGTACTGGGCGGAGAGATGGTGAAGGAGTGGATGAAACATGGCGTGATTATGGACAGGACTGTCTATGTGATTGGTGCGCTGGTGCTGTTTGCGGCCCTGTTTGCGTTGTGGCTCAACTTTCGGTACCGGCTTTATAAGACGACGATTTTTCCATTGATGCTTTTAGTGGGCGGCGGGCTGAACCATCTTCTGATTCTGTACTCCAGATGGGGATTTATGGATGAAAATTATGGCATGAGTTCCCGGTATGCCCTGCAGTTTCAGTTTGTCACCCTTGGCATCGTGCTGACGGTGGC
Source organism: Bacteroides thetaiotaomicron (assembly GCA_034142505.1). GTDB lineage: Bacteria > Bacillota > Clostridia > Lachnospirales > Lachnospiraceae > Hungatella_A. The sequence continues at coordinate 9,005 of JAWZDV010000065.1, forward strand.
GCTTTCCTGGGAACAGGTCAGACGGAGTGCGGCCGGAGTACTGGCGGGATTGTGCTGTGTGGCGGTTTTGTCGGGAAGCATGATAACGACAGGGAGAGAGATCCGCATGGCCCCGTTCCGGGAAAACTATGGGGAAAATATCGCCTCGGTGGCGCTTCAGTATCAGGAGGTCAGCGACGATGTGCTGAGGGAAACCTTTGATTATCGGAAAAGCCGGGAAGACAGTGGTGAGAAGGTTCGGAATGCCCTTAGGATTCTGGATGAAAACGGTTTCAATATATACAGCAGGCAGTGAGAACAGCGCATTTAGAAGAGAACATGGAGGACATGAGATGAAAGTAGTCATTTTAGCCGGCGGCCTCGGCACCAGGATCAGTGAGGAGAGCCATTTAAAGCCGAAGCCTATGATTGAGATCGGGGGAAAACCGATTCTCTGGCATATCATGAAGCATTATTCCGAGTATGGATTCCACGAATTCATTATTTGTCTGGGATATAAGCAGTATGTGGTGAAGGAGTTTTTTGCGGATTATTTCCTCCACACTTCAGATGTGACCTTTGATCTGGCAAATAACCGGATGGAGGTTCACAACAACTATTCCGAGCCATGGAAAGTTACCCTGGTGGATACCGGGTTAAACACGATGACAGGAGGCCGGGTGAAACGGATTCAGCCATATACCAACGGGGAGCCGTTTATGCTGACCTACGGGGACGGCGTGTGCAACGTAGACCTGCAGGAACTGTTAAAGTTCCATCGGAGCCATGGCAGGACTGCCACCATCACGACGGTGAATATCGGCCAGTTAAAGGGCGTTCTGGATATCGGGGAGGACCATGTGATTCATTCCTTCCGGGAGAAGGAAGACAGTGACGGCAGTCTGATTAACGGCGGCTTCATGGTGATGAATCCGGAGATTTTTGATTACTTAAAGGATGATACCACCGTATTTGAGAAAGAACCGATGCAGCGGCTGGCTGAGGCGGGACAGCTCATGTCCTTCCGCCACAACGGCTTCTGGCAGTGTATGGATACCCAGAGAGAGATGCAGAAACTGGAAAGCTTATGGCAGTCGGGCAGCGCGCCATGGAAAGTGTGGAAAAACTGATGAGAGAACTGGAATTTTACAGAGGAAAACGGGTGCTGGTGACCGGACATACCGGATTTAAGGGAACCTGGCTGTGCCGGATTCTGGCGCTGGCCGGGGCCGAGGTGACCGGATATTCTTTAAACCCGCCTACCAAGCCGGATATGTTTCATATTATCGGGCTGGAGGATATGATTGAGCATGTGGTCGGTGATGTCCGGGATTTAGACCATATGCAGCGGGTGTTCAGACAGGCTCAGCCGGAGATCGTCTTTCATCTGGCGGCCCAGCCCATTGTCCGGGATTCCTACAAGGACCCGGTTACCACCTACGAGACAAATGTCATGGGTACGGTACATGTATTAGAATGCATCCGGCAGAACCCATGTGTGAAATCATTTGTCAATATCACCACGGACAAGGTTTATGAGAACCGGGAGTGGGAGTATGGATACCGGGAGTGTGATCCTCTTGACGGGTATGATCCCTACTCCAACAGCAAGTCTTGCTCCGAACTGGTGACACACAGTTATCAGAAGTCCTTTTTCCAGGATGGCAGCTGTGCGATCTCCACGTCCCGCGCCGGCAATGTGATCGGCGGCGGGGATTTTGCCAACGACCGCATTATCCCGGACTGCTTCCGGGCGGCGGTATCCCATGAGAATATTCTGGTGAGAAATCCCTATTCGACAAGGCCTTACCAGCATGTGCTGGAGCCGCTGGCTGTCTATTTGAAGATTGCCAGAGTCCAGTATATGGACAGTTCCAAGGCCGGGTACTACAACGTGGGACCGGATGACTGCGACTGTATTAACACCGGAGACTTGGTCACTATGTTCTGTGATGCATGGGGAGAGGGACTGGCATGGGTCAATACCAGTGATGACGGTCCTCACGAGGCCAATTTCCTGAAGCTGGACTGCTCGAAGGTGAAGAGAACCTTTGGCTGGACGCCAAGATACCACGTAGCGGAAGCGGTTTTAAAAACGGTGGAGTGGTCCAGGGCTTACCTGGCGGGGGAAGACATGGTGGAGGTCACCGACCGGCAGATACGGGAGTTTTTTGATTAAGAGTAACAGTTCAGACGGCGGGAAAATCAATGAAGAAGATAGCCGTCTGAACTGTTACGAATGGAGCCAAAAACAAACAGAGCCCAAACACAACAGAAAGGACATAGAAACGATGTTTGAAGACAAGACACAGGAACAGGCGAGAAAGCAAATTCTTGACATGGCGGCGGACTATTGCCGCACATACCATAAGAAAAAAGAGTATGAAGAGGGCGACAGAATACCTTATGCATCCAGAGTATATGACGAGCAGGAGATGGTGAATCTGGTGGACAGCGCCCTGGAATTCTGGCTGACCTCCGGGCGGTATACCGATGAGTTTGAGGAGAAGCTGGCCGCTTATCTGGGAGTGAAATACTGTTCTCTGGTGAACTCCGGTTCTTCCGCCAATTTAAACGCGTTTATGGCGCTGACTTCCCCACTGCTGGGTGAGCGGCAGGTAAAACGGGGGGACGAGGTCATCACGGTGGCAGCAGGATTTCCAACCACGGTGACACCGCTGATCCAGTACGGTGCGGTGCCGGTGTTTGTGGATGTGACGATTCCCCAATACAATATTGACGTTACCCAGCTGGAAGCCGCCTATTCGGAGAAATGCAAGGCGGTGATGATTGCCCACACCCTGGGAAATCCCTTTGATTTAGGGGCGGTGAAGGCATTCTGCGAGAAGCATAACCTGTGGCTGATTGAAGATAACTGTGACGCGCTGGGAAGCCGTTATACCATCGACGGGGTGGAGAAATTTACCGGAACGGTGGGAGATATCGGAACCTCCAGCTTCTACCCGCCGCACCATATGACCATGGGAGAAGGCGGCGCTGTCTATACGGACAACCCGCTGCTTCACAAGATCATCCGGTCCTTTAGGGACTGGGGGCGCGACTGTGTCTGCCCGTCCGGTCGTGACAATATGTGCGGCCACCGGTTTGACAGACAGTTTGGGGAGCTGCCATTGGGATATGACCACAAATATGTTTATTCCCATTTTGGATATAACTTGAAAGCGACAGATATGCAGGCGGCCATCGGCTGCGCCCAGCTGGAGAAATTCCCTTCCTTTGTGGAGCGCAGACGCCACAATTTTGACCGGCTGAGAGCTGGCCTGGCAGGCTGTGAGGACAAATTGATTCTGCCGGAGCCATGTGAGAATTCCAGGCCAAGCTGGTTCGGATTCCTGATTACCTGCAGGGAAGGGGTAGACCGAAATGCAGTGGTCCGGTATGTGGAGAGCAAGGGCGTTCAGACGAGAATGTTGTTTGCGGGCAACTTGACGAAGCATCCCTGCTTTGACCAGATGAGGGCGTCCGGCACGGGATACCGCGTTGTGGGAGAACTGGAGAATACGGACAGAATCATGGCGGACACGTTCTGGGTAGGGGTTTATCCTGGTATGACCGATGAGATGATTGATTATATGGCGAAGACCATCAAAGAGGCGTTATGAGTATGACTTACGATTTGACAAAGGTTCACGAGGCCGGGTTAAAAATCCTGGCCGAGGTGGATCGGATTTGCAGAAAATATAAGATCCAATATATGCTGGATGCCGGGACTCTGTTAGGGGCGGTGCGTCACCAGGGCTTTATTCCCTGGGATGACGACGTGGACCTGGCATTCACCAGAAAGAACTACGAAGCCTTTCTGAAGGTGGTGAAGAGAGAACTGCCGGAGGGGATGAGTTTTCTGGACTGTGCTGATTTACGGGGGGGAAAGGTGTTCTTTGACTTTGTTTCCAGGATTATCTATGATGACAGCCAGATGCACCAGGATACGCCTATGATGCAGTATTACGAGGGAAAGTTAAACCATCTGTGGGTGGATCTGTTTGTGATTGAGGAGCTGCCGGCCGGGCACATGGCGGGCACATGGACGCTGCTGCTTCAAAAGATCATCTATGGTCTGTCTATGGGACACCGGTTCGAACTGGATTACAGTAAATACAGCCCGTTTTATAAGCTGGCGGTAGGCGGCCTTGCCACGGTGGGGCGGATTGTGCCCATGAGATGGCTGTTCCGGCTGGAGGATATGGTGTCGAAAAAGGACGCAAAGGGGAAGAGCAGCCGGCTGTATTACAGCAATTATGCTCCGGATTACCACTATGTCATTCTGGAGAAGGATTGGTGTGAGAAGACGGTGGACCTGGATTTCGAGGGAATGAAATTGATGGCGCCCAGCGGGTATCATCAGGTGCTGACTTTGGTATACGGCGATTACATGAAGCTGCCGCCAAAGGACCAGCAGGTTCCGGCTCATTCCAGTATGGAGATACAGATTTTTAGCTGACCAGAGGAGAACTGCAATGAAGAAACTATCGGTGGTGGTGTCTGTCTATAACGAGGAGGCGGCGCTGGAACAATTTTATATGGAGACCGTCAGGGTGCTGGAAAAGATTGCCTGGGATTACGAGCTTTTGTTTGTCAATGACGGAAGCCGGGACAACAGTCTGGAGATATTGGGAGGGCTGGCGGAGCGCGACTCCAGGGTCCGAATCGTCAATTTTTCCAGGAACTTTGGACATGAAGCGGCCATGATTGCCGGGATTGATTACAGCACCGGGGACGGCATCGTCTGTATGGACGCCGATCTTCAGCATCCCCCATCCTGCATCCCGGAGATCATCGGGAAATTTGAGGACGGCTTCGAGGTGATCAGCATGGTGCGGACGAAGAATGATTCCGCCGGGTGGTTTAAAAATCTGGCTTCGTCAGGCTTTTACCGCCTGATCAACGTGCTGTCGGATGTGAAATTTGAGAGCAACGCGTCGGATTTCTTTGCCATCAGCAGCCGTGTGGCCCGGGTGCTTAAGGATAATTACCGGGAGAAGGTGCGCTTCCTGCGGGGGTATGTGCAGAATGTGGGCTTTCAGAAAACCACACTGGAATACGAGGCGAGAGCCAGAGTGGCGGGGCAGAGCAAATACAGCATCCGCAAGCTGGTGACATTTTCCATCAATACGATTTTATGCTTCTCCAACTTGCCGTTAAAGCTGGGGACCTTTGCCGGAGTCTTCGCGGCTATGCTGGGAATTATCGTTCTGGTCTATACCTTGTTTACCAGAAACGGAGCCCCCAGCGGGTACGCTACCATTGTTGTGGTGATGTGCTTTATGTTCTCGCTGCTGTTCCTGGTAGTGGGAATTATTGGGGAGTATATTGCCATTCTTTTCTCGGAAATGAAGGACCGGCCGATCTATATTGTGGAGGATACCATCAATTTGGAGTAACAGTTCAGGCGGCGGGAAAATTGGTGTGGAAAGGCGCGTCAAGCTTGCTTGTAAGCACCTTTCCACACCAATTTTCACATCGGATGGACATCCGATGCTTCTTGACCGTTTTTGTGGTCAAGAAGATGCGCCGCCTGAACTGTCGGTGTAAAAAAATTTTAAAACTGACAAAAATTGACAAGCCCTGATTATACAAGGGTTTGGGGCGTATTATAGACGGGGCGACCTGATGATAGCTAAAATATCCTCCTAATTGATATAAAAAATCGGATACACTATGCAAAAGGAGTGGAAGACGATGAAAATTTATGAGGCAACAAATAAGAGAATTCAGGAACTGCGCAAGGAAAGAAGATTATCCGAATACGCTCTGATTTATCAGGCGGCTATGCCGCCGTCAACCGTGAAAAGTATTCTTCACGGCAAAAGCACCAACCCTGGTATCGTGAATATCAAAAAGATTGCAGAAGGACTTGGTGTCAGTATCAGAGAATTTTATGATTCCGAGATCTTTGATGACCTGGAACCGGAGGATTGAGACGGAACGATTCTTCAAACATGAAAAAAGAGCCGATGGCTCTTTTTTTATTTTGGGAAAATAACCGCTATAAGCCGGAGAGATTCTGCCAGTTCTCTTTTACGTAATTCATAGCCAGCTGGATGAGATATTTATGGGGCGGCTCCATGATTAGATCTCTTCGGTACAGAATGGAGTGGATGCGGTACATCTTTGGCTCTAAGGAGAAGTAGGTGATACTGGGTGAATCCACCGCGTAACCGGTGGGGATAAATCCCGCCCCGATATTGCTGGAAACCATATCGCAGATGGATTGGGCATGGCTGGTGCTGCACGCCGTGATTGGGATAAAATCCTCCTTCTGGAAGAAGTCATCAATGAGATAGCGGATACAGTTGCCTTTTAACTGCAGAATAAACGGGGTGGAACCGAAATGCTCGACCAGTTCCTTGCAGGTCAGGCTGTGGTGCGCGCCCGGCTTCAGCGACTGGCAGTAAGGATGGCTGTCGGGCGCGGCCAGGACCACCTCTTCCCGCTTTAATTCCGTGCTCTGTCCTTTGTACTGTTCTAAGGAGTTGGCAGTCACAAACGCAATATCCAAATCACCCCGGGAGATGGCGTTGCTCGTGGTGCGGAGGTTATTGTCGGACAGCCTTAATTCCACCTTGGGGTAGTATTTTCGAAAATCAGCCAGGATGGAAGTGAGCATCTGCAGTTCCCTGGTGGCGGAGGTGCCAATGCTGAGACAGCTGATGGTGGAGATCCGCTTGATGTCCTTTTCCAGCAGATTGGTCAGGGAGAGAACTTTTCTGGCATACTCCGCGTAGAGTTCTCCCACCGGCGTCAGCGTATACATGCCGCCGATGCGCTGAAACAGGGGAACGCCCAGTTCCTGTTCCTGCTTGGAGAGAAACTGGCTCAGCGTGGGCTGGGAGATGTACAGCTTGGAAGCGGCCCTGGTCATGTTGCCGGTCTCCGCCAGGGTCAGAATGTATTCCAGATATCGTATGTCCATAAACGTATGCCTCCATGTTGAGAATGACTCTTATTATAGGGAATGCTTATAATAAATATAGGAAAGGGTCATTGGGAAAAGTGTATAAACACATATATAATTAGAGTATCAAAAATAGTAAAAATATACATTCTCTAAAAAGATAACCGTCATAATAGTTAGAGAATATTACCTTTATCTATTATAGCAGAGAATTGATGTAATGGAAATGTCAAATGAGCCAGAGCAGGAATTATTAAGAAAAGCTATGGATTGTCGAATGTTGGAGGAGCAGATCGTGGATTATCATGTGAGGAATTACGGAGCGGCCGGGGATGGTGTGACGAAGGATACGGAGTCGATTCAGAAAGCGATTGACGCCTGTTGTGCGGCAGGCGGGGGAAGAGTGGTGCTGGATGGCGGGGGAACGTATCGGTCGGGATCTCTTGTCTTAAAGTCCAATGTGGAGTTTTATGTGGAGAGCGGCACCGAGCTGAAAGCCAGCGATGACCCGGCGGATTATCAGGCGCTTCCGGCGCTGCCGCCGCTGGATTGCGGCGGGGAAGCAGAAGTTGGAGCGGATGGCCAAAAGGAGCAGAGCAAAGAAGTTCCTTCCTATATTAACTGTGAGTATGATGGCAGGCCTCGGCATTATTTCATCTATGCCCACGGCGGGGAGAACATCCGCATTACCGGTTTTGGAACCATCGACGGGACGGAGGAGCTTTACTACGGAAAAGAGATTCCATACCACATCGAAGGGCGGTATTATCCCAGAATCCCCATGATTCTGATTGAGGAGGTGGAGCACTTAACGGTGAAAGATATCACACTGGCCCGCTGCGGGTTCTGGACGCTCCATATGGCCGGCTGCCAGGATGTGCTGGTGGACGGAATCCGCATTCTCAATAATTTGAGGATGGCCAACTGCGACGGGATTGACCCGGACCATTGCCAGAATGTGCGGATTGTCAACTGCCATGTGGAATGTGCCGACGACTGTATTGTGCTGAAGAATACCAAGGGCTATGAGCGTTATGGTCCCTGCAAAAATATTTTGATATCCGGGTGCACGCTGGTCTCCACCAGTTCTGCCATCAAACTTGGAACGGAGAGTGAGAGCGATTTTGAGAATGTGGTGATTGAAAACTGCAGCATCAGCCGTACCAACCGGGGGGTGTCCATTCACTTGAGAGATAAGGGAAATGTGAAAAACGTGCTCATTTCCAACCTGAATATCGAGACAAGACGGTTCTCGGAGCAGTGGTGGGGGAGAGCGGAGCCAATCTACATCACCGTGTTTGACCGAAAGGACGGCGTCACCGCCGGACAGATCCGGAATGTGAGACTGCGGGATATCAACTGCACCGGGGAGAACGGAATCTTCATCTGTGGAAGCGAGGGCCACGTGATCAAGGATGTGTCACTGGAAAACATTCATGTGACGCTGGCGAAACATTCCAAATGGCCCAGCGACAGCTACGATCTCCGGCCATGCCGGGGAGAGGGGATACTTCCCTCCAAGCTTTATGGACTCTATGCGGACATGGTGGACGGACTGACCGTATCTAGTCTCAAGGTGGAATGTCAGGACAGCATGGAGGAATATACCGCTGGGGACTGTTGTGTCAAAAACGTAGAGAATCTGGTGGAACGTTAATGAAGGAGCAGAAGAAATAACAGTAATAAAAGAAATGGGAAGGGAGGAATATGGCAGGAGGGAGAAACCTGCCGTAGAGATTAAATGAAGACTTACATTGCAAAACGAACGGGACAGATGATACTGATTATTTTTTTGATATCGATCTTCACATTCATGCTGGTGTCCTTTATCCCGGGTGATCCGGTGTATGCCATGCTGGGGGAGGAAGTTTCCCAGGAGGAGTACGACAGGGTCTACCATGAACTGAAGCTGGACCAGCCGATTATAAAGAGGTATTTCAGCTGGCTGGGCGGAGCGGTGCAGGGAGACTGGGGACAGTCCACACAGTTCCACAAGAGCACGCTGGAGGTGCTTATGGAGCGGATTCCTATCACGTTGTTTTTCTCATTGACGGCATTTCTGATCAGTATTCCGCTGGGGATTTTATTCGGTGTCATCAGCGCGGTGCATCGGGGGAAGACGGCGGATACGGTGGTGACGCTGATCGCCAATATCACGGCCTGTCTGCCGCAGTTCTGGATCGCGCTGCTGGTGATGTACATATTCGCCATGAAGCTGGGGTGGCTGCCATCCTACGGGTTTACCTGGTTCAGTGAGGATTTCTCCATGGGCATCCGGCAGACCATCATGCCGTTATTCTGTCTGGCGCTTGGAGGCATTGCCACCACCACGAGACAGACCCGTTCCAGTATGCTGGAGGTGATCCGGCAGGATTACGTGAGGACGGCCAGAAGCAAGGGACTTTCCAACAAGAAGGTGATCTACTTACACGCGCTGAAAAATGCACTGATTCCCGTTATCACCATTCTGGGTATGCGGCTTGGCTCCATGCTGGCCGGTTCTATGTTCGTGGAGTCGGTGTTCAACATTCCGGGTATGGGTTCCCTGTTTGTGAAGGCAATCCAGTCCAGAGATATCCCGGTGGTTCAGGCCTGCGTGCTGGTGACAGCGCTGGTATCCTGTATCATCAACTTGTTTACGGATATCCTGTACGCAGTCGTTGACCCGAGAGTCCGCTATGAGTAAGGAGGCAGCAGAACGTGAAAGATAATGGAAGATGGAAGAAGACAGTAAAGACTTTATTTGCCAGAAAGGTGGCGCTGGTGAGCGCGGTGGTGGTGGTGCTGTTTGTGCTGCTGGCAATCTGCGCGCCGCTCATTGCGCCATATGACCCCAACTTTGCAGACTTTGCGGCATTTTTACAGGGGCCGAGTAAGGCGCATCTGCTGGGGACGGATAACTATGGGCGTGACGTACTCAGCCGGATTATCTACGGCACGAGAGTCAGCCTGATTATCGGTGTGCTGGCGGTGATTATCGCCTGTGTGATCGGGACATTTTTTGGTATGGTGGCCGGATATTTCGGCGGGATTGTGGACGATGTGATTACCAGAATTATGGAAGCCATCCGGGCGATTCCGCAGATTATTCTGGCGATGGCGCTGACGGCGGTGTTTGGAAGCGGAATCCGCAACCTGGCGATCATCCTGGGGATATCCTCCATGGCAGGTTATGTGAGGATGATGCGTGGGCAGGTGCTCACCATCAAGCAGGCGGATTATATTATGGCCGGTAAACTGCAGGGGAATAAGAACTTCCGGCTGATGTTTAAGCATATCCTGCCCAACAGCATTTCCCCCATCATTGTCATGATGACACAGCAGGTGGGGCAGACGATTCTGGCGGAGGCGGGGTTAAGCTTCCTGGGACTTGGAATCAGCGCGCCCACGGCATCCTGGGGAAGCATGGTCAGCGAGGGGCGTCTGTTCCTGTTACAGAATCCCGTGTTTGCCCTGACACCCGGCGTTTGCGTGGCGGTGCTGGTGATCTGCCTCAACATGTTTGGCGACGGTGTCCGCGATGCTCTGGACCCAAGGCTCAGAGGCGAAGTATAGGAGGACGGCGAGAATGGAACATTTATTGGAGATAAAAAATATCGAGACCTGTTTTAAGACGGACGGCCAGATGGTAAAAGCGGTGGACGGCGTGTCCATGTACTTGAATCCCGGGGAGATCATCGGGATCGTGGGGGAGTCGGGAAGCGGTAAATCCGTGACCATGATGAGCATGCTTCAGCTGATCACCTCCCCGGGCAAGATCACCGGCGGAGAGGTCTACATACAGGGAAATGACAAAAATATGCTGGAGTACGGTGTTGACAGCGAGGAGATGCGCCACATGAGGGGCGGCCGCGTCAGCATGATTTTTCAGGAGCCAATGACGTCCTTAAATCCGGTGCTGACCATCGGCTATCAGATTCAGGAAAATATCATCGAGCATCTGCATTTGAGCAAGGAAGATGCCAAAAAACGCACCATCGAGATGTTAAAACTGGTAAATATCCCCGACGCGGAGCAACGGTATGATTATTATCCGCAGCAGTTTTCCGGCGGAATGCGCCAGAGAATCATGATCGCCATGGCCATGTCCTCGGAGCCGACAATTCTGGTGGCGGATGAGGCCACAACGGCGCTGGATGTGACGACTCAGGCCCAGCTGTTGGAGATGATCCGGGATATTGCCAAGAAGACAAACACGGCGGTGATTATCGTGACCCACAACCTGGGGATTGTAGCCAGGTTTGCGGAGCGGATCTATGTGATGTACTCCGGCAGCGTGGTGGAGATGACGGATTCCAAGCGGCTGTTTGCCAATCCGGAGCATCCGTATACAAGAGCGCTTCTTCGGGCGATTCCGAGGCTGGATGATCCGAAAGACCGTATCCTGATCCCCATTGAGGGGCTGCCGCCGAACCCGGCGACGAGACCGGAGTACTGTCCGTTCTATGAAAGATGCGAGTACCGGATGGAGAAGTGTAAGAAAGGGAAGCGGCCGGAATTACAGGAATTGGAGGCCGGACACTTTGCGGCCTGCTGTCTGACGGAGGAGGAGAAGGCGGCCAAGGAACAAGAGATCGCCGGGAAGGAGATCAAAAAAGCGCCGAAGATTGAGGTCGGTGAAGAACTCTGCCTGAATGTAAAGAATGTGAGAAAATATTTCCCGATTTACAGCGGCATGATGCGCAAGAAGGTTGGGGAAGTGAAGGCGATTGAGGACATCAATTTCTATGCCAGAAAAGGAGAGACCCTGGGAATCGTGGGAGAGTCCGGCTGTGGCAAGACGACCTTAGCCAGATGTATCATGCGGGTGTATCGGCCGGAGGAAGGGGAAATCATCTTTGGCGGGACGGACATTGCCAAATTTAACGACAAGGAGATGTACCCGTACCGGAAGAAGATGGCCATGATTTTCCAGGACCCCTTCTCATCCCTTGATCCGAGACAGACGGCGGAATCCATTGTGGGCGAGTCCCTGCTTCTTCACAAACTGGTGAAGAACCGGGAAGAGTATAACGCAAGGGTGGATGAGTTATTCCGCATCGTGGGCCTGGACCCGGCCTTAAAATACCGGGTGCCTCACGAATTTTCCGGCGGCCAGCGCCAGAGAATCGGGATTGCCAGGGCATTGTCCTCCGATCCGGATATGATTATATGTGATGAGCCGATTTCGGCGCTGGACGTGTCCATCCAGGCGCAGATCATCAATCTGCTGGAGGAGCTGCAGTCGAAATTGGGCTTGACATACCTTTTTATCGCCCATGATCTGGCGGTGGTGAAACATATCAGCAACCGGATTCTGGTGATGTATTTAGGACGGGTGGTGGAGATCGCGGAGTGCGAGGAACTCTACAACAACACGCTTCACCCCTATACCAAGACGCTGCTTAGCGCAGTTCCCGTGGCGGACCCGGCGGTGGAGGAAACCAGGGAGCGGGTTCCGATTCGCGGTGAGGTGCCAAGTCTGACCAACCGGCCGTCAGGATGTCCGTTCCATGACCGGTGCACCCATGTGTGTGACCGGTGCCGCAAGGAAGTGCCTGCGTTAAAGGATGTGGGCGGCGGCCACGAGGTAGCATGTTTTTTGTATCAATAGAACGCAGCTGTTCATGACCGCAGGCCATATAAGAAGATAAGCCGCCATGAACAGTTACATATAAAAACAAGGAGGAATATGCATTATGAAACGAACGAAGAAAATGTTGTCACTGGTTCTTGTCACAGCTATGGCGGTGGGGATGGTAACCGGCTGCGGAGGCGGAAAGAGCGGGTCTGACGATGCCGGGGCACCGGCTGCCACCACCACGGCGGCAGCGGGAGACACCGCCGCTTCCGGCGAGGCGGGGACGGAGGAGTCCACGCAGGCGGCTGGGGCGATTGAGGAGGGCGGAAGTCTGACAATCGCTATTCCACAGCTTCACAATACCTTCTTTATGCCACAGTCCACCACCACCAGCGACCGGTTCGGTGCACAGCCGGTACTGGAGTCTCTGGGGCGCGCAGATGACCAGGGGAATTATTATCCATGGCTGGCGGAAGAATTTGTCACAGATCCTGACAAACTGACCTTTACCGTAAAGCTGAGAGACGGCGTGAAATTTCATGACGGCTCGGTCTGCGATGCAAAAGCGGTAGCCTGGAACATTGAACAGTATATTGCAAACGGCAAAGCCAGCGAGATCGGCTCCCCGAAGGAAGTAAAAGTAGTAGATGACAAGACTGTGGAAATCCAGTATAGCGAGTGGGCCAACAACTGGGACAATGTCATCGGCGACATTTATATCTGCTCCAAGGAAGCTTATGAGAAAAATGGCGAGGAGTGGTGCAACACTCATGCGGTAGGCACCGGCCCGTTCACCCTGGAGTCCTTTGTCGCTGACAACAAGATCACTTATAAGAAGAATCCCGAGTACCGGATCGAGGGCCAGCCATACATCGACAGTCTGGAAATCGATATGATTACCGATACCAACACGATGATGTCCGCCCTGATGAACAAAGAAGTGGGCGTTGCCATGAAGTTTGAGAACGAGGCCATCATCAATTCCATCAAGCAGGCCGGATTTGAGAGCATCGGGAAGAGAAATGCAAACTGTGCCGATATCAAGCACATTATCTGGAACAGCAAGAGCGACAAGCACCCGATGGGGGATTTGAAGGTGCGTCAGGCCATTATGCATGCCATTCAGTGGGATGATGTTGCCAAGGCATTGTCCGGTGGTTTAGGCGAAGCGACACCGTTATTCTGTACCTCCGATTCCTGGGCTTACTCTCCTGAGGCAGAGTTCTATGAGTATGATTTGGATCTTGCCAAAAAGCTGCTGGCGGAAGCAGGTTACCCGGATGGCTTTGAGACCACCATTTACACCAAGTCCCAGGACAACGACACCTCCACCGCGTTCCAGGCGATTCTGGCGCAGATCGGAATCAAGGCAGAGGTGAAGGTGCTTGACAGCTCCGCTTTGGCGGCCATGCAGAAGGAAGATGACATTGACGGCTTTATCGCGAACCGCGGGGCCAGCAAGATGGATTTCACCAACAACTATATCCGTCTGTATTCCTCTGAGGGCATCAAGAACCACGGCATCATGCTGCGCCCGGCAGAATTTGAGGAGCCATTGTTTGCAGCGCGGGCGGCAAAGACACTGGAAGAAAAGAAGGCCAACTTACAGAAAGCATCCAAGGCGCTGGTACAGGATTATGTGATGATCACCCCGTTAGCTGTGGTTTACTATGAATCCTTTGCGGTACCGGGGCTGGAGGACAGCGGAATCTACGAAGTAAGTCTGGAGCAGTGGACGCCGGAAGCGGTTCACTGGACGAAATAAGAATATAGTTAACGCGAGGGAGACCAATTATGCTGGGAGATAAGATTAAAGTTCAGTCCAAGGTGACTTCGGATTATACGGACGAACAGTTATTGTTCATCAAACAGATGGGCATCAAATATGTTTTTGTGATTTTTAAGGATGAGCACACGGATTATGACTCTGTTATGAGATTTATGGAGCGGCTGCGCAAATTTGACTTAACGGTTACAGACGCGGGAAATGTACATCTGTACAAAAATGATAAAATCCATCTGGGACTCCCGGGGCGGGATGAAGCGATTGAGGCGTACAATAATTTCAACCGAATTCTGGGCAAAGCGGGTATCCCCGTGGGTTACATGACCTGGGAACCGAATCAGGTTCTGACTACCAGGTTCGGCGTGGGAGAGCACACGAGAGGCGCTGTCGGCCGGATCGTCGATATCGAGGAAATGGAGAGCCGTCCTTACAGCCATGACAGACTCTATACGAAAGAAGAGATGTGGGATCATTTTAAATACTTCCTGGACCGGGTGCTCCCGGTGTGCGAGGAAGCCAATATCAAGATTGCCCTTCATCCCAACGATCCGCCTGTGGACTGCCTGGTGGGAATCTCCAACTTGATCACCTCGGCGGAGGATTACAAACACGCCTTTGAACTGGCCGGCAACAGCCCATACCTGGGGATGAAAATGTGTATCGGCTGCTGGCTGGAGGGCGGAGACAAGTTTGGCAATGTGATGGAGGATATCAAGTATTTTGTGGAGAACAAGAAGGTGCTCCTGGTGCATTTCCGGAATGTGAGCACGACGCTGCCATATTTTGAGGAAACACTTTTAGAGGACGGCTACATGGATATGTACGGGTTGATGAAGCAGTTTGTGGAGAGCGATTACGACGGCGCCATCCATGTGGATCATGTACCGGTGTGGGGCAAGAGCGTGGGAGGGGAAAATTCATCCTGGGCTTACAGCACCGGATATATGAAAGCGCTGTTAAACTGTGCAAAGGCGGACGTAAACCGTTCCTGAGGTAAAATGGATGATACGATATGAGAAAACCTACCGGATCGCGCCCAAGTGGCGGGACCCGGACTGGGTGATGGAGAAAGCGCAGGAGGCCTTGAAGGCCCCTGTGCTTCACATTACCGACTTGAGGAGTCCCAGAAGTGAAGGGGGACCCCATGATTATTATTCCAACGGAGATTACTGGTGGCCGAATCCGGATACCCCGGACGGACTGCCCTATATCCAGCGGGACGGACAGACCAATCCGGAGAACTTTAACGGCCACAGGATTATCCTGCGGCAGATGCGGACCCATGTGGTGTATCTCACTTCCGCTTATCTGCTGACCGGGGAAGAACGGTATGCGAAGCGGGCGGTCTGCCATTTAAAAGAATTTTTTCTGGATGAGGCGACGTATATGGCGCCCCATTTATCCTACGCCCAGGCGCTGCTGGGGATCTGTCCGGGCAGAGGGATCGGAATCATTGACACGCTTCACCTGGTTGATGTGGTATTTGCCATCGACTGTCTGAAGAAGTCGGATTCCATGACGGAGGAGATTCACAAGGGCTTGAAACGATGGTTTGCCAGGTACCTGGGATGGATGCTGACAGATGAGAACGGGATCCAGGAGATGAACAAGGACAACAACCATGGAGTCTGCTTCTTCGTGCAGGCGGCGGCCTTTGCGCTGTTCACGGACAATGAGCGGATCGTGGATTTCTGCCGGGATTATTATAAGACCTCTCTGTTAAAACAGGAGGCGGACGACGGTTCCTTCCCAAGAGAACTTGGGCGGACCAAGCCTTATAATTATTCCATCTTCGTGGTGGACAATATGGTGTCTCTCTGCCATCTCCTGTCGAAGCCGGAAGACAATCTCTGGAAATATGAATCGCCGGAGGGCAAGAGCATCGTCAAGGCCCTCGATTACTTAACTCCCTATCTTCTGGATAAGAAATCATGGCCCCATCCCGAAGACGTGATGCATTTCGATGCATTTCCGGCCCGGCATGGATTTATGCTTTTGGCCGGATGCACTTTGGGACGTCAGGAACTGCTGGATCTGTATGACAGACTTCCGGTGGAATCTTTAAATGAAGAAGCGAGGCGGAATATCGCGTCGCGGCAGCCAATGCTGTGGATGTGACGATTGTATAAAGAGAGTGTCGCAAAATCATCAAAATAGATGATTTTGCGACACTCTCTTTTTATTCATGGTCTTTCATCTCCTCCAGATAAGCGTTCGCATCTTTAAAGAAACTGAAGATAATCAGCAGGATAATAATACCGATAGGAAAAGCCGCGATGATGGACACTGTCTGTAAGTTCGCCATGGAGTTATCGGAGAAGATCAGGGCGATGGGCAGCAGCATCAGCAGGATGCCCCAGAACAGTTTCACGTTCTTGTGTGGCTCCGTACCGCTTGGCAGCTCCTTGCAGGAATAGGAGGCCGCCACCAGGGTGAGGGCGTCGAAGGAGGTAGCGTAAAAGGCGATCATGGTGACTGCCAGCAGGATCAGTACCAGCTGCGGCAGTGGCAGCGTGCCTATGATCGTGATGATGATCTCATACAGGTTGCCGGAAGCCTCATACAGGGAGAGTAAATCCACTTTGCCGGTCATCTGGAGATTCAGCCCGTAATTACCCAGGATAATGAATGAAGTAAATGTCCCCGCCAGCCCGAAGAAGTATCCGCCGAGAATCGTCTGTCGGATGGTTCTCCCTTTACTGATGGTACCGATAAAAAATGGAGTAGCCACACACCACACCATCCAGTAAGCCCAGTAGAAGATGGTCCAGGTCTGCGGGAATGAGGAGGTCCGCAAAGCGTCCGTCCAGGTGGACAGTCCAATAAAGTTCTGAGCCACGTTCCCAATGGCGGTAATGCCGGTCTCAATAATATAGCGCGCTTCCCCGCCCCCAATCAGGACATAAGCCAAAAGAATGCCAAATAAGTACACACAGGACGCCGCCAGCTTGGCGATCCCTTTCATACCAAAGTACACCGTTACCGTGTAGGTGATACAGATCACCACCAGGATTCCAATGGTCAGCCAGTGGGTCTGCGGAATGCCAAACACCTTGCTGAGGGCCATGGATAACAGCGGCGTTGCTAAAGAAAATGTGGTGGCGGTACCGGCCAGCAGCGCGAACACCGCCAGCAGGTCAATCACCTTCCCCCAGACACCGTCCACCCGTTTACCGAGAATTGGACGGCAGGCCTCGGAGTATTTCTGTTTATTCCGTTTCCGAACATGGAGCATGAATCCGAAGGCTACAGCCAGCACCATGTAAAAACTCCAGGGAATCGGCCCCCAGTGGAACAGCGGATAAGTGGAAGCCCAGTCCTGCATAGTTCCCATATCCGAGATGTGAGGTTCTGCGGCGTACAGCATCCACTCACACAGGGAGTAGAATAAAATGTCGGCCGCCAGTCCGGCGGTGAACATCATAGAGCCCCATTTAAAAGGAGAATACTCCGGCTTCTCAGCGCCGCCCAACTTGATTTTCCCGTATCTGGAAAAAGCGATATACAGGGAGCACAAGAAGACCCCAAGTCCGATGATCAGATAATAGCTTCCCAGTTCATCTCCGAGAAAATAGCGGATCGAGGCGAGAATGCTGCCGGACCCCTCCGGGTTTACCATAAACAGAATGCATAATATCAGAATAAAGATAAAAGGCACTGCGGTAGTCACCCAGTCTAACTGGGACCAGATCCCCTTTGACCCGTTTGCCCGCTCCAATTCGTTCTGTTTTAATTTGTTCATAGTGTTTCTCCTCCTATGATGTTCAAAAATTATGTAAAATGAATTATATTGAACATAATAACACCGGTGAATCAAAATTGCAAGGGTTAAATATAAAGATTTTCTGACATTTTGCAAAAAGTAGTACAAAAACGTCAGAATATCTTATATAATACAGAGGTCGGTAAAAGGAGGAGAAATATTATGAAGAAATTAGTAATTACATTATTATCATGTACGTTATTACTGTGTGGCTGTACACAGAGCAATATTGTAGCATCGGAAGGCGACCGCGTTCCTGATACGGAGATCAAAGGCGGAATCGAGATTGAGTGGGGTCAGGTTTGGGATGATTTAGATGCCCAGTTCCTGGACAAGGAGCTGTATCCATTCAGCGAGAGCGTGAACTGCAATGTGGTAGATGAGGAGAACCGGATTGACGTGGTGCTTCTTGTAAATGAGGAGATTACCCAGGAGGAAGCCGGTGCATATGCCACAGCCGTATTAAAAGGGCTGAATGACAGTGTCGCGACACAGGATTTTTCATTCAATGTTTCTGACGATGAGTTTTATGGAGATTTTGTCAGCAACAACGATGTCACCGTACTGGTGGCTCCGGCTATGACATTTGAAGATTCGTCCACCTACATTCTGCAGGATACCATCAAAGCAGATGAGGAGTATAGACCGGTAGGTGCCACAACGGCAGAATAAGAGCAGATAAAGGGCTGTGGAGAATTCCACAGCCTCTTTTTATGACACGGTCAGCCCGCTATGATAGGAATAGCTTCCCAATTCGCTAAGCAGCGGTCCGAAATCCGCGTCTTCCGGATCAATGCCGCTGGTGATAATCTGGTTGATGAGATAGTAGACCGTATTGCATTTTGACAGACACTGCCGGAAGAGTTCCGGTAACGACTGGTCGGAGGCCAGACGCCTGTCCCAGGGATTACACCAGGTCTCGTGGTCTAAGTTGAGACACTGTCTGGGATTCGTTACCGTATCGGTCACCAGTTTTCTGGAGGCCATGGGATTGCGCCTCAAGATGGACTCCACAAACTCAATGCTGTTGCGCTTGATACCCGACGGATCGGACAAGGTCCGGCAGCCGAAGCGCATAGCCATGATGGATCGGTGCACCATGGCAGGGGTCACCTGGAAGTTATTCTTGTAGGTGATGGGATAATACGTTTTATTGATGCAGGTTGACATCATGCGGGACACAAACTGCATCTCCATACCATTTAAACAAATCGTGGCCGCCTGGTTGAACTGGGACGGCTTTTTCTTTTTGTATTTGAGTAGCAATAGGGCGTCGATATCATTTTCCAGAGCGGCATGGAGGCCGTGGTGCTGGCTGCTGGGATTGCTGGTATCATATTGAATCCGCCCATAGACAAAGGGATGGCAGATGGAATCCCCAATATAGTGATTCAGATAACCGCAAAAATAAGACAATGCCTGCTCCCGTTGCTGCTTGGATTTGATCTGCGCCATCTCCTCCATGTAACAGGCAAAGAATTCGCTGATATGGCTCTCATGCATATAGGAACCCACGTTGCGGTAATCCCGGTGCCGGAGAATGGGAATATTGTAAAAGAACATATCCGGTCCCTGAAGTCCCAGCTGGTAGAGCCAGCGGTACTTGGATATAATTCGTTTTAATTGATTGGCCGGTAAATCATTGTAAGCTTTCATACCTAAAATATAGTGGGTCGTGAAACCGGGCATCTTAAAATCCCTCACTTTCTATACAACTATCATTATTGTAATCATATCATATTTTTATTCGTATGCATAGTTCAACTGACGCCGGAATAGATGATAGAAAGAGGTTTTGAGGTGAGCAAATGATTCATCAGATACACGCACTCGTGTGGGGACCGGCCATGTTAATTGCTTTGATCGCCATCGGCGTCCTGTACAGTATCCGCTCCGGATTTTTTCAAATCAGGAAAATGGGTTACTGGTGGCGTTCCACCGCGGGAAGTCTGAGAGAAGCCGGCAAGAGCACGGCAAAAGACGGACATTCGGTCACAAAGATTCAGGCCGCCTGCACGGCGCTGGCCGCCACGGTGGGCACAGGGAATATTGTAGGGGTCGCCACTGCTCTGACTGCCGGAGGTCCGGGAGCCATCTTCTGGATGTGGGTATCCGCGGGAATCGGCATGATGACGGCCTACGCCGAGACCAGTCTTGGCATCCGCTACCGCTACCGGAATGCGGAAAACCGGTGGATCTGCGGCCCCATGGTTTATCTGGAAAAAGGCTTACATATGCCCTGGCTGGGGCTTCTGTACAGTATTTTCTGTATTCTGTCTTCCTTAGGGATGGGAAGCATGGTGCAGTCCAATGCCATTGCGGAGACTATGAATTACACTTTCGGCACGGCGCCTTTGACGGTGGGACTGGTGCTGGCTATTCTGGTTCTGATCGTGATCTGGGGCGGAATCAGCCGGATTGCCTATGTGTCTGAGCGGCTGATGCCCGTATCCGCCGGAATCTATATTATCTTTTCCCTGATTGTGATTTTCTCCTGTTATGACAGAATCCCGATGGTAGTCAGCCAGATTCTCACATCGGCTCTGGCGCCGGAGGCGCTGCTTGGCGGCGTGGGCGGTTATGGGCTCAGCAGGAGCCTTCGCTACGGAATCGCGCGGGGCGTGTTCTCCAACGAGGCGGGGCTTGGCTCTCTGGCTATCCTCCATGGCGCGGCGGAGGACACCACGCCGGAAGAGCAGGGTATGTGGGCTATGTTTGAGGTATTTTTCGACACGGTGATTATCTGCACACTGACGGCCCTTGTCATCTTATGCATGACGACGGAGGGGCTGGACAACGTTTTTTACGACGGTGCGGCGTTGACCACCTACTGTTTCGAACTGCGGCTGGGGGATGTGGGAAGATATCTGGTGTCCGGCTCCATGCTGGTATTTGCCTTCGCTACCATCATCGCCTGGTACTACTTAGGCAGGCAGACCGTGGCCTACGTGCTGGACCGTCTAAGCCGGAAATCCGCCTTTGTTCGCAAAAATACAAAGTGGCTGGAAAAGCTGTATTTACTTCTCTATTTAGATGCCGTCTATCTGGGCTGTATCAGCAGCCTAAAGACTGTGTGGGAATTATCTGATATCTGGAACGGTCTTATGGCCGTGCCTAACATGATTGCCCTGGTACTCCTCATGCGGCAGGTGAAATTCCCGAAAGGAACCTGACGGATGGGAGCGTGAGCGCATACCAGGTTGTAAAAAAGTTCCAACTCCCCAGAAACCGGCAGTCATGGGATAATCAGGTTAAGAGAAACGATTACCATGAATGTTAAGTTTGAAGGGAGGAGTAACGATGTTAAATCCATACGCAGTGCAGTACTACGAGCACATTATGGATATTATGAAACGAATCATGAATGAGAGTGGGGACGATATTGACAGGGCAGCGAACGCCATGTATCAATGTTGGAAATCCGGCGGCAATCTGTTTGCATTCGGTCCCGGTCATGCGGGGATGTTTGCGGAGGAGATGTTCTATCGGGCCGGTGGCCTGGCGGTCACCAATCCGCTGTTTCACTCAGGCCTTATGTGCAACGAGCGTCCCATCACCCTGACATCTGATTTGGAATGTCTGCCAGGTTACGCCACGGTGATACTGAAGCAAAGCGGACTAAAATCGGGAGACTGCCTCATCATTCACTCCGTAGCCGCCCGGAACCCGGTGGTGGTGGAGATGGCGAGAGAAGCCAGAATGAAAGGAATCTTCGTAATCGGAATTATTAACATGGATTATGCTACTCATGTGACAAGTAAGGACCCGTCCGGGAATATGATGTATGACGAATGTCATATTGTTATTGACACAAAAGGCGATCTGGGGGATTCCTGTATTCAGATGGATGGTGTGAAACAGAAAGTGGCGCCTACGTCATCCGTACTCGGCTCCTTTATAGCTAATCTGCTGGTTCTTCAACTTTGTGATCTGATGAGACAGTATGAGAAGACGCCGCCGCCAGTTTACCAGAGTGCCAATATTGATGGTGGAGCGGCATACAATGCGGAACTGATGAAAAAGTTCAAAGACAGAATCTTCTATATGTAGTACCAGTGAATAGGAAACTTAAAACAAAAAACGAAGAAAGAATACTGAGAAGATCGGTAGGAGGGACTTATGAAAAAAAGTATGAGAACAGTATTGGCAGCTGCCCTGAGTCTGGCTTGTGTGTTCCAACTGGCAGGATGCTCCGGCAAAAAAGAGACGAATCCGTCAAATGCAGCCGCGGCGGCAGCAGACACAAAACAGGAAACCGGCGCTGCGGATGATTCCGCAGAACCCACACAAACACAGTCCGGCTCGGAAATACCCGCCGGCGATATGCTGTGGCAGGTAGAGCCGCTGCCGGAGAAGACAAAGCTGGTGGTGTCCTATTTAGCTAACAGCACCCCAGGCCTGACCACCTACATTGCCAAAGAAAAGGGCTGGCTGGACCAGTGTAACCTGGATGTGGAGATGGTATACTTCGCAGGAGGTCCGGCTCAGATGGAGGCATCCGGGTCCTGGGATGTGGGGACCTCAGGAATCGGAGGCATTATCACCGGCGTTCTGAATTCGGATATCAAGGTTTTGGGTGTTGCAGCCCGTGACCAGGGGCTGTTCCAGGCATTTTTCGCCAGAAAAGATTCGGATATCGTCAAAGACGGGACAGGCTTCGGAACTGTGCCGGAGGTGTACGGAAAACCGGAGAGCTGGAAAGGAAAAGACATTCTGACCGCCGTCGGAACCACCAACAACTACACCCTGTACTGCACCTTAAAAAGCCTGGGTTTGACGTTAGAAGACGTGAACCTGATCAACATGGATATCGCGTCGGCGACCACGGCATTTCTGGCGGGACAGGGAGACCTTGCAGGCGTGCAGGGAACCATGATCTATGACGAAGCGTATCAGAAAGCGGACAGTGAGTATGTGATGGTCAGCAGTGACCAGATGTTAAAGAGCGGCTTATCCGTCAACTATGTGGCGTCACCCACTGCCTGGGATACCAAACAGGAAGCTGTTGCCAAATGGCTGGAACTGGCTGCCATGGCCGGTGAGTGGGCCAACGCCCATCAGGAGGAGGCCGCCCAGATGATGACCGACATGTACCAGACCGACGGATATGACACAAAGCTGGAAGACAATTTCATCACAATCAAAGAAAATCCATTTACCACCCTGGAGGAGAACTATCAGTTTTTCACCGAGAAGGACGAGACCGGCGATCTGTTGGTAAAAACCCAGATTTATAATCCCATGAACGGTTATGTGGAGATGGGCAACTACACAGAGGCTCAGATGGAAGAACTGAAAGCAAAAGATAATTTCATCTCCGAACCCATGCTGGAGATCTACGGCAGAGCCAAATAAAACGGTACAGGAGGCAGAAGATGGCAACGTACAAATCCAATTTTAAATACCACGTGATCCTCCCGCTGGCAACAATTATCGTATTCCTGGGGGTGTGGGAGCTGGTAGGATTTTTCGGAATCATTCCCGCAAAATTTCTCCCCTCTCCCTCCGCCCTTGTGGCTGCATGTTCGGACAAGCTGGTAAATCCGAAGCCGGAGGGAGCCACGTTGATCCAAAATCTGGTATCCAGCATCCAGATCTCCTTTGTGGGTTTTCTCACCGCCATTGCCATCGGAATTCCGCTGGGGCTGCTGATGGGATTTTATGAACCCTTTGACCGGTTTGTCAAGCCGGTGTTCGAGATGATCCGTCCGATTCCGCCCATCGCCTGGATTCCCCTGACCATCGTAATGCTGGGAATTGGATTTAAGGCGAAAGTGTTTATCATCTGTTTTGCCGCCTTTGTGCCCTGTGTCATGAATGCCTACACGGGAATCAAGCTGACCAACCCGACGCTAATCCAGGTGGCGAAGGCCTGCGGCGCTTCGGACCTGCAGATTTTCTTCAAGGTCTGCATCCCGTCCTCTGTCCAGATGGTATTTGCGGGAGTCCAGATTGCGCTGTCGGCCTCCTGGTCCACCCTGGTGGCCGCGGAAATGCTGGCGTCCTCGTCCGGCCTTGGTTATATGATACAGATGGGGCGTCTGCTGGCCCGGCCGGATTTGATTGTGCTTGGAATGCTGATCATTGGAATCATCGGTTTTCTGCTCTCGGCGCTGCTCTCCGTGCTGGAACAGAACCTGGCGAAATGGAGGGTGGTAAGATGAAAGGAAAGAAAAATCTGTTTTACTATGCCGCCCCATTTTGTTCCATCCTTCTTTTATTCCTGGGGTGGCTGTACATATCGTCGGCCAAACCGGAGTTGTTTCCCACCCCGGCAGCTACCTGGGACCGGCTGGTTCTGCTGCTTGAGAAACCGCTGGCCAGGGTGCCGCTGTGGAAGCATGTGGTCAACAGTCTCCGCCGGGTGGTGATTGCCCTTGTGGCCGCCGGCGTGGCAGGTGTCGTCTTTGGCATCTTTATGGGATGGAACCGGACCTTTCGCGCAACGCTTGGCAGTCTGTTTCAGATCATCCGCCCGATCCCGCCTATTGCCTGGATTCCCTTAATCACCATTTGGTTTGGCATCGGGGAATTTCCGAAGGTGTTAATCATCTTCATCGGAACCTTCTCCATCGTGGTGACCAATACCTACACAGGCGTGGCCATGACAGACCCCTTAAATCTGGCGGTCGGGAAAATCTTTCACGCGTCCAACCGGGAGATTCTCATGGAGATTGTGCTTCCGGCGGCCCTGCCGGCAATCTTTTCCGGAATCAGGATGGCCATCGGCGTGGGCTGGGCCATCGTGCTGGCCGCGGAGATGGTAGGCGCGGCATCCGGCGTGGGATTTTTGATCTTCCGGGGCAATGAACTCCGTGATATGCCTTTAATCTTTGTCTGCATGTTTATCATCGGTATCATCGGGGCCCTGCTTTCCGTAGGCGCTTCCTGGCTTGAGAGGAGACTGTGTCCATGGAAGAATTAAAAAAGAGACTGGAGATTGAACACATCAAAAAAACATTTTTCTCCCCTAAAGGAGAAGCGTTTGAGGCGATCCGGGATGTATCCTTTGACGTGCGGGACTGTGAGTTTCTGGTGCTGCTGGGGCCGGGACTTTGCGGAAAGACGGTGCTGTTGAACATCCTGGCGGGACTGGAGGAAGCGTCTTTTGGCACAATCCGTCTGGATGGACGGGAATGGAAGGGCTGCAGCGATAAGATCTCCATGGTCTTTCAGAAGCTGGGTCTGTTCTCCTGGAAGACCGTCATGGAAAATGTGGAAGTTGGGCTTAAGTATACCGGCGTCTCCAAAAAGGAGCGGCGGGAGCGGGCCCAGAAATTCATCGACTTAGTGGGACTTACCGGATTTGAGCAGTCCTACCCGGGCCAGCTGTCCGGCGGCATGAAACAGAGAGTGGGGATTGCCAGGGCGTATACCGCCAACCCGGAGATTCTCATTCTGGACGAGCCCTTCGGCCAGCTGGACGCCCAGACCCGTTATGCCATGGAGGATGAGATTCTCCGCACCTGGGAGCAGGAGAAGAAGACCATCATTTTTGTGACTAACAACATCGAGGAGGCCGTGTACTTAGGAGACCGGATCATTCTTCTGGAGCAATGTCCCACCGCGGTAAAGGAAATCTATGAGATCAATCTTCCAAGGCCGCGAAACATGATGGACGAAGCGTTTATGGAACTCCGCACCAAAATATCGGATCACATGGAACTTTCGGTGTAACGTGCCGGATGGATGGAAGCGGACAGAATCAGGAATAACAAAAGAAAGAGATAACGGATGGAGGCGGCTATGGCGACGACAGACGACAGAGAGGTAAAGGTACAGGTTAAGAATTTAACCAAAAGTTTTGGGGATCTGCTGGTTTTGGATGACATGAATTTTGAAGTAAAGAAGGGAGAATTCCTCTGTGTGGTTGGCCCCACCGGCTGTGGAAAGACCACGTTTCTAAAATTACTCAGCTGCCTGATCCAGCCCACAAAAGGTTCTCTTCTCATCGATGGGGAACCGGCGGACCCGAGAAACCATGATCTGGCATTTGTGTTTCAGGAACCGTCTCCATTTCCCTGGCTGACGGTGCGGGACAACATTGCCTTCGGTCTGGAGATTAAAAAACTGCCGAAACAGGAGATCAGACGGCGGGTGGACAAGATTATTGAGTTGATGGGCCTTCAAAAGTTTCAGGATTCCTACCCACATCAGTTGTCGGTCAGTTCCGAGCAGCGGATGGTCATCGGCCGGTCCTTTGCCATGGAGCCGGATCTTTTGCTGATGGACGAACCCTACGGGCAGATGGATATTAAGATGAGATTTTATCTGGAGGATGAGGTGATCCGTCTCTGGAAGGAGATGGGAACCACAGTGGTGTTTATCACCCACAACATTGAGGAAGCCGTTTATCTGGCGGAGCGTGTGTTGATTTTGACCAATAAACCTGCTACAATCAAGGAAGAAGTGGCCATCAATTTACCCCACCCCCGTAATATCGCAGACCCGGAATTTATCCGGTTAAGAAAACATATCACAGAGCAGATTAAATGGTGGTAACAGGCGGAGGCGTTGCAATGACAGGCAGGATAAAACGGTTCATGGCGGGACTACTGGGGGCGGTGCTGATCCTTTGCGGCTGCCAGGGACGTGCGGATCAAAACCGGCAGGAAGAGCCGGAACTTAAGAACATCAGGATTGGGTATCACCCCAACTTCGGCGGTTCCTCCGTCGTTTCTATTGGAATGGAAAAAGGATATTTTAAGGAAGAAGGACTGGATGTGGAGCTGGTTAAGTTCACAAGCGGTCCTCCTTCCATTGCGGCGCTGGAAGCCAGAGACATTGATGTCAGCTTCCTGGGGCATGGGGCCTATACACTGGTGATCGAAGGGCAGGCGGATATCATCGCCGTGGACTGCTTAAGCAATGCGGAGGAAATTCTGGTGCGGGCGGATTCCGGCATCACCTCCATCGAAGACCTGGCCGGCAAAAAGCTGGCGACCCAGTTTGAGACGTCAGGAGAGAATTTCCTGGACGCGGTGCTGCAGGAATACGGCATGGACGGGAGTGCCATTGAACTGGTCAATATGGATATTGCAGGCTGTGTCACGGCATTTGTGGACGGAAAAGTGGATGCCGTCTCTCTCTGGGCGCCCTACACCAATGAGGTCCGGGAACGTCTCGGGGACAGTCAGGTGAAAACGCTCTATGACTGTATGGATTTTAAGGATAAGTTTGCCCTGCCTATGAGCTGGGTGGCTACGGATTCCTATATCCGGGAACATGAGGACACGGTGCTTCGGTTTCTGCGGGCACTGTACCGCTGTATGGATTACCGTGCCGGCCATCTGGAGGAGACGGCGGCGCTGGCGGCCAGAAGGCTGGGAAAGAGTGAGTCGGAGGTATTGCTGGATATTCATACCGGAATGTGGCTGACCACGGAGGAGACGAAGAAGCTTCTGGCTGACGGAACCATTTTGCGCTGGTATGAGGAGCAGCAGGAGTTCTTTCAGAGGAAAAAGACCATTTATCACGCCAGGGACTTAAAAGATTTCATGCGCCTTGATTTGGTGACGAAGGCGATTGGAGAGTAGAAAAAGGGAGCCGCCGATGATATTTTTAGTGATTATGGCATTGGCCGTGATGGCTGTGATTTTTTGTGTGGTGGATAAAAGCAGGCTGAGACTGTGGGTGGCGGGGATGTACCTGGGACTGATTATTATTATCAGTTCTTATGCCCTGATCTGGTCCAAGAATGGGGGAATTGGGGATTCCCTCAAGTTCGTGCTGGCATTTTCCGGCGGTATGGAACGTTTTCTGCTGTATTACCCCATCAGCGCGGCGGCGCTGTCCGAACTTTTAGTGTTTGGGAAATCCCTGTTTCTCACCTGCTCTCTGATGATGGCGGCCGGGATCGCGCCGGCGCTGAATGTCCGGTGGAAGCCGGTGTTCTTCGTGATTGCAGGGGTGGAGGGGGTGGGAAACTATATTCTGTTGCATCCGTCGGTTTATGAGCTGTACTGCAGGAAGGCATTTTTTGTGGAGCATCAGATCGCCATATTTAATTGGATTCGGGTCTTTTATCTGGCCCATGTGATGGTGTGTATCGCGCTGATGCTGAAGCATTACGGTTCCATTCAGATTCGGTGGATGAGGAAGCGGTTTTCCTATATTCTGCCGCTGATGGTGAATCTCTTATTTTTGTTTGTATTCTTTGCGGTGCTGGGGCCCATTCAAGTGAGTCATTTTACGGGGATCTATTATATCCATTCCAATTTTTTATATATCAGCAACAGCCTGCCGTGGCTTCTGTTAATGCTGGTGAGTATCGTCTGTATCTGTCTCGGTTCCGCCGCCTTGTGGAGCTACTCGAAGCTGGCGAGGAGAATCGGCAGTCCGGACCTTGCCATCAGCAAAAAGCTGCGGGAAAATAACGCGGGGGTGAAGGTATTTACCCACGGAATGAAGAATGAACTGCTGGTAATGCGGGCCATGCTGCGGGATTTTAAGAAGGACCCGACGCTGACGCAGGAGAGCAGGACCCGGGTGGATGAACTTTCCGACGTGTGCGAGGATATGATGCTGCGGATGGACAATATGTATCACGCTTTTGTGAATAAAGC
The DNA here is from genome assembly GCA_034142505.1 of Bacteroides thetaiotaomicron. Taxonomy (GTDB): domain Bacteria; phylum Bacillota; class Clostridia; order Lachnospirales; family Lachnospiraceae; genus Hungatella_A. The sequence goes on from JAWZDV010000065.1 coordinate 37,574, forward strand.
CATGATTCTCATGGAGACAGAGTGCCCGGCAGAGATTGTGGAGGCGGCTGTCCGCCGGGTGAACAGCCGCGTGCCAATCCGGGTGGAATGCCGGGAGCAGAGGACGATACTGGCCGACACCCATTATCTGGAGGAGGCCATTTACAATATCTTAAAAAACAGTGTGGACTCCATCGAGGCCAAGGGGATGACCGGCGGGGATGAGGTGACGGTCAGCATTGATCTCTACGGGAGGGATCTCGTGTTTGAGGTGGCGGATACCGGCGAGGGAATCCCGGAGAAAAAAAGAAGAAAGATATTTGAACCGTTTTATACGGAAAAGAATTCCAAGGACAACTGGGGGATGGGGCTGCCGTATGCCCATCAGATTATCAAGGCACATTTTGGCAGGATTACCCTGGATTCCAAAGTGGGGGTGGGAACCAATGTATATATCACGATTCCCACGTACCGGATTGAGCGACAGGAGGAGGACTAGATGGGCGAAGAGCGGAGGATACGGGTAGCGGTTGCCGAGGATATTGACTATCTGCGCCGGGATATCGCGGATGTGATCGCGCAGGCGCCGGGACTGGAACTTGTAGGGCAGGCGTCCAGCGGAGGGGAGATCGTGGAACTGGCAGGGCGGCAGCAGGTGGATGTGGCGTTGATGGACATTGAGATGGAGCGGTATGATTCCGGTATCCGGGCGGCTTCCGAGATTGCGCGGTTCAGCCCGGATACGGTGTTTGTATTTCTGACGGTGCATGAGGACGACGAGCTGATATACCGGGCGTTTTCCGTCGCGCCGAATATTGATTATATCGTAAAATCGGCGGGGTACGACCAGATTATCAGCAAGATTGAGGATGCTTACTATGGCAGAATTGAACTCTCGCCGGAGATCCGTCTGAAATTGACAGAAGAGTTCGGTCGGTTGAAGAAAAAGGAATCCAGTTTATTTTATTTTTTAAACGTGTTGATGACCATCACGCCCAGTGAGCGGGAGTTAATCGGCCTTCTGCTGGAAGAGCAGACCTTGCGCCAGATCGCCAGGACAAGAGGTGTGGAACTGTCCACCATCAAATCCCAGGTGAATACCCTGTTAAAGAAGTTCCATGTGGGGCGTTCGAAGGATATAGTGGCGCTGATCCAGATTCTGGAGCTGAAAAGTCTGTTTGTCAAATAAAAATCGCTTGACAACCGCTCATTTTCTTACTATACTACAACGAGTAAAAGGGAGTAGCTGGCGCCTGTCGGTGTTGTGCGATATCGTCATCCCGATGATTTTCATCCGGTACGCATGGAACAAGCGAGACTTTTACTGTACCCATAAAGTACAGTGAAGGCCTCGGTTTTTTTTGCCTTTTTGTGGAAAATAAAGGCCTGCTGGTTTAAACGATGGAAAACAAACGATAATAAGGTAAGGGAGAACTTGAGAATGATGATGTATGTATTATTACTGGTAGGATTTGCGCTGTTGATTAAGGGCGCGGACTTTTTTGTGGAAGGCAGCTCTTCCGTGGCTAAGCTTTTGCGGGTTCCAACCGTGATCATCGGCCTGACGATTGTGGCTTTCGGCACAAGCGCGCCGGAACTGGCAGTCAGCCTTTCCGCATCGCTGGCCGGCAGCAATGATATTGCTGTGGGAAATGTGATCGGTTCCAATATATTTAACTTACTGATGGTAGTGGGCATCTGCGGCGCCATCAAGCCCATGGCTATTGACAAGATGATTTTATATGGAGATTACCTGTTCTCGATTCTGGCCGCCACGGTGATGATGCTGTTGTTTGCCTTTGACCACAGCTTAAGCCGGCTGGACGGCGTAATCCTGCTGTTATTGTTTGCATATTTCTTATATAAGATGGTGAGAAATACCCTGGCCAGCCGGGCGGCAGGTGGAACAGAGGAAGACGTGGTGGATGTCATGAGTCCGTTTAAAAGCCTGGTGTTTATTCTCGGCGGTCTGGCAGCCATCGTGGCGGGCGGCAACATCGTGGTGGATTCCGCCAGCTCCATCGCGGCCTCCTTCGGCCTCAGCGAGACACTGATCGGGTTGACCGTGGTTGCCTTCGGTACCTCGCTGCCGGAGCTTGTCACCTCCATCGTGGCGGCCAAAAAAGGTGAGAGCGGCATGGCGTTAGGCAATGTGATCGGTTCCAACCTGTTTAATATCCTGTTTGTCCTTGCGGCTTCCGCCACCATCAGTCCGATGAAGGTCGATATCCTGTCCACCTTCGATGCCATCTTCCTGATTGTTTCCAGCGCAGTCACCTGGTTCCTGGCCAAGAGCCGGTTTGAGGTGAACCGGAGAGAGGGTATCATCATGGTACTCATGTATTTGGGATATACCGCCTATATTATCGTTCGATAACTGGGAAATAAAAAAACAAAAGAATGCCCTCTCCGATACCGTGTTGGAGAGGGCATTTGTTATAAATTTAAGGGATAAAAGGGAGGAGAGCTGATAATTAGATTATCAGCTCGAGTATTATGAAAAAAATCTTATAAGCATTGTCTAGACAGCTTTGTTTGTTGTCTATGGTTATAGTATATGCGGTAATCGTGAAGAAACCGTGTTGTTTGTGTAAAAGGTTTTTGAATGATTTTTGAATAAACTATGAACATGGGTCGTAAGATTCTGCTATTCTCTTTTCATCCAGGACGGCTGACAGCGGCTCCATGGGATAGCGTATTTTCTTATATTCCGCCATGGTTAAGTCCTGCACGCAGTTGCCCGGAGTCAGCGCCATGATGTAATCTCTCAAAATTTGGTAAAATTCCGGCGTCAGATATCCCTGCTTCACGACTACGATCCGATAGTCAAAAGCGCTGAGTCCATAAGAATTTAACACTTCCTCCGATGTGATGGGACCCCTCTTTGCTAACAGCAGCATGGTGATCCGATCCGTCCTGACAACCGCTGCGTCCGGCACATCCTGTTTATAAAATACCTTAACTAATGCTGCATTTTTTAACACAACCTGCTTGCTGTGTTCCGGGTCCAGGGTTCCGCCGACCGGCAGATCAAACACATCCCCCGGCTGTTTCCCCGCGCAGAAAAGGACCGCCGGTTTGTCGATAAAATGGGCAACCAGCACCTGGTCAATCTGGTGTTTCAGGATCAGATCCAGCATATAGGCGTTATCGCCGGCAGCACCAGCCGTCACGTTGTCGGCGGAATCAGATAAGAAAGCCGGGTATTTTCCACATTTGTCCAAGGTGAGAAGCGCTTCTAAGGGCGGGAGAGCAACTCCCTGAAACTGAAATTCATTTCTCCGGTTCCAGATGGTTCTTCCCAGTTCTTTGGCGGCCCGGAGTCCCGGAGTTTTGTCCCCGACACCGGATATCACAATAGACGCACCTCCCTGGGCGCAGTCCACCCACGGCATACCGGCAAAAAAGGAAGAACACCAGACACCGGGCGTCTGCTCCAGGTCGGCCACCATCCGGATCACTTCTTTTCCGAAGCCGGAATCCGTCATCATATTCTCCCCCGGCATCATGAAGGGCAGCCGGATGATCTCGGTCCAGGGTTCCACCTGTTCTTCGATGGCTTTCATCAGCAGTTTTGCCGCACGGATACTTGTTTCGGCAATATCAATATGGGGAGCAGTCCGGTAACCGTAGATAATGTTGGACAGACGCCCCAGGGTGTAAGTGTTGTTGGCGTGCAGATCCAGCGCCAGGGCTATGGGGACTCTCGGCCCCACACGCTCCCGCAGCATACTGATGAGCAGCGCATCTCCACTTCCGATAAATTCCACCTCCAGCGCGCCATGGGAGGGAAATAAAATCCCATCGACGGAGCCGTCCAGCGGAAGCAGGTCCAGAATGATTTCTGCCATTCGGCGAAATTCATCCAGTTTTAAGATTCCGCCTGGCCAGGCGCTGGCACAGAGCCCGGGGATGATATCGTATCCGGCCTCCATCAGCTCCTGCACACCGGGAGTCTCTGAAATCAGCTGTTCTCCCGTCAAATAAGTAGTAAAATCTTTCTGTTCGGACATTAAAGGTGAAAAAGAGTTGCTTTCCTGATAAATGCCTGCTACAAATATTTTTTTCTTCATTTTTTTATAATTCCTTTTCAAATTCTTTCCACTCGTATATAATTAAATATTATTTCTGGAGGTAAGCCATGGGAAAAGAGAAGGCCTTTTACAAACCGGTATACAATGAGTTGATTCGTGTTTCCAACCTGTATTATTCCAATTGCAGCATCTCGGATATGCTTGACTATCTTGTCATGGTATCTGGTCTCGCCATCGTGCTGACGGATGACAATTTCCATCCGATTGCGGCCCGGCTTTCGCATGGTCCCCACAAAGACAGGATTACGGCATCCGATTACAAATACGAAGAAATCTTTCCCGAATCCCTGGTTCTGCTGACAAAAAATCCGGAAAATCCGGAGGAGATTCAGTTTGAATGTGCCGGGGAAGCCATCTCTTTTTTCCCGATGATACTTCCAAACCATACGTATTATCTATGTATTGACCGAAAGATGAAAGCGATCGATCCGCGTTTTGAAGCAATTGTACAAAATGCCCTCCCATTCCTTGCCCTTACGATTGACAAAGAAAAAGACGTTACCACCGCCGGTTTCTCCCGGGATTTTTACGCGCCGTTTTTTCAGATTCTCCAAAACGGAGGTTCCAAATCACCGGATGAAATCAGAAATATCTGTAATATGTTTAATTTCAATCCTGATTTGAAGCGGGTGTGTATGACCATTCAGCTTCAGGAACCCGCCAATGTGGATGCGGATATCAAAAGTATGATAGCGAAGCTTCGGATTCTGCTGGCAGCCGACAAGTATTTCCTGATCTATTACCGTGATTTTATCAGTGTGTTTCTGCTCTATCCGGTAAAAGACCAGGATCTGGATACCATCACCAAGAGTTATGTTCTGGCCAATAATCTCTATGCGGAACTAAGCGGCCAGTACTCTATCAGGATCGGAATCAGCAGCGCCCACCGGGGGATTCAGACAATATCCGAATCCTTTGAGGAGAGCTTTAAATCCATTAAAGTACAAAAGCAGTTACAGGTGCCTGACTGTGCTTCCTCTTATTTTGAGCAGAGTATCTATCATATTCTGAACATTCCGGAATTAGAGGATTTCCGGAAGCTGGCTATCGATATCATCGCGCCGCTGATTGAATATGATGCCGCCAATGACACCAATTTCTTTGAAACTCTGCAGCAGTATTTTCACAATTCCTTTAATATCCAGAAGACCGCGAAGGAACTGTTCATTCACAGGAACACATTGACCTACCGTCTTCAGCATATCAAGGAACTGCTGAAATTCGATTTTGATTTTGAACATAATACGGATGCCCTGTTCACCTTGTATCTGTGTGTCTGCGTCTACAAGCTGGGACATCACAAGGACAATTCCTGATGAACCTGTCGTGCTATCCCTTGATACCGGAGCTCATGCTTCCTTCCATAAAGTACCTTTGAAGGAAAAAGAACAGCAGAATCATAGGAATAATGGCGATGGCGGAAGCCGCCATCAGCAGGGACCAGTCCACGCCGTAAGTGTTGGTAAACTGGCTGAGTCCCAGGGAGATGGTCCATTTGGAGGACTTGGTTAAGTAAATGAGGGGGCCCATAAAATCGGTCCAGGACCATACAAAGGAAAACAGCGCCACGGTGATGATGGCCGGTTTTTCCAGTGGCAGGGCGATTTTTGCGTAAACCCACAGCTCGCTGGCGCCGTCGATTCTGGCCGCCTCCATAAACTCATCCGGGAGATTCATATAGAACTGCCGCATCAGGAAGATAAAATAGGCTTTTCCCAGAAAGTCCGGCAGTACCAGTGGAATATAAGTGTTAATCCATCCCAGCTTGGAAAACAGGCTGTACAGAGGAATCATGGTCACGGTAAACGGCAGCATCATAGTGGCGATGACCAGCATAAATACCTTATCTCTGCCGGGCCACTGAAGCTTGCCAAACGCGTAACCGATCATCGGCGCCGAGATCACGTTGCCCAGCACGGCCAGTGACGTGGTCTTCATGGTATTCAATATATACTGCATATAAGGAATCGCCTGGAAGGCCTCCGAATAATTGCTCCATTTGGCAGGTCTTGGAATCCACTTCGGCGGGTAAGAGAAGATCTGGCCGGAATCCTTTAAGGAGGTGCTCAAAAGCCAGATAAACGGCACCAGGAAAAAGGCCCCGGTAAGGAGCAATGGAATGTATTTTAAGTAACTCTTCAGTCGTCTTTTCCCCATGGTTATTCTCCTCCGTAATAAACCCATTTCCGTGATAGCTTAAACAGCACAAACGTAATGATGATCATAGCTGCCAGCATAATGGAAGCCAGGGCGCTGGAATATCCAAATCTTAAGTATTTAAAGCCTTCATTATAGATATCAACGGCATAAAACAGCAGTGAGTTCTGAACACCGCCTAAGGTGCCGTTGCCCTTTGGCGCGGACGCAGCCACGATATAGGACTGGGTAAACGTGTTGAAGCCCACGATAATGCCGTTGACAATCTGGAAAAAGGTGACGTTGGACAGCATGGGCCAGGTGATGTATTTGAATTTAGCCCAGGGGCCGCCGCCATCCAGATCCAGGGCTTCATAGTAGTCCTTCGGGATATCTCCGATTCCTGCCAGATATACAATAATGGTGTTGCCTACGGCCCAGAGCGTCATGAGAATGACCGCCGGTTTGGACCATTCTGCCGAGGAAAGCCAAAGCGGCTGTGGCAAATGGAAAAACTTCAAGATCGAATTGACCAGACCATACTGGGGATTGAGCATCCACATCCAGACCAGTGAGCTTGCAACCGGCGGAACCAGGGTGGGAAGGTAAAAAATAGTACGGAATATGCCTCTGCCTTTGATATCCATGTTCAGTAAAACAGCGGAAAAGACAGACAGGACAATCTGCAGTGTCACTCCGATTAAGACAAAATACAGGGAGTTGTAAACCGACTTATAAAAGAGAGGGTCTTTGAACATCCTGGCATAGTTTTCCAGACCGATAAACTGGGGTGTCTTCATCAGATTGTATTCCGTGAAGCTGTAATAAATCGTAGACAGAATCGGATAAATATTGAACAGCACCAGTCCGGCGATCCAGGGAATTAAAAACAGGATGGCAAGGCGGATCTGGGGCGCTTTGGAATTGTATTTTTTCTTTTTGATCGATTTTCTCTTCATTGATTCACTCCTGATGAAACATAAGACTGCTATCAAAGACAGCAGCCCTATGTTTCTTTTTATTGTGGCGGAACGTTTTGACCAGAATTATCGTGAAGCTTTCCATTTATCTGCCAGCGGCTGTAACTCATCATACATATACTGTACAGCCTCCTCAACCGTTTTGTCTCCGGTGTAGATGTCCTGCTCAGCCAGACCCTGGATATCGGAATATTCGGCGCTGAATGGAATCGCCGGGAAGGCCTTGGCTTTTCCGGCCAGTACACTGTCGATAAAGCCTTTGAGCTGTGGCGCCTGTTTTACCAGTTCTTCCGATTTCAGCGCGGTGTAGGAAGTTGGCAGGTTGCCGATCAGGGCGCAGAACTTAATGTAAGCGTCATCGTGGGTCAGATAATTAATCACTTCAAAAGCCGCGTCGGCATGTTTGCCTGTGGAAGGAATAGCCAGCAGGCTGCCCTGCAGTCTTCCATATCCGGCGATCTCAGGTTTGCTCTCTGTCACAGGAACTTCCACGGCGCCCCATTCAAAATCATCCGGTGCATATAAGTTAATAAAGTTTTCAAACCACTCGCCCTCGATGGTGAAGACGATTTTTCCCTGGAAGAAGGCGTTGTCGTTGGAAGCGTAGGTTCCAAAACCGCTCTTGAATTTCGTTACTTCCGGAATTCCGTAATCGGTGTAGAACTGAGCTTTGTAGGAGAGGGCCTTTTTAAAGTCATCGCTGGTGCAGGTTACCTGGTCCGTATCAAAGTCATAGAACTCAGCGCCAAACAGATAAGGAATCTCTACACGGTCAATCCACGGGTAGTCCGGTACATACCCCAGTCTTGTATAATCTCCGTTGGCATCTTTTTCGGAGACCAGTTTACTCATTTCCGCCATCTCCTCCAGTGTTTTGGGCGGTTCCAGTCCCAGTTCCTCCAGCACGGCTTTGTTGTAGAACAACATGTAAGAATCCATGGTATAAGGAAGGCCATACTGTACGCCGTCATAAGTGCCTAAGGCATATACAGACTGGTAAATGTCTGAGACATCAATGCCGGAAGAGGCGATGTGATCGTCAAGGGGAGCCAGGAGTCCAGCCTGGGCCCATTTTCCACCGGTAGTATCTGCGATATGTACAATATCAGGGCCGTCACCGCTCGGGATCGCTGTCAGCATTTTGTCTTCGGTCTGGGACGCCAGTACCTCCACACGGATATCGCTCTGGCTGGCATTGTATTCATCGATGATGGTCTGGAAGGCTTCTGCCTCGCTGCCGCTCCACATATGCCACATGTTGACAACTGTGGCGCCGCCGGAAGCTGCGGCCGCCTGCCCTGCGGCAGTGGTGGCGCTGTCGGAACCGGCCGGCTGCCTGCCGGACGAGGAGCAGCCCATCAAAAATACGGCAAGGGCGGCTGCCAGTGTGATTTTCATTCCATTGTGTTTTGCTTTCATAATGTTTCCTCCTTTTCATTAGCAGATCTGATGTTTGGAAAAATGGCGAACCGTCTCCCTCTTACGGTCCGCCACCTTGCGCAACAATTTAGTAAAAGTATAGCGAAAATTATTGTTGACGACTTCGTTAGCGTGCACATAATAATGAAAAAATTTAAGGCATTTTGCACAACTTGCATTAAATTGTAACAATATTGGCGGAATTATGGAAAAACCAATAGGGATATTTCTTGATTTTGAAATATTGCGATACTATAATGACTAAAACTAAAAATTTTACATACATAGCCAGAAAGGAATGTGATATTATGTTAATGAAGCAGATGCTGGAAGTTTTTGAAATTTTGGATGATGAAAATGCAGGCGGACAAAGGATGAAAGAATATTTTCAGACGGTAAATCCTGAGGCCCGTGTGGAGACATTTGTTCTGAGAGGAGACGAGGGAAGCACCGACGCGATTCGGATTCTGATTCCCGGCAGCCATGGTAAAATGTCGGGTGGCACGGCGCCTACACTTGGAATTATCGGAAGGCTTGGCGGACTTGGCGCCAGACCGGTGATGAAGGGATTTGTGTCGGATGGAGACGGGGCGCTGGCGGCGTTAACAGCGGCGGCAAAGCTGCTTGATATGCAGAAAAAAGGAGATATCCTGGAGGGAGATGTGATTGTAGCTACACATATCTGTCCGGACGCGCCTACCCAGCCACACGAGCCGGTTCCCTTTATGGGTTCGCCCATAGAGATGGACCAGAACAATGAGGCGGAGGTTATGCCGGAGATGGATGCTATCTTATCTATTGACACCACAAAGGGCAACCGGGTAATCAACCACAGAGGTTTTGCGATCTCCAACACGGTAAAGGAAGGATATATCTTAAGCGTATCCGAATATCTGCTGGATATCATGCAGACGACCACGGGACGGCTGCCGGTAGTATTTCCGCTGGCGACGCAGGATATCACGCCGTATGGTAATGATTTATATCATCTCAACAGCATTCTCCAGCCTGCCACATCCACCGCGGCGCCGGTTGTAGGGGTCGCCATCACCACGGAAACCATGGTGGCCGGGTGCGCCACAGGCGCCAGCCATGCCTGTGACGTGGAAGATGCCGCCCGTTTTGCCGTTGAGACAGCCAAATACTTCGGCAGTGGGAAATGTCATTTTTATGACCAGAAACAGTTTGAGCATTTAATCCGTCTCTATGGAGATATGAGAAGGCTTCAGACACTTGGAACGGAATAAACAGATATCATCATTACAGGAGGAAGGTTTCCATGACAGAATATCGCAAAGCGCGGCCCGGTGAGCTGTCCAAAATTATAGAATTTATCGATATGGTATTTACCGGAACGGGGGTCCCCCATGAGTTTTCTTCGCTGCTGCCCAAGCTGTATGGAGAGGGAAAAGAGACGGAGCGCTTTCACGATCTGGCGCTGGAAGATGGGGAGATAAAAGCGGTAGTGTGCGTTTATCCGGTGGTGCTGCATGCAGGAGATGAAGAACTCACCTGCGCCACCGTGGGTAGTGTTTCGGTCCATCCGGACAGCCGGGGCAAGGGGTATATGACACGGCTGATGGAACAGGCTGTGGAGGATATGAAGCGGGATGGCATATCCATCAGCTGCCTTACCGGAGTGCGGCGGCGGTATCAGCATTTTGGATATGAGATCTGTGGCTGGGGTAATGTTTACCAGTTGAGTTCCGCCGGCATTGCCGGTGCTTTCATGCAGGAGGGAAACCGCCGTTTTCAGCCGCTTCTGAAAGTGAGAGAAGTAAGAGCGGCCGATGACGTGATCTGGGATGATCTTTATGAGTTATATCACAGGCAGAGTTACAGGGTGAAGCGTTCGAGAAAAGATTTTCCTGATATCTGCCGAAGCTGGTATGAAAAAGTTTATGCGGTATTGGAGGAGGAACGGCCGGCCGGATATCTGACGTGGAAGAAAGGGACCATCCATGAACTGATTCTGGCCCGGGAAGAACTGTTAAAACCCGCATTACAGGCCTTCTTTTTGCATCAGAAAGAATGTGAATTATCTATCAGGGTATACCCTCACGAGATTCAAAGAGCCTGCATACTGTCTGGCTGCTGCGAGAGAGAATCGGTCCGCGTCGATGACAATTACCAGGTATTTGACTATGAAAAGGTGCTTTCCTTTTATCTGAAAATGAAGTCGCAGGAGTGTCTGTTATGGGATGGAGAGCTGACTGTGTCCATTGAAAACCACGGATGCTATTGTCTGTCGGTTTCCGGCGGAAAGGCTTTTGTATCAGTAACAGACAGAGAGCCGGAGTATCCATTAACTGAATTTGAGGCTATGGCCTTGTTTTTCTCACCCGCGGTTACCGAAGTTTCCAGGCGTCTGCAGACGAGTCACAGACTTAACTGGTTCCCGCTCCCGCTATCCATGTGCTGGCTGGATAAATGTTGAAAAATGATAGAGTGTGCATCGAGAATATGATATACTGGTTAAAAAGCCAGGAGGGAAAACATGCTTCGGATTGCTGTGGTGGACGATGAAAAAGTTTATATCGATCAGATAACGGAATACATTGAACAGTATGCAAAAGAAAAGAATCGGGACATCCAGACCGAGACCTTTTCAGACGGAGACGTGCTTTTGAAGGAATACCGTTCTCAGTATGATATCATCCTTCTGGACATTGAGATGAGTGTGATGAGCGGTATGGATACGGCCCGGGAGATTCGGAAAATCAACCAGGACGTGGTACTCGTGTTCATCACCAACATGGCTCAGTATGCCATCAACGGTTATGAGGTTGGGGCGTTGGATTACGTGTTAAAACCGCTTAATTATTATACGTTTTCCGTCCGTTTGGAACGCGCCATCCAAAGAGTGAAGAAACGCCAGCCGGAGGAAATCCTGTTGAATCTCCCGGATGGAATCAAACGGTTGAAGGCGGATTCCATCTATTACATAGAAGTGCAGAACCGGATGCTTCATTACCACACCAAGGAAGGTGTCTTTGTGGTCCGGGGCACCCTCCAGAGTGCGGAGGAACTGCTCCGGGAGAGCCATTTTGTCCGGTGCAATCACTGGTACCTGGTGAATTTGCAGTATGTCTCCGAGATACGCAGGAATCTTGTGATTGTGGCCGGGGATGAACTGGAGATCAGCCGCCGGAATAAAACCGCGTTTTTGTCGGCGTTGACGGATTATATGGGGATGGGAATATAATGGGCTTTTTATTGGAGATGATTGCCACACTCTGGATTGCAGTGGTGATTCAGATGTGGCCGGTGAAACACCGGGATCACTACCCGCTTCGCATTGCGGCGGTGATTCTGGCAGGAAGTATTTTGCTGGTCTTTGGGGGGATGTTCCTTCCGGACCATACACTGGTCCGTGCAGGGATGCATTTTCTTCTCTGTGTGCTGGGGGTTTATATCTGTACGGAACTGCCGCCGGGAGACGTGGTGTACTGTGCGACCTGGGCGGTGATTACCCAGCAGATTGCCTATGAGATGACGTATGTGGTGGGGGAACAGTTTCCCGCGCTGTCACCGGGGCTTTCCGTGGCAGCGGATCTGGCTATTTATGCCGTGATCTATACAGTGCTGGGGGTTACGATTGTCAAATACATGTCGGAGAACGGCTTCTACTATGTGGGGCCGCGGCAGCTGTCCTCTGCCGTGTTCTTGCTGGTGGTGTTCGAGGTACTGTTTGATTTCCTGCGGACCGGCAATGACATCGTAATGATTATGTTGATTCAGTTCTATTGTGTCACGATCCTGTATCTTCAGAATGCCCTTTTTAAAAAGAGCGCCATGAAGCAGGAACTGGATACCTTGAACCAGCTGTGGCACCAGCAGAAGGACCAGTACGAGCTATCCCGGGAGACCATTGCCCTGATCAACCATAAGAGTCATGACTTAAAGCACCAGATTGCCGCCATGCGGGCCATCCAAAGCCCGGAGGAGCGGGAGAAATATCTCCGTGAGGTGGAGGATTCAGTCAATATCTACGACTCCATGGTAAAGACAGGCAATGAGGTGCTGGACACGGTGCTGACGGAAAAAAGTCTGTTCTGCGCTGCCAGCAATATCAAAGTCAACTGTATCGCCGACGGCCGGAGAATGGACGTGTTCGACCCGGTGGATTTGTACACGGTGTTTGGCAATGCCCTGGACAACGCCATCGAGAGTGTGAAGCAGCTGGAGAATCAGGAGATGAGAATGATCGATGTGCTGGTGTACGTCCGAAAGCAGTTTCTGATGATCAACATCATGAACCCCATCGGCAGCCGGCTGGAATTCGACGGGGATGTGCCGGTCAGCACGAAGGCGAAGAACGGTTATCATGGGTTCGGGTTAAAAAGCATTCGTTACACCGTTTCGAAGTATAACGGGTTTATGAAGATCGATACCGATGAAAATATTTTTTCTTTAAAAATATTGATTCCCTTAGCTTAAGATTGAGAGTGAATGTTGTATGACGTTCACTCTGTTTTTTTGCCTGTGAACCACTTAGACTTCAAAATTGACCACTTAGGAAAAAGTGCTTACGAAGAAAAAAAGTATTTGTTATAGTGTGTGCAGATAGCACAAAGAAAGAAGGTGAGACATGAGAAAAACTCTTAATTTGAATGAAGGCTGGCAGTTTACAGGCCCTGACGGGTCCGTGACAACTTTACATCTTCCCCATACCTGGAACAACTTAGACGGGCAGGACGGCGGCAATGATTACTGGCGCGGTTCCTGCCTGTATGAGAGAGAGTTGGACATGCCGGAGTTCAAAAAGGACGAAGAGCAGGTGTATTTAGAATTTCTGGGGGTCAATGCCAGCGCCAGGGTAACTCTAAACGGCTGCCAGGTGTGCGCTCATGATGGCGGTTACTCTGCTTTCCGGGTGAATGTGACAGACGTTTTGAAGGCTCACAATCATCTGGAGGTACTGGTGGATAACAGCATCAATGACCGTGTGTATCCCCAGAAAGCTGATTTCACCTTTTACGGCGGCATTTACAGGGATGTCAATCTGATTATTTTAAACAGAAAGCATTTTGACATCGACTATTATGGCGGAAGTGGTATCAAGATCACGCCTGAGGTAAAGGGTGACACCGGCTGTGTGAGAATCCAGACCTTTACGACTGGAACACAGAACGTGGATGGCGAAAAAATCTATGTGGATATCGAGGATGCGGACGGGAGAAAGGTTGCATCCGGAATCGGTGCGGATTGTACCCTGGTGATTCCGAAAGTCCATCTTTGGGACGGATTGAAGGACCCATACCTGTATACCGCCGCTGCCCGCCTGATGATTCATGGAGAGCAGGTTGATGTGGTGAGGTGCCGTTTCGGAGTCCGAAGTTTTTCGGTGGACCCGGAGAAAGGATTTTTCTTAAACGGGCGCAGCTATCCGCTGCGGGGGGTGTCAAGGCACCAGGACTGGAAGGGACTGGGCAATGCCATCACGAAGGAGCATCACGACCGGGATATGGAACTGATCCGGGAGATTGGGGCCAACTGTGTGCGTCTGGCCCATTATCAGCATGACCAATATTTCTATGATCTGTGCGACGAGTACGGTCTGGTGGTCTGGGCGGAGATTCCCTATATCTCCGAACATCTGCCAAACGGGAGAGAGAATACTGTCAGCCAGATGAAGGAGCTGATCGTCCAGAACTACAATCATCCCTGTATCGTCAACTGGGGAATCTCCAATGAGATCACTATATCCACGAAGGACAAGCGGGATATGCTGGAAAACCACCGGATGCTGAATGACCTCTGCCACGAGATGGACCCGGCCCGTTTTACGGCGCTGTCCTGCTATGCGGTCTGCGGACCGTTCAACCGTTCCGCCCATATCACGGATGTGGTGTCGTGGAACTTGTACTTGGGCTGGTATGTGCCGGGGCTGTTTTTAAACGACCTGTGGATGCGGTTTTTCCACTTTGCCTATCCGAAGCGTTGTCTGGGTTATTCGGAGTATGGCTGTGAGGCGATGCCAAACCTGCATTCCTCCAAACCCCGCCGGGGTGACCATACGGAAGAGTACCAGATGGTGTATCACGAATATATGCTGAAATGCTTTGAACGCAATTCTTACCTCTGGGCGACCCATGTGTGGAACATGTTTGATTTCGCGGCGGACGCCAGAGACCAGGGCGGAGAACCGGGCATGAACCACAAGGGACTGGTCACCTTTGACCGGAAAATCAAGAAGGACAGTTTCTACCTGTACAAAGCCTATTGGAGTGACGAACCCTTCGTTCATATCTGTGGAAGACGGTATATCGACCGGGTGGAGGAAGTGACGACGGTGACGGTTTACAGCAATCAGAAGACGGTGACACTGTATGCCAATGGAAATGAAATTGCCACACAGACAGGCGGGAAAGTCTTCCGTTTTAAGGTGCCGCTTGGCGCCGTGGGAAACAGCACCGCGGTGAAGGCCGTGGGGGGCACCTGTAAGGATGAAAGTACCCTGAAACGCACCGCCAGTAAAAACCCGGACTACAAGCTTCAGAAAAAGAAGTCCACAAGTGCTAACTGGGTGTAAACAGGATTACAATTTTTGTGAAGGAGATTATGAGTATTATGATGAAGAGAACAGGTCTTTGGAGGGGCTTTGCGGCGTTATTTACGTTTATTTTTGCCCTCTCCATTATCATCGGCAATGTAGCCGAGGGCTACAAGGCCACCATTGATACCACACTGGGGACACAGAGTGAAAAGTTTGTGTCCGAGAATACGGCGGATGATCCCCTGTATGACAAGTTCAGCCCTTCCGACGAGGTGTTGAATGAGGATGGCACCGGCAATTCCAAGGCGCTGATCCAGAAAGCCATCGATTTAAACCGCCAGCAGGCGGCAGAGGGTTCCGTGCTGTTAAAGAACAACGACGCGGCAGGCCAGGGACTTCCGCTGACCGGCAATAAGAAGGTGACACTGTTCGGAATCCGTTCCCACGTTTCCCTGATGGGTTCCAGCTTCGGAGTCAAGGCCCAGGGGCCGTATATCAGCTTAGAGCAGGCTCTGAGCCAGAACCGCACCGACTTTAAGAACACGATTACCTACACCATGAACACCAACCGCCAGACCGGCGAGGTTACCCGCGATTTGACTGTGGGCTCCTGGAGCGGCGATGAGTTCGATTTTGAGGGCGCCGGCTACACGGTAAATCCTGTGATGACCGATGTCTATGAGAACTTAAATAAAACTTA
Organism: Bacteroides thetaiotaomicron; assembly: GCA_034142505.1. GTDB lineage: Bacteria > Bacillota > Clostridia > Lachnospirales > Lachnospiraceae > Hungatella_A. The sequence goes on from JAWZDV010000065.1 coordinate 53,381, forward strand.
TCTCCATGCGGAAAATGAAGGCGCCAGCAATGAATACGATCCTGGCGAGCCTTCTATTGCGGAGATCAGCGCGGCAAATCCTTCTTACAAGGACAGCTTTAAAGATTATAGCGATGCCGCGATCGTGGTACTCAGCCGTCCAAGCGCAGAGTCTACCGACTATCTGCCGGGCGGCGTTGTGGCAGGCTTAGGTGCGGAGGAACCGCTGCAGCTGACCACCAACGAGCGTGACACCATCAAGCTGGCAAAAGAGTGCAGTGACAATGTCATCGTTCTGGTGAATACCGCAACTCCGATCGAGATTGGTGAGTTAAAGAACGATCCTGAGATCGACTCCATTTTATGGATCGGTTTCCCTGGCTGTTACGGTATGCTGGGTGTCTCCGACATCTTGTGCGGACGCACCAGCCCGTCCGGCGCGCTGCCTGATATCTATGCCACCAACAATTTGTCCGCACCAGCCATGCAGAACATGGGCAATTTCCAGTTCACCAACACCGATGAAGCGGTTACCAGAAGCGCGGGGCAGTTTGGCGGTAATGTTGGTACATACTTAATTGAAGCGGAGGGCATCTACGTCGGCTACCGCTACTATGAGACCCGTTATTTTGACTCCGTACTGGGACAGGGAAATGCTTCATCTACCGCAGGAACTTATGCTTCTAAAGGCGGATGGAATTACGATGAGGAAGTGGCCTATGGCTTTGGCTACGGACTCTCCTACACCGATTTTACCCAGGAATTCGATGGGGAGCCGGTATTCAACGTATCCACGGATCCGGAAACCGGCGTCTGCAATGCCACAGCAACATTCAATGTAAAAGTGACCAACACCGGCGACATGGCAGGTAAATCCATTGTACAGGTGTACGGCCAGGCTCCTTATACCGAAGGCGGTCTGGAGAAATCAGCAGTTCAGCTGCTGAACTTCAGCAAATCCAAGGAGTTACAGCCAGGGGAATCCGAGACGGTTTCCGTGGTAGTGGATCTTCAGTATATTGCCAGCTATGACAACAGCTTTGACAATGGGGACGGCACTACCGGAACCTACGTGTTAGAGCCGGGCGACTACTATTTTGGTTTAGGAAACGGCGCTCATGACGCGTTGAACAACATCATGGCGAAACAGGGAGTGGATGCTGAGAAGCTGATCGGTGAGAGCAACAGCGCTATGGTTTACGAGCGTCAGATCACGGAGGATTTTATCTCCAAGACGGCATTTTCTGTCTCCAAGACAGGAGAGAAGATTACAAACCAGCTGGATTACGCGGACTGGAATCATTTCCAGCCAGGAGAAGTTACTTACTTAAGCCGCAGCGACTGGGAAGGAACTTATCCGAAGAAGTATGATGCTATGACACTGACCAGCCAGGAGATGATCGACTATACCAACGGGAAGTATTACACCATTCAGACCGGGGATGACACCTCCGGTATCGCGTGGGGCGTGGACAATGATCTGATGTTCTACGAGATGTTTGACAAGGACTTTGATGATGAGAGCTGGCAGACGCTGTTAGACAAGATGACACTGGAGGAAGCACAGTACTTAGCAACCTTTGGAGGTCCGAGTATCCCTGGCGTCAGCTCTATCGGCACCGTGGAAACCTACATGACAGAAAATGCCGGAAACGGGATTGCAGTGAACTTAAATGCTTCCAAAGACACCGGCGCGCCATGGACCATCCAGGCGGACGATCCAAACGGAAACTGGCATCCGGAAGTATTTGCCAACGCACCGCTGGTAGCGGCATCCTTCAATGCGGATATCTATAAGGCTGTTGGCGAGTTTGTAGGAGAGGAATCCCTCTTTACCGGAATCCCGATTCTGTGGGGACCAGGCCTCAATACACACCGCCATGCTTATAACGGACGTAACGGCGAATACTATTCCGAGGACCCGGTTCTTTCCGGAACTGCTGCCATGGAATTTGCCATTGGCGCCCTGGATTACGGTCTGATTGCAGCGCCGAAGCACTTTGCATTTAATGATCAGGAGACCAACCGAAGCGGTGTTGCACCGTATATGCTGGAACAGCGTGCCCGTGAGGTAGAGCTGCGCGCTTACCAGATTGCATTCGAGGCGACCAAGTATGACACCGAGGAAGAGGACAACGGTATGAGAGGACTGATGGTTTCCTTCAGTAAGATCGGACCGGTAGAGTGTACTTCCAGCTACGAGCTGATGACCAACATTTTAAAGAAGGAGTGGGGCTTCCAGGGGTATGCAGTTACGGATATCTATGATGACACAGACCTTTACGGGGCTGTGCTGGCATCCGGAACCACCTGCTTTGACACCCGCGGTATCTCCGGCTTCTACGGAAGCACCACATTGGACAACTGCTCCATGTTCGCCACACAGGTGGATGGCAGCAAAGTCAGTGCGGAATTGCTGCTTGGCGATGCCAACTTACAGAGAGCTGTGAAGGATTCCAGCCACAATATTCTGTACGCGCTGAGCCAGAGCAATCTGATGAACCGCTACAACAGTACCACCCGAATTGTCCAGACGATGACCTGGTGGCGTGGTATTTACATGGGGCTGATCGGAGTTTCAGGCGCGCTGACACTATTATTTGCGGTACTGTATGTGTTATCCAAAAAGCGGAAAGCAAAGGAGGCTAAATAGATGAAAGACTTTATGAAAAAACAGGGAGCTGCCTTTTATTTAAATGCCATCGCCGGGATCTTAAGCATCGCCGGACTGATTGCCATGATTATGTGCAGCAACATGACCAGCTCTTACGGACTGAACTCCCTTGCGAAGCTGATTGTGGAAGCAGTCATTGGAATCATCCTTATTGGGGCGGCCATCTATGCGCCAAACCGTTTCGGCAACCATGACTATGTGAGCACCGTGGCTGTCATTGCAGCCATTGCCCTGCTTTCCGCGATCATTGGCGGCATGATCACCGAGCGCATCCTGCTGATCTCCGGCCTGTTTTCCTACAATGCCGGCAATATGCTGGGCTGGAGCGTGTTCTATGCAACGGCGGCATCACTGGCCTGTTACCTGATTGCCATCGTGTTTTTGATTGCAGGTGCATTTTCAAAGTCCGTGAAAGAAATCTCATAGGACTCACAGGAGAACTGAAATGAGTGAAGAAACGACGAAAAAATCAACCATGAACCGCGCCAAACCGTATCAGCTGGTGCTGTTCCCCTTCAATAACGGTGCGACAAACGTCTACTATATTCTGACCATCACCTACATTGCCTATTATGGCAATGGGGTGCTGGGGCTGGCCTTGATGTTTGCCACAACCATGGTGACCGTCATGCGTCTCTTCGACGCCGTGACGGACCCAATTATCGGAGCTTTGATCGACAAGACCAACGGCAGATTCGGTAAATTCAGACCCTATATGGTGCTTGGCAATCTGATTATGGCGGTAAGTGCTTTTCTGCTGTATTTCGCCACCAGACTGATTCCTGAAACCTCCATGTGGCTGCGTTACCTGATGTACGTTGTCATCTATGCGGTCTATGTCATCGGATACACGTTCCAGACCTCCTGCACCCGTTCCGGGCAGACGGTGCTGACTAACGACCCGAAGCAGCGGCCGATGTTTACCATCTTTAACCTGGTGGCAAGTATGCTGGGAATGGGGGCGATCCAGTTTTTGGCGCCCATCTTCCGGGCAAAATTCGGTGATTATACCACCGCGGGTTTCTTTGATGCAATGATTCCGATTGCGGTGATCATTTCTGCCCTGCTGACCGTACTGGCAGTGATCGGAATCTGGGAGAAGGACCGGCCGAAGTACTTCGGACTTGGCGCGGAGGCGCAGAAGAAGGTAAAGATCTCTGAGTATATTGCCATTATCAAAGAGAATGAGCCGCTCAGAAGGCTGATGGTGGCAGGAGCGGGCTGTAAGCTGGCTCTTGCCATCGCCACCAACGGAACGGTGCTGTGCATCCTCTATGGCTCTATGATGGGCAATTACAACGCGCTCTATCTGCCGATGATGATTGCAGGCTACGTATTCTCCGCTCCGTTCTTTGCACTTACGGTACGGACATCCCAGAAACACGGACAGAAAGCGTCTTTGATGCGCTATGTAGGCCTGGCGCTGGTGATGTACGTGGGAGTGCTGGCGCTGCTGCTGTTATGGCAGCCGGGCAACGCGGCGGTGAATTTGTCACTGACGAATTTAAACCTTTACACGATCCTCTTTGTAGTCTTCTTTGGTATCGGATACGGAGCCTACTATGCCACGGCGGATATGCCGATTCCCATGGTAGCCGACTGTTCCGACTATGAGACTTACCGCTCAGGAAAATACATCCCAGGCGTTATGGGAACCCTGTTTTCCCTGGTGGATAAACTGGTATCCTCGCTGAGTTCCACCGTCGTGGGATTAGCCATCGCCGCTATCGGTCTCTCCACTCTGCCGGGAGGCGATACTCCCTATGTGGAGGGAATGAAGGGCGTAGTCCTGGTCCTGTTCTGCGTGATCCCCATGATTGCATGGGCGCTGACGCTGCTGGCGATGAAGAACTACTCCCTGACTGGTGAAAAGATGAAAGAGATCCAGGCAGTCAACGCGGTCCGTAAGGAAGCCATCGCCGGAGGCATGAGCATGGAAGAAGCCATGGAAAAATGGCAGACCATTGATCAGGTGCCGGTGGAATTTTTATAAATAATCAGGAGCTGCTGTCGGTGACGGCAGCTCTTTTGCGTATGTGGAATTTACCGGCAAAAATAAAATATGGACATTTGAATCTGTGTTTGGTATAGTCTATATGGTATAAGCGATCTAAAATTGCGCGATAATATAAAACATCCCGGCGGGATGGGAAAGAAGGCGGTAGATATGAAAAATCCGGTAGTGACATTTGAGATGGAAGACGGCGGCATTATCAAGGCGGAGCTTTATCCTGAGATTGCGCCTAACACCGTGAACAATTTTATCAGTCTGGTAAACAAAGGGTTTTATAACGGACTGATTTTTCACAGAGTGATCAACGGCTTTATGATTCAGGGCGGATGTCCTGACGGCAATGGTATGGGGGACCCGGGATATTCGATTAAAGGTGAGTTTAGCCAGAACGGATTCACCAACCAGTTTAAGCATACGGAGGGCGTACTTTCCATGGCCCGCGCCATGGACCCGAACTCGGCAGGTTCCCAGTTCTTCATTATGCATAAGAATTCACCGCATCTGGACGGCGCTTATGCAGCATTTGGCAAGGTCATTGAGGGCATGGATGTGGTGAATCAGATTGCCGATGTGAGAACAGATTATAATGACCGTCCTATGAAAGAGCAGAAAATGAAATCAGTAACTGTTGACACCTTTGGAGAGACTTATCCGGAACCGGAGAAATGTTAATCAGATGAGAGAAGAGCGAACGATAACGATCAATGGACAAGTTCATACCGTTGTCATCGCCGATGAGAAGAAGGCTCTCCTGGACGCGGAAGCGGCTGGGAGGGCCATGATCGGCTTGTGGGACAGGAGTGCCCGGGAACCGGATCTGGCGCCGGCCAAGTACCTGGTGGAGTGTCTGGAGGAGGTGGATGACGCCTGCTTAGAGCAGGTAGTCCGGCGGAAGCTGGGGCTTCCGTGGAAGATCGGGGAGACGAAACGGCTTATGATCCGGGAATTCACCATGGAGGACATTTCCCAGATGGTTCAGGAAGAGGGAGACACGCTGGCGGACGCCATGTTCTATACGCCGGAGAAATTAAAAGACTATATCCAGTTCCAATATGATTTTTTTCAATATGGAATCTGGGCGCTGGTCCGAAAATCCGACGGTCAGCTGGTGGGAAAGGCGGGGGTGACCAATATTGCTCCTGACGATTGTGAACCCGGTGTGGAGTTGGGATACCATATTTTTTCCCCTTACCGTCATCAGGGGTATGCCATGGAGGCTTGCCGGGAGATTCTATTCTTTACGGTCATTCATTTAGAATGTCCCGTTTACGTAAGAATAGACGCCTCCAACGAAGCGTCTATCCGTGTTGCCGTGAAATGCGGTTTTCAGTTTACAAAGAAAATATGTAACGAATCAGGGCAATGCAGTTATCTGTATTCTTGGTGTTGCTGATGACTCCCATCAGACAGGGGGAGACCGATAAGTTGGATTTCTCTGCAAAAGGAGTATCATCCAGTGTAATGCCGCAGGCATAGGTGTTCCCCTCCCCGTCGGTGGCATAATACAGACGGTCTTTCACCAGTTCCAGCACATCGGCGGGGAGCAGTTCCTCCAAATCGGAAAATGCGGCCAGAGAGGCGTAATGTTTAAAATTCTCCTCATCACTGATCATCACATCCAGTTCCTGTGATGCCACCAGAGCGGAGATCTTGGCCATGGATGCATAGCTGTATTCCGTGGCGTCATCCCCGTAGCTGATAAACGAAGATTCCGTATTGATCTGCTGCTTCTCGCTGAATCCCATATACTCGTGGAAATCCACCGTCAGGAGATCCGTATTTAATTCCTGCTCCGAGCGGTTATTGATATAGATACAGTAGAGTTCGCTCTGAAAGGTGCTTCGGTAAATACTGCTTCCGATCACCCAGAAGATACCGATCACGATAAACAGCCCGAAAATATGGAATTTATAATACTCCCAGATATACCACAGCTTGTCCCGAAAGGACATGTCCTTTAATTTTGCTTTTTCTGTTTTTGCTTCGTTCTTCAAACGTTCACTGACCTGCATAATTTTCCTCCAAAATCGTTCATTACAAGCAAGTATAGCACAAAATGGCAGTATCTTTTATGAATTTTTTATGAAATAACCGGGAAAAATTGCATTTTTTCCCGATGTTCGGTATAATCGTCATCATAGGCACAAAGGTGCCATCGACTGAATCATATGACTATGAGAAAAGAGGATGTTCCATGTTATCAGGTTTTTTTAATTATGATAATCCGGTATGGCGGTTTATCGGGAAGTTTTGGGATGTAATTATGCTTAGTGTGCTGTGGATGGTGTGCAGCATACCGGTAGTAACCATTGGGGCGTCCACCACCGCCATGTATTATGTGACACTAAAGCTGGTTCGCGACGAGGACGGATATACCTTCCGCTCGTTTTTTAAGTCCTTTAAGGAGAATTTCAAGCAGTCTACCATCATCTGGATGATTTTCCTGGTGGCAGGAATCGTGCTGGGCGTGGACGTGTTCTTTTTTATCAAGGTATTTAATGGACCGGAGAATGTGAGAACCATCATGCTGGCGGTATTCATGGCCATGTGTTTTCTCTACTTTGCCATGTTTACCTATGTATTCCCTCTCCAGGCCAGATTCTATAACCCGGTGAAGCGGACGATCTTTAATGCATTTTTTATGTCCATCCGTCACCTGTTCCAGACCATCGGTATGCTGGTGATCGACGTGAGCGTGGTATTCTTGGCGTTCACCTACATTCCGCAGATTATCCTGTTCGGGGTGGCACTGATTGCGTTTATCAATTCTTACATTCTGGCCGGTGTGTTCAAGAAGTATATGCCGGAGGATGAACAGAGACGGGAAGACGGCGAGATGAGACCGCTGTTTGCCGATGAGGATGAGGGGAAAGCCATAATGACGGAGGAAGCCTCCGGGGTGGAGAAAACACAGGAATAAAGAGCAGTGATAAAAACAGTAAGCATGGTTTCCGGGAGGATATCGTGTTTACTGTTTTTGCTTACTTTATGAAAGCGGTAAAGATAGATTTTGGTTATCTCTTATGCTATACTTGTGGAAAGTATAGCAAAGTATAGTTACAGTGTATCGTGGCACAATGTAATGAGAATATAAGAGTATTCAAAAAGGAGTCAATATGAAGATAGATTCTTTGTTATTAAGTGATTTTAGAGGAATTCATGAACTAGAGTTGAAATTAGATGGGAAGAGCACTGTTTTGTTTGGAATAAATGGTGTAGGTAAATCAACAGTTTTATCTGCTATTAATATCTTATACGCCAGTATTATAAATAAAATAGTAAATCAACGATTCAAGCAGACCATTAATTTAGAACTTAGTGATATAAAAAGGGGAAAGGCATCTGCACAAGTTGCTGCCAGATTCCGATTTGAAAATGAAGAAAATGTATATTCATATGAAAAAATTATTTTTCACAATAATAAAAAAATTCATACGCCTAAAAAACTTGATGCATTGGTAGAGCATTATGAGCAATTATATATTGGAGAGGTGGAAATTGATGATGAAAATAATTTGCTGCAAAAAACACAGGACTTCAATCTGCCTATTTTTGTGAATTATGGTGTGAATCGATTAGTTTTAAAAACACCGCTTAGAATGAGAAAAGGGGAATCGTTTGGTCAATATTCTGCTTTTGAGCGTGCAATAGAAAACCAGATTGCTTTTGGTAAATTATTTGAATGGTTTTTAGAGCAGGAAACTTATGAGAACCAAATGAGGAGACAGGATGAAACTTATAGGGATAAGTCATTAAATGCAGTAAAGAAAGCCATGTTAGCCATGCTGGATGGATATCAGGATATTCATATTGTGGCCAGGCCGTATTCTATGAGAATTATAAAAGAAAAAGAAAATTTGGATATACTACAGCTTTCTGATGGGGAGAAGTGTGTTTTGGCATTATTTGGAGATATAGCCAGAAGGCTTGCTCTGGCGAATCCGTCTTTAGAGAACCCTTTGGAGGGAACAGGTGTAGTTCTGATCGATGAGCTGGAACTTCACATGCATACTTTATGGCAGCGGAAAGCGATCGGAGTTTTAAAAGAAACATTTCCTAACGTGCAATTTATTATTACGACACATTCGCCGCAGATTTTAGGTGAGGTCGATCAGGATTTTAATATTATTTCTCTTATACGGGAAGAAGAGAACATTAAATTCAATTTTATTACTTCTTTATATGGGTTGGATTCCAATACTGTGCTGGAGGATATACTTAAGACAGATTCCATGGATGGGATGTTAAAAAATAAGATTGATAGTATGTACGAATGTCTTGAAAGGCATGATTTTGATGAGGCAGAAACATTGGCGGATTTGATTGATGAAATCACGCTTCAGCGAAATACGGATACAGTAAGGGCAAGAATATTGATAAAAAAAGGAAGACGAAGAAATGCGCAGGATTAGAAAAAAAGAAACGCCGCTGCATTTGATCAATTGGATTGATGAGTTTCGGATTCGTTGTGGAGCAGAACCCTCCTATGATGATTTGGCGCAATCAGAAGAATATGGAAAATTGAAAAAAGAACTGCTTGCAGAGCAGGGATATATCTGCTGTTATTGTGAAAAAGAAGTTGGAGTACGGGCAGGGGATGGAAGTAATATCGAACATTTTATGCCAAGGCATCCAGATAAAAGAGTATTGACCCCAGAAGAATGTGCAATTTGTCAGAGTGCAGAACTGGATTATGAAAATATGTTTGTCTCTTGTGGTGGAGAGGAACGGTACTCAGAAGACCACTGTAATAATACAAAGAACAATTGGTTTGATTTTCATAACTGTATTTCACCTGCATCTGAAAAAATAGATGGATTGTTCGGTTTTAGACTGAACGGAAAGATATTTGCAGTGGACAACAATGTATGTGCTGAGAAGATGAGAGAAAACTTAAATCTAGATTCCTATGCACTTCGAAAGCAACGGGAAACAGCATATGATACAGTTCTGGAAGAGGAGTTTTCAGATGATACACTTCTGCAGGATGATGAGTATATCATGGAGACAATTGATATGTATCAGGAGAAAGATAAGAATGGCAGATATGAGCCGTTTTGTTCTATGATTACATATTGTTTGAGAGAGTATTTATTATAATCAGATGTATTAGCAACAGGGCGGGATTTGGCAATCCTACCCTGTTATGCATTATTTTGGTTTATGCGACAAATCGGTACATCATAATATAGTGGCAGAGACTCCCGCCCATCACGAACAGATGGAAAATCTCATGGGAACCGAAGTATTTGTGTCTCGTGTTGAAGATCGGCAGCTTCAGCGCGTAGATCACACCGCCGATCGTATAGATAATGCCGCCTGCCAGCAGCCAGCCAAATGCCGCCGGCGGCAGAGCTTTCACAATTTTGCTGAAGGCCAGGACGCACACCCAGCCCATGGCGATGTAGATCACGGAGGAGAACCACTTGGGACAGGTGATCCAGCAGGCTTTGATGATGATTCCCGCCAGGGCGATGCCCCAAACCAGGGCCAGCATGCCCCACCCGGTTTTATCGCCAAGCACTACCATACAGATCGGTGTATAGGTCCCTGCAATCAGGATAAAAATCATCATATGGTCCATCTTGCGCAGCATCTTATTCACCTTCGGTGAGATATCCAGCGTGTGGTAAATGGTGCTGGCCGCGTACAGCAGAATCATGCTGACAATAAAGATGGACAGAGCCACCAGCTGAACCTTCCCGGGTTCCCTGGATGCTTTGAGCAGTAATGGGGTGGCGGCAGCAATAGCGGCAACCATGCCGATGAAATGAGTGATAGCGCTGCCTGGATCTTTAATTTTGATACGCATAAAAGTTACCTCCTTAAAATTGCTGATTATAAAACCAGTATGTAAATGTGAATATTGTCATATGTAGTATTGAATACTATATGTACTCTTTTTATATACTATACACCGCTGCGGAGAGAAAATCAAGGTATTTCAAAAAAAACTTTGATTGTTAAGAGATTTTATTTATATTATGATAAAACAGAATCAACTACATACAGCCAGGAATGGAGAGGAAAATAATGTTATCTATATTATATGAAGATAAAGACATCATCGTGGTGGAAAAACCAGTGGGAATGGAGTCCCAGGTAAGCGGCGGCTTCGCTCCCGACATGGTCAGTGAAATCAAGAAACATATCAACAGGTTATGCCCAACCGGGAAAGAACCCTATGTGGGAGTTATCCACAGACTGGACAAACCTGTGGGTGGAGTTATGGTGTACGCCAAAACGAAGAATGCCGCCGCAGCCTTGAGTAAACAGGTTCAGACAAATGAGGTGCATAAAAAGTATTATGCCGTCGTTTGTGGAAAACCTGTGGATAATGTGGGTAACTTTGTGGACTATCTGTTGAAAGACAGTGGGAAAAACCTGTCGAAAGTTGTGGAAAAGGGGATAACCGGGGCGAAACGTGCCGAATTAAGTTATATTGTGCGGGAAGTTTTGGAGAAAGACCCGGTGTTATCCCCTGCTGGTCCGGCGGCTGTGGATAACTCGTCTGCTCCCACGGCTGGTCCGCTTGCTCTGGTGGAGGTAGAGCTGCACACCGGCCGCCATCACCAGATCCGGGTGCAGTTTGCCGGTCACGGAACCCCTCTGTGGGGAGACAATCGTTACAATCCTGCATTCCAGACCAATAGTTCAGGCAAAAGGTACAATTTAGCCCTCTTTGCATACCAGCTGACCTTCCGCCACCCGAAGACCGGAAAAACCATGACCTTTACGGCAAAACCAAAGGGAACCATCTTTCAAGCCTTCCTATCATTATCCATATAAACCAGATAATAGGAGAAAAAATCTAAATATAATACGAAAAACAGGTAAATAATTGTAATAAAGGCGAAAAAGTTGACTGCTTACATACATTTCCGATATAATGTCCACAGGAGGGCAATGCCCGGACTGAAATCGGAGGTATGTATGAATGAAAGAGACAACGAAACAGATCAATAAAAAGACACTGTTCGGCCGCTTCTTAAACGGGGTGGAGAACGTGGGTAATAGACTGCCTCACCCGATCACCATGTTTGCGCTTTTAGCCGTGGGCATCGTGCTCATATCGGGGCTTTGTGCGGCCCTTGGCGTGTCGGCCACGGGTGAGATGATTGACAGTAAGACCATGGAACTGACGGAACAGACCATCTCCGTGGTCAGCCTGATGAACCGGGAGGGCCTGGTCTATATGCTGACCAACGTGGTGGCTAACTTCACCTCTTTTGCTCCACTGGGAGTGGTGCTGGTGACCATGCTTGGCGTGGGCTGTGCCGAGGGCAGCGGCTATCTGTCGGCGATGATGAAAAAAGCGGTGTCCGTGACGCCGGCCATGATTGTGACCCCAATGCTGGTATTTTTGGGGGTAATGTCCAACGTGGCTTCCGATATCGGATATGTGGTACTGATTCCCATCGGCGCCATTGTGTTTATGGCTTACGGCAGACATCCCATGGCGGGTCTGGCGGCGGCCTTTGCCGGAGTTTCCGGCGGCTTCAGCGCAAACCTGCTGGTGGGAACCTTAGATCCCATGCTGGCGGGAATCAGCACCGAGGCGGCGGGAATGATTCGCCCGGACTATACCGTGGCGGCGACAGCCAACTGGTATTTTATGCTGGTATCCACCTTTGTCATTGTGGCGGTGGGAACCTTTGTGACCGACAAGATTGTGGAGCCGAGACTTCGCTCCCATCACCACAGCGGGGAAGACGTGGCGTCAGCCACAGCCCTTGGCGGACACGAGAGAAAAGCCCTTGTTTGGGCTAATTTAAGTCTGCTGGCCCTGGTGCTGTTCATCGCGGCCCTGGCGCTGCCGCAGAATTCCTTCTTGAGGAATCCGGAAACCGGAAGCCTGATGACGGCCTCCCCGTTCATGGATGGGCTGATCGTGATCATCGCCCTGCTATTCTTCGTGCCGTCTATCGTCTACGGACGTGTGGCGGGAACCTACAAAAATGAGAAGGACGTCTGCGCCCAGCTGGGTGACAACATGGCGGCGATGGGTGGATATATCGCCCTGTCCTTTGCTGCAGCCCAGTTTATCAGTTATTTTAACTACACGAAGCTGGGTACCGTTCTCGCCTTGAAAGGTGCGGACTTCCTTAGCTCCGTCGGAGTCGGCGGCCCGGTGCTGATGATTCTCTTTGTCTTATTTGTAGCGGTGATCAACCTGCTGATGGGTTCCGCCTCCGCCAAATGGACCATTCTGGCGCCGGTATTTGTCCCCATGTTTATGCTGCTGGGATATTCCCCGGAGCTGACCCAGGTGGCCTACCGGATCGGGGACTCCTGTACCAATCTAATCACCCCGCTGATGTCCTACTTTGCTATGGTAGTAGTATTTGCCAAAAAGTATGACAAGGATTCCGGCATCGGAACTCTGATTTCCACCATGCTGCCATACAGCCTGTTCTTCATGATTGGCTGGGTGGTTCTGCTGGTGATCTGGATGGTACTTGGCCTTCCTCTCGGCCCGGGAGCCGGTCTTTTCGTGTAAAAGCAGTGTTTTTCAACATTTTCGACAAAAATTTACAGGATTTTTGGAATATTTTACATTTCCTTTTTGTTTAAAATAGGATATTATGGTAACAATCATTTATGAATGAGGAAAACATATATTATAAAACGAAAGGAGTGATGCGAAAATGAATAGACATGAAATCTTACTGCGTACACAGAATGATATTGTGAACTTCGTGAATAAAATTGCGCAGTACCCTTTCAATGCTGATTTACTGTGTGGAAGCCATGTGGTAGATGCCAAGTCCCTTCTGGGAGTTCTTGGATTCGGTATGGGAAAGGTATTGACATTACAGGTTTATGGCGATGACAGCAGTTTGCTGATGTCGGATATCTCAGAGTATCTGGTGACGAGATAACCTAAAAGATAACATAAAAAAGTACAAGACAGCCGTCGTACCCGGCTCTGCCTCTGAGAGGCAGTCCAGGGTAAGGCGGCTGTTTCAAAATTACTTATCATTAAGCCGTGATTCATTAGAATTTGTAAGAAGTGATGGTTTGACTTTAAAAGTTTTTTGTGGTATATTGAGCATAACTATTACATATATTGGAAATAGTTAAAAAATTAACGTACATATTTACAGGAGGACGAGTTATGGAAGGTAATAACAACAATGTAGTGGATAATGGTGGATTTGGCTGGGGTCTTTTAGGATTTTGTATCCCGATCGTAGGTTTGATTCTGTACCTGGTATGGAAAGGTGACAAACCAAAAACAGCAAAAGCAGCAGGGATGGGTGCTTTAATCTCCGTAATTATCGGTGTTGTTCTTTATGTATTGATGTTCGTAGTAATCGGTGTTGGCGCAGCTGCGATGTATTAATAGATGGGAAAGTTTTTGCGCATCCTGTTTGGATGCCATGGAAGAGCGGACCGTTCGTTCTTCTGCCATGGAAAACAATTTCCAATCTGTGCCAGATGTACAGGCGAGTTAATAGGAATCCTTGCGGGGATTCCTATTGCTGTATTCTGGGGCTATGGAAGCGTTTCGGTCATGCTGCTTTTGATGGCTCCCATGGTAGCGGACGGACTTCTCCAGCTGTTGACGCCTTATGAGAGCGGGAATTACAGAAGGCTGGTTACGGGTATCTTATTCGGGATCGCGCTGATTTTCTTTTTCATCCATTTTCACCGGACCTGTGTGCGGATTGCCACGGAGATCTTAAAGCTGCTGATCGATGATCCGGAAAAGGCAGAACGCGTGATGGCACGGTTCCTCTAAAACTGAAAACGATAAAAAACACATCCCTTTGCCGGAAAGGACTCCGGAACCGGGATGTGTTTTTTGTTTGACATATAATTGATTACAAGCTTAAGTCCTTGCCGCCGTTCACCTTGTTAAAGATCAGCAGCGATATAACCGTCAGCGCCGTCAGAATCGTGGACAATGCCGCCGCGATGCCGTAATTGCCGCGGACAACCTCTGTGTAGACGGCAACCGTCAGCGTCTTTGTCCTGCCGGTATATAAAATGATGGCTGTGGATAACTCGCTGATCATAGTGACCCAGCTTAGAATCGCGCCGGCCACGATGCCGGAGGTCATCATGGGAACCGTCACCTTGAAGAACGACTTCATTTTCGAAGCTCCCAGGGAGATGGCGGCTTCCTCGATACTCATAGGGATCTGCTGCAAGATCGCCACGGAGGAGCGGATGGTGTAGGGCAGACGCCGGATCACCAGCGCCACGACCATAATGAGCATGGTACCGCTGAGCAGCATCGGCCGTTTGTTAAAGCCGGTGAGCAGCGCGATACCTAAGACGGTGCCCGGCACAATGTAGGGAATCATGGAGATGATGTCCACCGTGTTGGTCAGGGCATTTTTCCGCCTTACCACCAGGTAGGCGATCAGCACCGCCAGCAGGACGATGACTACCAGCGCGCAGATCGGGATGATCAGCGTATTCTGGATACTCCGTCCCAGTTTCCCGAAAGCCGATGCGTAGCTGTCCAAAGAGTAGCCGGACACGAAGATCTTCCCCTCCGTGTTCTTAAACGAAGTATAAGTCACATAAACCTGAGGCAGAATAGCGATGCCGACGATCACATAGGCCGCTAGATGGACCAGCACCTTCACGCCCCCCTTCGCCTCCTTCTCCTCCATGGGATGCAGGGCATTTAAGGAAAATGAATTCCGGTTGGACACATATTTCTGTGCCAAAAAGACTACCGTGGTGACAACAATGGCAATCACCGCGATGGCCGCCGCAAACCCGTCGTTGCCGCCCACCTCGTTGATAAACTCCGTGTAGAGCACCACCGGGAAGGTCCGGTAGCCCTCGCCGATCAGCATCGGCGTACCAAAATCTGCAAAGGATCTCATAAACACCAGAAGGGCCGCCGCCAAAAGCGTAGGCATAATCAGCGGAATCACCACTTTGAAAAAGCATTTAAGCCCCGAACACCCCAGGTTGCTGGACGCCTCCAACAGGGAGTTATCAATATTCTTGAGCGCTCCCTTGGCATACAGAAATACCAGCGGGAATAATTGCAGCGTCATAACCAGCACAATCCCTCCAAACCCATAGATATCCGGAATGGTAATGCCGATATTTTTAAAAAATGTTGTGATCACACCGCTTCTGCCAAGCAGCAGAATCCAGGAATAAGCCCCAATAAACGGCGCCGACATGGACGCCACGATAATCAGGATGTTTAATAGCGATTTCCCCTTGATCTTATAGAGGGAAAATACATAAGCCAGCGGCACCCCGATCACAATGGATAAAAAGGTGGATGCCAGAGACACTTTGAAGCTGTTGATCAGTGTATTAAAGTAATAGCTCTTCGAGAAGAACTTGGAAAAGTTGGCCATGGTTAGCTGGCCCGTCTCCCCGTCGATGACGGACTGCTGGATCAAGTGGGCCATGGGATAAATCAAAAACAGCGCATATACCGCGATCATGCACAGAGTGATGATACCCCAGATATCCAGGCGGAATTTATTATTATCCTTCATAAGCCTCACTCCTTACAAGATTGACGCTGCCCTCTTTGTTGAAGACATTAATCTTATGCTTCTTCACCTGCAGCAGAACGTTCTGATTTGGTTTTAATTCATCCTCGATGGAAGACTCCTCCACGATTTCCACAGTCATATGGTCCTCAGTCTCCACATAGTAGTGGGTGTTGAGGCCCAGATAGGTATATTCCTTCACAACGCCCCGGATGCCCTCCGTTCCATCCGGGCTGATGACGAATTCCTCCGGGCGGATGGAACAAAGCACTTCCTGGTCGGCCGCCGGCTTCAGGCAGTCAAGCTCCACGCGGTAGCCATTGGAAAATACCACGGCCCCCCGTTCCACCTTGGCAGGCACAATGTTGGTTCGGCCGATAAATGTAGCCACAAATACATTCTTCGGACGCTGGTAGATGTCTTTAGGACTGCCCACATGCTGGATGACGCCGTCTTTCATGACCGCGATAGTATCGCTGATGGCCATGGCCTCCTCCTGGTCGTGGGTGACATAGACGGTGGTAATGCCCACGTCCTTCTGGGTATGCCGGATGACGCTTCTCATCTCCAGACGAAGCTTGGCGTCTAAGTTGGACAGCGGCTCATCCATGAGCAGCACATCGGGCATGATTACAAGGGCTCTCGCAAGGGCCACACGCTGCTGCTGGCCGCCGGACAACTGGTTCGGCATCCGGTCCGCGTACTGCATGATCTGCATTAAATTCAGGTATTTATCCGTCTGCTCTTTGATTTTCTCTTTGTCCATCTTCCTGTTTTTCAGTCCGAACGCCACATTGTCGCGGACCGTCATATTGGGAAAAATGGCGTAGTTCTGGAACACCATGCCGATGTTGCGCTTGCTGGGGTCCATGTCGTTGATGCGGGTGTCGTTAAAACAGATATCACCGCCCTCGATGGAATTGAAACCGGCAATCATACGCAAGAGCGTGGTTTTTCCACACCCCGAAGGACCAAGGAGCGTAAAAAGTTCCCCATCGTTAATCAGGGCATTTAAGTCAGGGATCACCGTATTGTTTCCATATTTTTTGACCGCATGTTTGATTGATATTTTACTCATTTTATCCTCCGAGCCTTTTGATTACGGGAATCGCGGCGCAGCCGCGATTCCCGTATGATTTGATAAATTATTTATTTGATTCGATACTGGTAAAGATATCGGTATATTTGTTGACAAGATCTTTCTTATGCTCGCTGACGTAAGGAATATCTTCCTCGATCACATGAATCTCCGACATTGGTGTCATGAAATCACTGGTCTTGGCATCTTTTAATACCGGGCGGTTGGTCAGTGTGGTGCCCCAGATGTTCTGCACTTCTTCACTTATGATAAAGTCCATGAACAGCTTCGCGTTATCCATGTTCTTGGCGCCCTTGATGATAGTAGCGGATGCCGGCAGGTAAACCGCGCCCTCTGTCGGGTAAACGACCTTAACCGGAGCGCCGTCGCGAACCAGCTGGGCGCACGGGTCCTCGTAGGACAGACCTACTACATACTCGCCGTCGGCAACTCCCTTATAAACAGCTGAGGAGCTCTCACAGATCTTACCGTCGATGTTGGTGAATAAATCCTCCACGAATTTCCAGGCACCGTCATCCTCATATCCGCCCATGGCCAGCAGAATGTTGGTCAGCTGTGCAAATGCGGAGGAAGAGTTGGCCGGATCACAGGTAGCGATCTTGCCCTTTAATTCCGGGTTCAATAAATCCGCATAACTCTCGATCTTGATATCGCCGATTAAATCCGTGTTGACGATCAGGCAGCTGCCGTCGAGGACGTTGCCGGTGATAAAGCCGCAGGTATTCTTGTAAGCGTCCATCACGCCGCCGTCATTGACGGAAACATATGGCTCCCATAAATCTTTATTGTCATACATCAATGACCAGGAACCGCCGAATAAAACGTCTGCGTAGGGATCTTCCTTCTCAGACTGGATTCTCTTCACCAGCTCGCCGGTGCCGGCCTGGATCACTTCTACTTCAACTCCGTATTTCTCCTCAAATAAAGGGATGGTGGCATTCATCAGGCCTTCGGAGTTGGGGGAGTATACCACCAGCTTGCCGCCGCCCTGTTTGGCTTCGCCGCCGGCTTCCTGCTTTGCCGCTGCTGTGGTATCTGCCGGAGCGTTTGCTTTCGTCGTATCAGGTTTTGAAGAGCCGGAACATCCGGCCAGAGAAGCCGTCATCACGAGTGCGAGTACCGTTGCTACTGTTTTTTTCATCATTGAATCCTCCTTTAATATGTAACTGATACTACTATTTTAGTAAAAATACACAAGAATACCTCCCAAATTCCCGAACAAACAGCAAAAATACCGAACACTAAGTGTCCGGTATCTTGGAATCGACCTAAGAATCATTGTCAGGGCTTAATACTGGCCTGATAATCCTTCGGAGAACAGCCCATATACTTCTTAAATACGTAGTGAAAATATTTATAATCCCCAATTCCACATTTCCACCCGATATCGGAGACCGGGGTTTCCTGTTCCTGCAGCAGGTTCAAGGCTTTCTGGATACGGTAACGGTTTAAGTAATCAATCACGGTTGTTCCCATGGCTTTCTGGAAACGCTGGTTTAAATAGCGCTCCGAGTAATGAAGCTCCGCCTCCAAGTCCGCCAGTGCGATTTTCTTCTCATAGTTGGCGGCGATAAAGTCAAGAATCTGGGCGGCCACCGGGTCGGTCTGCTGTCTCGATTCGGGAACAGGCAGCAGGGAGATCTGTTTCAGCTGGTGGACGTTTTCCGCCTGCCGGCGGATAATCGCCATATTTTTTACTTCCAGGACCGCTTTCTCCAGAGCCTCCTTCATTTCCTCCATATTGAGGGGTTTTAGCACATAGTAAGCGACGCCGCAGCGGATGGCCTCCCTGGCGTACTCAAAGTCGGAGTAGCCGGTCAGAATGATGGCTACGTAGTCACAATGCTCCTTCGTCTGAGAAAGCATCTGAAGGCCGTCCACCACCGGCATGTTGATGTCGGTGATGACTATGTCCGGCTTCAGCTGCTCAATGAGAGCCGCTCCCTCCTCGCCGTTGCGCCCTTCCCCCACGACGCTGCAGCCGAAGGTCTCCCAGGGGACGGAGTTGCGGATGCCCTTTCGGATGATATCTTCGTCTTCCACTAATAATACGGTGTACATGTTATTCCTCCCTGTGTTTCAGCCGGACGGTGACCTTAAAATATTCCCCCTCCATGCTGTCAATGTTCATGCCGCTGCCGTCCCCGTACTCCAGGACAATCCTTCGGGCCAGATTCTGAAGCCCGTTATGTTCCGTCTTAATCTCCTCGGAGGCCAGCATGGTCCGCAGCGTCTCCAGTGTGGTCCGGGGAACGCCGGGTCCGTTGTCCTCCACCGCCAGCACCATGGTGTCCCCCTCACACCACCCGCGGATGGTGACAGCGATCTCCATTTTCTTCTTAAACCCGTACTTGATGCTGTTCTCAACCAACGGCTGGAGCAGGAGTTTGGGCACCTTATACCGGTTACATTCCTCGTCAATGTCAATGGTACATAGAAAACGGCTGCCAAACCGGGTATTCTGAATATATAAATAGTCCCGGATATATTCCATATCCTCGTACAGCGGCACATCCTGCTTGGTGTTGTTGATGCTGTACCGCAGAATATGAGTGAACCGCTCGATCAGGAAGGCGGCCTTATCAGGCTCGCTAAAGATCAGGTATTTAATATTGTCCAAAGTGTTGTAGATAAAATGCGGATTAATCTGGGTCTGGAGGTTGCTGATCTCAATCATGCTGTTCAGGCGGATTAAGTCGGTGTTCCTGGTGTTTAAGTCGTTGATGCTTTTGATCATCCGGTTGATGTGATTGGCAATCTCTTCAAACTCATCACCGGTCTCAATGGTTACCACGTGGCTGCTGTCTCCGTGGCGGATGATCCGCAGCTCGTCGGCCAGAAGGTTGACGGAGCGGGCATTTCGCTCGGCCATGCCTCTTGTCAGCTTCAGGGACATCAGGAACCAGAGGACGCCCAGGAAGACAATGGTCAGAATACCGATTCCCATATAGGGAACATTTTTCGGATAATAGATGAACGAGTAGAGAATCACCGAAGGCCCCGTCAGCTGCCGGCTGGAGATCAGATAGCGGACGCCGTGGATGGAGGTCATGCCGGTGTTGTCCGCCGGCCGGTATTTATTGCCGTTTCGCTCCTTCAAAAACCCCTCCTTGGAACAGTGGATAATGTCTCCGTTCTGGGCGGTGATAATGCTGTCATACTGATAGTCCGTCAGCAGTTTTGCCCAGTCCCGGCCGTTTAGGTAGATGGTGGCGAAGCCCTCCGGTTCTCCCTCGTCGCAGCTGCCGGCATAGAGCGGTTTTGTAAAGACATACTCAGACGTATCCCCGGAAAAATAGTAGACGGTGCGGTAGATGCCGCCGCCGTTTTTTAAGGCATTTTCCCCGACAATTTGGTTAAAGGCGATCCGGTGTAAGTTCATGGACTCATCGCTGAAGGTGGTGTAGACGGTCTTGCCATCCCGGCCGGTGAGAATCAAATCGATGGTCACAGGGTTGGAGAGATTGTATTTGCTGATGGAATATTTGAGTTCTTTTTTGTCGCCCGTTCCCTGCACATTGGCGAGAAAGCTGCTGACATGGTCCGGGTCGTTGAGATAATCCGTGGCGGTCCGGTAGGTGTGATCAAAGGTCTCGCTGAGGAAATCCAGATGCTCCTGTACATTCAGCCGGGTATTCATATAATTGATGCCGAAAATGGCGGCGGAAAAGAACAGGCATCCGACGGTGACCAGCAGAAAAATATTTTTTGTCGCTTCCCGCTCCAGCTGCATCTGGAACGTGTTTTTCTTTTTGGGTGTGTGTTTGGGCATTGCCATCACCTCTCGTATCCGGGCGGCTGTGACCGCTCTTATTGAACCTTATTATATATAAAATAAGAATCAATTGAAAGAATATTTTCAAAGAATCTGCTCACAATAGTTACTGTACAAAGGAAGTACAAAACAGAAATAGGTGAGTCCATGGTTCAACCGAGTAAGAAACTGAAGAAAATTTTATTAATAGTGGGAGTTACGGGTGCAGTTTATCTGATTCTGAAATACTTGCTGCCCCTCGTAATTCCCTTTTTGCTTGCATACGGCATTGCCCTTCTGCTTCGCCCCTCTGCCGGGTGGCTGGCAAAGCGGTGCCGGATAAAGGTGCGCGGAAAATATTACGGAATTCCCATCGGGCTGATCGGGGTGCTGGAACTGCTGGTTCTCATGGGGATTGTGGGCTGCGGGCTGTATTTTGGAGGCCGGAAGCTGTACGCCGAGGCGGGAATGCTGATGGAGCAGATTCCGGTGTGGATAGAAGAACTGGACCGCTGGCTGACCGGGTTCTGCCACCAGATGGAAGTGGTTCTGTGCCTGAAGCGCGGATGCCTGGTGCTGCTGGCCAGGGAGATGCTGCTGGGGCTGGTGTCCTCCGTGAAGAACACGGCCATGCCGTATCTGATGGTCAACTCCATGACCATATTCAGAGGGGTCATCCAGTTCACCGTACTGTGGGTGATTTTAATCATCGGCGTCATGCTGTCCCTCCAGGAGATGGATGCCTGGCGGGAGCGGTGGTCCGGGTCCATATTCCACAAGGAATTCGAGATGATCCGGCAGCGGCTGGGCGTGGTGGCCAACGCTTTTTTGAAAACCCAGGGCACCATCATGCTGCTGACCATGACCATCTGCACCATCGGCTTCTGGCTGATGGGAAATCCCTACTATATCTTAGGGGGAATCGGTATCGGTCTTTTGGACGCCCTGCCCATCTTCGGGACGGGAACCGTGCTGATTCCCTGGGGCCTTATCACGATTTTCCGCGGAGAAATCGGCCGCGGCGCCATGCTGTTTGGAATTTATCTCATCTGTTATTTTTTGCGGGAAATCATGGAGGCAAAAATGATGGGGAACAAGGTAGGCTTGTCCCCCTTAGAAACATTGATTTCGATGTATGTAGGTTTGCAGCTCTTCGGACTCCTGGGATTCCTGTTAGGACCCATCGGTCTGCTGCTGATTGAAGATATCGTGCAGTCCATCGACTTATAGACGGCTGACCGCTTTTCGGAGAACAGGGCCGATGATGGCTGCCGCTATGATTTTGGCAATATCGCCCGGCAGATAAGGGATCACGCCGCTGGCTAAACCGGCGGCGAAGCTGACGCCCAGCTGGCGGGAGAGCCACACCGTGCCAATGAGGTTGCAGACAAGGGAACCCAGTATCATGCCTGCGATGGCCGGGGCCTTTTTTGCATGGTATTGATCGATCACGAATCCTGCAATCAGAATCATGAAGAAGAAACCGATTAAGTAACCGCCTGTGGGACCGGCGATCTTTCCCATGCCGCCGGAAAAACCGGAGAAGACCGGAAGACCCGCCATTCCCAGCAGAAAGTAAATTACATAGCTGACAAATCCCTTTTTCATCCCCAGTACATAGACCGATAAAAAGAGGGCCAGATTACCGAAGGTGATGGGAACAGGTGAAAACGGAATGGGAACGGCAAACGGACTGATGATGCAGGTAACCGCCGTCATCAATCCAATCAGTGTCAAATCCCTGGTGGTGAAACGGGCTCTTGAGTTGGATAATGATTCTGTATTGTTCATATGTACAATCCCCTTTTATTTGAATTTATGGTGATTATATAAGATAATACATAGATTGTCAACTAAAAATAACACAATGGTTAACAATTGGAATTTGACGCCCTTGTTTTGGGTGTGGTATTCTATCTCTATGGAATGGCCGTTTATCACTGCGCAACTAGAGGGAGAGTATCATGACAATCAGACATTTGAAAATATTTATCACCGTTGTAGACTGCAAAAAGATGAGCCGTGCGGCCGAGGAACTGTATATCACCCAGCCCACCGTCAGCCAGGCGGTCCGGGAACTGGAGGAGTACTATGGCGTGCGCTTGTTTGAGCGTCTGTCCAGGCAGCTCTATATCACGGAGGAGGGGCGGACTCTCTTATCCTACGCCCGCTATATCGTCGATTCCTTTGAGGATATGGAACTGGCCATGAAGAACAGAGGCAGCAGCGGAAGACTGCGGATTGGGGCCAGTGTGTCCGTGGGCACCTGCCTGCTTGGGAAAAAACTGAGCCTTCTGGAAGCTCGGATACCGGGTCTTGAGACAGAGATCACCGTCTGCAATACGTCTGTCATAGAGGAGATGGTGTTAAAAAGCAGTTTGGATGCAGGGCTGGTGGAAGGAGCCGTGGATAGTGAGGACATTGTCCGCCTTCCCATCTATGAGGACGAGCTGGTGATCGTGGTGGGCAAATCCCACCCCCTTTACGGCAGGAACGATTTAGAGCTTTCCTGTCTGAACGGCCAGAACTATATTTCCAGGGAAACGGGAAGCGCGGAGAAGAATCAGCTGGAACAGATGCTGAATTCCAATGATTTGAAATTAAAGAGAATCTGGAATTGCACCAACACCGAGGCGATCAAGAATGCGGTGATGGAGGGGCGGGGCTTTGCCATTCTGTCCCGCATGATCGTGGAAAAGGAAGCCGCGGAGGGCTCCCTTCAGATCATTCTGGAAGAAAACAGCTTGAAACGCGATATCCAACTGATCTATCACAAGGATAAATATCTGTCGGACAGCTTAAAGACCTGGATCGATATCTGCCGTGATCAGAAAGCCAGATAAGCCAGCGTCCCCACAAGACCGCTTCCGAAAATGATGGAGATGGCGCTTGCCTTCCACTTGCGGAGGATGAAGAGACAGCCGAGGAACAGCGCCAGTTCTATCCAGCGGATGTTTGCCAGGGAGAAGGAGAAAATGTCGCTGTCAAACAGAGCCAGCATCAGGATGGACGCTCCTGCGGAACCAATCAGTGCCACAACAGCCGGGCGGAGGGAAGCCAGCACGGTCTGCACGCCGCTTAAGCCCCGGTATTTATAATAGAAATGAGCCAGTGTCAGGCATATCACAAAAGATGGAATAATGCAGCCCAGGGTACACAGGATGGCGCCCATGGGGCCGGCCAGCTTCATGCCCACAAAGGTAGAGGAGTTGATGGAGATGGGTCCTGGCGTCATCTCGGCGATGGTAATCAAATCCGCAAATTCTTCCATGGTCATCAGCTGATGGACATTGACAACCTGCGACTGGATCAGGGGAATCGCGGCATACCCGCCCCCCACACTGAAGAGACCAACCTGGATAAAGGATATAAATAATGTCATTAATACGCTCATTCTACGATAACCTCGCTTTTCTCTTTTTTCTTATACATAGACACGGCCAGATCGGTTAATCCGATTCCCAGGCAGATGAAAATCACCAGCATGGCGCTGACACCCAGCAGGTAAGTGCAGGTGAAGGCCGTGATCATCATGGCGATATAGAGGAACCGTCTGGCGGCGCATACATTGGCGGCAAGGTTGATGACCACGTCACAGATGACAGCCGCCACGCCTGCCCGCATCACCTGGAGAGCGATGGCAATGTAGGTATTTTCCCGAAACTGCTGATAAAATACGGAGATCAGCGAGATGATCACCATCGGTGGAATAATGGTTCCAAGCACTGCGGTCAGGGCGCCAATCACCCCGTGCATCCGGTAGCCGATGATGACGGAGGCATTGACCGGAAGCGGCCCGGGGGAAGACTGGGTGATTGCGGTGATATCCAGCATCTCATCCTCATCCATCCAATGAAGCTCTTCCACAAATTTCTTTTTCATCAGGGAGACGATGACGAAGCCGCCCCCGAAGGTACATGCGCTCAAGGCGAACATGGATTTGAATAGAATCCATAGGGTATTTAAATCTGTTTTTTTGTTGTTTTTCATACTCTGCTCCTTTTTCGTTCAATGTCGTGTTGCTGAAGCTATTGTACGATGGGTTTGTGTATAAGTAAAGAAAGTAATAATTATAAATAAGATAGGTATTTGCCTATATAAAGCGTACTTGACAAAGCGTTCCAAATGCCGTAAAATCAACAATACGCAAGTAAATAGGAATTATGAACAGGCGATGAAGAGGATTATTAAGCGGACATACACGCAGAGAGGGAATCATTTGGTGTGAGATTCCTGTGTCACTGGAGGCCCAACCTGCCTTGGAGCCCTGTATGAAAATACAGCGTGTGTCCGGCGTTAACGGATGAAAAGAGAGTGTTCTGGCAACAGACACTAATTAGGGTGGTACCGCCGATCGCAGATGAGAGCAGCTGTTCGGTCCCTTGTCACATGGACAGGGGACCGGATGGCTTTTTTGTTACCGTCATGTAAGCCGTCGTCCCAACTGTCACATCAGATATAGTTCCATAAAAGATTTCTGTAAGAGAAAGGAGAACTGTCATGGCTAATGACAAGAAGTTAGTGGAGGCAATCACATCCATGGATGTGGACTTTGCCCAGTGGTACACCGATGTGGTGAAAAAAGCAGAATTAATCGACTATTCCAGCGTAAAAGGCTGTATGGTGATCAAGCCGGCAGGCTACGCGATCTGGGAGAATATTCAGAAGGAACTGGACCGCAGATTCAAAGAAACCGGCGTGGAAAATGTCTATATGCCCATGTTTATCCCGGAAAGTCTGCTTCAGAAGGAGAAAGACCACGTGGAGGGCTTTGCCCCGGAGGTTGCCTGGGTGACCCACGGTGGTTTGGAGCCATTGCAGGAGAGAATGTGTGTCAGACCGACGTCCGAGACACTGTTCTGTGATTTCTACGCAAGAGATATTCAGTCTCACAGAGATTTACCGAAGTTATATAACCAGTGGTGTTCCGTTGTCCGCTGGGAGAAGACTACCAGACCATTCCTCCGCTCCAGGGAGTTCTTATGGCAGGAGGGCCACACGGCCCATGCCACCGCAGAGGAAGCAGAAGAGAGAACGGAGATGATGCTGAACCTGTATGCCGACTTCTGTGAGGAAGTGCTGGCGATGCCGGTTGTGCGCGGCAGAAAAACCGATAAGGAGAAATTCGCTGGCGCGGAAGCGACCTATACCATTGAGGCCCTGATGCATGACGGGAAAGCACTGCAGTCAGGAACCAGCCACAACTTTGGGGACGGCTTTGCGAAGGCATTTGACATTCAGTATACTGATAAAGACAATACTTTAAAATATGTACACCAGACCTCCTGGGGCATGACCACCCGTTTGATCGGCGCTATCATCATGGTGCATGGCGATGACAACGGACTGGTACTGCCGCCAAGAATCGCACCGACCCAGGTGATGATCGTGCCCATCCAGCAGCGCAAAGAGGGCGTGATGGAGAAAGCCATGGAATTAAAGAGCATCTTATCGAATTTCCGTGTGAAGGTGGATGATTCCGACAAGAGCCCTGGCTGGAAATTCAGCGAGTGCGAGATGCGGGGAATTCCGCTGCGGGTGGAGATCGGACCGAAGGATATCGAGAATCACCAGGCCGTCTTAGTCCGCCGCGATACCCATGAGAAGATCTTCGTGGCTCTCGATGAGCTGGAATCGAAAGTGGGCGGGCTGCTTGAGACGATTCAGAAGGATATGTTTGAGCGTGCAAAAGCGCATCGGGATGCCCATACCTACGAGGCCACAGACTTTGACACCTTCCAGAAGACGGTGGAGGAGAAACCAGGCTTTGTAAAGGCCATGTGGTGCGGATGCCAGGAATGTGAAGACAAGATCAAAGAACTGACGGGAGCCACCTCCCGCTGTATGCCATTTGAGCAGGAGCATCTGGCAGATACCTGTATCTGCTGTGGAAAACCGGCTGTGAAGATGGTTTATTGGGGACGTGCGTATTAAGTAAGAAAGTGAGGAGACCATGCAGATACCGGAAGCGGCGGAAGAGATTATCAGAAAACTGAATCAGGCCGGATATGAGGCGTATGTGGTGGGCGGCTGTGTCCGCGATACCTTACTGGGCCGTCAGCCGGAGGATTGGGATATCACCACCTCCGCCAAACCCGAGCAGGTAAAAGCCATTTTCGGCCGGACTATCGATACCGGTATCCAGCATGGCACCGTCACGATTATGCGGGGAAAAGCCGGGTTTGAGGTCACCACCTACCGGATCGACGGCGAGTATGAAGACGGACGTCATCCCAAATCGGTGGAATTCACCTCCAATCTGGTGGAAGACCTAAAGCGCCGGGATTTCACCATCAACGCCATGGCATACAGCCATGAGACCGGGCTGGTGGATGTCTTCGGCGGTATGGACGATTTGCAGCAAAAGCGGATTCGGTGCGTGGGAAGCCCAAAGGACCGGTTCACGGAGGACGCTCTTCGGATTCTGCGGGCCGTCCGCTTCTCCGCCCAGCTGGGCTTCGAGATCGAACCAGGCACCAGGCAGGCCATCACAAAGATTGCCCCCAACCTAGTCCACGTCAGCAAAGAGAGAATCCAGGTGGAACTGACCAAGCTGCTGCTGTCCGACAATCCGGATTATATCCGCAAAGTATTTGAGACCGGTATCAGCCCTTACATTACCCCTGGATTTGACCGTGTGCCGGCAGCGGACATCGCCGTCAGCAGCAGTCTGCCGCCAGAGAAAGCGCTTCGGTGGGCATCCTTTCTGCGCCTGGTGGACGAAAAAACAGCCGTCGGGATTTTAAAAGACCTAAAGATGGACAACGACACCATCTCAAAGACCGAAACTCTGGTGAGCTGGTGGAACAGACCAATTCCCGCTTCCAAGCCGGAGATCCGCCGCATCATGAGCCAGATGTCCCCGGAACTTTACGACAATCTGCTCCTCCTCAAACAGTCCGCCGGCCACGCCGACGCAGAACCGCTGAAAGAAGTCATGATTCTATCCGATGACATCCGGAGGGCCAAAGACTGCATCAGCCTGAAAACCTTGGCCGTGACAGGAAAAGATCTGATTGAGGCCGGCATGAAACCAGGCAGAGAGCTGGGTGCTCTCCTGAATCATATGTTCGACCAGGTTTTGGAGCATCCGGAGTGTAATACAAAAGAGTATCTGTTAACGGAGTTTGTAAACCGGCAGTAACATAAAAGAATCATTAGGGACCAGGCAAAATGCCTGGTCTTTTTGTCAGGGATGCGCACCCCGCGCCGGTGCGGTCCGAAGATTCCTGCATATTCCCGAATGCTGAGTCATACCCTAGAAGTAGCTAGTAATCAGGGCGTTTGGAGGGGTGGATGTGAACGAGAAGTATGTAGAGGCTTTACCACAGTATGACCTGGAAGTCGGGAATGTCAGAAAGGGCCGCAGCGGCTGGCTCTGCGAGACCAGTCAGGGGATCAAGCTGTTGAAAGAGTATAGAGGAACCATGAAACGGCTTGAATTCGAGACCCAGGTATTAGGACAGGTCAGAGAAGCCGGAAGCGTCCTGGTGGATGCGTACATCCGCACCAGTCAGGGGGAACTGATTTCTCTGGCGGAAGATGGGACCAGATTTGTCATGAAGGACTGGTATCTGGACCGGGAATGCAACTTAAAGGACCGGGACGAAATTCTGGAAGCTGTCACCCAGATTGCCAGGCTCCATAAGACCTTTCAGGCAGTTCCCATGCAGGAGGATTGGAACCTGGGCTCCATCGTGGTCCAGCCCATGGACCAGGAACTGGAGCGCCATAACCGGGAATTGCTCCGGGCCCGCAACTATATCCGCGGAAAACGGAAAAAGACGGAGTTTGAACTGTGCGTCATCGGCAATTTTCAAATGTTCTATGAACAGGCGCTGCAGGCGCAGGAAGGGCTGGAAGCTCTTTTTAAAGGAGAGGAAGCGTCCAGAGCTTTTTTGTGCCATGGAGATCTGGACCATCATCATGTGCTGATGGGCAGCCATTATGTTGCAATTATCGAATACAACAAGATGCATCAGGGAAACCAGATGACGGATCTGTATCATTTTATGAGAAAAGTGATGGAGAAACAGAATTGGAACCAGTCTCTGGGACTTGATATGTTAAAAGCTTACGACCGGATTCTGCCCCTGGGAAGCTGGGAGCGGAAATGTCTCTATTATCTGTTTTTATATCCCGAAAAGTATTGGAAACAGATCAATTTTTACTTTAATGCCAACAAGGCCTGGATTCCGTCTAGAAATGTGGAAAAACTCTGCAATTTAGAGGAGCAGATGGACAGCCGGAATCAGTTTTTGTCGAAAATTAAATAGGGCTGTTTTACTTTATTTTTTGAGCCCGATAAGGTATAATGAGGAGAAGAGGACAGGACTTTTCGAAGTTTTGTCCGAAAGAGACGGGAAGGGAGTAATTGATATGAAAGATTACATGAAGATTTATGAAGAATGGCTGTCCAATCCATACTTCGATGAGGCTGCGAAAGAGGAACTGAGAGCAATTGCCGGAGACGAGAACGAGATCAAAGAGCGTTTTTATATGGACCTGGAATTTGGCACCGCCGGACTTCGTGGCATCATCGGTGCGGGGATCAACCGCATGAACATCTATGTAGTCCGCAGAGCGACCCAGGGACTTGCCAATTATATTAAAAAGCAGGGCGGCGCTTCCAAAGGAGTGGCCATCGCTTACGATTCCCGGCGGATGTCACCGGAATTTGCCGATGAGGCGGCCCGCACACTGGCAGCCAACGGTATTAAAGCATACAAATTCGAATCCCTAAGACCAACTCCCGAACTGTCCTTCGCCGTGCGCGAGCTGGGCTGTATCGCAGGGATCAATGTGACAGCCAGCCATAACCCGCCGGAGTATAACGGTTACAAGGTTTACTGGGAGGACGGCGCGCAGTTCACACCGCCCCATGACAAGGGTGTGACGGAAGAAGTGCTCGCCATCGAAGATTTATCCACCGTGAAGACCATGAGCGCCGAGGAAGCCAAAGCAGCAGGCTTATACGAGATTATCGGCGCTGAGATTGATGATAAATACATAGCCAATGTAAAAGCCCAGGTGGTGAACCAGGATGCCATTGATCAGATGCAGGACAGTATCAAGATTGTCTATACCCCGCTTCACGGCACCGGCAACATTCCGGTGAGAAGAGCGTTAAAGGAGATTGGCTTCCAGCACGTTTACGTGGTGCCGGAGCAGGAACTGCCGGACGGCGAATTCCCGACCGTCAGCTATCCGAACCCGGAGGCGGAGGAAGCATTTATCCTGGGACTGAAGCTGGCGGAAGAAAAGGATGCCGATTTAGTCCTGGCAACCGACCCGGATGCCGACCGTCTTGGCGTTTACGTAAAAGACACCAAATCCGGCGATTATATCCCGCTGACCGGCAATATGTCCGGCTCCTTACTCTGTGAGTATGTGCTGAGCCAGAAGCAGGAAAAAGGCGAGATTCCGGCAGATGGACAGGTTATCAAGTCCATCGTTACCACCAATTTAGTGGATGCCATCGCCAAAGGATACAACACGGAATTAGTAGAGGTTCTGACCGGTTTTAAGTTTATCGGCCAGCAGATCTTAAAAGAAGAGACCACCGGATACGGCAAGTACATGTTCGGTCTGGAGGAGAGCTACGGCTGCCTCATCGGTACCTATGCCCGTGACAAGGACGCTGTTTCCGCCAGTGTGGCCCTCTGCGAAGCCGCCGCCTACTACAAGACCAAAGGCATGACCTTGTGGGATGCCATGGTTGCCATCTATGACAAATACGGCTATTACAAGGACGCTGTGAAAGCCATCGGCTTAAAGGGAATCGAGGGCCTTGCCAAGATCCAGTCCATCATGGAGACCTTGAGAAATGACGCGCCGAAGCAGGTGGGAGATTACACCGTCGTATCCGCCAGGGATTACAAGCTGGATACCATCAGGGACATGAAGACCGGTGAAGTGAAGCCAACCGGGCTGCCGTCCTCCAATGTGCTTTATTATGACATGAATGACGATGCATGGATCTGCGTAAGACCATCCGGCACCGAGCCAAAAATCAAGTTCTACTACGGCATCAAGGGGACCTCCCTCGCAGATGCCGACGCCAAATCAGCAGCGCTCGGCGAGGCTGTGATGGCTATGGTGGATCAGATGATGTAAGATTCAGAATATACAGATATCAAACAGCACCGCCCGTCTCGTGGGAATCGCGATGACGGGCGGTGTTTTGCGTGTTGTGCATAGTATCTAAAAAAACAGAGGGTAAATGTAAAAAGTTATTTAAAATTCTTTTGATTTGTGACATGTCACAATGTAAAGCCCCATAAGATGTGATATAATCAGTCATTATAAATTCAACAAAGGTGGGAGATGACATGGTAAAAATAAGGACCCTGATGGATAATCTGAGTTCCGAACATAAAAGCCTGATTGCCGAACATGGCCTGTCTTTTTATATTGAAACGGAACAGACCGGAATCCTGTTTGATTTTGGAGCCGGGGAGAATACCTGGATCAATGCCGCAAAGCTGAATATACCTCTGGAAAAAATCGGGTATCTTGTGTTCAGTCACAGCCATTACGACCATGCGGCGGGATTTATCCCACTGGCGGAGCAGGGGATTCGGAAGACGGTGATTCACGGCCCTGAATTTTTTCAGGAGAAATATGCGCTGGGAGAACACAAATATACTTATCTGGGCTGCGGCTTCACAGAAGCCTACTTAAAACAGCACAGCACTGATGAGATCATTTGTGATGGCATGTATCAGATTGACAGACAAATTTATGTAATAGGAAAGTTTGACAGAACCCATGAATTCGAGCAGGTTCCCGCCCGGTTCGTAAAAGACAGCCCGGCCGGAATGGTTCAGGATCTCTTTGAAGATGAGATTTGTCTTGCCATAGATACTCCCAAGGGGCTGATCGTTATCGTGGGATGCAGCCACCCGGGCATCATGAATATGCTGAGGACTGTGAAAGACCGTTTAAACCGGCCGATCCATGCGGTGATTGGCGGAACCCATCTGGTGGAAGCCGATGAGGAGCGGGTGAAAAAGAGCATTGAGGAAATGAAGTCCATGGGAATTGTTCTGCTGGGCATCAACCACTGTTCCGGGGCTTTGGCAGAACAGATGATTCGCGAAGATCCGCAGGTTTCCAGCTGCCATCTGGGAGTTGGGGACTGTCTGATCTTTTAAAAGCTATTCTTGAAAGAAGACAGACCGGAAGGCAGTTACAAGACAGAATAAGGTGGGAAGCGTATGAGTTTTGCACAGCTGGCACAGGATTTCGTAGAGGCCACGTCTACGCTGGTAGGCGGGAGAACAATCAATATTATGGATACCAACGCGGTAATCATCGCATCGACAGAGCGGGACCGGGTGGGAGATTATCACCAGGGAGCCGCGGAAGTGATTCAGACCAGACGGATGGTGATGATTCATAAGGAGGATGTGAAGGATTATCCGGGAGCCAAAGAGGGCTGCAACATGCCCATTGTCACTGACGGCAGGCTGGTAGGGGTTGTGGGAGTGTTTGGCAGACCGGAAGAAGTGATGGAGACGGCCAATCTGTTAAAGGTCTATGTGTCCCAGTATTTTCAGCAGAAATTCCACATGCGCCGCCAGCGGATGGAGACGGAGGTGAGAACCCAGCTCCTGGATCTGCTGTTAACGGGGAAGGAAGAAGACCGGAGCCAGATCATGCAGCTTTGCAATGTAATTCAGGTGACACTGCAGTTTCCCCTTCAGGTGGTCCTGTTTCAGGCGGAACAGGAAGACCAGCCCCAGAGCCTGGCTTTAGTGGAAGAACTGGAACGGACTCTGATGAAAGCAGGTATTGTCCGCCCAAACCACGATGTGTACGGGATGCAGAACCATTCCTTTGTGCTGATTGGCAGGGAAGAAGACTTGACAGCTTTGTTCGAACCTGTCTTAAAAAAGCATCCTGGCTACCGGATGGCGGTGGGAGGAAAATGTCTCGATTTCCCGGATATAGCCAGATCATATGACGAGGCGGCCGTGCTGATTCGATTTAAGACGGACTCTATCAGCGATATCAGGATCAAAGAGAATCAGTTAACCTATCTGCTCCACTGCATGAGCGCCTATACCGGCGGCTGGTATGTGGAGGAATTGTATCAGAAATTAGCTGCGTCCGCGGACCAGTCTAATATAAATGCCATGCTGGAAACAGCCAAAATTTATTACGAGGAAGGGGGAAGCGTAGCGAGGGCAGCCGGGCGGCTTCATCTGCACAAGAATACCTTGCTGTACCGGATGAACCGACTGTTTGCCATCTTGGGAATGGAAGAGGAAAAGGCGTTTATCAGAGAGTTTTTTGTAAGACTTATCTTAGAAATGTATTAGGAGGGAATGTGTATGTCAGGTATCTTTATTTTCGGAGTTATATTTTTGGCAGTAGTAGCGATGGTAATTTCTATCTCTAAGTTTAACCAGCACCCGTTCCTGGTGCTGACCGTAGTGGCGATTGTGGTAGGCTTAGTGTGTGGAATTCCGACAGAGGAAGTCATCAACACGGTAAAATCAGGATTCGGTAATATTCTGGCCAGCATCGGTATTGTCATTCTGGCAGGCACCATCATTGGAACGATTCTGGAGAAGACCGGCGCTGCATTGACGATGGCGAACAGTATCTTGAAGCTGGTTGGCAAAAAGAACAGTGTTTTGACCATGGGTCTCACCGGATATGTAACCGGTATACCGGTTTTCTGTGACTCCGGTTTCGTTATTTTAAGTCCGATTTCCCGCGCGCTGGCAAGCCAGAGCAACGTATCTCTGGCCGTGATGGCGACCGCCTTGTCCGGCGGATTGTATGCAACCCACTGTCTTGTACCGCCGACACCGGGACCGATTGCCATGGCAGGAACTCTGGAAGCGGATCTGGGACTGACTATTTTAATCGGTTTGCTGATCTCCATTCCGGCAACGATTTCTGCTATTATTTATGCAAAGAAAGTAGCTTCCAAGATTGATATTCCGGCAAATCCGGAGTACACCGTGGATGAACTGGTACAGAAATATGGAAAACTTCCGGGAACCTTACATAGCTTTTCACCGATTTTGCTGCCGATCATTTTAATTGCTCTGAAATCCGTGGGTGATTTCCCAAGCGCTCCGTTTGGCAGCGGAGTCTTAAAAATGATCGTATCCTTTATCGGTAACCCTGTTATTGCCTTAATTCTCGGCGTGTTCCTGGCTATGACTCTGATCCCCCAGGGCGAGAAACAGAATGCGTTAAAATGGATTACCGAGGGTGTGACCAACTCAGCGGGTATCCTTGCAATCACTGGCGCAGGCGGATCTTTTGGCGCGATTTTACAGAAACTTCCGATTGCGGATGCACTTAGTGGTTCTCTGCTGGGATTAGGCGTAGGCGTGCTGCTTCCGTTTGTGATTGCAGCGCTGTTAAAGACCGCCATGGGAGCTTCCACGGTGGCAATGATTACCACATCGGCGATGATTGCTCCGATGATGGCCACATTGGGATTTACCTCCCCGATTGCAAAGGTACTTGTGATTATGGCAATCGGCGCCGGTTCCATGACCGTGTCCCATGCCAATGACTCTTACTTCTGGGTGGTGTCCCAGTTCTCCGATATGGACACCAAGGCGGCGTATAAATGTCAGACGGGTATGACGGCGGTGATGGGAGTTGTAACGATTATCACGGTATTTATTCTTTCACTCATTTTTGTTTAGGAGCAGGAACCTATGAAATTTTTATTTGCTTCAGATTCATTTAAAGGGACATTATCCTCAGAAAGGATTATTCATCTGCTGGAGCAGGCAGCAGAGAAGAATTTTCCGGGATGCGAAACCGTGGGGGTTCCGATTGCCGACGGCGGTGAGGGGACCGTGGACGCGGTGATTGCCGTGACCCATGGGAGTTACCAGAGAGTTCCCATTCATGGTCCGCTTATGGAGGAACGGGAAGGCATTTATGGAGAGTTTCACGGGGATACGGCTGTCATTGAGATGGCGGCCGCCTCCGGGCTTCCCATGGTGCCGGAGGAACTGCGGGACCCGCGGCGCACCACCACTTATGGAACAGGAGAGCTTTTGAGGGACGCACTGGAGAAGGGCTACCGAAAGATTGCCGTGGCAATTGGCGGAAGTGCAACCAACGACGGCGGCATGGGGGCCATGAGAGCCCTGGGAATCCGTTTCCTGGATGAGCAGGGGATGGAACTTAAGGGAACCGGCGATGATTTGATCAAGGTATGCCGGATTGATACAACCGGAATGCACCCCGCGGTAAAAGAGACGGAATTTACCGTGATGTGTGATGTGAGCAACCCGCTTACAGGGAAAGACGGAGCCACCTATACCTTCGGGAAGCAGAAGGGCGGCACACCGGAAATACTGGATGCGCTGGAAGCGGGTATGCTTCATTATGCGGACGTGGTGCTGAAAGAGACGGGAATCGATGTAGACCGGATTGCCGGGGCGGGAGCCGCAGGGGGACTGGGAGCCGCTCTGTGCGTATTTTTGAATGCCACTCTGAAATCGGGGATTGAGACGGTTCTTGATTTGATGGATTTCGACCGGCTTTTAGACGGTGTGGACGCCGTGATCACAGGCGAAGGACGGATTGACTGGCAGTCTGCATTTGGAAAAGTGCCCTGCGGCGTGGGAATGCGGTGCAAGAAGCAGCAGATTCCGGCAGTGGCCATCGTCGGCGGTATGGGAGACGGGGCGGATCAGATTTATGAACATGGCGTGTGCAGTATTGTGACTACGATCAATGGGGCAATGACATTGGAGGAAGCTCTTGACCGGGCAGAAGAATTGTATGCTGACGCGGCAGACCGGACTTTCCGGCTGCTGAAAGCCGGAATGATGATTGCAGACAAATAATATAAAGCAGGCAGGAAATGAATGGATTTCCTGCCTGTTGTGTTTCTTATGCTTCTGTATCTTTGGAATTTTTGAAATTGTTAACCGAATCTTTAAATTCTTTCAACGCCTCAGCAAATTTGCTGGAGGAGGAAGTTGGGTTTCCCCGCAGAATACTCTTCCGGTAGAAGGACATCTGATGGGATAAAAGACGGCGGTTTTCCGTCAGAGATTTAATCCGGTCTGACAGTGCGTCTTCCCGCTCGCTCCGCTCCTTGAACCGCTGTGCTGCTTCGGCTACCCGAAGGACGGTCTCTTCTTTCATATCAGCCATACGCTGTGCAGTTTCCTCTTTCATACCGGCCACC
Source organism: Bacteroides thetaiotaomicron (assembly GCA_034142505.1). Taxonomy (GTDB): domain Bacteria; phylum Bacillota; class Clostridia; order Lachnospirales; family Lachnospiraceae; genus Hungatella_A. The sequence goes on from JAWZDV010000065.1 coordinate 89,565, forward strand.
CGCTGTGCGGTTTCTTCCTTCATACCGGCCACCTTCTGTGCGGTTTCCTCCTTGATGTCGGCTACCCGTGACACTGCGCTGGAGAGAGAGTCGGAGATCCGCTGCGCCGTATCCTCCAGGGAATCGGAGAGATCTTCCAGAGAGAAGCCGACCCGCTGGGCCGTATCTCCCAGAGACCCGCTGACCCGCTGTGCGGCGTCTTCCTTGAAATCTGCCACCCGCTGGCTGGTCTCCGCCTTCAACAGTGCAAGCTGAACCTGCATTTCTTCCAGCTCGGCTTTCATCTTCGTCATAGCCTCCAGAGCACGGCCCAGATCCAGGGCTTCCTTGGTGGACTTGATGGAGTCGGACACAAACAGGACGCTGACGATGCCGATGAAGGCAAACTCTGCGATTGGGTTCATCTCAAGCACGGCATTGGCGATGGGTTTATGGATGACGTCCGTCAAAAAGATGGTCAGGAATCCCCAGGCGATGGACGAGCTGAGACAGATGTAGCCGTGAAGGTTAAACGGCTGGTTGCTGTAATCCCAGTATTTCATTTTAAACAGCCGCTCCATCACATACCCGGTTATATATTCCAGAATCGTGGCCGCCACTATGCCGGCTAAATATACCAGGAAAATGTTGTCCTTCACAGGCAGTGAAAACCAGAGCATCATCACAGCTCCGGTTCCGTACAGCGGCAGCATGGGCAGGCGCAGGAACCCGCGGTTCACAAAACGCCTGGATTTCAGCGATACGTAGGTGGATTCAAAAATCCATCCAAAGAAACAGTAAATATAGAAAAATGTTATCCAGTGATACCATGGATATGTATACATATAATCCCCCCATATGAAGTGTTCTTGTATCATCATAAACATTTTAGACCGTTTTTGCAATAAACAAAATAGGAAAAATGTCGTATTCGGGGGGAAGAACCAGCCTTTTTGCTTGCCAGACTTGGTTTTCTCATGTAGAATAGGGAATGATTTCAGTAAAAACAGGAGTTATAGCAGATGAGTATATTAAACGTAGAACATTTAAGCCACGGGTTTGGAGACCGGGCTATTTTCCAGGACGTGTCCTTCCGGCTGCTCAAAGGGGAGCATATTGGCCTTATTGGCGCCAACGGCGAGGGAAAGTCCACATTTATGAATATTATCACCGACAAGCTGATGCCTGACGAGGGCAAGGTGGAGTGGGCGAAGAACGTGCGTGTGGGATATTTGGACCAGCATACGGTGCTGGAAAAGGGAATGAGTATCCGGGACGTGTTAAAGAGCGCATTTACTTATTTATTTGAGATGGAAGAACAGATGAATCATATCTGCGACCATATGGGCGAGGCCTCCGAGGAGGAAATGAACCGGATGATGGAGGACTTGGGAACAATCCAGGACCTTTTGATGGCCCATGATTTTTATATTATTGATTCCAAGGTGGAGGAGGTTGGACGGGCCCTTGGTCTGGACGAGATTGGCCTTGATAAGGATGTGACTGACTTGAGCGGCGGCCAGAGAACGAAAGTGCTTCTCGGTAAGCTCTTGTTGGAGAAACCGGACATTCTTCTTTTGGACGAGCCCACCAACTATCTGGATGTCCAGCATATTGAGTGGCTGAAACGCTATCTCCAGGAATATGAAAATGCCTTCATTCTCATTTCCCATGATATTCCGTTTCTCAACAGCGTTGTCAACCTGATTTACCATATGGAGAATCAGCGTCTGGACCGCTATGTGGGAGACTACGATAAATTCCAGGAGGTCTATGCCGTAAAGAAAGCCCAGCTGGAGGCCGCTTACAAGCGCCAGCAGCAGGAGATTGCGGAGCTGGAGGACTTTGTAGCGCGGAACAAGGCCAGAGTGTCCACCAGAAACATGGCTATGTCCCGCCAGAAGAAACTGGATAAGATGGATGTCATCGAGCTGGCCAGGGAGAAGCCGAAGCCGGAGTTTCATTTCCTGGAGGCACGGGCCGCCGGAAAATATATCTTTGAGACTCATGACCTGATCATCGGCTACGACGAACCGTTGTCCCGACCCCTGAATCTTGCCATGGAGCGCGGTGAGAAGATTGTCCTCACGGGTGCAAATGGTATCGGTAAAACCACCCTTCTCAAAAGCATTCTGGGACTGATCCCGCCGCTGGAGGGTTCCGTGGAATTGGGTGATTATCTCTATATTGGCTATTTTGAACAGGAGATGGCCCCCGGCAATACCACGACCTGCATCGAGGAAATCTGGAAGGAGTTCCCCTCCTACACCCAGTATCAGGTTCGCTCCGCCCTGGCAAAATGCGGACTGACCACGAAACATATCGAGAGCCAGGTCCGGGTACTCAGCGGTGGTGAGCAGGCTAAAGTGAGATTATGTAAACTGATAAACCGGGAGACAAACATCCTGCTCCTCGACGAGCCCACCAACCACTTGGACGTGGACGCCAAAGAGGAACTCCGCCGTGCCTTACAGGCTTACAAAGGAAGCATCCTCCTCATCTGCCACGAGCCCGAGTTCTACGAGGGCCTGGCCACAAAAGTATGGGATTGCAGCGAGTGGTCGCTGAAGATATAAGATAAAGATTCAAACAGCAATAAAGAGGGTATGCCAGTTTGACTGGATATCCTCTTTATCATAGGGAATGGTAGGTATATAATATTAGGAAAATTAGTTTAGGGGGGCCGGACAGTTTGCACTGTCCGGTATGAGTATGAAAAAGCTTTTTTCTTTCATCACTTCTTGTGACTGTTATAATCATACCATGTATTTGTGTGCATTTTGTGGACGTTCCATAAATAAAAAATAAAATTCATTATGAATTTATGAAAGAGATATTAACAAAAGGCACTTCCACACTGGAAATGCCTTTTGAACGATTTTTGAACTACAAGATGGGCGGCGTATCCATCATCTCAGGTACTCTTGCGAGTGCGTCGGGAGCCTTTCCGACCTTTGCAGTTCCATTTATTGTACACCTAGTATAAGATAAATATGCTTATTTGTCAAATTTTTTGAGCCTTCCATTATCTAATCCATGCTGCAGTTTTGATTCCGTGATGGGATGCAGGGTGGCAACATATAAGTAGTTGTTGGATATATCAAGTTTAATTCCGATTTGGATGTTTTCGGAGAATTTTTTTACTAATTCAAAACTAGTTCCTTTCTCATTAGGATTCACCCCGATATAATCAGGGGAACTAATTATGGCAGGTAAAAATTTTAAATACTGCTCATAACCGCTATGGCGTTTTATAATATGTTTTTTCAGACCAGAAGACTGGTAAATATAATCATGATTTGAATCTAGGTTAATATACTTATCAAAATGTCGGTTGTATCTGCATATTGGAAAAAGAGTATCATTCATGAAAGACCTGTACAGAATTAAAAGTTGGAGAACTATAATTAATAAAGAAATAAGATTTTTAGGGGGGCCGGACGGTTTGCACCGTCCGGTATGAGTATGAAAAAGCTTTGTGATTTCAAGTAGTTTACTTGAAACAAAGGCCTGTTACCCTTTCGGATAACATACTTAGAGTATAAAGAATAATTGTGACTAAAGTGTGTCGCCATCATAAAATAAGCATAAATAAAATAAAAAATAAAAAAACCCTTTAAAAACCTTTTGATATTGTATATAATGGTAAAGATAATTAAGATGATACGGGAGCAATTGCTCTACCGTAAGGCACATAGAGAAGAAGCAGGCAGGAAACAGGAGGAAACAAGATTATGGTGATGTCCAACGACATTGGAATCGATTTAGGTACGGCGAGTATCCTTGTATATATAAAAGGCAAAGGAGTTGTTCTGAAAGAGCCGTCAGTAGTAGCGATTGACCGTGATACCAACAAGATTATGGCGATCGGCGAGGAAGCACGTCTGATGATCGGACGAACCCCGGGCAATATCGTAGCCGTGAGACCATTGAGACAGGGCGTAATCTCTGATTATACCGTGACAGAGAAGATGTTAAAATATTTCATCAACAAAGCCGTAGGCAAGAAGACACTGCGCAAGCCCAGAATCAGTGTCTGCATCCCCAGCGGGGCCACGGAGGTGGAGAAAAAAGCTGTTGAGGACGCTACCTACCAGGCAGGAGCCAGAGAAGTGTCCATCATTGAGGAGCCGGTGGCAGCCGCCATCGGAGCCGGCATTGACATTGCAAAAGCATGCGGCAATATGATCGTTGATATCGGCGGCGGTACAGCCGATATCGCTGTTATTTCCTTAGGCGGCACCGTAGTCAGCACGTCGATCAAGGTAGCCGGCGATGACTTTGACGAGGCCTTAGTCCGCTATATGAGAAAGAAACACAACTTGTTGATCGGCGAGAGAACTGCCGAGGAGATCAAGATCAATATCGGAGCTGCTTACAGAAGACCCGAGGTCCTGACCATGGAAGTAAGGGGACGTAACCTGGTAACAGGTCTTCCAAAGACGATTGTGGTGACTTCGGACGAGACCCTGGAAGCATTGAAGGAACCGGCGATGCAGATCGTGGATGCCGTGCACAATGTATTGGAGCGCACTCCACCGGAGCTGGCTGCCGATATTTTCGACAGAGGCATTGTGCTGACCGGAGGCGGATCCCTGCTCAGCGGACTTGACGCGCTGATCGAGGAGAAGACAGGTATTACCACCATGATTGCCGAGGACCCGCTGACTGCCGTAGCTATCGGAACCGGCAAATTCATCGAATTCAGCCACGGCGATACACCGAAGCAGGAGTTCTAAAGGTACGTTTGAATCTTCCTATTATAATTTAGTAACAGTTCGGACTGCGGGGAAATTGGTGCGGAAAGGCGCGTCAAGCTCGCTTGTAAGTGCCTTTCCGTGCCAATTTTCACATCGGATGTTTGAACTGTTATATAGAAAAGGTGTCCCTGCTGTTTTTGGCGGGGACATTTCTTTCATCTATACCCAGTAAAAGAGGACCAACATGGCAACAGTAACCGGATTTGTTGAAAAAATAAAATACCGCAATGAGGAAAATGGCTATTCTGTGTTAAGCGTCACCGATGGCGGAGACGAATACATACTGGTAGGCACTTTCCACTACATCAGCGAAGGGGAAATGATCGAGGCCACCGGCACCATGACGGAGCACCCGATCTACGGCGAACAGCTGTCGGTGGAGAGCTATGATATCAAGGCGCCGGAGGACACCATGTCCATGGAGCGATATCTTGGCTCCGGCGCCATCAAAGGCGTGGGCGCCGCCCTGGCCGCCAGAATCGTGCGCCGTTTCAAAGCCGACACCTTCCGCGTGATCGAAGAGGAGCCGGAGCGTCTCTCGGAGGTCAAAGGCATCAGTGAAAAGATGGCTATGGCGATTTCTGCCCAGATGGATGAGAAAAAAGAGATGCGCCAGGCCATGATGTTCCTTCAGGAATACGGCATTTCCATGAATCTGGCCGTAAAAATCTACCAGGAATACGGACCCAGGCTCTACGGCATTATCAAGGAGAACCCCTATCGTCTGGCCGACGATATCGCCGGTGTCGGGTTTAAAATCGCCGATGAGATCGCGGAAAAGGTAGGGATTTTCACCGATTCCGACTTTCGCATCCGGTCCGGTATATTGTATACACTGCTCCAGGCATCTGCCCAGGGCCACACCTACCTCCCCAAGGAGGAGTTATTTGCCCAGGCATCGGAGCTGCTGAAGGTAGACATTTCCTCTATGGACAAGCACCTGATGGATATGCAGATGGACAAACGCCTGATTGTCAGAGAGACAGAGGCCGGCTGCGCCGTCTACGCATCCGTCTACTACTATACCGAATTAAACGTGGCGAAAATGCTTCACGATTTAAATATCCGCGGTACGGAACCCGAGGAGAAAATACGGGAAAACTTAACGAAACTCCAGAACGAGGAAGATATCGAATTGGATGATTTACAGCTTCAGGCCGTGGTGGAAGCCGTCAACAGCGGCTTACTGATTATCACCGGTGGTCCCGGTACCGGGAAGACTACCACCATTAACACCATGATCCGCTATTTCGAGCAGGAGGAGATGGAAATTCTGCTGGCCGCGCCTACCGGCCGCGCCGCCAAGCGTATGACCGAGGCCACCGGCTATGAGGCGCGGACCATCCACCGGCTGTTAGAGCTGTCCGGCGTTCCGGGAGAACAGGGCTCCGTGGGAATGCATTTTGAGAGAAACGAAGAGAACCCGCTGGATGCGGACGCCATCATCATCGATGAGATGTCCATGGTGGACATTCAGCTGATGCAGTCGCTGTTAAAAGCAGTCAACGTGGGAACCCGGCTGATTCTGGTTGGGGATGTCAACCAGCTTCCTTCCGTCGGCCCCGGCAATGTCCTGCGGGATATCATCAATTCCGGCTGCTTCAATGTGGTGAAGCTGACCAAGATTTTCCGCCAGGCATCGGAGAGCGACATCATTGTCAATGCCCACCGGATCAACCGCGGTGAAGCCATCGATTTAGGCAAACGGAGCAACGACTTTTTATTTATCCGAAGAGACAACCCGGACGCCATTGTCAGCGCCATGATCACGCTGATGAAGGAGAAACTTCCTGGCTACGTCCACGCCAACCCCTTCGATATCCAGATTATGACCCCAATGAGAAAAGGGGCGCTGGGGGTCGAGCGGTTAAACGGCATACTCCAGGAATACTTGAACCCGCCGGATAAAAGCAAGCTGGAGCGGGAGTACGGCGGCACCATATTCCGGGTGGGGGATAAGGTCATGCAGATCAAGAACAATTACCAGATCGAGTGGGAAGTCCGCAACAAGTACGGTATTCCGCTGGATTCCGGCATGGGCGTATTCAACGGCGACATGGGTATCATCAGGGAGATGAACATGTTTGCGGAAATGATGACGGTGGAGTTTGACGAAGGCCGGATGGTAGAGTACAGCTTTAAGCAGCTGGAAGAACTGGAACTGGCCTACGCCATCACCATCCACAAGTCCCAGGGAAGCGAGTACCCGGCGGTGGTGATCCCGGTTCATTCCGGCCCCCGCATGCTGATGACCCGGAACTTAATCTATACCGCGGTAACCCGTGCCCGTGCCTGCGTCTGCCTGGTTGGCATCCCGGAGACCTTCCAGTCCATGGTAGATAACCAGATGGAGCAGAGACGGTATTCCGGTTTAAAAGAGCGGATTCAAGAATTTAATGTCTAAGAGATCTTAAAAAGCAGGTATCCACTGGTGTCACTCCGAGCCCCGGAGTGGCATCAGATCCCTGAATATCCAGAATCAATAGTCTGGCCGGAATTCTACCGGCCTCAAATGTAAGGAGGTTTTCTATGTCTTTCATCATCCATGCCATTTCCCACCTGTTATCTATATTCCTCGACGCCTTATACCCCCGCCGCTGTCCCGTCTGCGACGAGATTGTCATGCCCAAAGGCGCCCTCATCTGTCCGTCCTGCTTCCCCAAACTCTCTTATGTAAAGGGCCCCACCTGCAAAAAATGCGGCAAACAGGTATTTGGCGAAACCATCGAATACTGCTTCGACTGTGACCGCCGCCGCCACTCCTTCGAATACGGCCTGGCACTAATCAACTACGATGACCACGCCAAACATTCCATGTCCGCCATCAAATACAAAAACAAACGCCAGTATCTCGATTTCTACGCCGAAGCCATCTGCCAGCGCTATGCCTCCCAGATCCTCCGGATGAACGCCCAGGCCCTCATCCCGGTCCCGGTCCACCCATCCAGAAAACGCCGGCGCGGCTTCAACCAGGCTGAACTTCTCGCCAATAAAATCAGCGCCCGCTTAAACATCCCCGTATACCCGGACGCCCTGCTCCGCAATAAAAAAACCGCCCCACAAAAACAGTTAAATCCCTCCGAACGTCTGCAAAATCTCCAGCAGGCCTTTAAAGCCGGAACCATTCCGCCGGGGATCACCGGCGTCATTCTGGTGGACGACATCTATACCACCGGCAGTACCATAGAAGCCTGCTCCAGAGTCCTCTTGGCCGCCGGCATCCGTCATGTATATTTTATTTCTATCTGCATTGGCCACAACACATAAACATGTGAATATCACTAAAAAATTACTATTGACGAACAAAAATATGTGTGATATGATATAGAAAACGATTTCTAACAAGGGAGAAGTTCCGTGCAGGAGAAGAAAAAGAAAGCGACAATCAAAGACGTTGCCGCCAGAGCCAACACATCGATCACCACTGTATCCCGGGTTTTAAGTGGTTCCGATTATCCGGTGAAGGAAGAACTGAAGGCTGCCATCATCGATGCCGCTGAAGCTTTAAATTACAAACCGAATCTGTTCGGCCAGCTGCTCCGGGGTGGTCGGAATCGCCAGATCGGGGTGGTCGTTCCGTCGATCACCAACCCATTTTACAGCCAGCTGATTGCCGCCGTGCAGAAAGAGTGCATGGACAATGACTACGTGCCCATCCTGTACTCCTCGCACAACAATCCGCAGACAGAGCGGTCCTGCATCAACATGCTGATCCAGGCCCAGGTAGCGGGAGTTCTGCTGTCCCTGATCAATTGGGACGAGGGCATCAACAACGCCCTGGATGAAGCCGGCATCCCCTATGTGCTGTTCGATCAGCCTCACGACGATTATGACGGCGCCGCCATTGATTTTGATTTCTATTCCTCCGGGAAACTGGCGGCGGAGTTCCTGATCGGGAACGGACACCGGGAGCTGGCATTTGCCTCCGGTCCCATGGACCGGCCTTCCCGTAAGAAATTGTTTGAAGGATTCCAGGATGCTATGGCGGACCATGGCATGGAGCTGAAGGAGGAGAATATTCTCGTCACCGCCGCTGCCAGGAAATCCGGCGCCAGCGCGATGAAGGATTATCAGCGGGGCCAGGAACTGGGAAGTATGGTGCTTGAGCGGAAGCGGATTCCAGACGCTCTGTTCACAGTCAACGACATGATGGCCATCGGCATTATCAAGCAGCTGCAGACCCACGACGTCCACATCCCGGCAGACATGTCGATCCTGGGCTTCGATAATGTGGAGTTCGGCGAGATGATCGTGCCGTCCTTAACTACCATATCCCAGTCCGCATACCGGACGGGAGAACTGGCGGCCAAGCTTTTGATGGAATGTCTGGATGGTGCGCGCGCCTGGAAGAAAAGGGTTTTGCTGGAGCCCGTTCTTGTTGAGCGGGAATCCGTAAGAAAAACGTGACTGTGAAGGCACCGGACAGTTACAGAAACACACAATAAAACAAGGAGAAAAGCAACCATGAACGAATTGCAATTTGATAAGGTCAGACTCAAGGTGTTTGACACCAGGGAAGAGATGGGGAGAGAGGCAGCCAGAGAAGCCGCCGCTTGTATGAGACAGCTGCTCTCCCAGCAGGAGGAGCTAAACTGCATCTTTGCCGCAGCCCCCTCCCAGAATGAATTCCTGGAACATTTGACGAAAGAGGAGGGGATTGACTGGAGCCGGGTCAACGGCTATCACATGGATGAATACGTAGGCTTCCACATAGGACACCCCAATTCCTTTAACGGTTTTTTGACCAATGCGGTCTTTTCCCGGGTTCCGTTCAAGAGTGTCCATCTGATTGATGGAGCCAACGACTGTGGGAAAGAGGCGGAGCGTTACAGCGGCCTGTTAGACGCGGTATCGGTTGACATTGTATTTATGGGGATCGGTGAGAACGGACATATCGCATTTAATGATCCGGCCGTGGCTGATTTTCATGATCCAAAGACCGTCAAGGTGGTGGAGCTGGATGACGTATGCAGACAGCAGCAGGTAAATGACGGATGCTTCCCGGCGTTTGAAGATGTGCCGGAGAGGGCGTTGACCGTCACCATTCCCAAGCTTGTGAGTGCAAAAGAGATTTTCTGTATTGTGCCGACGGAGAAGAAACGCTGTGCGGTGAAGGCGGCGCTGACAGGGGCGGTATCAGAGGCTTGCCCGGCCAGTATCCTGCGGACCGTTGGATCAGTTCATATGTATATCGACAGGGATTGTTATTGGCAATAGAAAACGATTTCTATATACCATTGGCGGAATAGAAAACGTTTTCTACATAGATAGAAATGACTGCAATGCGAAGAAAGGACGGATTGGAGATATGAAAAAGCTGCGAAGTATTAACTGGTACTATCTGGCGGGGACGTTGCCTTTTGTGCTGGCCATTACCGTGATGACCGCGATGCTGGCGGACAAAGGGTGGATGAAGATTCTCATTGCCGCCGCCGGAGCCGGAGCCATGATCTGGGTGATCCGGAAATTCCGGTATCTGCCGCGCCGGGAGAAGGAATACGGGAAAATGAAGCCCTGCAGCCTGACTCTGCCGGTAACCGTCAACGCAGATCTCTTTCTCTGTCCCAACATGGACCGCTACGAGTTTCTGAAACGCGAGGTGGAAATCATTTCCCCGCTGTGGAAACGGCCGCGGGAGAATTTTAAAATCGCGGTAAGTCCCAAGCTGTATGAGAACGAGGGAAGCAGATTTACGCAGATTGCGGTGATGCGTGAGATCATCCGTTACCGCCAGGCATCTCAGGTCAAGGCTTCACTGGGGCTGATTACCCCGGTATTGTTCCTGGTTTCTCTGGTGGAGGGGTATTTTGCACTGGGGTGGAGCCGGAGGTTCCCGATTGCGCCGGGATATCTGAATTTCTTTGGCCCTCTCGCCGTGGCCCTTGTGAGCATTGCGTTTCTGCTCATTTGGAATAAGAACATGTCCAGGATCGATTACCGGGTGGACGATGAGTTGAAACAATATTTTCCAAAAGAAGAAATCACCGCCTATATCAAGCGGTGGGATGAGCTGCTCCAGCCAAAGGAGCCGGAGCTCGTCAATGAGAAAAGCCGTCAGCTGGAGGAGTACTATATGAACCAGAGGATTGAGCGGCTGTAAAGAAGCACCCATTTGCCAGATGGCGTGAAATAACAGGCAGCGGAGTAATAGGGGCGCTGTAAATTTTACTTAGGAGGTAAAGGTATGAATTGGTTGGATTATGGTGTAATTGTTTTATTCCTGCTGGTTATGGTTGGCATTGGATTGTATTCCAAGAAGAACGTAAAGACAGCGGAAGACTTCTATGTGGGCGGAGGAAAGATACCATGGTGGCTTTCCGGTATTTCCCATCATGTGACCGGTTATTCCGGCGTTGTGTTCGTGGGTTACGCGGGCATTGCATATGCGCTTGGAACCGCCATCTATTTCTGGTGGGCGGTGAACATTGCCATCGCTGTGGCAGTCGGAGCGGTAGTGCTGGCTCCAAGATGGCCGAGGCTGAGACATGCGCTGGGCATCCAGTCTCCCACCGAGTATTTGAGAATGCGGTATAACACGGCGGCCCAGGTGATTGTGGCTGTGTCCGGTATCTGCTCAAAACTGCTGGATGTGGGAGCTAAATGGGCATCCATCGGTATTCTGGTAACTGGCTTTACCGGGCTGCCGCTGTGGATTGGAATTCTGTCCTCGGCAATTGTAGCATTGTTCTATATGTCTGTTGGCGGCTTGATAGCAGACTTATGGACTGATTTTGCGCAGTGGGTGGTTCAGACGGCGGCAGGTCTGATTCTGTTAATCGGAACCATCAACTTCATCAGCACCAATTTGGGTATGAGCCTGTTTGAGGCATTTGCGGCTCTGCCGGCGGGACATCTTGCGGTGTTCGACCAGACACAGGGGCAGGGCTCCGCACTTTGGACATTATTTTATTTTGTAACAGTGTTCTTAAGCTATAATGGCGGTACCTGGTCACTGGCAACCCGTTTCATCTCCGTGAAGGACGCCAAGGAGGCGAGACGTTCCGCATTCTTCAGCGCGGCTCTCTATCTTATATGGCCGATCGTGGTGTTTATTCCGATGTGGTTAGGGCCGTTAACGGTTCCGGGACTCAGCCAGGGCGAGGCTTCCAACACGTTATATTCCACCATCAGCATGATGTTCCTTCCTCACGGCATGATCGGACTTTCACTGGCTGCTATGTACGCCAACACCTTGTCTATGTGTACGTCCGACTGTAATACGATCTCTGCGGTTTTGACAAGGGATATTATTCCGATTTTCAAGAAGGACGTTCTGACGGATGAGAAGAAGGAACTGATGTTCGCCAGATTGACCACGATTTTCTTCATGGGTGTGACGGTGATTGTGGGCTTGATGAACGAGAAATTCGGCGGTGTGGCCAGTCTGATTCTCTCCTGGTTCGCGGCACTGCTGGGGCCGACGGCGATTCCGTTACTGCTTGGCCTGTTCCCGATGTTCAAACACTGTGATGCAAAGTCGGCAATCTGCTCGACGCTGGCAGGTTTTGCACTGTTTGTACTGAGCAAGATGGGGCTGGTGGCCATTCCGGCAGATTTCGCGGTGATCGCACCGACGGCTGTTACGTTTGTGGTGTATTATGGAATTGGTCTGTACAATCAGTATGTAGCCAAAAAGGCAGTTTCGGACGATGTGGAGCATCTGATGGTTCAGCTGGGCCAGGATTGGAAATAAAACCGGTGACAGGTTAAGAGACTGGCAAGAAGGACGGAGGCCGTCGTGGGGGCGGCCTCCAAATAGATGGGGAAGTGACAGTTATGATGAATAAAAAACAGGTGAGAACATTTTATGCAGATCAGATTCAGTATGATTTTCTTCCATACTGGTCGAAATTTGTAGATGAGGACCATGGGGGTATTTTAAACTGCATCGACAATTCCGGCGGCAGTATGCTGGCAGAGGATAAATTTACATGGTCCCAGGGCAGATGGCTGTGGATTCTGGGTAAGATTTATGAGTTGAATCAGAAGGGGGCATTTCAGGCGGTAAACCAGGAGGAGCTGGAAGTCTGGATGAAGGGGACCTGGGATTTTATCAAGAATTACTCTATTTATGACGACAGCATCTGCTGTTATGTGCTGACCCGCGACGGACAGAAAAAGAAGGATGAGCGGACCGGGCGGTACGATGCCAGCATCTATGCGGACTGTTTTGCCCTGATTGGCATGTCCCAGTATGTGAAGGTGATGGAATACCGGGATGGCTTAGAGACGGTGGAGAAGCTGTATCAGAGCATCGTCAGACGCATCGAGGCGAAGGATTTTCTGACAGAGCCGTATCCCATTCCAAAAGGGTATGAAATTCATGGGATTCCGATGATTCTGATTAACTCTGTTCAGGAGTATATTCTGATGCGCAGGAAGCTGGAACTGCCGGTAGAGGACGAGATTTCCTATGTGAGAGGGAAACTGGAGTTTGTGTTAGACCGGCTCTATGACGGCGAAGGCCATATCAGAGAACACATGAGCACACAGGAGCGGCGTCAGGATTATATGCTGGACCGTCATTTAAATCCGGGGCATACGCTGGAGGATGCCTGGTTCTGGGTGGAATTCTTAGAGACCTTTGGCGGACTGGAACAATATCTGCCGAGAATCTGCGAGATTGCCAAGGCAACATTTGCGGTTGGCTGGGATCACGAGTATGGCGGCCTGCTGCGGTTTGTGGACCGGGAGGGCGGACAGCCAAGAGGGATCAGCACCGGCAGCGCCTATGAAAAGCTGATGGAGGAAACCTGGGATATGAAGCTGTGGTGGCCTCATTCCGAGCTGCTGTATCTGTTTCCGAAGCTGTATGATCTGACGGGGGATGAGGCGTTTTGGGAGGCTTATGAGAAGAGCTTTACCTATGCGTTTACTACCTTCCCCAACCAGGAACTGGGAGAATGGATTCAGATCCGCAGGCGGGATGGTTCGCCGGAAGAGAAACTGGTGGCTCTGCCCGTGAAGGACCCGTTTCATATCATGCGGAATCTGTTAAAGAATGTGGAGCTATGCCTATGAGAACATTGGGGGTATCAAAGGTATGTATCACGCCGGACGCGCCGGTCAGACTGTGCGGTTTCGGATTCCGGAAAGGCGTGTATGACAGCGTCCGCAAAGATATTTTTGTAAGAGTGTTTGATCTGCAGGAGGAGCAGGAGCGGGTAATTTTCATCTATGGGGACCTGCTCTGGTGGAATTCCACATTTGTAGAGCGGATGAGACAGAAAATGTGGACCGAGTTTCAAATCCCGGAGGATCAGCTGTTATTTGCAGCTTCCCACAATCACTCCGGCCCGGGAACCGGGAACAGCTTTGTTCCATTGCTGGAAACGGCGGACGCCGCGTATTTAAGCCGGCTGGAGGAACAGATCATCCGGGCGGTGAGAGAAGCAGGGGAAAACCGGGAGGAAGTGGCTGTGGCGCGCTCTGAGGGAAGCTGCGCCCTGAACGTATTCCGGCGGGTGATGACGGAGCAGGGGATTGCGATGAGACCTAATTATGAGGTAGAACCGGACCGGACGATGACGGTGTTTAGCTTCTACCGGAGCGACGGGTCTCTGAAGGGAAGAATGGTGCATTATCCCTGTCACGCCAATTTATCCAAGGACAATGATCTGCATCCCGATTATCCGGGGTATTTCCTGGAACAGCTGGATGAGGAGACGCCGGGAAGCCTCCATCTGTTTTTACAGGGATGCACGGCGGATATGCGGCCAAACTGTGTGCTGGGAGACCAGTTCCGGGCAGGAACAAAAGAAGATGTGGAAACATTTGCAGGTTACGTTTGTGAGGCGGTGGGAGAGGCTGTAAAACATGAGACGCCCGTTGCACCGGGTATGAAGAGGAGCCGCCGGCAAGTCCGTCTGCCTCTCGCCCAGGATTTCACGGAGGCGGATGTGGATGGGTATCTCGTGGATTCCAGGGAAGAGATGCGCCAGTGGGCCGAAAAGGTCAGGGAGAAACAACTTCGGAATTACGAGACATTGGAAGTATCGTCCCTGGAACTGGGAGACCAGAAATTCTATTTCTTAAATGCCGAAGTGTCCATGCATTACGCGAAGGTGTTAAGAGAGCGGTTCCCGGGAGCGGTATGCGCCGGATACACCAACGGCATGATCGGCTATGTAAGCTCCGCCGCGCAGATTCGGGAGGGCGGCTATGAACCCTGCGAATCGGCGGTCTATTTTGCGCTGGCGGGAACCTACGAGGAGGCGGTTCAGGAGATCATCGAGTCCGCGCTCGTGCAGCCGCCGGTAACTTGATACAGGTACATGAAAATGCAGGAGGGAAGGGGAAACTATGGAAGAAGGACGTTTAATTGATTGCTATTATGACGAGATATTAAAGATTATCGGTGAGATCCGTGAAACGGAGCGTGGGCAGATTTTAAAGGCGGCCCGTATGGTAGCGGACCAGGTGAAGCAGGATAAGAAGGTGTTTGTGTTTGGGCCGGGCGGTCATTCCAATCTGGCGGCGATGGAAGTATTTTTCCGTGCCGGCGGTTTGATGCACATTGACGCTGTGCTGAATCAGGAGACGATGCTGAACAACGGCGCCTTAAAATCCATGCAGACAGAACGCCTCCCAGGATATGGGAGAATTGTGATGGAGGACTATGGCATCGGGGAAGGCGATCTGCTCTGGATCGTCAACGCATACGGGATCAACTCCGCCACCATCGACGCGGCTTTGACAGCCAAAGAGCGTGGAGCAAAGGTGATCGGCGTCAGCTCCAGAGAGCATGCCGAGACCTGCCCCAAGGACCATGTGGCCCGCCACCCGTCAAAATTGAATCTCCACGACATTGTAGACTGTGCCGTGGACTGCAAGGTGAAGCTGGGGGATGCGACTCTTGAAATCGACGGCTTTCCACAGAAAATCGGCGCGCTCAGCACCTACGCCAACGCCTATGTGATGAACTGCATCGTGATAGAAGCCATCAACATGCTGGTCAATGAGGGCGTCAACCCGCCGGTATGGAGAAGCGGCAACTGCCCGGGCGGCGATGAGTGGAACAACCAGTTTATCGACCGTTTCAAAGGAAGAATCCGCTGTCTGTAAGGAGGAACCAAAATGAATATTTTATTTCAAAATGCCAAATTAATCATGCCGACCGGAATCTATGAGGGGGAGGTGCTGACAAACGGAGCTATCATTGCCGGTATCTCCCTGGGCGGCCACATCGAAGAACCGGCAGATGTTGTGATCAATGTCAATGGAAAATATCTCTCGCCCGGGTTTATCGAGACTCACTCCCACGGCGCCGGCGGCTATGATTTCATGGATGGAGACGCTGAGTCCATCTATGGCGCCTGCAAGGCCCATTTGAAACATGGGACGACAACCATTCTGCCAACCACCATCACCAGCACCAAGGAATCCCTGCTGGACTTCGTGGATTTATTCAATACGCTGGACCTCCAAAAACCAGGCTGTCCCAATATCTACGGCCTGCACCTGGAAGGCCCCTACTTTGCCATGAGCCAGAAAGGCGCCCAGGACCCCAAATATCTGCGAAATCCTGAGCCGGAGGAGTACCATGCGGTACTTGCAAAGACCGACCGGATCAAGCGCTGGTCCTTCGCCATCGAGCTTCCCGGCTCCGACCGGTTTCTGGCGGCCCTGCGCGACAAGGGAATCATCAGCTCCCTGGCTCACTCCGACGCCACCTGTGAGGAGGTGTTCCGGGCTTATGAAAACGGCATCACGGCGCTGACTCATTTCTATTCCTGTATGGCTTCCGTGAAGCGGGTCAATGCCTTCCGCGTGGCCGGGGCCATTGAAGCCGGATACCTGCTGGACGACTTATATGTGGAAGTGATCGCGGATGGCTGTCATCTGCCAAAAGAACTGTTGCAATTGATTTACAAAATAAAGGGACCGGAGCGCATCTGTCTTGTGACCGACAGTATGCGGGCTGCCGGCATGCCGGATGGAGAGTACATCCTGGGCGGCGAAGCCACAGGGATGACCTGCATCAAAGAGGACGGTGTGGCAAAGCTGCCGGACCGTTCCGCATTTGCAGGCAGCGTGGCGACATCGGACCGTCTGGTGAGAACCTTTTGCCGGCTGACCGGCGCACCTCTGTACGAGGTCGTGAAGATGGCCAGTCTGACTCCGGCCCACATGCTGGGAATCCAGGCAAAAACCGGTTCCATCGGCATGGGCAAAGCCGCCGATTTGATCATTTTCGACGAAAATATTTCCGTTTCCACCGTGATGGTGAGAGGAACCCTTGTCGAATAAGGCTATGAATGAAAAAAAGATTGACGTTTTTCCCCGCTTATGATATAGTTATTGGGCGAATGGAAGAGCTTAGGTCTTTTTTTTATGCTCAAAAATAAAGAGAAGACTGAAAAAACAACGAAATATTTAAGTGGAGGTGGAAGTCGTGCGCACAAAGATTACTCTGGCATGTACAGAATGTAAGCAACGCAATTACAACATGACGAAGGATAAGAAAACTCATCCGGACAGAATGGAAACAAAAAAGTATTGTAGATTCTGTAAGACACATACTTTGCACAAAGAAACGAAGTAATCAGGTTTAGTAAAGGACGTGAAATATGGGAGAAACAGCCAGCAAAGAGAAAGCTCCGAAAAAGAGCTTTGTCAAAGGTTTGAAAACCGAGTATAGCAAAATTATCTGGCCTGATCAAAAGACAGTAGGCAAGCAGACGGTTGCTGTTCTGGCGTCGTCAATTGCACTTGGGCTGATAATCGCTCTGTTAGACCTGATTATCAAATTTGGCCTGAGTTTTATCTTATAATAAGGGCGAGGGTGATTATATGTCAGAAGCTAATTGGTATGTAGTCCATACCTACTCAGGTTATGAGAACAAAGTCAAGGTCGACATTGAGAAGACCATAGAGAACCGGAACCTGCAGGATCAGATTTTAGAAGTTTCCGTCCCGATGCAGTCGGTGGTAGAGATTAAAAACGGCGTGGAAAAAGCTGCGGACAAGAAGATGTTCCCGGGCTATGTGCTGCTTCATATGGTTATGAACGATGACACATGGTACGTGGTGCGCAACACCCGCGGTGTGACGGGCTTTGTAGGCCCTGGTTCCAAACCGGTGCCCCTGACGGAGGAGGAGATGGCAAGTCTCGGATTCGGAGCCCCAGGCTTCGTGACAGGTTATGAGGTAGGCGACACCGTTGTCGTTACTTCTAGTGCATGGAAAGATACCGTTGGTGCCATCAAGTCCATCAACGAAGGAAAGAAGACCGTCACCATCAATGTCGAGATGTTCGGCCGTGAAACACCGGTTGAACTTGCTTTCACAGAAGTGAAAAAGATGTAACAAGTAAAAGCGGCCTTTATCGGTTAAAGGCTCGTGGGAGGGAAATCCCCGACAATACCACATTTATTTAGGAGGTGCCTCATTATGGCAAAGAAAGTAACAGGATATATCAAACTGCAGATTCCGGCTGGAAAGGCAACACCAGCACCACCAGTTGGTCCGGCACTTGGACAGCACGGTGTTAACATCGTTCAGTTTACAAAGGAATTCAACGCAAGAACTGCTGACCAGGGAGATTTAATCATTCCTGTCGTGATCACAGTCTATGCTGACCGAAGCTTCAGCTTCATCACAAAAACTCCACCAGCTGCTGTATTGTTAAAGAAAGCATGTAAGCTGAAAACAGCTTCCGCTGTTCCGAACAAGAACAAAGTAGCTACCATCTCTAAGGCAGAGCTTCAGAAGATTGCTGAATTAAAGATGCCAGACTTAAACGCTGCAAGCGTTGAGGCTGCCATGAGCATGATCGCCGGTACAGCCAGAAGTATGGGAATTACAGTGGAGGAGTAAGCTCCCCGCCTGATCCCGGATTTAGAGATGATAAACAGTTAAAAACGTGGGAGGGACATCCCCGACAATACCACTAGGAGGTTATTTAGAATGAAAAGAGGAAAAAGATACGTAGAGGCTGCTAAATTAGTAGACCGCGCTACTCTTTATGACGCACCAGAGGCTATCGCATTAGTAAAGAAAGCAGCTGTTGCCAAATTTGATGAGACCATCGAAGCTCATTTAAGAACCGGATGTGACGGACGTCACGCTGACCAGCAGATCCGTGGAGCTGTTGTACTGCCACACGGAACTGGTAAAGTTACCAGAATTCTTGTATTCGCAAAGGGACCGAAGGTTGAAGAAGCTCAGGCAGCAGGCGCTGACTTCGTAGGCGGCGAGGAACTGATTCCGAAGATCCAGAACGAAGGATGGTTAGATTTTGACGTAGTTGTAGCTACCCCAGACATGATGGGCGTGGTTGGACGTCTTGGCCGTGTACTTGGCCCGAAGGGCTTAATGCCTAACCCAAAAGCCGGTACAGTTACCATGGACGTAACCAAAGCGATCAACGATATCAAAGCCGGTAAGATTGAATACAGACTTGATAAAACAAACATTATCCACGTGCCAATCGGTAAGGCTTCTTTCACAGAAGAACAGTTAGCGGACAACTTCCAGACGCTTATGGATGCAGTTATCAAGGCAAAACCAAGCACATTAAAAGGTGCTTACATCAAGAGTGCTACACTGAGCTCCACCATGGGACCTGGTGTAAAACTGAATGTAGGAAAATTAGTGAACTAGGTTTAACTTTTTAATTGACATCATTCATAGATAATGATATAATACGCAAGTATTGACTGCCGAAGACAGTAGGTGCCGCAAGGCGTAAGGGGTGACCGCCTACCGAGGAATGTACAAAACTCACTGAGTAATTGTAGACCTCTCTGTCTTTGTGACAGAGAGGTTTTTCTTGATTATGTGCAGGAATACTTCAAAATAAATAAGGAGGTAAACCATTCATGGCAAAAGTTGAATTAAAACAGCCAGTTATTGCAGAAATCGCAGAGCTTTTAAACGGTGCTCAGTCAGCAGTAGTTGTTGATTACCGTGGTCTGACTGTGGAGCAGGATACAGCGCTTCGTAAACAGTTAAGAGAAGCTGGAGTGTCTTATAAAGTATATAAGAACACCATGATCAGATTCGCTGCAAAAGGCACAGAATTTGAAGCTTTAGATCCACATCTGGAAGGACCGACTGCATTAGCAGTATCCAAGACAGATGCGACAGCACCGGCCAGAATTCTTGCGAACTTCGCAAAGAAGGCAGATGCTCTTGAGATCAAGGGCGGTATCGTAGAGGGAACCTACTACGATGCAAAGGGAATGAACGTTGTTGCAACGATTCCTTCCAGAGAAGAACTTCTTGGCAAATTGCTTGGAAGCATCCAGTCTCCGATTACGAACTTTGCTCGTGTGCTTAGTCAGATCGCAGAGTCCAAAGAGGCTTAAGTATCAGTAAAAAAATAAAAAATTAATCAAATATCAAATACGGAGGTATATGAAAATGGCAAAATTAACAACCGCTGAGTTTATCGAAGCTATCAAAGAATTATCAGTATTAGAGTTAAACGAATTAGTAAAAGCATGTGAAGAAGAATTTGGTGTATCCGCAGCAGCAGGTGTAGTCGTTGCAGCAGCAGGTGCTGGCGCAGGCGAGGCAGCTGAGGAGAAGACAGAGTTCGACGTAGAGCTGACTGAGGTTGGTCCTAACAAGGTTAAAGTTATCAAGGTTGTTCGTGAAGCTACCGGCTTAGGCTTAAAAGAAGCAAAAGACGTAGTTGACGGCGCTCCTAAGGTAGTAAAAGCCGGCGCTTCCAAGGAAGAGGCTGAGCAGTTAAAGACTTCTTTAGAGGCAGAGGGTGCAAAAGTTACCTTAAAGTAATTTCGACTCTTCTTTGCTCTCGAGTCTGCGTAAGCGGACTCGGGAGCCTTTTTAATAAATTATAAATTTTATGGTGGAAAACCTTGACATTCCCACTGGAAAATGTTATAGTAACATCGTATTTTGAATGAGCTTTGGATTCACATATTTTTGTAAGTCGTGAGGCGTCTGATGATTTACAAAAATATGTGATTTTTTTGGTTTCAAGAGAAATATAATATTTAAAATTAGGAGGTACCACAATGAATAACGGTACAGTAAAATGGTTCAACGGAACAAAGGGATATGGTTTCATCACTAACGACGAGACAGGAGAGGAAGTATTCGTACATTTCTCCGGAATCGTAGCAGACGGCTACAAGACCTTAGAGGATGGTCAGAAGGTAACTTATGATACCGCTGAAGGAAACCGTGGTCTTCAGGCAGTTAACGTTTGCCTGGCATAATCATGAAATCATAGGAGCTGCTTTATGCAGCTCCTTTTTTAGTGGTTTTGAATCTAAGGCATTTTTGTAAATGCTTACAAAAAATGCTGTAAACCTCTTGCATTGTATCAAAAAGTATTGTATAGTAAAAGTATTATAAATGTAAGCACTTACAAAAAAGAAAAGCAAAAAACTATTCTATGGAGGTCGCGAGAACGATGAGCAATTGTAAAGAGACGGTAATGCAGTTTGGCGAGGGTGGATTTTTGAGAGGATTTGTGGACTATTTCTTCCACAAATTACAGGAGAAGGGGCTGTACGACGGCAAGATCGTGGTAGTACAGCCGATTGAGAAAGGGATGTGTCAGATGCTGGCCGACCAGAACTGCGAGTACAATTTATTCCTTCGTGGGATTGACAACGGAGAGGTGGTCAACGAGCACACCCACATCACATCCATTTCCCGTGCCCTGAATCCATATACCCAGTATGACGAGTACATGAAGCTGGCTGAGAATCCGGATTTACGCGTGATCGTATCCAACACCACGGAGGCCGGAATTGAGTATCTGGGTACGGAAAAGCTGACTGACACACCGCCGAAATCCTATCCGGCAAAGCTGACCCAGTTTTTATACAAGAGATTTACACTGGGATTAAAAGGATTCATCCTTCTTCCCTGCGAACTGATCGACAACAACGCCGACAACTTAAAGAAATGTGTGCTCCAGTATACCGATCTCTGGGAATTGGGCGGCGATTTCAAGAATTGGCTGGAATCAGACAATGATTTCTGCAACACATTGGTGGACAGAATTGTCACCGGCTATCCGAGAGATGAGGTAGAAGAGCTGACCAAGCAGATTGGTTACACCGATAACCTGATTGATACGGCTGAGATTTTCCATTTATGGGTGATTGAGGGCCATCACGAAGACGAGCTTCCATTCAACAAGGCCGGCTACAATATCGTGTGGACCGACGATGCCAAACCGTACAAGAAGCGCAAAGTCCGCATTTTAAACGGCGGCCACACCTCCATGGTGCTGGGAGCCCGTCTCTATGGCCTGAGCACCGTAGGCGAGTGTCTGAAGGACGAGACCGTGAGCGCATTCTTAAAGAAATGCATATTTGACGAGATTGTGCCGACTCTTGGCAGCACAGAGAGCGATGTGAAGTTTGGCGAGGCCGTGCTGGAGAGATTCTCCAACCCATTCATCAAACACCAGCTGTTATCCATCGCCCTGAACTCCGTGAGCAAGTTCCAGGTGCGGGTGCTTCCGACTATTCTGGAGTACAAGGAGAAATTTGGCAAATACCCGGCGGCACTCACCTTCTCCATGGCGGCTCTGATTGCATTTTACAGAACCGATGAAGCCAACGACGGGGCGGATATCATGGAATTCATGAAGACTGCTTCCGTGGAAGACATCATGAAGAGGGAGGACTACTGGCACAGCGACCTGACCGGCATGATCCCGATGGTGACCGAGTACTACAATCTGATCGAGGAAAAGGGCATGGCAGAGGCTTACAAGGCCGTGCTGGCATAAAGTGAGATGAAATTCTATGAGAAGGACAGCGGATTTGGCTGTCCTTCTTTGCGCATACCGGCGGGAACAGTGATATGAGAAAAGCATTCCGACATATATTAAAGTAATAATGCCAAACAGGCGGTAGACGTGAAAAAGACAATTCAGATATTGACGGCGGCAGTGGTTTTGTGTTGGGCAGTCTCCAGTCTCGGACAGAGCAGGATGGCAGTTACGGCATCGGGGGGAGAAGACGAGCTGACAGAGCCCAAACAGGTAGCCCTGACCTTCGATGACGGCCCTCATGCGGTCTACACCCCAAAGCTTTTGGAAGGACTGCGGCAGAGAGGCGTCCATGCCACGTTTTTTCTGATAGGCGACAGTATAGACGGCAAGGAAGAGATTGTCCGCCAAATGAGTGCCGACGGACACCTCATCGGAAACCATACCAGCAGCCACGTCCAGCTGACCAAGGAAAATGAAAAAGATGCCTGCGACGAAATAAACCGGACCAACCAGAAAATCTATGATATCACCGGCGAATGGCCGGAATATATCCGCCCGCCGTTTGGCTCCTGGAGTGAGGAACTGGAGTGTATGGTGCCGATGACAGTCGTTTTGTGGGATGTTGATCCCCTGGACTGGAAAACCCAGAATACCGCCAGAGTCGTGCGCCATATCCTGAAAAATGTGGAGGACGGCGACATTATCCTGCTTCATGATGTCTATGACACTTCCGTGGATGCCGCCCTGCAGGTGGTTGACGCCCTGACCCAGCAGGGCTATACTTTTGTGACGGCGGAAGAATTATTGATCGATTGAGGGAAACGTAGTATACTTATGTTCGTAGACCAAGAGCAGCCGGACAGACTGCCAAGTATTAGTAGAAATCATAAGAGGATCATATCACATGGACTTATTCGATTACATGAGAGCCAATACCCTGGACACGGAGTCACCTCTGGCGTCCAGGCTCCGCCCCACAACCTTAGATGAGGTCGTGGGCCAAAAACATATCATAGGCAAAGATAAATTACTCTACCGCGCCATCCAGGCAGACCAGCTGGGCTCCATCATTTTCTATGGGCCGCCGGGGACCGGTAAGACAACCATGGCCAAGGTCATCGCCAACACGACCAAAGCCAATTTCCGCCAGATCAACGCCACCGTGGCCGGCAAGAAGGACATGGAAGAGGTGGTCAAGGAGGCAAAGGACAATCTGGGAATGTACGGCAAGAAGACCATCCTGTTTGTCGATGAGATCCACCGTTTCAACAAGAGCCAGCAGGATTACCTGTTGCCCTTCGTGGAGGACGGAACCTTAATTCTCATCGGAGCAACCACGGAGAATCCTTATTTTGAGGTAAACGGAGCTCTGATTTCCAGGTCCCGCATATTCGAGCTCAAGGCCCTGGAGAAGGAAGATATCAAAGAACTGCTCCACCGTGCCATCTATGACAAAGAAAAGGGTATGGGAAGTTATCAGGCCGAGATCGATGATGACGCCATGGAATTTTTAGCCGACATTTCCAATGGCGATGCCAGAGCCGCCTTAAATGCCATCGAACTGGGCATCCTGACCACGGAGCGGTCCGGGGACGGCAAGATCCACATCAATATGGATGTGGCCCAGGAATGCATCCAGAAGCGGGTGGTGCGCTACGATAAAAATGGGGACAACCACTATGACACCATATCCGCGTTTATCAAAAGTATGAGGGGGTCTGACCCGGACGCCGCCGTATATTATTTGGCCCGGATGCTGTACGCCGGCGAGGATATCAAATTCATCGCCAGACGTATCATGATCTGCGCGTCCGAGGACGTGGGAAATGCGGACCCTATGGCCCTGACCGTGGCGGTGAGCGCCGCACAGGCCGTGGAGCGGATCGGAATGCCGGAAGCCCAGATTATCCTGTCCCAGGCGGTTTTGTACGTGGCAACGGCGCCCAAGAGCAATTCCGCCGTGATGGCTGTCAGCGCCGCCATGGACGCGGTGAAAAACGGAAGGACCATGCCGGTGCCGGTTCATCTTCAGGACAAGCATTATAAGGGGGCGGAGAAGCTGGGACACGGAGCCGGATACCGCTACCCCCACGACTATCCCAATCACTATATCAAACAGCAGTATCTGCCTGACGGGATGGAAGACACCACCTTCTATGAGCCGTCCGACAACGGCCACGAAGCCGAGATTCAGGAATATTTCAGAAAAATACAAAATTAACTTTCCTTTTTCTGAAACATCGGTTATAATAGGAAATAGATATTTTTTGACCGGTGGTTACACACCGCCGGTCTTCTTTTCAGTCGTATAGACGATTCATAAATTCTGAGTTCATATATAATTCCAAGAGACACGAACCAGGCAATCATCAATAAAAAGGAGAGAAACTTGCAAATGCGCGAAAAATTACAAACCCTGCCATTAACAGAGCTGAAAGAGCTGGCCAAAGTACAGGGAATCAAAGGGATCAGCACCATGAAAAAGAGTGAAATTATCGACTTATTATGTGAGAAAGCGGATGAGGAAGCGACAAAGGAAGCGATCGCAGTGGCTGCCCAGATGACAGCTGCCCCGGCGCATTCCACCACCCAGACACAGCAGAGCGCCGCTAACACGGGAACTGCACGGCCCCAGAGCCAGAACAGCCGTCCGTCCCGTCCTCATGACCAGAACGAGCGTCCGGTGAAGGTACAGCCTCAGATGACGGAGGAGGAGATCAAGGAACTGGACAGCGGTATTGAAGCCAACGGGATTTTGGAGGTTATGCCGGACGGATTCGGTTTTATCCGCTGCGAGAATTATCTTCCCGGTGAGAATGACGTCTACGTGGCGCCGTCCCAGATCCGCCGCTTCAACATGAAGACCGGCGATATCATCGTGGGAAGCAGAAGAGTGAAGACAGCGGCTGAGAAGTTCGCAGCCCTATTGTACGTAAAGACCATCAACGGTTACACGCCTGCAGTGGCGGAGCGCAGGCCCAACTTTGAAGATCTGACTCCCATTTTCCCGAATGAGAGACTTCATATGGAGACAGCCGGCGCAAGCTCCACGGCGATGCGTGTCCTTGATCTATTATCTCCTATCGGCAAGGGACAGCGTGGAATGATCGTATCCCCGCCAAAAGCAGGTAAGACGACACTGCTCAAGCAGGTAGCCAAAGCCATCACCACCAACCATCCGGACATGCATCTGATCATCCTGTTGATTGATGAGCGTCCTGAGGAGGTTACCGATATTCGGGAGGCGATTATTGGCCCCAACGTGGAAGTCATTTACTCCACCTTTGATGAGCTGCCGGAGCGCCATAAACGAGTATCCGAGATGGTGATCGAGCGTGCAAAGCGTCTGGTAGAGCACGGAAGAGAAGTCATTATCCTGTTAGACAGCATCACCCGTCTGGCGAGAGCATATAACTTAACGGTGGCTCCGAGTGGAAGAACTTTGTCCGGTGGTATTGACCCGGCGGCTCTCCATATGCCGAAGCGTTTCTTCGGCGCGGCCAGAAACATGAGAGAAGGCGGAAGCTTAACGGTTCTTGCCACCGCTCTTGTGGATACCGGAAGCCGTATGGACGACGTGGTATACGAGGAGTTCAAGGGCACCGGCAACATGGAGCTGGTGTTAGACCGCAAGCTGTCTGAGAAGCGGATCTTCCCGGCCATCGATATCCTAAAGTCAGGCACCCGTAACGACCACCTGCTGCTGACTCCCCAGGAGAAGGAAGCTGTGGACATTGTCCGCAAGGCCACCAACAGCTTAAAACCGGAAGACGCGGTGGAGAAGATTCTCGATCTGTTCGCCAGAACAAAGACCAACTGGGAATTTGTCGAAATGGCGAAGAAAATGAGATTTTTCTAGAATAAACAGGAAAATTAGCTTGCATTCAAAAATATTCTATGATATACTATACAAGCTGTTTAAAAGACAAAAGGCGGTGCCCGGCATCGCAATTGAATAGAAAATAAGATTTGTGAGGTGAAAATCATGAGAGAAGGAATCCATCCAGCATACTATCAGGCGAAAGTTACCTGCAACTGTGGCAATGAGTTCGTGACAGGTTCTACCAAGGAAGATATCCACGTAGAGGTTTGTTCCAAGTGTCATTCATTCTATACAGGCCAGCAGAAGGCTGCATCCGCTCGTGGACGTATCGATAAGTTTAACCGTAAGTACGGCGTGAAAGCTGCTGAATAAGAAAAGCATGAGCAAAGAAAAGGTTGAGACTGGGTGGAAACACTTTAGCTCAACCTCTTTTTGTATAAAAACCCGTATTGAGAAATAATGTTAGAAAGGTGGTAGGAAAGTATGAAGTATTCCGGAATCGGCGGCCAGGCCGTCATTGAAGGAATTATGATGAAGAATAAAGACGATTATGCCACCGCTGTCCGAAAGCCGAACGGAGAGATTGAGGTCCAAAAAGACAAGTATGTCAGCATGACTGAGAAAGTGAAATTCTTCTCCCTGCCCTTTGTGAGAGGCGTGTTCAGTTTTGCGGATTCCCTGATTCTGGGGATGAAGACACTGACGTTTTCGGCCAGCTTTTTTGAGGATGATGAGGAGGAACCGGAGCCATCAAAATTGGAACAATTTCTGGACCGGGTCTTCGGAGAAAAGCTGGAGAAAGTCCTGATGGGCGTTGTCATGACAGTTTCGGTTGTGCTGGCGGTGGGGATTTTCATGGTGCTGCCTTTGTTTCTCTCCAATATTTTCCGGAGTTTTATTACATCCGGAACGTTGATGGCATTCCTCGAAGGGGTGATCCGTATTGCAATTTTTGTGTGCTATATCAAGCTGATTTCCCGAATGGAGGATATCAGGCGCACCTTCATGTACCACGGCGCGGAGCATAAATGCATCAACTGCATTGAACACGGCCTGGAGTTAAACGTGGAGAATGTGCGGGCCAGTTCCAAACAGCACAAACGCTGTGGAACCAGCTTTTTGATTATTGTGATGATTATCAGTATTCTGTTCTTTATGGTGATCCGGGTAGACAATTTCTGGCTGAAGGCACTGAGCAGAATCATCCTGATACCGGTGATTGCCGGTGTATCCTATGAATTCCTGCGTCTGGCGGGGAGAAGCGATTCCTGGCTTGTGAATACCCTCAGCAAACCGGGCATGTGGATGCAGAACATGACCACCAAGGAACCGGATGACAGCATGATCGAGGTGGCAATTGAGGCAGTGAATGCCGTATTTGACTGGAACGCTTATTTAAAAGAGAATTTTCCGGAAAGTGAGAGCAGCAGTGACGGTGACATTACAACAGCTGTTAGTTGAAGGAACAGAACAATTAAAAAAAGCAGACGTACCCGATGCCGAGTTGGATGCCAGATATCTTCTGATGGAGGCGTTTGGGCTTAGCGCGTCGGAGTTTCTGCTCAGGCGGATGCAGGCGGTGGACGACGGGGATGAGTCTCAGGCGAGAGCGGCAGCCGTTTACCATGAGATGCTGGGGAAGAGATGTAAGCGGATTCCGTTGCAGTATATCATCGGCGTTCAGTATTTCATGGGCTTGGAATTTCTCGTGGATGAGAGGGTGCTGATTCCCAGGCAGGATACGGAGGACTTGGTGGAACTGGTGCTTCGTGAGAATCCGGAGAAGGAAAAACGGGTATTGGATATGTGTACCGGTTCCGGCTGTATTGCGGTCAGTCTGGCGGTATTGGGCGGCTATGAGCAGGTGACGGCGGTGGATATATCCGACGGGGCAGTCCGCGTGGCCCAGGAAAATGCAGCCCGGCTTCATGTATCTGACCGAGTTCCGGTCATAAAGAGCAGTCTGTATGAAGAAAAAACAGCTATATTGGGAGATGCCGGGAAAGGGTATGATGTGATTGTTTCCAACCCCCCTTATATCCCAACCGAGGTGATAAAAGGACTCCAGCCGGAGATACGGGATTATGAACCCGCGCTGGCCTTGGACGGGACGGCGGACGGTCTGTATTTCTACCGGAAGCTGGCGCTTGAGAGCCGGGAGTTTCTGGCGCCGGGAGGAACGATCTATTTGGAGATCGGGTATGACCAGGGAGAGGCGGTCAGCGGGCTGTTTCGCGACGCCGGATATACAGACATCACCGTGATAAAAGATACACCGGGATTAGACCGGATTGTGAAAGCATCATGATAGAAACAGGAGATAGGAGGTTCCCATGTTTGATAGACTTGACGACATATTGATTCACTATGAAGAGCTGATGCAGGAGCTCAATAATCCGTCCGTAGCCGAGGATCAGAACCGTTTCCGCAAGCTGATGAAGGAGCAGGCGGACTTGGCCCCACTGGTGGAGGCGTACACCGAATATAAAAGAGCAAAGCAGGATGTGGAAGACAGTCTGGCTCTTTTAGAGGAAGAGTCCGATGAAGATATGCGGGAAATGTTGAAGGAAGAGCTGTCCGATGCCAAAAAGCGCATCGAGGAGCTGGAGCAGGAATTGAAGATCCTTCTTCTCCCGAAAGACCCTAACGACGACAAGAACATTATTCTGGAAATCCGCGCCGGAGCCGGCGGAGACGAGGCAGCATTGTTTGCATCCGAACTGTACCGGATGTACGGGAACTATGCCGACAGCCACCGCTGGAAGGTAGAACTGGTCAGCGTCAATGAGAATGGAATCGGCGGCTTCAAGGAAGTGGTAGCCATGATCACCGGCCAGGGCGCTTACTCCAAATTAAAATATGAGAGTGGTGTCCACCGTGTCCAGCGTGTGCCCGAGACCGAGTCCGGCGGGCGGATTCATACTTCCACCGCTACCGTGGCGGTCATGCCCGAAGCAGAAGACGTGGACGTTGTCATTGATGACAAGGACTGCCGTATTGACGTTATGCGTGCATCCGGTAACGGCGGCCAGTGTGTTAACACTACCGACTCCGCCGTGCGTTTGACTCATATTCCAACAGGCATCGTCATTTACAGCCAGACTGAGAAGTCCCAGCTGCAGAATAAGGAGAAGGCCTTCCGCCTCCTGCGTTCCAAGCTCTATGACCTGGAGCTGGAAAGACGCCAGAACTCCGAAGCCGAGGAGCGCCGCAGCCAGATCGGAACCGGCGACCGCTCCGAAAAGATCCGCACCTACAATTTCCCCCAGGGCCGTGTAACCGACCACAGAATCAACCTGACTCTGTATAAATTGGATAAGATTATGAATGGGGATATTCAGGAGATTATAGACGCCTGTATCGCCGCCGACCAGGCGGCGAAGCTGGCAAAGATGAATGAAATGTAATTAATATGATATGGTTTCAAAGCCACAGTAGGTAACGCAATTGACTTGCGGGTTCTACTGTGGCTTTTTTGTGTGCAAACTGCATAAGAACATATAAAAATAATTGTACAAGTTGTCAATATTGCGTTGGGAGAAGAAGTGCCGATTGCATTTCTAAAAATTATATGTTATATATTATATATAATATATAATTTACTTAAGGAGGTAAAGATATGAAGAAACAAGTTATTTCAATGGCTGCCGCGCTTTCTATATCTGTGGGCCTGTTGTCAGGATGCTCCAGTCCCTCAAAAAGTGACACGGCTCCGTCCCAGACAACCGCTGAGACCACAACAGCCGTTAAACAGGAGGAAAGCAAACCGGTGGAGGAGAGCAAAACGGAGACTGTGGCTGCCAGCTCCTGGAAACCGGAGAAAGAGATTAAAGTGATCATTCCGTTTAATGCGGGAGGGTCCTCGGACGTAGCCTGCCGGATTCTGGTCGAATACATGAACAAGTATTCGGAAGCAGATTTTGTGGTGGAGAATCTCCCCGGCAGTGCGGGACAGGTTGGTATGGAGGCTTGTGCGGCCGCGAACCCAGATGGATATACCATAGTTTCGATCCCGACAGGATGGTTTATGTCTTACGCATTGGGGAACGTGGACAAGACTTATTCCGACTATACACCAGTTACAATCTGGGCGGACTCCTATATGGCGCTTGTGGTGAACAGCAAGTCCGGATACGACAGCTATTCCGATTTTATAGAGGCGGCAAAGAGTAAGAAGCTTTTAATTGGTGGCGTTGCCGGAACCCTGCCGACATTGGCGGAATACGTGATGGCGAAACAGGAAGGCTTCGAATTCAGCTTTACCGATATGGAAGAGAAAGCAAAACAGACGGAACTGCTCAGTAACCGCGTGGACGCTTATGTAGATGCATTTGCTTCTATTGAGCAGTATCTGGAAAGCGGAGATTTCAACTGCCTGGCACTTTACTCCAATGTCAAGCTGGAAGGATATGAGGAAATTCCTTCCCTGCAGGAACTTGGTTATGATTTTGATACGGATTTTCTTTCGCAGAGATATTCCTTCTGGGGGCCGAAAGATATGGATGCAGACGCGGTTTTGTATATTAACAATGTGGTAAAGCAGGCTTCTGAGGACCCGGAATGCAAGAAAGCATTGGAAGATCTTTTTTACAGCCCAAGCTGGATGGAGGTCAACGAGTACAACGCGTATTGTGAAAAGGTACAGAATAATACCACGAAATATGTAAATGATATTTTCTTTGAATAAATTAGGAGAAGTTCAGTGGGAGAACTATTATTTTTACTGTGTTTTGCAGTAATCTCAATCATCATGTTTTATTTGACAGGAGATTTTCGTGTCAGCAAAATGGACACATCTGGAGGGGCCGCCATGTTCCCGAGGCTTGTCATTATTCTGCTTCTTATCTTTCTTGCCGTGAGAATCATAGAAATTGTAAGAGCAAAAGAGAAGAAAGCGTTTGCGGGAAAAGAATTATTTACCGGCAGCAGATGTTATTTTATTATCGGGTTTGTCTTATATGTAATTCTGCTGAAACCACTTGGTTATATCATTGCGACGGTCCTGTTTCTGGCGTTTGTAGTCAACCGGTTTTACAGGATTGAAAAGGGCTCCATGGGAACTGTGGTTCAGATCGCGGTCCGCAATCTTGTCATGATTGTCTTTGTGTTAGCGATGAACTGGGCATTTGGAACCATCCTGTCGGTGAACCTGCCGTCCGGTCTGTTTTCCATGTAGGGGGTGAGAGAATGGAATTGGCACAGATTTTTGCAAATGTTATAAACCCCATGTCCATGGTTATGATTGTATGCGGCGCGGTCATGGGAACCATATTTGGGTGTATACCCGGGCTCAGCACGCCAATTGCGCTGGCGCTTGTGCTGCCAATGATTTTCAAAATGGATGTCAACTATGCAATCTGCCTGATGATGGGAATTTACTGCGGAGGCGTATCCGGCGGTCTTGTCTCTGCAATCATGTTGAAGATTCCCGGTTCCTCGGCGGCGGTAGCCACCACGTTTGACGGATATCCCATGGCCCAGAAGGGAGAGGGGGCCAGAGCGATGAGCATTGGAGTCTGGGCAAGTTTCTGCGGCGGTACGTTCAGCACGATTATGCTGATGATCTTCGCATCCATACTTGCCCGGATGGCTCTCGGGTTTGGCCCTTGGGAATATTTTGGAACTGCCTTGATGGCGCTGACCCTGGCAACTGTTTTGATGAAAGGAGATCCGGTCAAGGGTTTTATATCGGCACTGATTGGCGTCCTGATGACCACCATAGGACTTTCTCCGATTGACGGGGTCGCCACGAGATTCACATTTGGCAGCGTCAGTCTGAAAAATGGATTTGATATGGTAGCGCTGGTAATCGGAATCTTCGCCATGCCTGAAATTGTAAAAAATGCAGGAAAGATTAAGAACGCAAGGCCGGTATTGAAGCTGGAAAAAAAGATATTTTATCTTCTTCCCTTCAAGGAGATGAAGGAACTGGCAGGGACGATTTTTCGTGGAAGCTTCCTGGGAACCGTGGTTGGTATTCTCCCGGGGCTGGGAGGCGGTCCCGCTTGTTTGATGGGCTATGCTATGGAGAAGCGGTTGTCAAAAGAGCCTGATACCTTTGGAACCGGCAATCCCCACGGAATTGCGGCCCCCGAGTCGGCCAACAATGCCACCGTTGGCGGAGCGCTGATTCCTATGCTGGCGCTGGGTGTCCCGGGGGATACCAATACGTCGATTATTCTAGGCGCGTTTACATTACTTGGGATTTCCACGGGGCCGGTGATGCTGCAAAATAACCCTGATGTTTTCCGAACCGTGATTTTTGCGGTATTTATCGCCAACTTTGCCATGCTGTTTTTACAGTCGGTCTCCATTCCCTGGCTGGTTAAAATGTTATCTGTCTCCAATACATTTTTACTCCCGATCATTACCGTCTTCTGCGTAACCGGATGTATCAGTTTAAACAGCAATGTTTTTGAAGTATACTACATGCTGGTGCTGGTCTTTATCGGATATCTGCTGGATAACAACGGATACCCGGTAGCTCCGCTGATTATCGGCTTTGTGCTGGGCGGTATTGTGGAGGAGAATTTAAGACGGTCCATTACTTATTATGGAAGCTTTACAAACTGCCTTGGCAGAGTATCCATCGGAACACCGTTTTTCTGGATCGGTGTTGTGGTGCCGGTGATATATCTGTTACTGTATTTATTCAAAAAAAATAAAAAAATGTAAAATATTTCCAGATGTTTGCGTCGGTCCATTGCATTTATGATATATTATATATTATAATTCTTTCAAGAGGTCAATCTTAGAAAATGTAAGACGGTGGAATTTTGACAGCGGGCATCGGGGAGATCGATGTGATGGAGGAAGCCTGTGTTAAAGATTAATAAGATTACGGTTTACACCATAGAAAAACCGTTTGAGAAACCGCTTCAGAATGCCGTATACAAACTATACGGAGCCCGGCATATCTTTGTGGAATTAGAGGCAGAGGGAATTAAGGGAATTGGCGAGGTGATATGCTTCGAGGAGGATCAGGCAAAGGCTTTCTGCGCATATATAGAAAGTATGAAAGACCGGATACTGGGCCAGGATGCCAGATACAGTAAGAAGATTTGGAAAAACCTCTACATATCTATGAGCGGCATTGGCCACAGTGGTCTCAGCATGCAGGCATTGGGGGCCGTAGACATGGCACTCTGGGACTTAAATGCCCGGGCGCTTAATACTCCGGTGTGGAGATTGCTTGGCGGGCAGAGAGAGGAACTGCCGGTCTACGTTACCGGCGGATGGCTCGGCACTGATGAAGAACTCGTAAATGAAGCCCTGGGTTACCAGAAAGCAGGTTATACCAGATTTAAGATGAAGCTGGGAAAGAGGGACTGGCGGGAAGATATCGCCCGCATTAAGCTGGTTTTGGAGGCCTGTGGCGAAGCATTTGAGGTGATGGTGGACATCAATCAGGGCTGGGACGTCAAGACCTGTCTCAGGGCCGCACCGTATCTGGAAGAACTGGGCGTTACCCACCTGGAAGAGCCGGTTTACGCCATGAACTATGAGGAACAGAGATTTATCAAAGAACGGGTTCGTATGGATGTGGTGGCCGGCGAAAAACTCTACGGCCTCAACGAGACGTCAGAGCTGCTCATGAGGAAATGTGTGGACAAGATGAACCCTGATCTGGTACGGTGCGGTGGAATAACAGGATATATGGAGGTGCTTGCGGTCGCAGACGTTTGCCATATTCCGGTATCGTCCCACGCCTATCCCTATTTCAGTGTTCCATGCATTGCCGCGGCGTTCGCCGGAGAGATGGCGGAGATCATCCCAACCTGGGACCAGGGCGTTTTCGCGGAAGATTTTGCAGTGATAAATGGTTTACATAAATTGAACCAGAGCCCGGGGTTTGGATGTGAACTGAGTGAAAAAGCGCTTCATGAATGGTGTGTATCAAAAAGTGTTTTTATGAATCACATGTTTTAAAATAAAGGAAAGAACGGCGGTCCTGAGGGCAGCTGAATACTGAAAACTGGATGGTGGATTGTTTTGATTTATAAGACAAAAGTAGATCTTGTGTACGAGGAGTTGCTGGACAAATTAATGAATGGTACTTACAAACCGGGGGAAAAGCTGATTATCAACCGTATTTCAAAAGAACTCGGTGTAAGCGATATTCCGGTGAGAGAGGCAGTCAGAAGACTGGAGAGTGAGGGATATGTAAAGCTGCTCCCCAATCAGGGTGCCGTTGTCTATGATTCGACTCCGGAAAGTATCAATGAAATATTCGGAATCAAAGCGGTTTTGGAGGGGTATGCCACAAGCCTGGCGATAGATCGCCTTACGAAGGAGGACTATGCCCAGCTTCACAAAATCAATGGGGAGCTTCAGAAAGCCATTGAACAGGGGGAAGCCAAACTCCGCGGTGAACTGAACACCGAATTTCATCAGACCATCTACAATGCCTGTGGGTCAGAAGAATTAAAAAGTATGATCGAGACGTTTTGGCGTAAATATAAAATCACAAAGATGGTATTAACCGCTCTTCCCAAACGCTCCGAGAGCAGTGTGAAGGAGCATGAGGAAATCCTCGGTTTCATGGAAGCCGGGGATCATGACAGCGCGGAAAAAGCCATGAGAAATCATACACTCCGTTCCGGCGGCGAGGTAAACAGCTATATCAGATAGCAGCCGTATGAGGAATGTCATATGTTTAAAATATTGATTCCGGAGGATGTTTCAGAAATTGGGAAACAGTATCTGGAAGAACGGGGCTATGAACTGAAGGTCGGAGTGCCGACCGATGTGGAAAGCCTGAAAAAAGAGATTGCGGACGCCGATGGCATTCTTGTGAGAAATGCACGGTATCCCGAGGAAGTATTAAAAGCGGGAAAGAAACTGAAAGTGATCGGAAGACACGGAACGGGTATCGACAATATTGACGTTGCCGCCGCTACAAGACTGGGAATTCAGGTGACCAACGCTCCGGTATCCAATATCAATACCGTGGCGGAGTACACCGTCTCGCTGATTATGGCTCTGGGATGCTGCCTGAGAACCGTGGACCGGAAGACCCGCGCAGGGGACTGGAGTTATCGGAAGTCCATGCCGTCCCACCGCCGTGATTTAAAAGAATGCACACTCGGAATTGTCGGCTGCGGCCGCGTTGGGTGCATGGTGGCGGAAAAGGTCATGAATGGTCTGGGAATGCAGGTTATAGCCTACAATCTGACTCCTGTGAACTGTCAGAATGAGCATTTAACGGTGGTTGATGATGTAGATACAGTACTGCAGAGAGCTGATTTTGTGACGGTACACGTGCCCTCCACACCGGAGACAAAAGAGATGTTCAACTATGAGGCCTTTCGGAAAATGAAGCCGGAGGCGTATTTCATTAACTGTGCAAGAGGGGATGTCTATGTGGAAGAGGATCTTGCGAGAGCGCTGACAGAAGGCGTGATAGCCGGCGCGGCATTGGATGTTTACCGGTCAGAGCCGCTTCCGGCTGACAGCCCGCTGCTGGCCTGTGAGAATCTTATCTTTTCGCAGCACAATGCATCCCTTTCCAGGGAGAGTGCAGACAATATGTCGCTGCATGCGGCGATGGGAATCAATGAAGTATTGACCGGAAAGGCGCCAACCTGGCCAGTGAATAAACTTTGACCGGAATACGTGCGGACTTTAATTCAGAAGAGAGGAAGAACTATGAGATATCTTAGATACGAGTATAAGGGAGAAGTCCATTTTGGCCTGATGGAAGGCGATATGGCGTATGAGTTGAATGGCGATTATATTTTTGGGGCGGAGAAGACGGGGAAAGTTCATCCTGTCAATGAGATTAAAATGCTGGCGCCTTATGTGCCGGGAAAAATTATCGGAGTGGGAGCAAATTACAAGTCATTTCTTGACTCTAAGAAAAGAGAATATCCGGTAAGACCGAGGATTTTCCAGAAGCCGAAAACCGCGGTGATCAACCCCGGCGACCCCATCTGTCTGCCGGACCCAAGCCATGAAGTCCACTATGAAGGGGAACTGGCGGCCGTTATTGGCAAAACCTGCTCCCATGTGAAGGCGGCGGATGCCATGGATTATATTTTCGGCTACACCTGTATCAATGACGTTACTGACGAGACGATGTTCAAGGAAGATGTGATCTGGGCGCGGGGGAAAGGCTGCGACACCTTTGCTCCTCTGGGTCCGGTGGTCGTGACAGAAACCATCGACCCGGAAAATGCAATGCTTCAGACAAAGATAAACGGAGAAATCGTTCAGAATAGGAATACATCCGACATGCATTTCCATGTCCCTGCATTGATTGAATTTATCACTGCTTACATTACCCTGGAACCTGGCGACATCATCGCGACAGGAACCCCGGCAGGCGTAGGCTGTCTTCATCCGGGAGACGTGGTTGAAATTACCATTGATGGAATCGGCACTCTGGTTAATCCGGTAAAATAAACGGAGAAAGGCAGGTGTGCGTATGAATCAAAAATCAAAACTATGTATTGCCGGCGTCGGGGCAGTTGGCGGACTTCTGGCGGCAATGCTGGGAAACAATAGCGAAATAAGTCTCGCTCTGATCGCCCGCGGCTCCCGGGCTGAGGCCATCCGGGAACATGGTGTGGTGCTTCACAGCCAGTTTTACGGCGAGCAGGTCTGTCATCCTGAGATCATTGCAGAAACTGGTGAGGAACTGGGAATACAGGATTACGTGTTCGTCTGCGTCAAAAATTATTCTCTTGACCAGATAGCAGAAACCCTCCGCCCCTGTGTAGATTCCCATACCGTGATCGTTCCGGTTATGAATGGTGTGGAACCAGGCAGCCGTCTCCGTGCGCTGTTCCAGGATGCCGTGGTCTGCGACGGGCTTGTCTATACCGTATCTGCCGCTAACCCGGATTATTCTGTGACCCAGATCGGTCCCTATACTTATCTGTATCTTGGCAGCCAGATACAGGATGAGAGGCACAGAAACGCGGCAGAACAGCTCTTTCAATTGCTTCAGTCAGTGGGGTTCGATGTTCGCTTGTCAGATGACATTCAAAGTGAAATCTGGCAGAAATACATTTTAAACTGCGCGTTCAACACGGTGACAGCCCGCTACCTTGTAACATCGGGAGATATCCGTAAAAACGAAACTATGAAAAATGATGCATACGCCCTGCTTTCAGAAGCTTATACCGTCGGCGTCCTCGAAGGCGTTTCCCTGCCGGAAGATCTTGTAGAACAGAAATACCGTTTTATGATGGAAAAACAATCCGAGAACGCCACCAGCTCCATGAGGCGCGACCTGGAAGCCCATAGACCGACGGAGATGGATGCATTTTTGGGCACCATCGTCAGGAAAGCAGCACAACATGGCGTTGATGTTCCTGTGACAATGCGGTTTTATAAAGAACTGCTGGAAATGCAGTCTACACATTTCCCAGCAATATAGTATTATGATAGAGATACGCTTGTAGTTCAGTGGATAAAGCAGTGGTCTCCAGAACTGCGTGCGTAGGTTCGATTACTGTCAGGCGCACAAAAGAGTCTTATTTTTATAAGACTTTTTGTGCGTCATGTTTTTTTATATCTTCTGTTAGTAAAAATGGGGGAGGGGGGACTCGATTAAAAAACGTTCTTGTTTATACCAGGCCCCCTCACTTTAATTGACGTTTCCCCCCAAAACACCATTTTTCTCACATGTCGAATACTGTCGAGGAAAAAGGGTCGAAATATATCGAAAATGTTGTATAATAGTATTATATACAGGATAATATTTAATTATCCTTTTAATTTATTACAGTTAAATTTAGCTTTCCAATA
>JAWZDV010000066.1:0-2258 GCA_034142505.1 Bacteroides thetaiotaomicron
CATTGGTTTCGGCCGTAGATGATATCGCTGACGGTGGAGTTGGCGATGCCTAAACGCTTCGCCAGTTCCTGCTGGGGGATGTCCTGTTCGACCATCGCGATTTTCATTTTCTTGCCGAAGGGGGTGCATGGGATTCTTGCTGCCATATGGGTGGTCCTCCTTTCTTGTTGGGATGAGGTAATGCTTATGTTCTGGCACTTATGTTGGTTCTGTCACGGTTACGGTAAAGCTGGGTTTTACAGCAAAGGTATCCGCATTGCTCCAGCCTTTCTGGGTCATGCCGTAGATTTTTAAATTCATCGTCCCTCCGTTGGCGTCCAGTTTTCCTTTGTTGGCCTGGGTGGTGTCCATGTAGTACTTTCCGGTCATTGAGGTTTTCAGCCAGAACCCGGTGTTGCTGATGTCTGACGCGGCGGCTGTGGGTTTCTCGCTGATCGCCAGCATCAGGGCTTTGTTGGTATCGAGGCCGGCTACGGTGTCCACCAGCGTGACGCCGCTGGTCGGCACACTGACTCCCGAGATGTAGACGTATACCGGGACCGCTGAATTGTTGACAATCTTGTAGCCGCTTGACTGGTTTCCTCCTACCTGGATGTTGGGGTCCGTGGCGCTGTACTTGGTTGGGTCAATGTCAAAGGCCGCGGTCAGCGGGATCGTTACGCTTAAGGTCGTTGCTTTGATGGTTCCGTTCAGCGTGGTCTCTACCCCGCTGTCTTCCCCTGTCACGACTCTGGTTGTCACCGCCGGTATGGTAGCCGATCCATAAGCCATGGTGGTCCCTGCTCCTGTCATGCCCAGAATCAGGGCCAGGGCAGTCAGCTGTTTTATGTTCTTCTTCATGTTCTTTCCTCCTGGTTTTCTTTCTTTTTTGGTTTTTGATTTATATTCATCAGCTGGGCGGATGGGCCCGGACTGCGCTGATTTTTAATACGGGGCGGACGGTGAACTGGTAGGCCCCGTAGAAGTCGGCTGCCACTTTTCCGTAGATCTGGAGGCCCGCTTCCTCCTCTGCCTCCAGGTCTGCCACCAGGATGTCCGTTTTTCCGGGGCAGATGGCGTACTGTTCGAAGTCCGCTTCGCTGCGGTATGTCTGGCCGGCGGTTCCAAGCACCAGGATGGCCGTTCCGTATTCCTTTACTTCTGATACCCGGTCTACCAGACGGAAACTCTGCGCTGCTGCCGGTCCTCCGGGAAATGCTTCTGTAAAGACTAAGTCTCCCGGCTGGATTTCCCCTACCTCGGCTATCTCCAGGCGGACCGGCACCACGGAGTTGTTGGTGATCTTGAATTCCGTGGGGGACGGACTCTGGATCTGGCCTCCCGGGTTTTGGGTCGCGTCAAAACTGCCGGACGGGTTGATGGAAAATTCTACGTCGGAAGGCAGGGCCGCGGAGATCAGGGAGACTTCTATGGTCCCGCGCAGTTCCGTTTCTACTTCCCGGCTTTCTTCTTCCACTGGGAAACGGACCGTGGTTTCCTCTGCCGCTCCCTTTGCTTCTACTCCCCCGTAGGCAGCCGCTCCCGGCTGGAGCTGTATGGCGAAGGCCAGGAAAACGGCGGCTGTCATGGACAGACTGTTGGGTTTTCTCTTGTTCAATTCCGTTTTTCTCCTTTCATTCATACAGGACCAGCCTGATCTGTGCGGATGCCTGGCCGATATAGGTTTCATCCTCTTTGTAGGCGAAAAACTCCGCGGTGCAGCTGTATTCTCCCGGTTTCATGTCCACTAACAGCGGGGCGTTCTCCACGTAATTTCCCGGGGGAATGGCTCCGGTTTCATAGATCTTCTCTCCGGTATCGTCACGGCGGACCTCCACCCGGATGAGTTTTCCCTGGTTCGACGGGTTCTCGATCAGCCAGTTGACGCTTCTGTCGGCTCCTGTGGTTTTCCCTGACGGGGTTGCGTTGATGGTCATGGCCAGCATGCCTTCCTCCACCACCGCGTCCAATTCCCGCTGGCGTTCCTCTCTGCTTTTCCCCGGGATGTCTCCGGCCACGATA
The DNA here is from genome assembly GCA_034142505.1 of Bacteroides thetaiotaomicron. Classification (GTDB taxonomy): domain Bacteria; phylum Bacillota; class Clostridia; order Lachnospirales; family Lachnospiraceae; genus Hungatella_A. Next base: position 2,002 of record JAWZDV010000066.1, read on the forward strand.
TTGCCTTCATAGACCAGCCCTTCCTGGGCCTGGGTTTCCCCACGGTATTTCAGATAGAAGAAGCCGCCTGTCAGGGCTGCCGTCACCAGGACTGCGGCAGGCAGGGCCAGTATGGAGATGCCTCTCTTGGGCCTGTCTCTTCCGTTTCCGCCCCTGTTTCTTTGCCGCTGTGTGTTTTCTTTCCGTGTTCTCTCTTCCATCCCTGTGTCCTGTCTCTCCTTATGGTTCTCTCCGTGAATGCTTTCATGTTTCAGAAT
>JAWZDV010000066.1:2358-4328 GCA_034142505.1 Bacteroides thetaiotaomicron
GTTCCCTTGCTTCCGGTTCTCTTGTTCTCAGTTCTCTTGTGACTGGTGCATATCGATACTCCAATTTATATATCAGCTTTGCACAAACAGCGTGATTCTGGCTGTGGCTCTTCCGATGTAGGCGCTGTCACTGATACGATAGGCGTCAAAGTTAGCCAGGCAGGGGTATTCTCCTGCCGGAAGTTCCACATCCAGCGGGGCCGTCTCGATATACTGCTCCGGGTCCAGATAGCCGGACTTGTAGATTTCCTCTCCTGTGTCCTCCCGGCTGATGGATACCGTGAATCGGTTGCCGTTGCCGGGCGGGTTCTCGATCAGCAGGTTGGCTTCCGCTCTTCCATCTTCCATAAACGGGGTTGCGTTGATGGAGAAGGTCAGCATCCCTTCCGCTACGATGGCATCTAATTCCGCCTGTCTTCCCGCAGGGTCATTCAGGGTTCCGCTCTGGACTCTGGCTTCCGGTTCCAGCTGGGGATACTGGATCTCCGGCTGCTGGCTTTGGGTTTGGACAAGGTATCCTGCTGTGCCCAGCGCGGCCGTGCAGATGATCACGGCCAGTATCACCACTACTGTATTGGCATGGTTTCGTCTCTTTGACATCCTTCTTCGTTCTCCTTGGTCCTGTTTTGGGTGGGCCTGCTTGCTTAGGCTTCTATTCCTCTTTCTGCTTAATAACCCTCAAAGTTATTTCCAGCGATAAGCTTCCGGCCGGCGTCGTTTCCCTAAACAGTTCGATCCTGGCTAACACCGGGTACTCCCCTGCCTTCAGGCTTCGGTTCAACTCAATCGTTTCCACATACTGCCCAGGGTCCACCCTCCTGGTTCCTCCCAGGTGTTTTCCGTCGGAAACCAGGTACAGATTGATTCTGGCGCTGTAATGGTTCTCCGCCGGGTTCTCAAACTCGATGTTGCACTCCCGGCTTCCTTCCCGTACCGCAGGCAGCTGGTTCACCGCCACCAGGTACTCTCCTTCCGGCACCTCTTCTCCTCCGGCGCCGTGCAGACTTCCGTCCACGGCTCTCTGATCCGGCCGGATATCTATTCTGGCCTGAATCGGAGCGGGGAGACCATAGGCTCTGAAGTAAAGTACCAGCGCCGTTCCTAACAGGACAAGGATTCCCGCCACGGCCGGGAACCACGGTCCGGCTCCCCTGGCAGGCCCGAGCTTTCGTTTTCTGTGTCTGGACTTTTTATGGGTGCACTCTTCCATCACGATGTCTCCTCCGCCTTCACAACTCCCGTGTTATTCCCCTGCCCTATCTCAAATTTATAGATGATGTTAAATCCAAAGCTTTGGCCTGCCTTTGCCTGAATGCGGCTGTGTTCAATAAAGTAGCGGTAGCGCAGGGTTTTCCCATAACCCAGTTCACCGGTCATCCACTTTGCCGCATTTCCGGAAACCGCGGGTGTGTAATAGATCTTCCCATCCGGCTGGCCGGCGATATTTCCGGTATCAATTCCGTCTTTCGGGGATGTGACTCCCAGCTTAATGCCCTCTGCCGCCAGCGGCTTCAACGGATTAATGGATACCGTTTTCGCAATTGGGTTAAGCTTCACGTCTTTCCCGTCCAGAGGCACCGCACTGGCAAGGAACGCCTTGACCGGATAATCATTTAAGTTCTCAAGCTCCAAATCAGCACTGTATGAGACAGGACTGGTTCCCACGTTGGGGTCCAGTTCCATATTGACTGACACCGGCAGCCTTACCTTCAGCGGTTTGCTGGCCACTCCCGGAATCGTGATGCTGATTTCATACCGGATGGTCCCTGATGACGCCTCCAGCAGGATTTTTCTCTCCTCCGGGTGGGTATAGGCCGCCGCGGTATATAATGTCATCTGGCTGAAACTGCCCAAGGCTGCCGTTGGCTCTGTCAATGACTGGGCCAGGCCGCTTACATCCGTATTCCCGGCTTTTAAACCCAGTTTTGCATTGGCATCGTCTGTTCCATAGGTATGGAAGTTATCAGCTA
>JAWZDV010000067.1:0-46527 GCA_034142505.1 Bacteroides thetaiotaomicron
TGTTAGACAGTCTTAGCCCCGGAAGCATGAGACCAGCCAGAGCCCGCCCAGGGAGTCTTCCGGACGATTCAACCGATCCATCTCGTGATTTCCTTCCACCCCCTTACCTCTCTACCCCAACTCCTTCGCAATCTTCACCAATCTACTGGTCCCAAGGCGGTCCGCCCCTAACTCCACAAACCGCTCCGCATCCGCGAAATCAGCGATCCCTCCGGCCGCCTTCACTTTCTTTTCTGCCCCGGTAAATTTTCTCATCAGTTCCACGTCCTCAAACGTCGCGCCATATGCGGAAAATCCCGTCGAAGTCTTAATATACTCCGCATCCGACTCCGTGACCACCCGGCACAGTTCTTTCTTCTCATCGTCCGTCAGCAGGCAGGTCTCAATGATCACTTTCAGCAGTCTGCCGTCGCAGGCTTTCTTGATCCGCCGGATCTCCTCCTTTACCAGATCATACCGCCCTTCCTTCACCCATCCTAAGTTTACCACCATGTCAATCTCTGCCGCCCCATTACTCACAGCCTCCGCCGTCTCAAAACATTTCACATTGGTAGTATTGTAGCCGTTGGGAAAGCCGATCACGGTGCAGACCGGTATCCGGCCGCCTAAGTACTTCGCGGCCTGGCTCACATAAGACGGGGGAATACACACGGAAGCCGTCTGGTATTTCACCGCGTCATCACAGAGGACTTTAATCTCCTCCCACACAGCAGTCTGGCTCAATAATGTATGATCCACCTTGTTCAGTATCTCCTGTCGATCCATAAACACTCCTCTTCTCCCGGACCTCAGCGCGCCCGGTCTTCTTTTATCAGAATTCTCAAGGCTTCCATCGCCACCTTGATGGCTGCCTCCGTATCATGAACCACCGGGTTGTCAAGCCCCGCCTTCTCCCGCTCCTGGTTTGCCACAACCAAAAAGCCGGAACCACAGCGCACTCTCAGATAATTGGCCACCACAAACAGCGCGGCAGACTCCATCTCAGAAGCCTTGCAGCCCAGTCTCAGCCATGCCTCCCATTTGTTCAGCAGCTCATAGCTGACCGGTTTTGACTCCGGATCGTGCTGTCCGTAAAATGCATCCTTGCACTCCACCACACCGGCATGATAGTTCTGCCCCAGACGTTTGGCCGCCTCCACCATGGCGTTGCAGACCTCAAAATCAGCAACCGCCGGGTACTCGATCGGCGCATACTCCTTGCTGGTTCCCTCCATTCGGATGGCGCCCGTGGCTACCACGATATCGCCGCCCTTCACATCCAGATCCATGCCGCCGCAGGTTCCCACGCGGATAAATGTGTCCGCCCCGCTCTTCACCAGTTCCTCCATGGCGATAGATGCGGAGGGGCCTCCGATTCCCGTGGAGGTGACGCTCACCTTTTCCCCGTCCAGATAACCGGTATACGTCACGTACTCCCGGCTGTCGGCCACCAGCACCGCATCGTCAAAATAAGCGGCGATCTTCTTACAGCGTTTCGGGTCTCCCGGCAGCAGCACATATCTGCCAACGTCGCCCTTCCTGATATTTAAGTGGTATTGCACTCCTTCTTCCGAATAATTCATACTCCATTTCTCCTTTCCCTGACTGGTCTTATTCTGCATCATTCTACATTAGGATTATATCGCTGAAATGCCATCGGAAGCAAGTCCCCCAGAGTACAAATCTCCCAATGCTCCTCATCCACCGCCATGATAATCTCAAACGTATCCAGCCTGCAAAACTGTGCCATCAGCTGGCGGCAGACCCCGCAGGGCGGGCAGACCTCCGAAATCGCCCGGTCCTTCCATCCGCCCACAATGGCAATCGCCTTAAATTCTAAGCAGCTCTCGCTCACTGCCTTGAAAAATGCCGTCCGCTCCGCACAGTTGCTGGGTGTCAATCCGGCGCACTCAATATTACACCCCCGGTAAATCGTCCCATTCTCCCCTAAAAGCGCCGCCCCCACTGCAAATCCGGAGATTGGGCTGAACGAATATTCCCTCGCGTTCAGGGCTTCCCTAATCAAGGACCGGCACATAGCATCTGTCATCCCACACCACCTCGGCTGGTACATAGCATCTGTCATCCTACATCACCTCGACCGGATCATCGGTCCGCACCTGCCATGCATGCAGACGGTTCATCAAATCCTGCCTGATCTCCTGATACTCCTCATCATCAATCCGGTTGTGCAGTTCATAGGGGTCCTCACGCAGATTGTACAGCTCCGCCTTCTGCCCCTGCGTCACCACCAGCTTATACTCGTCATGAACCAGCAGCCGGCAGCCGATCTCATCCCCGTAGCCATGGCCGAAGGTCTCCGACATCACATCGTCATCCCACTGCACCTCTTTCCCCGTGACAAGAGGAAGCAGACTCCGCCCATGCACCTTGTTCTTCGTAAATGCCGTCCCCGCCGCATCCAGAATCGTTACCGGATAATCCACGGTATTGATCAGCTCATGGCGCACCTGGCCGGCCGGAATCACACCATCCCACTTGACGGCAAACGGAATTCTCATCACCTCTTCCGACAGAAAGGAACCTTTGTCAAAATGTCCTCCGTGGCTTGCCAGCGCGTCGCCGTGGTCCGTGGTCCAGATCACCATGGTATTCTTGTCCAGCCCCAGTTCCTTTAACTTCTTAAGAATCATGCCGCCTGCCGCGTCGATCATGGTAATATGGGCAAAACAATGGCGGATAATCTCTTTCCACTCCTCCCATGACACCGGGCTCGGGATAATCAGTTCATTGTCCTTTCCAAAGGGCGTACTTCTCTCCCGGAAATATGTCTCCGGCTTTCCTTCCAGTTTGGAACGGAAGTTGCCATATTCCGGCAGGTCAAAGGATTCCGCCGGATACATGTCCAGGAATTCCTGCGTCGGGAAATGAGGTTGATGAGGCCCCCAGAAATCCACCCGCAGAGAAAACGGCTTATCCTGTTCCTTCGCCAGTTTCTCTAACTGCTCGCAGGCCAGCGTGGCCAGGAAGAAGGACTCGTGGGTCTCCTTCGGCGTCTTGGTGATGCCCACCGCATGCTCGCCGCACCAGTTTGCCTTGCACTGGTAATCCACATCATCCGCACACTCCGCCCAGTCTCCCCGGGTGCTGATCTCCGGAATATCAAAATACCGGTCGATATGATGTACAGCCTGAGGCAGATTGTAACGTTTTAAGTACTCCTGGTACTCCGGCTGAATATAGGGATTGCTGTAATCCGTTCTGGAAAATCCGCTGCAGTGATGCTCATTGGCCGCGCCAGGCCCTGCATGCCACTTTCCAAAATAATAATTGTCATAACCGGCCTCCGCCAGTGCATCCAGATACACCTCATGATCATATGGCGGGTCCGAATAGTTGAAATACTGGCCATGGGTATGGGCAAACAGACCGGTCAGCATGGTTCTCCTGGTCGGTCCGCAAAGCGGTGTGGCACAGTAGGCATGGTCAAACACGGCCCCCTCCGCCGCCAGCTGGTCGAAGTTTGGCCGCATGGGTTTCGGCCCGTCATTCCACTGCCAGCGGTAAAATGCCTGGTGGTCATTTTGAATGAAAATAATGTTCGGTTTTTGAGACATGGTTATCGTTCCTCCTTAAAAATAATGGTAATTCTCCTGATTTTGAGTACAAAAAACACGCGGCCAGCGGTTTTCCACAGACCGCGTGTTTGTGATACGCCTATCGCTGCTGCACAAATTTTGTATAGGGCTTTCCGCTTGCGGCAATGCCCACCTGGCCGCCTTTGTTCTTCTTCAGACTGAGCGCCAGCACCACCAGACTTGCCAGATAAGGAATCATCTGAATAAATTCACTGGGAACCGGATTGTTGGGTATGGTCTGCACATAGAGCTGAATGGCGCTGAACAGTCCGAAGAACATGGCGGAGGCAAAGGCCCCGATCGGTGTCCAGCGTCCCATAGTAACCGCCCCGAGGGCTAAATACCCCCGCCCGGCCACCATGCCTTCCTGGAATAAGTTCATCTGCCCCAGGGAGAGAAACGCCCCGCCCAGACCGCCCAGCACTCCCGATAAGATCACGGAAAAATAACGGATCTTATGGACGGAAAGTCCGGCTGTCTCCGCGGCTCTCGGATTCTCACCCACAGTGATAATCCGAAGCCCCAGTCTGGTATATTTGAACAGACAGTGAATCAAAATCAACACAAGAAACGCGATATAGACAAACGGTGATAAATCCGCCAGGAACTCTCCCACAACCGGAATTCCCGCCAAAATCGGAGTATGCTCCAGACTTGCCACCTGGGGAGAACTCCCCTGCTGCCCAAAGATCGACTTTAATCCTACACCGGAAAACCCGGTTGCCAGAAGCACCAGCGCCATGGAGCTGACCGACTGATTGCCTCCCCAGGTGATGGAGATCACCGAATGAATGGCGGAAATCAGCACCCCCACCAGCATGGCCGTCAGCACCCCAATCCACGGATTCCCCGTCAGGTAACTTCCAATGACCGCGCCGAACGCACTTGCCAGCATAATGCCTTCCAGACCGATGTTCACCACGCCGGAACGCTCCGAAGCCAGTCCCCCTAACGCCGTCAGCGCAATCGGCGTTCCCATACGCAGAGTGGAAGCCAGCATGAAAATGATAAAATTAGACATTCTATTTTCCTCCTCTACGCTTTTTAATGTAGTAACGGATCACATTTTCCGCACACAGGAAAACGATCACCAGCCCCTGGATGATATCCACCATATTCTTGGAAACGCCTACACTGGACTGCATCATCAGCGAGCCGCTCCGCATGCTTCCCATGAGAAACGCGGTGATAATGATGGCAAACGGATTGTTGCGGGCCATCAACGCCACCGGGATTCCACTGAATCCGTAGTTGGCGGAAAAGCCGTTGATCACCTTGCCCATGGTTCCTGTCACTTCAATTCCGCCTGCCAGACCGGCCAGCGCGCCGCTCATAAGCAGCGCCAGGAACATGTTCCGCTCCACGTTGATTCCGTTGGTATAGGCTGCATTTTTATTCAGTCCCACGGCACACATCTCGTAGCCCAGGGACGTGCGGTTTAACAGAATATAGACCAGAACCGCGGCCGCCAGCGCAATCACAATTCCCAGATTCAACACGTAGGGAGACGGCAGCAGCTTTGGAAGCCTTGCAGACTGTGCAATGGCTCTGGTGGCGGATGCCGCCCCTTCCTCCTTAAATGGGCCCAGGATTAAGTACTGCACCAGATACTGTCCCACATAGTTAAACATAATCGTACTGATCACCACATTGACATCTGCTTTCTGCTTTAACACCGCCGGAAAGAATGCCCACACCATACCGGCCAGCATGGAAACGGCCAGAAGGATGGGAATATTTAAAATAGCCGGCAGATTCAGGAATGTCCCCACAATTCCTGCCGCGATGGCTCCCACCAGCAGCTGTCCCTCGGCGCCGATATTGAACACGGTGCACTTATAAGCCAGGGCCACGGCAAGACCGGTCAGCAAAAGCGGCACCGATTTTGTCAGCGACTGGGTAAATGCCATCGGCGTGCCGAATGCTCCTTTGATTAACGCCCCATAAGCCTGAAAAGGATTGTTGCCGAACAGGGCAATGATGATTCCGCCGGTGATGATGGCCAGAACCAGCGCAATGGCCGATATCAAAAAGTTGAGTCCCAGCTCCTGCAGTTTCAGCTGTTTCGTTTTTTCCGTTTTAGCCTGCTGTGCCAACCCTGTCACCTCCTTTTCCTCTGGAAGAACCCAGCATCATCATGCCAAGTTCCTGTCTCGTTACACTCTCCGCATCCACAATGTCGATGATTTCCCCCTTGAAGATCACGGCGATTCTGTCGCTGACAGAAAGGATCTCATCCAGCTCCAGGGAAAACAGCAATACGCCTTTTCCCTGGTCTCTCTGCTCCAGCAGGGTTTTCTGTACAAATTCCATGGCCCCCACATCCAGTCCTCTGGTGGGCTGTACCGCCACCAATACATCCGGATTCCGGTAAGCTTCTCTCGCAATGATGATCTTCTGCTGGTTTCCGCCGGACAAGGTGCCCGCGTTGACATCCACATTGGCGCACCGGATATCGAAATGTTCCTTTAACTGTTCCGCCGTCTCATGAATCTTCTTGAAATCCAGCCATACCTTGTTCTTCGCGTAAGGCTCCTGGTACTGGCTTCCCAGAATCAGGTTGTTGGCAATGCTGTATTCCAGCACCAGTCCGTCCCTGTGGCGGTCCTCCGGAATCAGGCCAAGGCCGCCTTCCTTTCTGGTTCTGATCTTCGCCTGGGTGATGTCCTGTCCGTTCATCATCACGGACCCGCTGTTTGGTTTGAGCTTACCGCAGATCACATTGACCAGTTCCTCCTGGCCGTTGCCATCCACACCGGCGATTCCCAGGACTTCGCCCTTTCGCAGTTCTAAGTTGATGTGGTTTAGTTTCTTCACCGTCTTGTTCACCGTGTAGCTGACATCCCGGACTTCCAGAATAGGTTCCGGTTTCTCCATCTTTTTCCGGTCTCTTCTTCCCAGGTTCACATCGCGGCCCACCATCATCTTTGTGAGTCCCGCCGGATTCGTCTCGCTCTTGTCCACGGTCCCCACTACTTTTCCCAGTCGAATGACTGTAATCCGGTCGGAGATTTTCATCACCTCCGCCAGCTTGTGGCTGATGAAAATGATGGTCTTTCCTTTTTCCTTCAATTTCAGTAAAATGTCGCAGAATTCCTCAATCTCCTGCGGCGTCAAAACCGCTGTCGGTTCATCAAAAATCAGAATCTCCGCCTCCCGGTAAAGCACCTTCAGGATCTCCACTCTCTGCTGCTCCGTCACGGACAATTCCCCAACTTTTTTGTCGGGATCGATTTTTAAACCGTACTGCTCTGACAGCTCCTTGATTTTCCGGCTTGCACCGGCGCGGTCTACCTTGAGCGCCGTGCCGGTCTCCTGCCCTACGATGATATTTTCTGTCACTGTCAGTTTGGGAATCAACATGAAATGCTGATGCACCATACCGATTTTGTGATGAATCGAATCTTTCGAGCTTGTAAAATGTACCGGTTCCCCCCGGATGATCAGTTCCCCTTCATCCGGCTGGTACAGGCCGTAAAGAATATTCATCAGCGTTGACTTGCCAGCTCCATTTTCCCCTGCAAGCGTATGGATTTCACCCTCTTCAATCTCAATTGAAATATGGTCGTTGGCGACAATTCCCGGAAACCGTTTGGTGATTTCCTTTAATTGAATGATGCTGCTCATGCTGCCCCACCTCCATGTATGAATTACTTTGCATAAGAATAAGTAAAGCTGTTAAAACCATTCTCATCTACCGGAACCGCAATCTCGCCGGACTCCACTTTTGCAGTCAGATCTTCAATCGTACTGATCACATCCTCCGGAATGGTCTTTAAGAGTTCTTCGTTGTTGGTAAACAGCAGCTTCACGCCGCCCTCTTTTAGTCCCAGTGACATCGGCACGCTTGTGTCAAATTCTCCGGTCTCCATGTAGCTCTTGATGATGGATAAGATCGCCTGGTCGGCCGGCTTTACAACGGAAGCCACAATCTTGTCCGGCATCTTGTCAAACTGGCCGTTGGCGGCGCCTAAACAGTATTTTCCCTCTCCCGCGTCCTTTGCCGCGTTGAACACGCCTAAATTGCAGGCCCCGGCATAGGTGCCGATGAAATCCGCGCCTTTGTTGTACATGATCTTGGCAACCTCGCTGCCCTGTCCCACGTCAGTGTAGCTGTTGGTAAATGCGGACTGAATCTCACAATCCGGATTCACCGCTTTCACACCGGCGGAGAAACCAAACTGGTAGCGGTACTGGAGGGTCTCGCCCACAGCCATCACCGCGCCTACGTTGTTGGTCTTTGTCATCAAACCGGCCAGCGCACCGCCTAAGAAGGCAGCTTCATTTTCCCGGTAAGCCACGGACATGATATTGGAGCCACCGTCAATGGCCTCCGCCAGATACAGGAATTTGACATCCGGATTTTCGGCAGCTACTTCCAGCATGCCGTCCTTATACTCGGAAGACGGCACCATGATAAAGGTGGCTCCCTGGCTGATCAGCGTGCGCAGGCTGTTGGCGGAGTCCGAAATCTCGGGAACCTCCAACGGAATGCCCTTGATGCCCAGTTCCTTCTCTGCCAGTTCCAGGCCGGCCAGCACGTCGTCATTGTAGCTCTGGGTGCCGAAGGCGCTGGCTATCATACCAACCGTCAAGTCTGATTGGGCGCCTGAAGCCGCCTTTGTCTCCGTCTTGGAAGCGTCGGCCGCCGGAGCGGAGGAACTGCTCCCACAGCCTGTCAGTAAGCTGACTCCCAATGTTGCTGCCAAACCTAATGCGATTAATTTTTTCATGTTCTTCCCATCCTTTGTTCGTTGTTTTTGATTCCATGGTATTTCATCCATGTTTTTGATTCCGGTTTTTCATCACATTTTCTCATGTCTTTTCCTGATTTCCTCCAACTGTTCTGACGTGAATATCATGACCCCGCCTTTCTGCACGGTGATCAGATTTTCTTCCTTCAGCCTGTTGATCGCCCGGTAAAGAGTCCTGACGCTGACCCCCACATCGGTGGCAATCACGCCGTGTTTCTCGGTAATATAGAGTGGTTTGTCACTGAATTCCCCATGTTCCAGCCATTTCCGGCAAATATACGCCAGGAAATTGTCCGTGGCGCTCAGAAACATCATACGGTTCATTCTTTCGTGGTTCCGCTCGATGATTCTTGACAGACTGTCAATGACGACTATAGCGGCCTCCCCATCCGCTCTCATCTCACTCAAAAAGTAATTGCAGTCAATGTCCAGAATCAGGCATTTCTCCGCCGCCAGAATCTGGGAATAAAAGGTCTTGTCACTGGAAACCAGCTGCGTGATGCCGATAAACATCGGAGCTGCCGTCGCCGCGATCATATTCATGTCTCCCCTGGAGGAGACGCGGATAAAATATGCCTTTCCACTCACCACCAGATTGATGGAGCGGAGGAAATCCATAGGCCTTATAATATCCTCTCCCTTTTCAACCGTGCGCAATGTGATGTAGGAATTCAGGTAGGGAGTTAATCGTTCCTTCGTGACCTGTCCGTTTTTGTTATTCAAATATGCCACTCTCAACAGTTCCATCAGGCCGCCTTTTCCCTGATCCTTTGCTTGCATGAGGCTACCTCCCTTTCTTGTTGTCTGTCACTTGCTGTCGAATACCGGTCTCATCACAAGAAATGTGTTTGTTTTGACTCTTTTTTTGTCTATAATCATGATACAACCTTGAGGAAATCCAAACTATGTCACGTGTCACACCTTGCTATTTTTTATATTTTCACTAATTTTCAAGATGATTTTTGTCTATTTTTTACAATTGTCTGCATTCAAGGCTGTTTCTAAGTGTTCCCGAAAAGCCAGATAATCCCGCTCCAATCCGTCCCGGTTTCGAAAAACCCCGAACGCGCCTGACACCAGGATATCGGCCCCTGCTTCCAGACAAAGGAGGCTGTTTTCATCGTCAATGCCTCCGTCCACCTCCAGAAGATATGGATATCCCCGCTCTCTCCTGATCCTGTCAAGCTCCCTGATTTTATCGACGGTTCCCGGAAGAAAGCTCTGCCCGGAAAATCCAGGTTCCACCCCCATGAGGAGAATATAATCGGCATAGGCCAGCGTTTCAGAAAGCAGGGCAGCCGACTGGGAGGGATTTAACACGACTCCCGCTTTCATCCCCGCCTCCTGAATCTGCCGGATCAATCGGATGGGAAATGAGGAAGCGTCCAAATGGAAACTCACATAATCCGCGCCGGCATTATCCAATAATGGGATATAATTCTCCGGGTTTGTCACCATCAGATGAACATCCAGCAAGAACGGATAATTCTCCCTGATGGTCCGGATCTGGTCTAAATTGAAGCATAGATTGGGAACATAATGGCCATCCATCACATCCAGATGAAGAACCGTGTTTCCGACTTTCACTAATATATCTAAATTTTCCCGGCAGTTCAAGAAATTTCCACAGGCCAGCGTGGGATTAATCAGCAGCTCTCTGTTCCTTCCCATACCGTTATTCCCCACTTTTTTCCGTATTGCCGTTATAGCTGTTTAACGCATCAAAAAAGAGTTTTCGATACCCTTCCCGGTCAACGGAACTGATAAACACAATGTTCTTTTCCTCTTCCGGCTTTCTCAAAATGTCCTCGTAATCGATCATGGTAAATCCGGTGGTCAGTTCCCCCTTCGTTTCCACGTCACCATAGTAGCTGACAGTCTCAAACAGTTCCGGGTTGGTCACGTAGGCTGCCGTGCACAAATCATGGATACACAGGCCTTTGAACCGCTTCCGGGCATTATTTCCTTTGTTTACCGTATCGTCGTAGAACCTGCAGATCTCATAGGCCATGGCGGCGATGGGATTGTTGATCCTTCCGATCTCCTCGATCTCCTCCGTGGTGGTGTAGGCATGTCTGGTGGTATCCAGGGGGCACATGTGGAAGGGCACGCCGCTCTTTAACACGTATTTTGCCGCCTCCGGGTCAACCAGTACATTGAATGTGGAGACCGGGGTTGGATTGCCGGTGCGGATGGAACCGCCCATGAAAACAATACGGGCGATCTTTTTTTTGCAGTCTGGGTACTGTTCCATCAGCAGAGCCAGGTTGGTCAGAGGCGCCAGTGCCAGAATGGTGACCGGCTCCTTGGCCTCTGTCAGGACCTTGTTCATGAATTCTATGGCGTCCATTACCTCCACCTGTTTGGAGGTGGGGTTCTGAAATACATAGGTGCCAAGCCCAGACTCACCGTGGATGTAGCCGGCATCCCTCAGCGGGCGTTCCAGCGGTTTTGCCGCGCCTTTGGCGACCGGGATTTCTTCTCTTCCCATCAGGGCCAGGGCATTTAAGGTATTGTAGGTGGTCAGTTCCAGCTTCTGGTTGCCGGCCACCGTGGTCACTCCCAGGATGTCCAGCTTGTCGGATGACAGGGTCAGAATAAACGATAACATATCATCGATTCCTGTGTCGCAGTCGATGATTACGGGTATTTTTTTCATGGTTGGTTCCTCCTATTGTTGTGCTGCCAGCTTCCTGACTCTGCTGACAATGTGTTCTGCCGTCAATTCGTAGGCGTCCATCAGTTCTAAGAGATCCCCGGACTGGCCAAAACGGTCCTGGATTCCCATGCGTTCCACCCGGCAGTTAAGGCCGGAGGCAGCGATCACTTCACAAATGGCCGAACCAAGACCACCGATGACGGAATGTTCCTCCACGGTGACCATGACAGGACATGTTCCGGCATAGCGGAGGATGGTCTCCTGATCCAGGGGTTTGATGGTATGTACATTTAAGACAGCGGCATTCATTCCATTGTTCTGCAATACTTCCGCCGCTTTCTGTGCCTGGGCCACCATGATGCCGGTGGCCGCGATGCAGATATCCGCGCCATCCTTTATCACGTCGATGACACCGATGGTTACCGGGGCATCCGGTTCTGTCACGGTAGGAACGGGATGTCTTGAAAGACGGATGTAACAAGGATCTTTCAACTCTTTCATCTGTTTGATCATCGTTTTCGCCTGGTTGTAATCACAGGGGCTTAGCACGGTCATGCCTGGAAGCACTCGCATCAGCGCGATATCTTCGATGGTCTCATGGCTTCCGCCGTCCGCGTTGGGGGACAGGCCCGCGTGAGTCGCCACAATTTTTACACCTGCTTTGGCATAGCAGATGGCGTTGCGCACCTGCTCATAGGCCCGGCCCACGGCGAACATGGCGAAGGTAGATACGTAGGGTTTCAGGCCGCTGACTGCCATACCGGCCGCCGTGCCCATCAGATTCTGTTCGGAGATGCCCATATCAAAGAAACGTTCCGGATACCGTTTTGCAAAGTTGATGGACGATGTCGCTTTCGCCAAATCCGCGTCCAGCGCCACCACCCGCTCATCGTCCGCCAGTTCCAGCAGGGCCGCTCCATATGCCTCTCTCATGGATTGATCCGCCATCTCACATCCCTCCTTTTCCGCTGCCATGTTCCGCTTCCCGCAGTTCCTTCATGGCCGCCTCATATTCGTCCCTGCCAATCCCTTTGCCGTGCCATTCCGCCTTTCCCTCCATGAAGGAAATTCCTTTTCCTTTGACAGTTCTGGCGATGACGCACCGGGGCTTTCCATTTGGCACTTCCTTCCAGATCCGGTCCAGGGCTTCCAAGTCGTGGCCGTCCACTTCTCGCACGTTCATGCCAAAGGCCCTCATTTTCCCCGGCAGATCTCCCAGGGACATGACCAAATCCGTGGGGCCGTCAATCTGCAGGCCGTTGCAGTCGATGATCATGGTCAGGTTCTCCAGCTTGTAGTGGGCCGCCGCCATCGCCGCCTCCCATACAATGCCTTCCTGCAATTCCCCGTCGCCGAGTATCGCGTACACATGGTAGTCCTTCTTCAACACCCTGGCTGCCAGCGCGATGCCGATGGAGGTGGAAAATCCCAATCCCAGGGAGCCGCTGCAACAGTCGATGCCCGGTGTCTTGTTCTTATCCGGGTGTCCCTGGAGCATGGCTCCCAGTTTTCTTAATCGTTTCAATTCGTCCCTGGAAAAATATCCATGCTCCGCCAGAACCGCATAGACTGCGGGGGCTGCATGGCCCTTGCTGATGATGACTCTGTCCCGGTCCTCCCAGTCCGGCTCCTCCGGCCTGACCGAAATGTGATGATAGAGAGATACCAGAATCTCCGTGATCGATAGGGAACCGCCCGGGTGGCCGGAACCTGCCTCGTAGAGCATGGTCACGATGTCCTGCCGTACCCGGAGTGCCTCTGCCTCTTTTGTAGTCAATGTTTGTACCCCTTTCTTTGATTGTTCTGCTGCTGTCTCTGCTGCCATTTCTGTTGCTGTCTCTATTACTGTTACTTTTTTTGTTACTGTTATCTTTTCCGTTACTGTTACTCTTTCTGTTACCAATACGATTCCTGTTTCTGTTGTAGTTTTAATTTTTATGCTGTTTCTACCAAATATTTATGTAATGACAATATCCCAAAAGCCATGGGCCTTTGCCAGGACTTTCAGTTCTTCCAGATAAGCCCCAGAAGGCGGCTCCATCCCCTGCATCCAGCCTTTGACGCCGTAAGGACGGAATGCGATCAGCTTTAACCGGAAATCCAGCTCTCGGTCCAGGCGGTCCGCAATTCCGCATATGGCCGCCTCCGCATCGATCACTCCCTGTTTGCAGACAATCCGCACCTCCTGAAGCAGGCCTTTCGCCGCCAGCAGATCCAGGTTCTCAAGCACGATCCGGTTCTCCCCTCCGGTCAATTTCCGGTAGAGAGCCGGGTCCCAGCTCTTCACATCCAGCATGACTCCGTCACAGACCTCCAAAAGCTCCGGGTAAGAGGACAGATCCACCATCCCGTTGCTGTCCATCAGGCAGGTAAGCCCGGCCTTCCTGGCAAGGGTAAACAGTTCCGTCAGAAATTCCGGATACAGACTGCATTCGCCCCCCGACACCGTAATCCCACGGATAAACGGCTGGTTTTTCTGAATCCGTTGAAACACCTCATCGGCTCCAAGTACCGTTACCTTTGGGGACGCCCAGTTCGGGCAGACAGCAAGGCAGTGGTCACAGCCGGTACACCGGTCTTCCTCCCAGTGTACGCCGCCCCCCTCCGTCATGGACAGTGCCCCCGCCGGACACTGGTCCACACAGAGACCGCAGCCGCAGCAGAGTTTCTGTGTCTCCGGGTTGTGGCAGTAGCCACAGGCGATGTTACACCCCTGGAGAAATACCGCAGTCCGGCAACCCGGCCCGTCTACCAGACTCATGGGAATGATCCTGTTTACAGGCGCTGTCTTCATCAGGAACGCACCTTTCTCTTGGCCAGCTGGTTGGTATCATAATTCTTGCTTCCAAGAACCGTTGTGTTTTGCAGCACCACCTGGTCATTTCTATATTTTTCCATCTCACTGCGTTTTACCAGAAAGCCGGTGATCCGCACCAGATCACTGTCCGACGCGTAGAAACTGATATACTTTACCCCCAGTTCAAACGCGCTCTTCACAATATCCAGAACCGCCTCCGGGTTCTTTCTGGCAGTCACCTCGAAGGGGAAGATATCGCCCACTCCCGTTGGGAAATAGTGATGGAATCTGGCGCTGTGGCGCAGATGGTCAAACAGTTCCTCCGGCTCATCCCCCACAGGAATCCGCACCCCGGAGGTGATTCCCTTATCACTGTCCAGCCCCACCTGGGCGTGGAGCATAAAATGTCCGCCTCCCATCTCCGAATAAACCGCCGGGAACTCCCCCACGAATTTCTCTATCATATCCATAATCCTGACGCCCAGATCATCCGCCTCTTTGCTGTGTCCATAGCGGAGTCCCTTCGCTTCCATCAAATGGTTCACGCACTCCGCCAGCCCGGTCACGCCGAACATCCCCACAAACTTATCCCTCTGAATCAGCCCCTCCCGTACCAGGAACGAGGACTCAAAAAAGCCTGACTGTTCCACCAGGAAGGTCACCCGCTCATTCATATAATCGCCGACGGCTTTCAGGCAGTCCGGCAGCAGCACATTCAGGAAATGATCGATGGATTGAGCGCTCTTGACCAGCTCGGTCAATGTAATACGCGACAAGGTATAGGCCCCTCCGCCGATTGGCAGAATATTATAGCAGCTGGAAATCCCATACTCACAGGGATAAGCCCCCACATTCAGCGCGTCATTGCAGATGGCCGGATTGGCGCAGAACAGGGAGGTGTAAATGGCAAGCTGTGCATACTCGTCCGTTGTCTCCGCCGGGTTATACTTTAGTGTTAAGTTTGGCACCGCGTTCTGTAAGTCCTTCTCAAGCTCCAGGATCAGCCGGCCGGCCCTTGTGGGCTTCGCCCCCAGATTGGCATGGCAGAAGCTGTCCGTGATCGTCCGGTCCAGAAAGATCAAGAACAGCCGCAGCTTCTCCTTGATCGCCTCGTCCTCCATCCCGTCCAGAAACGGCTCCATCAAGGTATCAATCTCCCCCAGATAAACCGGAAATCCTGTGATGGACGGCACATGATGATACAGCACCTGCAGCGATGTCAGCAGTTCATCCAGAGTCTTTGGCGGCTCCAGTCTGAGAAACTCGCTCCCCTGCTCCACAAACCTCCTGTAATCCGGCATGATATACCGCGGCCGGTAAGGCGCATGCCCCTCAAACAAATCATTCAGCGCCCCTGTTTTAAAATATTCCTTCGTACCGGAAGGAATTGAAAGCACGTCCAGACTGTCTTCTGCTTCCTTAGCCAGTGAAAAAACCTTCTGCTCATAGGTCAACGTTTTTGACGTGAGCACATCCAATACATGTTCCATAAGATCCCGTCCTTTCTGTTTCGTTAAAAGTTATTTTTATTATAACAGCCGGTCAGATGCGATCATATGACACGTGTCACAGCCGGACCACGAAAAAAAGACGTCCGGCTGACCGAACGTCCTTTTCCATCTTTTATGAATTAGTTCTATTTCCACAACACCGCCAAAAACAGCCGGTTTAAAGCTTCCCAGTCAAAGTTCCTGTCATCCGGCATTTGATCCGCAATCTGCTTCTGACGTTGAATCTCCTCCGCCAGATACCGCTGCACCGTCGGATTCTGAGGATAAGTTTCCCCTTCATCGGAAATCTGCTTTACTTCAAGAATTTTTTCAACCTCTATTTTAAGTTCCTCCGGAAACTTCTGCTTCATCAACTCACTAAAAAGCACCGGAGGCGGATTGCCCTGTTCCTCAATATACTGCGCAGCCATAAGAGGGCGCAGGGCATAAAAGTATTTTTTATACTTTACCTGCTCTTCCTGCAAATCCTGGAAAAATGTCTTGGCGGCTGTGCCATAATAATGATACACAGCTGTCTTTTTTGAAAAATATGCCTTCGCCGTATCGTAAATCTGATCCCAGATGAGACTTGTCTGATAGACGATTGGTGAATTCGCCCATTCAAACAACGTAGCGTTTCCCTTACGGAACTGCACCAGCGCTTTCTTTAAATCCCATCCATTGATGTCCAGAACCTCATCCAGCTGCCACTCAATCACATCTTTCAACGGTTCAAGGCGAAGATAGTCTTCTGGCCGCCGCACATAAATAAAACGTACATCATAATCGCTGTCTGGTGATGCAATCCCCCAGGCCCTGCTTCCTGATTCCACTGCACGCAGGATCGTGACCTGTTCCTGTTCTTCAATTTGTTTTAATTTTTCACAGATTTCTCTCTGAATATCACGTTCCATTCCTACACCTCCAACGCTTTCCTGTTGATCTCTTCTACAAACGCCTCCACCTGCTCCATGTCCGGATTGTCCGGCAAGACACTCTCTCCGGCCGCTCGCTCCATCCGTTTTTCATAATCAGACAGCATCTCATAAAATTCCGGTGAAAAGGTTCTGTCCTCTTTCTGAAAGCCACCGTTTCGAATCTTTAAAAGCAGGTCCTTCTCCTCAGTCCGCTTTGTTTGAATCTCCCCTTTTTCCAGAATATCAATAGCCATCATGAAAAGCCGGATCAGATGCATGGCATGCTTATTTAAATGCGCGTCATCCTTCTTTTTATTGCGTTTCCCAATTTTATCATAATCTTTCACCACGTTGTGCATGACGGACCACATATGCTCATAGTCCCGGAGAGGCAGATGCTTATAATCCGCATCCACAAAAATCTCTGTTTCCATCTCCGGATGTTCTGCCTGATCGATATAGATATGAATGCTCCCCTTGTCAAACAGATCATACCTGCGCTGGAAATCCTCAAGTGCATTGCGTACTGAATTGAAAATATGCCTCTCCCGTTCCTGCTGGGGCATGGAATCCCTGGCAATGGCATTCTGCAGGCGGCGTAATTGGGCGCTGGCATAACCTCCAAAGGATTTGGCTGCCCGCTTTGATAAAAACATCTTTCTGTTATTCCAAAGCTCCCTGCCAAGCGGTGACATCATCAAATACTGAGTCTCATCGAGCCCCAAAATCTCTATCGTATTGGGGTTGCATTCCAGCAGGAGTTTTACAATCTTGTTGAAAGAATAGATCACCGTATCGGTATTCCCGTCCTCATACTGGTCAAATTCCGTCAAGCCCAGCAGATCAGACGGCAGATTCAGGGTAACTCCCCGAAAATCAATATCACTGTTTTCATTATTAGTCCCATATGCATAGCTCCCGCCAAGTCCAAGCAGCATCATTCGTTTCCCCAGCCTTGGGTTCGTCTTCAAAAACTCATAGTCGTTGGTATCCAGCAGGTCTTTAAAATTTAATTCCATAGTCAGTACTCCTATAACTACCCCTTTTTTCTTTCCCTATTAAGCTATTTTAACACGTCGTAACAAATGTTAGCAATATAAAAAGCGCCCGTTTTCTGAGCGCCTTTTACTATATAACATGATATCTTAATTTACCTTCAGTGATATCTACTTCATCCAATCACCTCATCAATCGCCTTCCCAATATCATGACGCATATACTGATTATCAAACTGCACCCACCCCGTGGCCTCATAGGCATTGGCTCTGGCTTCTTTTAAATTCGCACCGGTGGCGGTGACGCCAAGCACTCTTCCGCCGTTGGTCACAATATTGCCATCCGCGTCGAATTTGCTGCCGGCGTGGAAGACATAATAGCCGTCTTTTTCTTTAAAGTTGTCAAGGCCGGTGATTGGGAGGCCTTTTTCGTAGTGTTCCGGGTATCCGGCGGAAGCCAGAACCACGCAGACGGCGGCATTATCCTCAAATTCCAGATTGACCTGGTCCAGTGTCCCATCGATACAGGCTTCGAACACATCCAGGATATCCTGTTTCATACGGGGAAGTACCACCTGGGTTTCGGGATCGCCGAAGCGGGCGTTGTATTCCAGAACCTTAGGGCCGTCATCGGTCAGCATAAGGCCGAAGAAGATGATTCCTTTGAACTCCCTGCCTTCCGCCTTCATGGCATCTACGGTCGGCTGGTAGATGTACTTCTGACAGAAGTCGTCCACCTCCTTTGTGTAGAAGGGACTGGGGGAAAATGTTCCCATGCCGCCGGTATTTAACCCCTGGTCGCCGTCCTTGGCCCGCTTGTGGTCCTGGGCGGAGGTCATGATCTTGATGGTTGTTCCATCCACAAAGGCCAGAACCGAAACCTCACGGCCGGTCATAAACTCTTCGATGACGATACAGTTGCCGGCAGCGCCAAACTGCTTGTCCATCATCAAACTCTTAACGCCGTCCTTCGCCTCTTCCAGCGTATTGCAGATTAAAACGCCCTTTCCAAGAGCCAGTCCGTCCGCTTTTAAAACGATCGGCATTTTCGCCGTCTCCAAATAGGCCAAAGCCGCCTCCGGATTGTCAAAATTCTCGTAAGCAGCCGTCGGAATGTTATATTTCTTCATCAAATCTTTGGAAAAAGCCTTGGACCCTTCCAGAATTGCCGCATTCTTTCTCGGCCCGAACGCCCGGATTCCTGCCGCCTCAAAAGCGTCCACCGCTCCCGCCGCCAGCGGGTCATCCGGTCCCACGATCACTAAATCAATCTGGTGTTCTTTGGCAAATGCCACCTGGGCGTCAAAGTCCATCACACCGATCTCCACACATTCGGCCACCTCTGCAATTCCCGCATTGCCTGGGGCGCAGTATAATTTGTCTACTTTAGGGCTCTTGGCCAGTTTCCATGCGATCGCGTGCTCACGGCCGCCGCCGCCTGTGATTAATACTTTCATCTGTATCCTCCTCGTTTCATCTGCATATCGTTTCCCATTGTCCCAGAAAAGGACGGGACTTATGACAGGCCCGTCCCTTCCTTTACTTTATTTATCAAAAGATTGTTGTTCCGTCATGGTCTGCCCCGGCTCATCCATTCACAACTGAACTGCAGCGCCAAGTCATTACTCTGGATTTGCAATCATATCGATGGCTTTTGGCAGTATCACCCATTCCGCCTCCTCCATCACCCGCCGCTGAAGCACTTCCGGGGTATCCCCCTCCTGCACCTCCACCGCTTTCTGGAGAATGATCGGCCCGGTGTCCATGCCGCTGTCCACGTAGTGAACCGTGGCTCCCGTCACCTTCACACCCCTGGCCAATGCCGCCTCGTGAACCTTCAGTCCATAATATCCCACGCCACAGAAGGACGGAATCAGCGATGGATGGATATTGATGATCCGCCGCTCATACTTCTTAGTCATCGCCTCCGGAATCGCCACCAAAAATCCAGCCAGCACAATCAAATCCAGCTGAAACTCATCCACTTTCTCCAAAAACGCCTCATTAAACGCGTCCCTGCTCTCAAACTGCTTCGGTGACATCCATACCGCTTCAATCCCGTGGTTTCTGGCCCGCTCCAGCGCATAGGCGTTGGCATTGTTGCTGATCACAACCTCCACCTTTGCATTCCGGATGGTCCCGTTGTCGATTCCATCCAGTATCGCCTGCAGATTCGTTCCGCCGCCGGAAACCATGACCCCGATTCTCAGCATAAGGTCACTCCTTTTTCTCCGGCTTCGATGTTTCCTACCACATAAGGCGTCTCTCCAGCCGCCTTGATGGCTTCCACTGTCTTCTCCACATCCGCCGGATTCACGGCAACGATCATGCCAAGACCCATGTTAAAGGTATTGTACATCATCTCTTCCTCAATATTGCCCTTCTTCGCCAGCAGCCCAAAGATCGCCGGAACCTCGTAGCTGTCCTTCTTCACCACAGCCCGGGTTCCCTCTTTCAGCATACGCGGAATATTTTCATAAAAACCGCCCCCGGTGATATGGCTGCATGCCTTCACCTTCACACCGGCTTCCTTGATGCTCTTCAGAGCCTTCACGTAAATCTTAGTGGGTGCAATCAGCGCTTCCCCTAAGGTCTTCCCCAGTTCCTCATAATATGTATTCAGCCCCTCGGCCGTCATTTCCTTCTCAAACACCTTGCGCACCAGGGAAAATCCGTTGCTGTGCACGCCTGATGATGCCATACCAACCAGCACATCCCCAGACGCTAAATCCGCGCCGTCAATCAGATCCTTCCGGTCTGCCACGCCAACCGCAAACCCGGCCAGGTCGTACTCCTCAACAGGATAAAATCCCGGCATCTCCGCCGTCTCCCCGCCGACCAGCGCCGCACCGGACTGCTTGCAGCCATCCGCCACTCCGCTGACAATCGTCGCGATTTTTTCCGGCACATTCTTGCCGCACGCAATATAATCCAGAAAAAATAAAGGTTCCCCACCCGCGCACGCCACATCATTCACACACATGGCCACACAGTCGATGCCCACCGTATCATGCTTGTCCATGAGAAATGCCAGCTTTAACTTGGTTCCAACGCCATCCGTTCCTGACAGCAGGACCGGGTGCTCCATCTCCTTGATGGCCTCTAAGGAAAATGCTCCCGAGAATCCGCCGATTCCTCCCAGCACTTCCGATCTCATGGTCTCCTGCACATGTTTCTTCATCAATTCCACTGACTTATATCCCGCTTCGATATCCACACCGGCGTTCTTATAATCCATCTTTCTTATCCTCCGTCATTTTATCAGGGTTCTGCTGTGTTCTGGCACTTCCTCTGCCGCTTCCAGTTACGCTCCCGGCTCTCAGATAATTCGCGCCTCTGCCAGCGTCCACTGCTGCTCCACTCACAATCCGTGCCCACTTCTACACAGCCTCTTACTTCTTCATCTGCGCCAGATACTCGTGGTACCCAATCTCATCCAGCTTATCCGCTTTCTTCACCACATCATTTTTCAGGCTCTCCGAATACTCTTTCAGACGTCCCAGCAGCGCCTCATCGGAGGTTGCCAGAATCTTCGCCGCCAGAATCCCCGCATTGGTTCCCCCATTGATTGCCACGGTGGCAACCGGGATACCGGATGGCATCTGTACGATGGAATAGAGGGAATCCACCCCGCCAAGGTCAGAGGTCTTCATGGGAATGCCGATCACCGGCATGGGGAACAGGGCCGCACACATACCTGGCAGATGAGCCGCCTTACCCGCGCCCGCGATCACCACTTTCACACCCTTTTCCTCTAAAGATTTCGCATAGTTGAAGAAAATGTCCGGTTCCCGGTGAGCCGAGATCACCGTCATCTCAAACTCCACTCCCAGTTTCTCCAGAATATCTGCCGCCTGTGCCATCACAGGCATATCAGAATCACTGCCCATTACGATTCCAACCTTAGCCATGGTAAATTCTCCTTTTCTTTTATCATTTCCGTCTCTTTCATTATTAACAGTAATATTATTAATAAGTCATACTTATAAATATAGCTTATTAATTAACTATCACTTATTAATTATCATACTAGGTTTTCCTCCCCTAGTCAATATTTTTTTCACACCGGACATCGTTTCCTATTGTTTCACCCGGCCTGCACTTTTCATAGGATTACCCCAGCGCTTCGTTCAGTACTTCCGTCCCGGCCACCACAAACCGGCCGTCCGCAATAATCGGAAGCCGCTCTCCTGTCTCCGTCACAGCCGTGATACAGTCCAGCTCCCGGTAAGGAATCGTGATATCTGTGTGGCAGCTGAAATACGCCTTCGACACATCCTCCTTTCGAAGCATGGAAATCTCGTTGTCTCTGGCGATAATCTCCTTCCCGTTGGGATTGTACACGGCCGCGTCCTCCGACCAGCTGTAACAGGTATCTCCCACCGCAAAATGGGGCCCCATCTTCTCCACAATCAAAATCGGCAGTTTGTCAATGATCCCATACTTCTGGGCCATGGCGTAAGCCACCGTGTTGGTCCCGATGGCAAATTCCCCCATAGGCAGGCTGTCATGGTTCTTTAAGATCATCTGTTTTATCAGCTCCCGGCCAGATTTCTGTTCTTCCTCCCCGGTCCCGAAATTATCGCAGGAATAATCGCTGATTTTTCCGTCCACAAAGTTCATGTTCAAATTCTTAAACTGGATATCTCCAATATAAACGCTGCTCACCTGCAAACGTCCGCTCGTCCCCTGAAGCACCGGCGACGTAAAAACTTCTCCCAGCGGAATATTCACATCCGCCACGCAGTTTTCAAAATTAGTCTCTCTCTCCGGCTGCGCCAGCTTATGAAGGGTAATCCGCAGATTGGTCTGATTCTCCCCTTTCCCGGTCACCTCCACATGCTCCGCCCGGTCCAGCACGTCAATGATGTTCTGCTGGATGACCTTATACTTCTCGTAATCCAGCGTGTTAATCCGGATGGTCTCCTCAAAGATTTCCGGAAAGTCCGGTCCAATCTCCGGCCGCGGGAACGCAATAATCGTAAAGCTGGTCTCATCCCCGGGAATATACTGATTCACAATCCTCGCCGAATCATTGGCTAACGTCAGACTCAGCTTCTTCTGTTTTTCATTCAGGGATAATGCCTCTGGCTTGTTCACCGGCGCAAAGCCATCTTCCCCAAAGGTCTCAATCACCGCCGGCCCCGCATACTCCGACGCCTGTTTCCGGTATGCCTCGTAAGCCACTTTCAGCACTGCCAGCTTCCGCTCCGTCAGCGCCTTTCTCATATAGATGGCATTGTCATACCGGTGGTCGTAGTCATACTGTTTGTTCGGCGATGTCCCGTGGAACCCGCTTTTCCGGTTGGGATTCCGGTTGATGGACCACACCGCGGAACGGAACAGAATCGGCTCCATCCCCATTGCCCGGAAATTCAGAACCGCCTTTCGCACCATCCGCTCAAATCCCATCTCACACCGGATCGCCACCGTTTTCTTCTTCGTGATATCCCGTCCCATCACCTCAAAGCCCTTTTTGTACCCCTCCGTGTAGGTATCCGCCATCTGATCGACCGTCTCCTGTGGCAGACCGTTCATAAATTCCACAATTTCAAGTTCCGCCGGGGATACATACTCTCCAAACCGGTACAGATACCGGACGTCGGACAAATCACTACTCATCATAATATCCTTAAGAAACGAAAGACTGGCGTCCAGTCCCTCCCGAATCCGGTAAGTCACCGTCATATCACTGTAATCGCTGACAAACCAGTAAAGCACATCCTTCACCGCCTCCGTCGTCGGCATTTCCCCCTCAAACAGGTTGTAAATCTCGATAAACGTCTCATTTAAGATGGTCATTTCCGTCAGACGGCTCTCCGTGGCAAATACAATCTGCCCCCGGATCTCAGCATACAAAAAGGATAACAACTGGCCGTACCCGTCCCCCAGTTCCTTCACCGCAAATGCCGGATTGCCATAACTCTCCTCATAATGCTCCGGCAGAATATCCTCATACAGCTTCTGATTCCACCGCTTCATGGTGTCAAGATCCGCCGCCGCCCAAGCCCCGGACTCCACCATCCCATAGAACTCTCCCGTCATGACAATAAATTCCGACACCTGACGGAAATATTCCCGATACGGCGTATCCACCGTCTCCTCGCCTGCCATGGAAGAAATCCGCTCCATAGACAGCTCATACCGCTCTCTCACGGCATTATTTTCCTCTCGAAACAGTTCCTGATACTTCATGGTCTACCCCCTCATTCCTACTATAATCATAATGATCCAGACCACTATCAGCACGACGCTGACACCGGTGCCAATCCTGGCCAGTATGTAATTTTTGTCTTTCTCCCGAAACGAACGAATCCCGTACCAGACGGCTGTCAGGCTCACAAGCAGACTGCACAGGCCAAGCGCTCCCGCCGTCAGGGCCGCCTGTCCCTGGGTACGGACAGATCCGGCAAGGCCCACTCCCAGAAACACAAGGGCCGCCGCCGCCAGACCGATACAATAACGGCTGTTGTCCGCAAATGGCTTCTTCACATAGGATACCCGGTTGGTGACGACAGTATTAACTTCTTTGGCGTGTTTGGCTTTCCGGAGTTCTCTGGCGATTCTGGCCTCCCGCTCTTCTTTCGTCTCCCCGGTTCGTTTTTTATTATACTTTGTCCATCCGGCTTTCCCTGGCACGGCGCTTCCTCCTTATCCGGAATCTCTGGACCAGCCGATATACCACATAACCCAGAATTCCACCTATTGTGTTCAACAGCAGATCGTCCACATCAAAGCTTCCCACCTTGAAGACCAGCTGCGTGGTTTCAATACACAGGCTCAGCGCGAATCCCAGCATAAACGTATTGTAGAAACGGCGCCCCCTGCGGCTGACGATGGGCAGGATAAAGCCAAAGGGCATGAACCCGATGACATTTCCAGCCAAATTTAAAAACACAGCTTCCATGCCAAGCTGCTCTCTATACTGATAGAACCGTTTGATCTCCTTAAACGGCTCCAGATTATATGCGTAGTGTGTCTGCTCCGTGCCGGTCCGCCCGAGGGACTCCGCAAAGAACATCAGATAAGTCAGGGCAATTAAATACAGAATAAACAAAACCCATCCAAACTTTTGATTCCTGGTTGTATTTCTGATCATATATACTCCATCCATATTGACAGAAAACGGCAGTATCCACCCTCAAAGCAGATACTGCCTGAATTCTTAAAATATAATCTCTTTCTTCCTCTTCAGCAGGACAGCCCCACTGATAATCGCCATGACTCCAGCGCTGACACCCGCCACGATCATGATAATTCCAAT
This sequence comes from Bacteroides thetaiotaomicron, assembly GCA_034142505.1. GTDB lineage: Bacteria > Bacillota > Clostridia > Lachnospirales > Lachnospiraceae > Hungatella_A. The sequence goes on from JAWZDV010000067.1 coordinate 24,455, forward strand.
GGCGATGTTGGACGCACCGGTATTTCTCATCGTTTTATATACTTTTTCCATGGTCCATTCTCCTTACTATCTTATACTTTGCTGTTTTAGTTTACACCATACTGCTGGTAATAAGCATCGATGGACGCCTTGATGGCATCGTCGATGATCACTTTGCCGTTGTACTCTCTGTTGTAAAGATACTCCACCACTTCCGCCATAGACACAATAGCGCTGGCTCCAAAGCCGTACAGTTCCTTGATCTCCTCCAACGCGCTCTTCTCGCCCTTGCCCCGCTCCATGCGGTTTAAGGATACCATCAGGCCCAGAATCTTCACATCCCCCTGTGCCTGGATGATGGGAAATGTCTCCTCGATGGATTTGCCGGAGGTGGTCACATCCTCGATAATCACTACCCGGTCGCCATCCTTGATCGGACTGCCCAGAAGGATTCCGGTGTCTCCGTGGTCCTTCACCTCTTTCCGGTTGGAACAGTACTTGATATCCTTGCCGTACAACTCACTGAACGCGATCGTCGTCGCTACACTCAGCGGAATTCCCTTGTAAGCCGGCCCGAACAGCACGTCAAAATCGGTTCCGTAATTGTCATGAATCGCCTTCGCATAGTACTCGCCAAGTTTTCTCAGCTGGGTCCCGGTCACGTAAGCGCCCGCATTCATGAAGAACGGGGATTTCCGTCCGCTCTTTAATGTAAATTCGCCAAACTTCAATACCTGGCTGTCCACCATAAATTCTATAAATTCCTGCTTATACTGTTCCATGTTCTCTCCTCGCTTTTCTAAATGTATCCCTTCCCGATCTACCTCACCGCACCGATCAGCTGGTTGATATCTCCAATTCCGTAACGCTCCATGTAACCCTCAATCCCGGCCACAACTTCCTCCGTCGTATAAGGATTGTAGAAATTGGCTGTCCCCACGGACACCGCCGTGGCTCCCGCCAGAATAAACTCGACAGCGTCCTCCGCATTCTGGATACCGCCCATGCCGATAATAGGAAGTTTAACCGCCTGCGCCACCTGATATACCATGCGGACGGCCACCGGTTTCACCGCGGGGCCGGACATGCCTCCGGTTTTGTTGGCCAGGGCAAAGGCGCGTTTGTGGATATCAATCTTCATGCCGGTCAGCGTGTTGATCAGGGAAAGCACATCGGCTCCTCCCGCTTCCGCCGCCTTCGCCATCACGGTGATATCCGTGACGTTGGGGCTTAATTTCATAATCACCGGCTGTTTTGCGTATTTTTTCACTTCTCTGGTGATGGCCTCCACCGCTTTGGGGTCCTGGCCGAAGGCGATTCCGCCCTCCTTCACGTTAGGACAGGAAATGTTGATCTCCAAAAGATCCACCGGCTCATCCGCCAGACGCTCCACCACCTCTAAGTAATCTTCCGTTGTCTTCCCGCACACATTGACGATGATCTTTGTGTCAAACTGCCGCAAAAACGGAATATCCCGTTTGGCAAATACATCAATGCCCGGGTTTTGCAGGCCGATGGCATTCAGCATGCCGCTGCTGGTTTCCGCGATTCTTGGCGTCGGGTTGCCCGGCCACGGAATATTGGCCACGCCTTTGGTCACCACGGCTCCCAATTTATTTAAATCCACAAATTCGCTGTATTCTTCTCCGGAGCCGAAGGTCCCGGACGCTGTCATTACCGGATTTTTCAGTTCCACACCGGCCAGATTCACCTTTGTATTCATCTAAAGCTCCACCTCCTCAGCGCGGAATACGGGGCCATCCTTGCAGATGCGCTTGTTGTGCACATGGGAATGACTGTCCACATCCTTAGACTGGCACACACAGGCCAGACAGGCGCCGACGCCGCAGGCCATCTTCTCCTCTAAGGAGAGATAACAGTCTATCCCATGCTCCATGGCATAGGCTTTGATGGCGCGGAGCATAGGGGTCGGACCGCAGGCCATGATCACATCGGCCTCAAGTCCCTGTTCCCGGATAACATCCAGCACATTGCCCTTTGTTCCGGCACTGCCGTCCTCCGTGGCAAGATAGACATCACCGTAAGGCTCAAATTCCTGATTTAAAAACAGCTGGTCCCGGTAGCCCAGAATCATCTGTTTGCTGCATTTTAACTGTTTTGCCAGCTCCAGCATAGGGGGAATCCCGATGCCGCCTCCGATCAAAAATGCCCGTTTTCCGGCTTCTGCCTCCGGAAATCCATTGCCCAGCGGTCCCATGATGGAAATGTCATCTCCCGCCTGATACCCGGCAAATTCTTCCGTTCCGGCGCCCACCACCCGGTACACGATCCGCAGCTTCCCGGCCGCCCGGTCCACCTCGCAGATACTGATGGGTCTCGGAAGCAGCTTGGCCCCGTCCTTCGTATATATCGAGATAAACTGTCCCGGCTTCGCCTGCCCGGCAATCTCCTCAGTGTCAATCCACATGCTGTATACATCCGCGAGAAGCTGTTCCTGGCTCACCACTTTTGCAATCTGTTTCACTTGTGACATGGATGATTCTCCTTTGTTTGTATTCTTGGGCATTCTCCTTTACAGAACGCTGTTGATATCAGCCACCATATCGATCACTGCCTGTCTGGACGCCTCCGCAAAATGCTCCGGTCCAAACTTGGCGTATTTCTCCTGCTTGTAAGCCGCGATAATGCCTCTGGAGGAGTTCACAATGGCTCCCAGTCCATCCTCATTGAAGCAGTACTTCAAATCTTCCGCCGTACCGCCCTGGGCGCCGTATCCCGGTACTAAGAAGTAGGTGTTCGGCATGAGTTTTCTTAAAATCTTACTCATCTCCGGGTAAGTTGCACCCACCACAGCGCCTACATTGCTGTATGTGCCGTCCATACTGAGCTTGCCCCACTCTACAACCTTGTCAGCTACCAATTCATAAAGTGGTCTTTCATTTACACCGTCCGCCGAACTTACGTGAGGGGGACTTACCACACCGTCCGCCGAACCTGCGTGAGGGGGACTTACCACTAACTGATCCTGAAATTCTCCACTTGACGGGTTGGAAGTCTTCACCAGAATAAACAGTCCCCGGTCCTCCTGATTGCACACATCCACAAACGGCTTCACACCGTCTGTTCCAAAATAGGGGTTCACCGTGATAAACTCGGTGCCAAATCCCGCAAAGCTGTTGCCGCCCACCTGCACGCGGCCGATATGGCCGGTGGCGTAAGCCGCTGATGTGGAGCCGATATCTCCACGCTTGATATCTCCAATGACAACAAGGCCCTTCTCCTGACAGTATCTCACCGTCTTCTGATAAGCCGCCAGTCCCTCCAGCCCAAACTGCTCATACATGGCAATCTGCGGCTTCACGGACGGAATCAAATCACAGGTGTGATCTACAATCTCTTTATTGAACTGCCAGATCGCGTCAGCTGCCCCTTCCAGTGTCTCTCCAAACTCGTGAAAGGATTTTTCCACAATATGCTCCGGTATATAACTGAGCATCGGGTCCAGTCCCACACAAATTGGCGCTTTCGTTTTCTGAATCTTTTCAATCAGCCGTTGAATCATCACTTATCCTCCTTGGTCATCTTACCCTCATTCGTTCTTTTACTAACATTCCTCTACGATACTTTATTCTTACCCATTTTAGCATAACTCATAAACTGATTCAAGTTACTTCTATGGATAATTAGATCAGCCCGGAAACGATTGGCACCACGACTACCGTGAGAAGCCCGGCCACGGCGATGGCAAGGCTGGACATGGCGCCCTCGATCTCTCCCATCTCCAGCGCTCTGGCCGTGCCGATGGCATGGGCGGAGGTGCCGAGCGCCAGTCCTCTGGCTACCGGTTCTTTAATCTTAAACAGCTTGAATATCACGTCCGCGATCACATTTCCCAGAATCCCGGTGATGACAATGCTGACCACGGTCAATGTCACAATCCCGCCAGCCTCCTCGCTGACACCGATGCCGATAGCCGTGGTGATGGACTTGGGAAGCAGTGTCACGTAGTGCTCATGGCTTAAGCCAAACAGCTTGGACAGTGCAAAAATACTGAATGCGCTGGCCAGCACCCCGGACACAATCCCCCCCGCCACGGCGGCAAAATGATGCTTCAACAGTTCCAGCTGTTTGTATAGCGGGATCGCCAGACACACAGTGGCCGGCGTCAGGAAATAGCTTAAATATCTGGCCCCCTCGTTGTAATCCTGGTAATCAATTTTAAAAACCATCAGAAACGCGATGGTGAGAATGATGGACACCAGCAGCGGATTCAAGATCGCCAACGGCACCTTTTTCCTCAGCCACACGCCGAATAAATAAGTTCCAACGCTGATCACCATCCCAAAATACAGGGAATTCATCAACAGTCCATTCATGCGTTTTCTCCCCCCTTCTTACCACTCAGGCGGATCATCAGTTCCGTCATCTTGCCGGTCACTGCCATAACAATAATGGTGGAAACCACGGATATCACCACCAGCGGAACCAGCACAGCCTTCATAGCCCCATAGCTTTCAATCAATCCCACCGATACCGGAATAAACATCATCGGCATGGTATCTAACAGGAAATTCCCCACATCTTCCACATCACTGACCTTAATCACCTTCGTGCACAGTCCAATCAGCAGCAGAAACAATCCGTAGACCCCCGACGGAACCGGCAGCGGCAGCAGAAAGTTTAAAACTTCCCCCACCATGGTAATACCAAATATGATTAGAACCTGCTTTATGTATTTCATCCTCTTCTCTCCTCGTCATGCATGCTTTTCCCATTCTACCACTAGTTTTTTTCCGTTACAAGGGGATGGCCTATCATTTTTTCTGTTTGACAAGAAGGCTGAGGGCGGTTACTATGTTTGTAGAATGTTTACGAAAGAAGGAAAAGAAAAATGATCTCATGCGTCCACACATCTGTTCTGAATGAGGAACAAAAAAAAGAAATCCAGGCACTGGCGGCGGCCTGCGCTCTGGAAGAGCCTGTCACCTTGTCCGCGCCTCTGGAGGACGGACTGGAATATTTTTTAGGCTATGAGGATGGGAAGCTGATATCCATGGTTTTTCTGTTCTTTCCGGAAGATTCGGTTTGTGAGTGCGGGGCCTATACACTGCCAGAGAAGCGGCGTCTTGGCTATTTTTCCGAACTGCTGGACGAAGCGCTGGCATTTGTGGAAACCTATGAGGCAAAGCTGGGAGTGGTGGTAGATTTCTGTTTTCTGACAGACGGGAACTCTCCCGCCGCCGCTGCGGTTCTGGACACCATCGGGGCGGAGTACTGGTACTCGGAATACAGCATGAGTCTGGATCTCCCCGTACCGGCCGGCAGCGGGGATCTGCTGGGAAAATTCTCTGATTCCAACGACCTCTACATTGTTGAGGCGGAAACAAATCTCTACACCCTGGTCTTAAATGACCGCACCCTCGGCGCCTGTATGATCCTTCCAAATGGGGACTCCGTCTACTTCTATGGCTTTGAGATCAAACGGGCTTACCGGGGCAAGGGTTATGGACAAAGTTTTCTGGAAGTCATGATCCGGCTGCTATCCTCCGACTACCGCCAGATCACCCTTCAGGTATCCAGTCTGAACACGGCCGCCGTGGCTCTGTACAAAAAAACAGGGTTCCGCATCACGGATACCCTGTCTTACTACCTGTACTGAATCTGTAAAATCAGTCCTTTCGGCTCTAAATACTCATGGAGGCTGATTCCCTGGCCTCCTCGCGAAACTCAATGCGCTTGCGGATGCTAAGCATCTCCAAATCCGTCTGCGCAATCACCTCCGCACAGCGTCTCAGTTCTTCGCTGATCTCCGCCGCGTCCGCCAGCTCCTTCTTATATTTCAACTGGTGGTCCAGACTGGCCCAGAAATCCATGGCGATGGTCCGAATCTGGACCTCCACCCGCATACATCTCTTCTCGTTGGAGAAAAATACCGGAATCTCAATAATCATATGGTAACTGCGGTAGCCGTTGTCCTTCGGATTCCTGATATAATCCTTGATGGCGATCACCCGCACATCGTCCTGGCGCACCAGCATTTCCGCCACCTGGTAAATGTCGTCCACAAAGGAACAGATCACCCGGATACCCGCCACATCGTCAAGATTGTCCATCATGGACTGGACCGAGATTTCCAGGCCGCGGCGCTGTAATTTCTCCACGATACTGACCGGCTTCTTCACCCGGGACTTGATCATCTCGATGGGATTGCGCTTGTTTCTCACCGACAGCTCGTCGTTGAGCACCTCCAGCTTCGTCTTGGCTTCCCGGATGGCACAGGTATACATCATCATGGCCTCCTGGAACTGAAAGGCCTGCTGTACCAGAATATCCGGCACCTGGACCATATCCGGCACCTTCACAAAGGACTGCACCAGTTCGCTGTTGGGGTTCATATTTATATTCATCTTACCACCTCTGGATTCTTCTGTAATGCAGTGGTTCTCAGACCCGCCTGTAAACCGCCACTTCTGTATTGTCTGTCGTCTGCCGATTGCATTGTCTAACCAATTCTTTTCTCAAAACTGACGCTTACAGCACTTCTATCAATCGGGCGGCCTCGTCCATCCAATCGACTTCCACATACTCTACCGTACCGCTGTCCACCTTCTCGGCCACCGCCGGGGTAATCGGAAGCTTCGCCAGTACCGGAAGGCCAAACTCCGCGCCAATCTCATCAATATGGCTCTCGCCGAAGATGGATATCTTCTTTCCGCAGTCCGGGCACTCCAGCCAGCTCATATTTTCCACCAGGCCTAAAATCGGAATGTCCATCTTTCTGGCCATATTCACCGCTTTTGTCACAATCATGGATACCAGTTCCTGAGGGGAGGTGACAATCACAATCCCATCCACCGGAAGAGACTGGAACACCGTCAGCGGCACGTCGCCGGTTCCCGGAGGCATGTCCACAAACATATAATCAATATCCTGCCAAAGCGTCTCATTCCAGAACTGCTTCACCGCTCCCGCGATCACCGGACCTCTCCAAATCACCGGGTCCGTATCGTGGTCCAGCAGCAAGTTAGCGGACATAATCTCAATTCCCGTGCTGCTCACCGCCGGAACCATCAGCCCGTCCGGCGTCATGCCCACATCGCCCTCAATGCCAAATGCCTTCGGGATAGACGGCCCTGTGATGTCCGCATCCAGAATCGCCGTCTTGTGGCCCAGGCTGTTCATCTTCACAGCCAGCAGGGAGGTCACCAGGGATTTCCCCACGCCGCCCTTGCCGCTGACAATACCAATCACCTTTTTCACAGAACTGGCCGGATTTAACGGCTCCAAAAAGCTGGATTTATCCACCGTTCTGCTGCTGCAGTTCTCACTGCAGCTATTGCAGTCATGATTACAACTCTCACTCATTTTTGACTCCTCCTTGTATTACCTTTACTACCCGGATTACTTTTAAAATACCGGTCGCTTCCACCGCTTTCGCAATGGTATAAAACAGCATGGAATTTACCGGCCACATCACAAGATTCTTGAACGCTCTCATGGGCAGCAGTGCAAAAAATGCCTTCCCGTACATGAGATTAAGCCACAGTGTCCCCAGCAGCACATTGCACACCAGCGCCACTAAAAACTCTGCAAACAGCACCCTCCGAAGTGTAATAGGCCTTTTATAAAGCAGCGCGCCGTACAAAATGCCTGCCAGAATCGCTCCAAACGTCCACCCCGGGAAAAATGCTCCTGTCGGCTTGATCAAATACTTGAGAATGTCCAGCGCCCCGCCAAAACATCCTCCCACCACCGGTCCAAACAGATAATACACCATCTGTCCCGCAATCGTAGAGAATCCAATCTTAATATAATCCCCGATCGCAATGGTAAAATACCCAAGTACAACCGAAATGGCCCCAAACATGGCCGTGGTGGTGATGGTCCTCACCTGTTTTAGTTCTGCATAAGAATCTGAGAACAAAGTTGCTAATTTCTTCATAAAAAATTACCTCCTTTGCAGACCTCTTACTACAACTGGAGATAATAATCCTATCTTCCGATGCAGCGGGATGCGGCCTGTGCACCGCAAGAAATTCTTTTCGTCCAGATGACAACTCCCTGTTCACCCGGCACTTAACGCGCACACGCCTACTCTGCTATTCTATTTATTTGTTATTTGTTTTACCTATTGAAGTATAACACATCTGGGAGGCATTGCAAGTATTTTTGTATGATTTAGACTCTGACACAGATAATGAGAACAAAGTTCTTCTAATTATGAGAGATTATGCATTTTTTTCCAAAAAAACCCCCGCTGTACGCCTGATTGATTGTCGCCGCGCAGCGGGGGATCGTTTTTACCGGACTTAGTAATTCTTGATACCCAGGTTTTGGGCTATCCGTTCTTTCGTCTTTTCGCACTGGTTCCGGCCATAAATGATGTCACTGACCGTAGAGTTGGCGATGCCTAATCGGCGGGCTAACTCCTGCTGGGGGATGTCCTGTTCCACCATCGCGATCTTCATCTTCTTCCCGAAGGGGGTGCATGGGATTCTGGCTGCCATAGGAGACCTCCTTTCTTTGTTCCTGAGTTCCTGGATTGGTTGGCTGTGATTCGTTTCGATTAGGTTCTGCTCCTTATGGTGCGGTTGGGTCTTTTACTGCTACGGTAAAAGTTGGCTTGAATGCGAATGTGTCCGCATTGGACCAGCCTGTTTTGGTTAATGCGTATACATTCAGATTCATAGTAGTTCCCGCTTCGATTTTTCCGTGATTGGTGCTGGTGGTTCCGTCTACTGCTGTATCCATGTAGTATTTCCCGCCTGATAAGGTCGGGGGTATCCAGAATGCGGCCGTGTCTTTTACGGTGATCGCCGGGTCGGTCAGGCCGCTTTTGATGGCAAGCATCACCTTGAGCCCTGTGTCCAAATCAGCCGGGTCTGTGGTCAGGGATGCTGTCTTAGTAGGACTTGTTCCGGCCAGACCTCCCGCATCGATGCTGGATATGTATACCCAGACCGGGACCGTAGAATCGTTTTTGATTGCGTAATTGTCTGACTGCGCTACCGTTACCTGGGACATCTTCGTGGCCTCCTCATAGGCTCCCGGGTCTATGTCAAACGCCGCTTTTAATGGGACCGATACCTTCAGGGTGGTCGCCTGAATCGTTCCAAGGATTTCTGTCACGGCAGTTCCTTCTGCTTTGACGGACGTCTCCTCTGCCGATGGCGCGGCATAGCTGGCCACGCTGGCGGCAGCTGCCATTCCTACGGCCAGTGCCATGGCTGTCATTGCTTTTCTGTTCTTTCTCATGTTCTTTCCTCCTCGTATTTAGGGATTTCTTTTTATTTGAATCAGCCGTGCTGGCTGGCACGTACTGCGCTGATTTTCAGGGTGGGGCGGACCGTGAACTGGTAGCTTCCGTAGAAGTCGGCGGCGACTTTTCCATAGAGCTGTAATGTCGCGCTTTCTCCGGCGGTTCCCACGGCTGTCAGGCGGGCGATCTCGATTCCTGTTCTGCCCGGATAAATGGCGTACTGTTCGAAATCGGCGTTGTCCCGGTAATGGACATTCTCGATTCCCAGTACCAGAATCGCGGTTCCCGGATTTCCCACTTTGGATATCTGGTCTACCAGCCGGAAGGACTGGTCCGGGCCGCCGGGGAATTTCTCGCCGTGGAAGTCCACATCCCCGGTTTCAATATCGGCTACCTCCGCAATTTCCAGCAGGACCGGGACAACGGAATTGTTGGTCACTGTCAGGTTCGTGGGGCTGGTGATCTGACCGCCGGGATTGGTGGCCGCGTCAAAATCATCGGCGGGATTGACTTGAAATTCGAAGCCGTCTGCCGGCATGGTTACGGACAGCAGGGCTACATCGATGGTTCCCAGCAGCTCCGTGTCCACGGAACGGGATTCGTTGTTGGTGATCTTGTCAAAGACCACTTCTGTCTCCTGGGTATTGGGATCACCAGTAATATTCTGGGACACAGTATTCTGGCTCCTGGTATTCTGGGACACAGGATTCTGGGTCTCGGAATTCTTGGTCCCACTATTGATCCCGCTACTCTTGGTCTTGCTATTCTGGGGCCTGAAATCTGGACCGGCACCGTAGGCAGGGGAGACCGGCTGGAGGAATGACAGCAGGACCGCGGCTGCCAGCAGGGGCAGGAATATTACTTTTTTATTCTGTTTCTTCAACGCCGTGTTCCTCCTTTCATTCATACAGGGTCAGGGTGATCTGGGCCGCCGCCTGGCCGATATAGGTTTCTGTCTCTTCCTGGTAGGCGTAGAATCTGGCCGTGCACGGGTACTCTCCTGGCGGCAGTTCCATGTTCAGCGGCGCCGACTCCACATAGTTTCCAGGCGGTATTGCCCCGGTCTCATAGATCTTTTCGTTTGACGCGTCGTTCCAGACTTCGATTCGGATCAGCTTTCCCTGGTTGGAGGGATTTTCGATCAGCCAGTTGATGGAGCGGTCTGCTCCGGTGGTTTTCCCGGACGGGGTGGCGTTGATCGACATGGCAAGCATGCCTTCTTCCACGATGTTGTCCAGTTCCCGCTGGCGTTCCTCTTTTGTCTTGCCGGGGATATCCCCCTGCACGATATTGGCTTCATAGACAAGTCCTTCCGGTTCCGGCGGCTTCCTGCTGTCCTTTATGTAGAATACGGCCGTTGTCAGACCGGCTGTCAGCAGGACGGCTAGCGGGAGCAGGAGCATGGAGACTTTATTCCTGCTTGATGATCCACGCCGTTTCTGTTGGCTCTGTATCGTCTGGGATCTCTGTGATGTCTGTGTCGCCTGTGTCGTTGACGTCTGTGTCGTTGACGTCTGAGTCGTCTGAGTCGTCTGTGGTTTCTCTGTCTTCTGCCCTTCCATCTGCTCTTCCATCTGCTCCCCCATCCCTCTGCTTTTATGTTCCCTTTTCCTCATCGTTTCCTCAGCCCTGCACATACAGCACTATCTTAGCCGCCGCCCTTCCAATGTAGGCATTGTCACTGATCCGGTAGGCATCAAAGTATGCGGTGCACGGGTACTCTCCTACAGTCAGTTCTGCATCCAGCGGAGCACTCTCAATATACTGCTCCGGGTCCAGATAACCTGATTGGTATATCTTATCTCCAGTGTCATCCCGGTGAATCGTCACCACAAACCGGTTGCCGTTATCCGGCGGATTCTCAATCAGAAGATTCGCTTCCCCGTCCCGCATTGTGGGGGTGGCATTGATGGAGAATGTCAGCATTCCTTCCTTTACCAGAGCGTCCAGTTCCGCCTGTCTCCCAGCCGGGTCATGCAGGGTTCCGCTCTGGACCCGGGCCTCCGGCTCCAGCTGCGGCAGACTGGCCTCCACCTGGATGCTTCTGGTATGGGTATAGACGAAATATCCGGCTCCTCCCGCCACTGCCACACAGAACACCACTGCTGCCGCCACCACTGTTAAATTGGCATGATTCCTTCTTCCCTTCATTGCTTCCTGTCTCCTTGTGCTTGCATTTGGATCTGTCTGTACCTTTGTTTGGACCTGCTTGTGCCTCTGTTTTAACCTGTTTATATCTCTGTTGGGACCTGTTTGTGTCTCTGTTTGGCTCCTTCTGCGAGTCTGTTTTGAGATGTCCATGCCTCTGTTCCAGCATTTCTCTGTCTTCTTTTATCTATTCGATCACCCGGACGGTCAGTTCCAGGGACATTCCGCCTGCCAAAGTCTTATCCTTGAAAAGTTCAATCTTAGCCACTGTCTGGTACTCTCCCGACTCCAGTTCCCTCTCCAGTTCTACCGTTTCCACATACTGCCCGGGGGACACCAGTCCCGTTCCTCCGAGCCACTTTCCCGTGGATGATAAATACAGGTTAATCCTGGAGCTGTAATGGTTCACAGCCGGATTCTCAAACTCAAGATTACACTCACGACTTCCCGCTTTCATGGTTGGCAGCTGATTTAACACTACCCGGTACTCCCCTTCCTTTACAGATTTCCCGTGGTTCCGTCAGCTGTTTCCGCCGCAGGCAGCGTAACCGCAATCATCTCCGGTGCCTCAAAAGTCGGCAGTCCACGGGTAGTCTCGTCTCCAAGGCTGGTAAACCACACGCGGTTATCCCCGGTCCTCTCGGTTCCTCCCGCATTACCAGTTCCTCCCACAGTATTCAGTCCATCTGTCTGCTCCCAGATTTTCTCATTGGAGGAGAGATCAAACTCTATCACATAGGAAGAATCCCCACTCATAACCGCTTCACTGTAACACTGATTAAGAACGCCTCCTGTGCCAACGATAGACCCCGCGCCGCCTGTTCCCGCTGCGGTGATGGGAGCAGAAGCCGCCGATGTTCCACACGCGTTATAACAGTTCTCAATCGTGCCGGACACGCCTGCATCCCCGGCAATTCCTCCGGCGTACGTCGTGGTGCCAGTACTGGATACCATTGAGTCCAGGTGGTAGCAGTCTTTTATGCCCGCACTGCCACTCATCTGTCCGACGATTCCCCCGGCATATGACACGGTCCCGCCAGTTGCTGCACCAGCAGTCACCACACTGCCTCCCCGGTTATAACACCGGACTATGACCGCATTTCCCACTATACTTCCAGCGATCCCACCGGCAGTCTCTCCTGTAACGCTGCCAGCCGATATCCCAACTTCCGATATCCTGCCACCGTCCCCCACAGCACCGAACAATCCCTGCTTTCCGCTTCCATCCGCCCTCATCATCGAAATCTGGTGCCCATTGCCGGAAAATGTTCCCGTATACTGGCCGTCCGCCGTATCAGTTCCTATCGGAACCCACAGCAGTGCCAAACCAGCCATCGAGGAATCTCCTTCTACATAATTCGTACCGGTATATGTTCCACCAAACAGATTGATATCCGCATTGAGTTCCCCACAAATCCCAGGACTTCCATGATTCACCTGACAGGCAAACCACGCTAAATCTTCCGCTTTCTTCAACTGATATGGATTATCTGCAGTTCCGGCCGTCTGGTGAGAAGAACTATCTCTGTAACCGGGGGGCAAAACATCCGCCGCCACATCCTCCCAGTCTGCAACTCCCGTACTGGTAAACGTAGGATACCCGTCATTGACCGCATCATCCCGGCTCCATATACCATTTCCCACCTCTGTATTCAAATAGCCCAGCATCCCACCAGCATTTCCAGCGGCAGAGGTATTCATATCAGAAGTACTTTTAGACTCCGTATTCCTCACTGTCACGGCCATTGTCCCTGCCGTTGCCGATAAGGTTCTGCCGGATACACTACTGGTATCTCTGTTCCAATAGCAATATACAATTCCCGCCGCCGGCGTCTGAATATGATTGGTAAAGGTTCCCGCAATCGCCCCTGGCGTTCCCTGATTCGCAGTGAGTACGCCGGTTGTATAACAATTGGAAATCCGCTGGCCGCCAATACCACTAGTCCCCACATAGGTCCCCACAAATGCCCCCGTATGCACACCGGTCTTCCCCGACACAGCCGCCTGATTATAGCAATTCTTAATGAAAACCTGCGGTGTCGAGGTCCCGTCACTAATTACCGCTCCGACCAGAGCCGAAGTTCCGTCCAGAGCCGAAGTTCCTGACAGGTCTGCTGATATGCTGCAAGTGGAATCAAGACCGATCCCCCTGATCTCAGCTCCGCCTCCAACACAGCCAAACATCCCCGCATAACCGTCCCATTTCACATACATACAACTGATTACATTTCCTTTTCCGTCCATGGCTCCCTCAAAGATATTGGTTTGTGTTCCAATGGGAGCCCATGGGATTGGCTGGGAGTCGGTCCCTCCATAGGTGCTTCCTGTTAAATTGAGGGCGTTGACGATCGTAGCATTTTTGATTGTTTCATTTCCACCGGATGTATTTACCCGATATGCAAACCACGCCAGTTCTTCCGGAGTGGTAATTTGATAGGACATTGCAACACCGTCTCCAGAGGGCTTCGTGCCAATAAGACCGGCATCCACACTCTCGCCAATCACCACCCAATCCCGTGGCGGGCCAAGGGCCGGCCCGAGAACCGGGTAACCATCGTTGACACCGTTATCGTCGGTCGTCCAGATTCCATCCACATTTTTGTCATTCAGCAGCCACGCTGCCGCCCAGGTCTTGAACTGTGCCGTAGTCAGGCCGGGAGTTCTGTTACTGTTGGCTACCGCGCCCATATCCGCTAAGGTAATGTCATAATAGCAATTTTCCAAAATGTAACCCTGTATTTCCGGGTTGCCAATTAATCCGCCCTTGGCGCCACCGCCGGTTTTACTGATACTGCCGGCACTGTAACAGCTTCGGAAAATAGGCCTGGCAGCCATAGCCTGACCCTTTCGTCCTAATATGCCTCCTGTATTGTATCCTGTAAGATCGCCGCGATTATAGCAATTCTCTAGCACTACCTGTCCCTCCGACACCGTGGAAATAACTCCGATAATTCCGCCGGTCTCGCGATTCCCAGCAATAGCCGCACCATCAAGGTCCACCAAATTGGAGCACCGTCGGAGGGTCAGCGCGCCGTTGGTTGCTCCGATAACGCCTCCAATCTGTCTCCCTGTCAGAACACTCACACCTTTGTTGTGAACATTTTCCACAGTCGGCGTGCTGTATCCAATACAAAAACCAACTGCAGGACCGCAGAAGCTGGCACTTGTACCGGTGACACTGCCGGAGGTAAAGGTGAGATTATTAATAGCTGCACTGCCGCCCAGCAGTCCAAACATGCCTCCGCACTCTGTCTCAGAAGTCACAATGAGCATATTTTCTATTTCAAAACCGCCTCCATCAAAAATGCCTTTGTATTCCCGCGAGACCACGTCGGTGTCTCCGTAGGCCTGGTAATAGTAACCAATGGGCTTCCAGGGGAGCGCCTGATTGATGTCGGTGACATCATCGGCTACATTGCTGTACTTCCGCCCGTATAGATTAATGTTTGCCGTCATGGTGGCATTTCTTGAGACAAATGCATCATCATTGTTTACCTTATACATAAACCATGCCAGGGCCTCCGGCGTACTGATTTGATAAGGAATCGTAATTCCGTCTCCTTCAGGCTGATAGCTGGTCAGAAGGCCCGTATCTACTTCAGCTCCTACGTCGGCCCAGGTTGTATAAACAGTTCTTGCGGCGGCTTCCGCCATCAGTGTAAAACTCCTGGATGCATTTCCCACGGAGGCTTTCAGACGGAAGCTGTTGTTGTCGGGACTGCCGGTATGGGCGCCTCCGATATCGGTTTCGTCAGTCTCAATTTCTTCGCTCACTGTTTCGTTGCTCTCTGTTTCTACGCTTGCCGCTTCATCTGCCGATGATTGATCTGAATGAGTGTTTCCTTCTGTCCCTGTATCTGCTCTGCCAGCATCCAACTCACTGGCAATGGCGCTTTCTACTCTGGGAACCTCATGTAGAATCACTGACAATTCTTTGTCATCGGTTTCCCAAGTGATCTCCCGGCCGTTGATTTCAGACGGAAGCACATACTCACTCTTTTTCAATGCATCCGAAAGTGTATATTGTTCCGGCAGAATCAGCGCCACTGCCGACGCACCGGAACCAGATACAATCTCCTCATGCCCGTTCTCTGCGAAATACTCCAGCTGCGGATATGCCTGTTCCTCCAGATACCAGTTCCCAGGAACCGCAGTCTCCAGCCCAGCCATCTCAGAAGTCGTCATCGCTCTCAATGTAAAATCTCTCACTTCTGCATCAGGCGGACTGGCCGCATTATCCCATATCGGATCATCCGTCAGCGTATCTGTCTCCTCCACACAGGCCATCTGCCTGTCATACACACAACCCTGTAATCTTCCGTATCCTATCGCCGTAAATGCACTGCGGATTGCTCCATGTTCTCCGACTGTCATACTGGAATAACAATTCTGTATCATTCCATCATTTACAGCGGTAAATCCTCCTGTAACGTCATCACTGTCTATAAGCCCTGCTGCATAACTGTTCTCAGTTCTGGTGCCAATTCCCATAACTCCGACCGCACCGCCGGCGTAAGTATCAATACCCGGCTGTGCAGAACTGATTGTCACAAGGGCAAAGCTGTTGGAAATCATCGTTTCTCCACTCACCTGAGCTGCCAATCCTCCTACTGTAATCCGCTCTGCTGTGACCAGTATGCAGACATCACCGTTTGGATTCCCGATATATTCCACTGTTTCTTCCGGTTCGGAAACGCCTGATGAATTGACCGGGCCGGACGGATTTGTTGGTTCAGCGCCACAATCTTCTGTCGGTTCCTCTGCATCACAGGGACTGGCATTTGACGGACTGGCCGGCTGAATCGAATCGGGAGCAGGTTCCACGACAGCCGATACTTTCATTTTTAAAAGCATCCGGTCAATCTCGCGATAGCCAATCGTTTCCGCCATCGCCCGCACCGGAGTATCGTTATCCTGATGGGGCGTCCCGGCTGATACCGCCTCAGAATCAGAATCACCCATATGCTCTGTTTTAGATGATACTGTTCCAACAGGTTTTTCTTTGGAAGAAGTTCCGTTTTCTTCTATTTTCTCAGCTGCACCTGTGGATTCGGTGTCCGGCAGAAGAGCGGACGATTCTTCCGGTACACCTGCGGATGATCCTTCCAATGTATCTGCGGATGATTCATCCGATGTATCACCGGATATGCTGCCGGATGTTTCGCTCTTCGTGCCGTCGGCGGAACCATCTGCTGCATTATCAGTTTCCTGATCAGATGATGGCTCTGTATGGTCTGACGGCTGACTCCAGTACACTGTTTTCCAAGGTCCCTGATTCCATTTCATCTGCAGCTATCGAGGTATCATTTGTCTCAACACCAGGTCCGGCATCCATATCTTCTGTCGCAGTCTCTTCCGATGTAATCTCTTCTGATGTAGTCTCTTCCAACGCTGTTCCTTCTGTCTCTATTTCTCCAGGTCCGCCGCCTCCAGGTCCGACAACGGCTGATTCCAATGATTCCTCCTCCAGCCCACGAGTTTCCACTCCTGGGCCAATCAGCTCCTCTGCATCAGCCGGACTCGCTTTTGCCACCAGATATTCCGCCTCTGCCGGACTGGCCGTCGTGATTTCCCCATCCATCCCACAGTTCTGTATTGTCGCCCCAATCGCATATGCCGCCAACGATCCATACCCATCCACATACCGTTCCCCATCATAATAGGTACAAGGAATCTGTATATTGGCTCCGCTCAGGTACAGATTACTCAGTTCCGCATTTTCCACCACGCCAAATAACGGCCTTTCCAGTCCATAGATTACATGTCCATTCCCATCGAATTTCCCTGTAAATGGTTCTATATTGGTCCCGATTGACATCTCCAGCCAGCTTAAGTCAATATCCTCCTCCAGCTGGTATCTCCCGTTCAAGTTATATTCTTCACTTTCCTGATCCACCAGATACTGACCAAACTCTTCCTCTGTGTATATCAGCACCAGCTTCTGGCTTTTGGCCCGGACATCTCCCACGCTGTATGCCACAAAGCCGATGGCCCCGGCCACCAAAATGAACGCGATTCCAAGCACCGCATATCTGAAAAGCTTCGCTTTCTTATGTAATACAAAACGGCTCATTCTATTCCTCCAATCCTTTCAGCCCTTAACTTTCCCCGTCCAAATTCAACCGGCTCCTGCCCTGAACCTGTCCCCATCGGTTCCCACCTTTTCTCACAATCAATAATAGCCTTCCCTTCACCGTCTCCTCTGGCACGGTTCCCATATGACTGTCCCGGCTGTCAATCGAAACACTCCGATTATCGCCCAGCACCAGATACTGCCCGTCCAGTACCGTCAGCGGAGCTCCCGTCTGTACATCTTCCCTCTCATATTGATCTTCCGATAATATTCCGGCCGCTGGCGTTCCTGTCAAAGTCATATAGGTTTCCCTTACCTGTACCCCGTTCACCACCACGCGGTTTCCCGACGGGCTGATCTCCACCGTATCTCCCGGCAGTCCGGCAATCCTCTTTACCACATTTTCCCCATCCTTTTCAAAAACAACAACCTCATTCCTCTGCAGTTCAGACCCGATCCTGCTGTACACTACCCAATCCCCATCATTTAAATAGGGATACATGGAATCCCCGTCCACCCGGGCCACGCCGATCAGCAAACCAAACACCGCCGTGATGCTGAGAACCACCGCCAGGGCGCCTGTCACCATCTTCACATTTCTATGTCTTCTCCGCGCAAAATACCGCCGGATCTCCACCTGGATCTGACTCCGAAGCCGTCTCATCAGTTTTTGAAGCCCTTCCTCCACGTCCTGCAATTCGCCATTCGTGCCCTGAACGTTCTGAACCATCTCCAATGATTTCACAATCTCCCACAGATAACAGATCATCTGCGACTCCTCAAACCCGCCCGAACGGACCGTCTGAAAATGGGAGGTCCTTCTCGTTCTTTTCCCGCGTTCTTTCCTGCTCCGTCTGCGGGACTCCCCTCTAATCCCGGCCGTCTCCATGGTTTGCACCTCTCTTTTAGTTTGTACCCTGTAATATGCATTACAGAGTATTCTACGGCTCTGAGCCAGCAAACCTGTTCCATTTTATTAGGAAATAAATTTATCATTTGAATGAAATTCAGAAGATATTAGAATGCAGGACTCTGCCTAACATCATTTTAGGCACAACAAACAGGCGATTTGACTCCAGGAGCCCCCATCACCGTTACCAGTCCCCATTTTCCACATTTTTGCGTTTCTATTGCCTGGTTTCGTAAATTTTTCCTTTTCAACTCTTGCAATTTTTACGAAAATGGGTATAATAGATTTTAATACGAAGGAAATTTCCTTCCAGAATCGTTTTTGATACCTCATAATGCATATTATGGGGTATTTTTTATTTGAACCGCTGTCAGCCAAGCACCATCCGCATCCGCGACATCTGCCGTCTCGGCTGATCCTCGGTCGTCATGGTGTAGATTCTTGTGGTGCTGATATTCGAATGCCCAAGCAGATCCATCAACCGGACCACATCCTTCTCTACATTATAAAACATTCGCGCAAACAGATGCCGCAGATTATGGGGAAATATTTTTTCCGGATCGACTCCCGCTTCCCGGCCAAGCTGTTTCATCTTCTTGCTTACATTGCTTCGATTTACCGGATTTCCAAATTTGGTGACAAAAATACTCCCCGCCACAATTCCCGCTTCCCGGCAATATTTTTTTAACAGTCTTGTCAGTTCTATCGGCAGCAATACGACACGGGATTTCCCCTTATTATAGATCTCAGCCCGCCCTGTCTTGAGAGATTCTACGGTAATGAATTTCAATTCGCTGATCCGCACTCCTGTGCTTCCAATGGTCTGAATCAGCATACTCATTCTCGTATCCCCGCTCCTCCTGGCGGCTTCTATCAACCGGGTATAATCTTTCTCCGTCATCTCCCGCTCCGGTTTCAAGTATAATGTTTTCTGTACCTTAAACAGTTTCACCCTCAACTCTTCTCTCCCTAAAAATGTAAAAAAGCTGTTGAGTGCCGCCAGCATGGAATTGGCACTGGTGATCTTATACCGTTCCTTCAAAGCCTGTTTATACTCCCGCACCGTTTCTTTATCCAGTTTCCTTATTTCAACCGCTTCTTCCGTGTTTTTGATATCTCCCATCCGGTCTATATACTCCACCAATGCCCTCACATCCCGAATATATTTCTCCACCGTAGCCGCACCTCGCTCCTCATCCTGTAAATATCTTTGAAATTCTTTCAGTATTCCAGATATTTCATTCACATTTTTGCGTATTTCCATTATAAAAAACCTCCTTGGTAAGATTGCTGTTACTCTTTACAATAAATGGAACAGGAAAAAAATGCAAGAAAAAATTCCCAGCCATTAGACAATGACTGGGAAGACAATTCTCTTATTTAATTCCAAGGGTCTCGGCGATGCGTTCTTTGGTTCGTTCGCACTGGTTACGGCCGTAAATGATGTCGCTGACGGTGGAATTGGCAATTCCTAAGCGTCTGGCTAACTCCTGCTGGGGGATATCCTGTTCTACCATGGCGATTTTCATTTTCTTGCCGAAGGGGGTGCATGGGATTCTTGCTGCCATTTTATTCTTCCTCCTACTATCTCGTAATAAGGTGGGCCTGATGATCGGTCTGACTATTCCTGAAGAGCGATGGTGAAGGTCGGAATAATCTGGAATTTGTTTCCGTTTTTCCAGCCGTCGCCTGTGGCTCCGTATAAGGTCATGGTGAGTTCATCGGTGCCGCCGGCTGCACCATCGTCTGCAAGCAGTACATTGTCCGCTGCTGTGGTTCCTTTTACGTAGTATGGGGCAGCTGGGCTTATTGTGTCTTTCATCATCCACTTTTTACTGGCATCTCCGTCGGCTTCCGGATAGCTGATTGTCTCTCCGTTTGCACGAACGGCAAACAGAACATTTTTTCCTGTCAGACTGTTCATTTTATTTACCAGTGTTGGCGCGTCTGCAGTATCGCCTCCGTCTTTATCTTTTGTTGTAATTCCGGTTATGCTGACCACCAGCGGGGCTTTTGATTTATTTTTGATGGTGTAATTTGTTGGGCCGGTGATCTGGTTGGTCGTGTTCGCTGGAGTGACAGTATCGGTTTTGACTTCAGCACCTGCCGTTACTGCGATATTTGGGTCAATGTCAAAGGTGGCGGCTATCGGCACTTCTACCTTGATGCTGGTGATATTGACGGTTCCTGTCAATGTTGAATCTGCCTTTCCATTGCTGTCGACACCGCCGGTGGTCTTCACTGCAGGTGCTTCTGCGGCTGCCAGTGCAGTCATATTGCCGGTTACTGCCAGTCCCATGGCAAGCGCCAGTACTGCTGCTTTTTTCGTTGCTCTCATTCTACAATTCCTCCTGATCCTTTTTCTTTTTTGGTTCTTGTTTTTTGGTTTTATATCAATCAGCCGGCTGTTATCTGGCTGCGCTGATCTTGATGGTGGGGCGGACGGTGAAGCTGTATTCCCCGAAGAAATCCGGAGCGGCTTTTCCGTACAGACTCAAATACCGGGTTCCCTGCGCGGGGATTTCCGTGATGAAAATGCTGGTCTTTCTTCCTGGTATCATGGCGTTTTGTTCAAAGGCCTGTGGCGTGGCATAGGTCGCGCCCGAGACTCCCAGTACCAGGATCGCAGTTCCTGTCCCGTTCGGCCCTACTCTGGAGATCTGGTCCACCAGCTGGAAAGACTGCTTGATTTGATCCGTAAAGGGAGGCTGGAAGATGACGTCCGTATCTTTCATGTCATCCACCTCGGAAATCTCCACCTGCACGGGGACCATCGAATAGTTGGTGATCGGCAGGGCGGCATCCCTGATCTGGTTTCCGGGATTGTCCAGGCTGAATTCTTTTTCTGTGTCAATCTCGAAATCAAAGCCTCCGGCCGGCAGGGCAACGGAAATCAGTTCCACCTTGACATTTCCCGTCAGAATGGAATTTTGATCTGTTTTGGAATCCTCGTAGGGGAACTCCACTTCCTCTGTCACGGTTTCCCCATAGGAGGACAGGGGCTGCGGAATGCACAGGACGGATGCCAGCAGAAATGCCAGGATACCGGCTTTGATTTTTGGTTTTGGTTCTGGTTTTGGTTTTGTCTGGTTCATAAATGCTGACCTCCTTTCATTCCTGTAATGTTAACTTTATTTTCATGGCCGCCTGGCCGATTAATGCTTCTGACTCTTCCTGATAGGCGTAAAATACGGCGGTGCACCGGTATTCCCCGGCTGTCAGCCGGGCGGTGGGCGGTGCGGATTCCACGTAATTCCCTGGACGGATGGCTCCGGTCTCATAGATTTTCTCTCCGGTGTCATCCCGGGTGATTTCCACGCGGATCAGCTTTCCCTGGTTGGAGGGATTCTCGATCATCCAGTTGACGGACCGGTCGGTTCCGGCTGCGGACCCGGACGGGGTGACATTCATGGACATAGCAAGCATCCCCTCTTCCACCATACTGTTTAACTCCCTCTGCCGCTCTTCCCCTGACTTTCCGGGAATGTCGCCGGATACGACGTTAGCCTCATAGACCAGACCTTGCTGGGCTGGCGGGGATAATTTCATCTGGCTGATGGCATAGCCTCCCGCGGCTGCTCCGGCCAGACAGCAGATGGCCGACAGCAGAAGAATCACCGGGGTCCGCCTCCGGCTTCCCCGGGTCCTCTTTTCTACTGGCTCCTGTTCCATGGCTTCTGATCCTCCTCTTTTCTTTCTACTACAATATATTTATGGTTAATAACCCTTACAGCCAGTAAGGA